>NZ_JBNHIE010000003.1:0-480499 GCF_059093025.1 Arthrobacter sp. 210 2
ACTATTGAGTTCTCAAACAACAGACACACCCGGCACCACCACAACCACTTTCAAGGCCGCGGCTCGCTCCGGAGCAACTTTCCAAACTTACCCGATCCTCCACCCCGACGCAAATCCATGTTCCAGGATCCACGCCGGCAGGAAAACCATCCCCACCGCTTTCCAGCGCCCTAAAGAGCCACCAGATTTTGGTTTAGATTTTGGGGGTTTGGCCGCCCGCGGTGATCAGCTCTTCGCTGTCTCCCTCGCGGCGACTTAGAAAACAATACACGCACTCCGGCCCCACCGCAAACCCCCCTTCCAAAGGGTGAAAATCCGCGCGGTTCCGCGGCAGAACGGGCCGCGGAGGCACCTGGACGAGCACCCGCCCTCGTAATTGGTTCGTGTGTGCTGCAGCACAGGTGGTACACAGGTCCAATCACCGGGAGCCATGCGGAGTTAAAGCAAAGAAGGGCCGGCAACCATGATGGTTGCCGGCCCTTCTCAAACAGCTGGAGTCAGCTGCGCGGGATTACCAGGAAGACTTGGTGATGCCCGGAAGTTCGCCCTTGTGGGCCATGTCGCGGAAGCGGACACGGGAGATGCCGAACTTCTGGAAGGTACCGCGGGGACGGCCGTCGATGATGTCGCGGTTACGCAGACGGATCGGGGACGCGTTGCGGGGCAGCTTCTGCAGGCCCAGGCGGGCTGCTTCGCGTGCTTCGTCGGTTGCGTTTTCGTCAACCAGGGTCTTCTTCAGCTCGAGGCGCTTTGCAGCGTAACGCTCAACGATGACCTTGCGCTGCTCGTTGCGAGCAATCTTGGACTTCTTAGCCATGTTTAGCGCTCCTCTCGGAATTCGACGTGCTGGCGGATCTTGGGGTCGTACTTCTTCAGAACCATACGGTCCGGGTCGTTACGACGGTTCTTGCGGGTTACGTAGGTGTAACCCGTGCCCGCGGTCGACTTGAGCTTGATGATCGGACGTACGTCCTTGTCCTTAGCCACTAGAGCTTCACCCCACGAGCCAGGATAGAGGCGACGACTGCGTCGATGCCGCGTACGTCGATGGTCTTGATGCCACGTGCAGAGACCTGCAGCGTGACGTTACGGCGCAGGGACGGAACCCAGTAGCGCTTCTTCTGAATGTTCGGATCGAACCGACGCTTGTTGCGGCGGTGCGAGTGCGAAATGCTGTGCCCAAAGCCCGGCTCGGCCCCGGTCACTTGGCAGTGTGCTGCCATGACTTCTCCTCAAGAATTGAAAGTAATGATCCGCATATCTGCTGCTGGACCATGCTGCTAAGGGCGACCCAAAAATAAAGAAGGGCGAACGGTTAGTCGCGCAACTTGAGCCCCTAACTACCGGCCACCCTGGAGAAATTACCGGGCAACCGGAGCAATTGCGCACGCTCCGCGCACTTAGCGCCTACCAAGTGTACGAGTTCGCGCAATTAAAGACCAATCCGGGACGAATGGGTGTATAAGCACGGCACCGGAAACAGCCGAGTCAGCGGCTTCCGCTGACCGGGTCCGGCTTGAGGCGTGTGAGCTGCGGGTACTTGGCCGACAGGTTGTCGCCGGAGGACTTGCCGGTAACGCGGCGGACAACCCAGGGACCGGCGTACTCCCGGAACCATTGGGCGTTGGCGCGCAGGGCCTCGGCACCGCGCAGTTCCGGCACCGGGGTCATGGGCGGGATGTCGATGGTGTGGTCATACTTGAGGACCTCCATGACGCGCTTGGCCATGTTCGCGTGCCCGGCTGCGGACATGTGCATCCGGTCTCGCGCCCACATGCCCCAGTCGTAGTACTCGCTGAAGCGCCAGTAATCCACGAGCAGGGCGCCGTGGTCCCCGGCAATGCCGCGGACCAGTTCGTTGTAGATCGCGGTGCGGCCGCGCATGGTGCCGAACACTTTGGAGCCCCTGGCGTCGAATCCGGTGAACATCACCACGGTTGCGCCCGTGGCAGCCAACTTGCGGATGCCGTCGTCGTACTCCGCAAGGAGGTCATCGATGTCGATCCGCGGGCGGAGAATGTCGTTGGCACCTGCGTAGATGCTCACCAAGGTGGGTTTAAGGTCGACGGCGGCGTCCACCTGCTCAGCGAGGATCTGCCGGAGTTTTCTTCCGCGGATGGCGAGGTTGGCGTAGCCGAAGCCGGGGTCGGCCTCGCCAAGCTGCTCGGCAACACGGTCGGCCCAGCCACGGACACCGTTGGGGCGGGTGAAGTCGTCGTCGCCCACGCCTTCAGTAAAGGAATCGCCGAGTGCCACGAACCGGGAAGTGAAATCCATCCGGCTAGTTTGCCACCCGTTGCTGGAAGCAACCAACCGGCTGGGCTAGCTTTCGCGCAGGATCCAATGGTCGGAGTCCAGGCGTCCCACCACTTTTTCACCGATCCGCGCCAGATCGAGGACGTCCTGCTCTGACAAGGCGTCCAGGAAGAGGTCCCGTACCGCTTCGACGTGGCCGGGCGCCAAGCCAACGATGGTGGCCATGCCCTCCTCCGTAAGGTGGGCGATGGTGACACGGGCATCGTGGGGGTGGGGCTGGCGCTCCACCCAGCCCCGCTTCTGCAGCTTCGTCACCACGTGCGAGAGCCGGGAAAGGGACGCGCTGCTGCGGGCGGCGAGTTCGCTCATGGGCAGGAACCGCTCGTCCGCCTCGGAGAGCATGGCCAGGACCGTGTAGTCGAAGAGCGATAACTTGCCTTCGGCATGAAGCTTGGTGTCGAGGGCTGCCGGCAGCAGGGTGTTGATGCTCACCAGGGCCAGCCAGGCACGTCGTTCGTCGGCGTTCAGCCAGCGCGGTTCGGTCATGTCCCTATTCTACGATTGATCCTTCAACCGACGATGACCGTGCCGGTAGGCTGGGCGGATGTATGTTGTCTCCCTGACTTATCGGGTTCCGCAGGACATCGTCGATTTCCACAATGACGCCCACATAAGCTGGCTCCAGAAGGCTTTTGACGACGGCGTTTTTATCGCTGCCGGCCGGAAGGTCCCCCGCACGGGTGGCCTGCTGCTCTCACAGGCGGACCGGGCCACGTTGGACGCCTCCCTGAAGCTGGACCCGTTCTATACGAATGGGGTGGCGGACTTCGAGGTAGTGGAGTTCCATGCGGCCCGGGTGGCGCCGGGCTACGAAATCCTCCTGGACAGCTAGCCTTCAGCCACGCCGGCAGGGTCTTCTGCCACCAGTTTCTTCAGCCCGCCCTTCCGGGGCACCTTGACCGGTTTCGGCCAGCGCGCCGTAAGTTCGTCACCCAGGGTGACACCCCGCAGCTTCCGGCCGAAGAGTGGCAGGACCCAGTCATGGATCCAGCGCCGTTGCCGCTGTTCCCACTCCCTCAGGGTGAGCCGCGTTGGCGGTTCCCAGTCCTTGAGTGTGATTTTGTGGGGGACTCCCAATTGGTCCAGCACCTGCCCGGCCAAGTACTTGTGCCCGGCCTTTGACATGTGCAGCCGATCCGAGTCCCACATCCGCCGGTCATGGAACGCGTCCAGGCACCAATAGTCCACCAGCACGGCACCGTACTTGGCGGCGATGGCCCGCACTTGCTGGTTGTAGAACGCGTTGCGTCTCTTGAGCGGCTCGAGCAGCGCGGAGACCTTCACGTCGAAGCCGGTGAACAGGACCACGGTGGCTCCGATTCCGGCCAGTTGCGCCACAAGTTGCTCGTAGCTGGCCATGAGGGCGGTCATATCCGTTTTCAGGTCCAGGATGTCATTGCCGCCGGCATACAACGTGACCAAAGTGGGCTTCATCTGCAGCGCAGGTTCCAGCTGCTCGTCGATAATGTGCCGGAGCCGCTTGCTGCGGATCGCCAGGTTCGCGTACTTCCACCCAGGCTGCGCCTTGGCCAGCTTCTCGGCCACCCTGTCGGCCCACCCCCGGACCCCGTTGGGCAACCTCTCATCCCGGTCCCCCACGCCCTCGGTAAAAGAGTCCCCAAGAGCAACAAAGACCCGCCGCCCGGACTCAGGAAGCAAAGGTTGAGCAGACACCAGCCCAACCTAGCCAGAAGAAGAAGAGCGCAGGGAAAGGCAAGGTGAAGCAAAGGTGACGAACACACGTAGCCGCGGCCGGTGGCTTGCGTAGGAGCGCATCGCCGACTGGAGCGCAGTGAAGGCCGCCCGCGGCCGGAACGGAGCGCAGGGAGGAAGGGCGGACCCGAGGGCCCCGAACTGAGCTTGCGAAGTTTGGGAAGGGTCCAACCGCTAAGCGACGGCAAGCCGGCGGTTGCGGCGCAGCCTGCAACCGCCGGGGTTAGCCCTCGGCCTTGCCCTGCCGCCAGTACCCCATGAAGGCCACCTGCTTCCGGTCAATCCCGACGTCGCGGACCAAGTAGCGGCGCATGTCCTTGATGACTGCCGCTTCGCCTGCGATCCAGGCGTAGAAGGGCATGGCACCGGCGGGCATGTCCGGGTTCTTGGTTGCCTGGATCTCGGCGGTTTCCATCCGGGTGGGGGTCTCCCAGAGGATGTCCTCGTCCACGTTGACGTCTTCGGGCTCGGGGCCGGCGCCGCCGTCGACCTCTTTGAGCCCCACCCAGCCGGGCACGGGAACGGCTTTGCGGACAGCGTCCTGGAGCAACTGGCCGTGCGGGCGGGACCGGCCGATCGAGGCGCCGCGGGCCAGCCAGGTGATCTCGACGTTGGCAGGTGAGCTGAGCTCCAGGAAATCGCCGGCCTCCGGAACTTCGAGGAACGCGTGCCCGGTCATGTACTCCGGCAGGCTTTCCAGGATGGCGGAGATGGCCGGAATGGCTGTTTCGTCGCCCGCGAGGAGGACACGCTGGGCGAGGCCCGGCCGCCACTCAATGCCGGAGTAGATTTCGGCAGTGACGCAGTGGGCGGCACGGTTGTTGGGGCCGATGATGGTGATGGCGTCGCCGGGCTTGGCGTTGAGGGCCCAGTTGGCCGCAGGGCCGCCGTTGCCGTGGTCATCGAAGTGCATCACAAAGTCGACGTCGATTTCAGGGTAGACCGCATCCAGCCGGGCCTGCCGGACAGTGTAGGTTCGCATTGACCCGCGCACAGCCGGGTCCATCTCCAGCCATTCGCGGTACCAGCCGGCCTGGCTCATCTCGAAGGCCGGAACCGGCAGCGCGGTGCCGTCAGCGGCGAGCGACGGGATCATGAGCTTGACCCGCAGGTCAAGGGTTTCCCCGTGGACGCCGAAATCACGGAGCGAGTAGCCGCCGAACGTGATCCGGCGGAAGTTGGGGCTGAGTTCCTGGACGGAGGATACGGTGACCTCGAACGCGAGGGTCATCGGCTCGGTGGAGGCAACTTCTCGGGTCTTCATGCAACAAGCTCCAGTTCAGTGGCGGGGACGTGGTGGCGGCCGATGGGAATGATCAGGGGGGTTCCGGATACAGGATCCGGAATGACACGGGATTCAAGGTTGAAGACGTTGCGCACCAGGTCTTCGGTGACCACCTCGAGGGGGTTGCCCACGGCCACTACGGCGCCGCCTTTCATGGCGATGACGTTGTCCGCGTAGCGGGCGGCAAGGTTGAGGTCGTGCAGGACGATGGCCACCGTGGTGCCGCGCTTACGGTTCAGGTCCGTCACGAGGTCCAGGACTTCCACCTGGTGCGCGAGGTCCAGGTAGGTGGTGGGTTCGTCGAGGAGCAGGACGTCGGTTTCCTGGGCGAGGGCCATCGCGATCCAGACCCGCTGCCGCTGGCCGCCGGAGAGTTCGTCCACGTCGCGCCCGGCGAGGGCCAGCGTCTCGGTGGCTTCCAGCGCACGCTGCACGGCGGCGTCGTCCTTGTCGCTCCAGCTGCGGAAGAAGCCCTGGTGCGGGTAGCGTCCGCGGCCCACCAGGTCGCGGACGGTGATGCCGTCGGGGGCGGTGGGGTGCTGCGGCAGGAGGCCCAGCGTGCGTGCCAGTTCCCGCGCCGGGCGGGCGTGGATGTCCTTGCCGTCCAGCGTCACGGTACCGGTCGCAGGCTTGAGGAGCCGGGAAAGGCCCCGGAGCAGGGTGGATTTCCCGCACGCGTTGGCGCCCACGATCATGGTGACCTTGCCCTCGGGGATCTCGGCGCTGAGGCCGTCCACCACGCAGCGCTGATCGTATTTCAGCGTCAGGTCCTTGGCGTTGAGAACAGCCACGTCAGGCATCCTTTCGGTTGGCCGTGACCAGGAGCCACAGCAGGAACGGGGCACCAAGCGCACCGGTGATGACGCCCACCGGCAGGACCGTGCCGTCCAGCAGCAGTGGGGCAAGGTTGGCGGCGAAGTAGTCTGCCGCGAGGACAATCAGGGCGCCTACCAGGGCCGACGCCGGGAGGCTGGCTTTGCCGGTGAAGCGGCGTGCGATGGGCCCGGCCAGGAAGGCGACGAACGAGACCGGGCCTGCCGCCGCCGTCGCCACTGCCGCAAGCGTCACGGCGATGATCACCAGCGAAAGGCGTGCCGCGTTGACCCGGATGCCCAGGCCGGCAGCGGCGTCGTCGCCCAACTCCAGGATCCGCAGCGGCCCGGCAATGACGGCCACCGCGGGGACCAGGACCACGAGGGCGAGGAACAGAACGCCGGCGCGGTCCCAGTTGGCGGAGTTCAGGGATCCGTTGAGCCAGACCAGGGCGTCGGCGGCGGTGCGGATGTCTGCGCGGGTCATCAGGAAGTTGACCACCGCGTGCAGGGCCGCGGCGATGCCGACGCCGGCCAGGACCAGGCGGTTGCCGGCCGCGTTCCCGCGGCTGGTTCCCCGGATCGCGCCGCCTGTCGAGATGGCGTAGATCAGGGCGGCCACGGCGAGGGCACCAGCCAGGGCTGCCCCGGAAACCACGGCACCGGACGCGCCGAAGATGACGATGGCGATGACGGCGGCGGCACTGGCGCCGTAGCTGATGCCGATGATGTCGGGGCTGGCCAGCGGGTTGCGGAGCATGGTCTGGAACAGCGCGCCGGCCAAGCCGAAGGCGACGCCGATCATGGTGCCGATGACCGCCCGCGGCAGCTTGTTTTCCATCACGATGAAGCTGGTCCCCGGGATCTTGTCGCCGCCGGTGAGGTGGGCGATCACGATCTTGAAGAAGTCGGGGATGGTCACGGTGTAGCTGCCCAGCAGGACGGACACGGCGAAGAGGATGACGACGGCGGCGGCCAGCATCGCGGTCCGGTTCAGTACCCGAGATGGCAGATAACGGGGGTGTTTCCCTCTCGGACTGCCGTCAAGTGCCATCTCGCGGGGAGCCTGGGTGATGCTCACAGTCCGGCCCCCTTGCCGCGGCGAATCAGCCAGACGAACACGGGTGCGCCGACGAGGGCGGTCATGATGCCGGCGGGAACTTCACCGGGGAGGAGCACCACGCGGCCGATGATGTCCGCACCCAGGAGCAGCACGGGAGCCGCCACCAGGGAGAACGGCAGGATCCACCGGTAGTCGGGGCCGGTGAGGAAGCGCACGGCGTGCGGAATAACAAGACCCACGAACCCGATGGGACCGGCCAGCGCGGTGGCTGTCCCGCACAGCAGCACGATTCCCAGGGCGGTCACGGCCCGGACCAGGCCAACCCGCTGGCCGAGGCCGCGGGCGATGTCGTCGCCGAGCGCCAGGCTGTTGAGGATACGGCCGGTCAGGAGCACGATGACGGCACCGACGGCCAGGAAGGGAACCCCGGGCAGGACCACTGACCAGTCGCGGCCGGCCACGCCGCCCACCTGCCAGAAGCGGAAACGGTCAAGGGTGTCCTGGCTGGAGACCAGGATGACGTTCATCAGGGAGTACAGGCCTGCGCTCAGCGCGGCGCCGGCGAGGGCCAGCTTCACGGGGGTGGCACCCTCCCTGCCGAGGGAGGCGATGAGGTAGACCACGACGGCGGCGATTGCCGCCCCGATGAAGGCGAACCAGATGTAGCCGGAGAGAGTGGCCACACCGAAAACATAAATGCCGGTGACGACGGCCAGCGCGGCGCCCGCGTTGACGCCCATGATGCCGGGATCGGCGAGCGGATTGCGGGCCACACCCTGCATGGCAGCACCGGCAAGGCCCAGGGCTCCGCCGGCCAGCAGGCCAAGGACGGTGCGCGGGATGCGGGCGTGGACCACCGCATGGTCGCCGTTGGCGGGATCGAACTGCGTGAGCGCATCCCAGACGGTGCCGAGGGGAAGACCGCGGGCGCCGACGGCCAGCGAGGCCGCGGCCAGGAGCGCAAGTACAACGACGGCGGCCAGCAGCCAGGCAGCCCGCTTTCCCCCGGAAGCGGGGTGGCGGGATCCTTTCGCCGGCACCGGGGTGCCCGCGTCCCCCTCCCGGGAGGCCGCCGTCGTTGTACTGTGCGTCATGGAACGGTGCTTACTTCACTGCGTCCGCTGCGGTGGCCAGCTGCGGCAGGAAGGTGTCCAGTGCCCAGGGCAGGCTCAGTGGGGAGGATGCGGAGATCGCCAGGACCAGGCTCTTGTTCGCGTCTGCGACGAAGGCCCCGTTCTTGACGGCCGGAATCTGGCCGAACAGGGGATCATTCTTGATGGCGTCCGCCTCGCTGGCGTCCTCGACGGAGCTGAGGAAGATGTCCGACTCCAGCTCGTTGACCTTCTCGGCAGACCATGGCACGAAGAATTCCTTGGAGCCTTCGGAGGCCTGCTCGGCGACCGGGGCGAGCTTCATCCCGATGGCGGAAAGGAATTTGGGCCGGTTGTCATTGGCCGTGTAAATACCCGTCTGGGTGGGGTCTGAGGGAAGGGCGTAGCCGTAGATGAAGGTCTTGCCGGCGATCTGCGGGTACTTCGCAGCTTCCTCCTTGATCGTGGCCTCGGTGTCGGAGATGAGTTTGGTGGCTTCGGCATCCTTGCCCAGGGCCTTGCCGATGATGGACGTGGAGTCCTGCCAGGAAGTGCCGTAAGCAAGCTCCGGGTGGGCCACCACGGGGGCGATCTCGCTGAGCTTCTTATAGTCCTCTTCAGTCAGTCCTGAGTAGGCGGCCAGGATGACGTCCGGGGTGAGCTTGGCGATCTCGGTGAAGTTGATGCCGTCAGCCTCCGAGTACTGGGCCGGAGCCTTGTCGGAACCGAACCCGGCGCCGAGCTCCTCAAGGGCTGCGTCCTTCCAGGGGGTGGAGCCCTGGTCGTTACCGCCCCACTCGTTCTTGGGGACACCCACGGGCACTACACCCAGGGCAATGGCGACGTCGTCATTGACCCAGGAAACGGTGGCTACCCGAGTGGGCTGCTTTTCGATGGTGGTTTTGCCAAAGACGTGCTCGATGGTGACCGGGAACTGCGCGCTGCTGGAGCTCGAAGCGCTGGCGTCTGTGGTGGAGGACGCGGGGCCAGTGGCGCATGCCGAGAGGGAGAGCGCCGCTGCGGCCAGAACGGCCGTCGCCTTGCCGGCTGATGAGAACAGCGTGCGACGGGTGGCACTGAGGCCGGTGAAGAGGGGGGAAGTCACGGAACTCCTTAGGTGAATGAAGCGAACCTAAGTAAGGCTAGCCTAGCCTCCGCTCCATTACGCAAGGTTTTCGTAACTTATTCCCCAAGGTGACGAAGGACACAGGACCGGGTGCGTGTCGCTGCCTTGGACAGGCGATGCCCCTTTTGGCAGGATGACAGTGCTGGTTCCATATACGGACCAACCAGCTGGCAGAAAAGATGGGAATCAGAGCGATGTGCACGCGCCCGGCCTTCAGCGCCGCCGTTGCCATGGAAAGCGGGGCGGCCGTTGCGGCCTGCTCCGCGGGGAATGACTGACTCCTCGTTTCCTCACCCTTTTCGGGTCCCATCTCTTACGAAAGTTCAGGCATGCAATCAGTCACGCCCCAACAAATCCGATCCTCGTTCATCAATGCCAGCCGTTCAGAAGCCGCCAAACTCAGCCTGCCCAAGGATTTCGACTCCCTTGATTGGGATAACCTCGACTTCCTGGGCTGGCGCGACGAGAAGATGCCCCTGCGCGGCTACCTTGTAGTCCCAGGCCTTCAAGGCTTAACCGGCATCATGCTGCGCGCCCCCGAGGGCGGCGCCCGGAAAAACCGGGCAGTCCTCTGCGAACTCTGCCGCGACGTCTTCTCGAAGGAGGACGTGCTGCTGTGGGTGGCCAGGCGCGCCGGCCAGTCCGGCCGCGACGGCAACACGGTGGGCACCCTCATCTGCGCCGACTTCCTGTGCTGCGGCAACGTCCGCAAGGAACCGCCGGCCAACGAAATCAACCCGGACCCGGCCGCCGTCGTCCTCCGCCAAATCGAAGGCCTCAAGGACCGGACCGCCCAGTTCCTGCGCCGCGTCCAGGCCAAGTAACGTTCCCGGCCGGCCGGATACAAGGAAGCCCGCCCTCACGATGCGGGGGCGGGCTTCCTTAACGGCGGGTCAGCGGTAGGAAAAGCTCATCAGAATCGCCGTCAGCGCCTGGCCTTCAGACCCGGCGAACCAGGCCTTGGCCGCCTCGTCACTGGCAAATGGCCCTCCCGTGAATACGACGTTTGCAGCCAGCACTCGGTTGCCGCCGACGATGACAACGTCAGCGCCTTCCGTGCCATCCGGCGAGACGGCTGCCCTGTGCGTTAGCGACAGCCGGTAATGGGGGGCGCCGTCGATACGGTCGACATAGAAGGAGGCGTGGGCGGTCTCAGGACCTGAATGCCCCTGCAATCCCGGTACCGGCTCTGAGAAGAACGCTGTCCTGGTGTGGGGACCGGCAACACCACCCCCCACCTCGCTGTAGAAGATCCCGATCTGCTCGTTCCCGCTGGCGTCATACACAGTCGCGTTTTCAACAGAGGGTGACGCCCCACCCTGGCTGTGCTCCACCCGCCAGCCGGCCGGATGGGTAAACGACAGCCGGCCGTCGGGAAAGGTAAAGGTGACGGGCTCGGCGGGAGCGGGTGCCGGATCGGACGACGACGGCGGGGCGGCTGACGGGAGCGGCTCCGCCGGCGCAGTAATGGGCGGCGGCGCGCCGGTCGTCGTCGGCTTTTCCGGAGAGATGGCTGGCGGAGCGCTGGCGGAGGGCGGCTGGGTGGCCGGGGCCGTTGCCGCGTCCCGGTTGTCGACCGACGCGTTGACCATGCAGCCACTCAGGAAGAGCGCGGCTGATGCCGTAACCGAGAGGGAAAAAATCACATGCCGTGGCGAACGCATGGGAGTGCCTTTCGAGATAGTGATGTGGTGCGCCACGGGGTGGCACACCACATCAACGGGGGTCAGCGGTAGGAGAAGCTCATCAGCACCGACTTCAGGGCCCGGCCCTCATCACTCCAGTACCAGGTTTGCGCTGCGTCATCACCTTCAAACCGCGGTTCAGTAAACAGCACGTCCGCAGTCAAAATACGGTCGCCGATCCTTACAAGACCGTATTGCACCTGCCCGTCCGGCGAGACTGGCGATCCCGGTGTCAGCCCCATCCGGTAATGAGTAACGCCATCAGCTCGATCAATGAAGAACGAAGAACTGGGCGTGGGAACAGAAGCTCCGATCAGTCCAGGTACCGGATCAGTCTCAATGATGTTCCTGGAGACATTGCCGGCCGTAGCATCGCCAACCTGGCTGTAGTAGATGTTGATCTGCTCCTTGCCGCCGGCATCCAGGACGGTCGCCGTCTCCACTGCGGGGGAGGCTGAAACCTGTTCATGCTCCACGCTCCAGCCCTCCGGGTGGGCGAAGGACAGGCGGCCGTCTGCGAAGGTGAAGGTCACCGGCCCTTTGGGAACGGGTGACGAGGTAGCAGCGGGAACGATGGTTGGAGCCGGACTCTGCGTAGCCGTCTGCGTAACCGGCTGGGTGGCAGGCGCCGTGGAGGGAGCCCCGCTCCCGGCAGGGGTGCCTGTTGCGCAGCCCGCGAGGGAAAGAGCGGCAGCAGCGGTGGCTGCGAGGAAGAAGTTTGCGCGGTGGGCTGGGCGCATCGGAGTGCCTTTCAAGAGAGCGCCTTTGGTCTCTTGGGGTTGGTGCGGGACCCAGCGTTCCGCAGCGCCCAGGGGGATCATTCAGGCGGGGTGATGTGATGGACCAAGAGTGGCACAGCAAAATCACCGCACACCAGAGCAATCACAATAAATCCATCAATTTGTTATATACAGTAACGCGGAGCCACATCCGGCCCGATCTTGGCGTTTGAGCGGGCAGGGAGTGACCCCGCGTTGCTTGCAGATGGCGTGTCAGCGCAGCACGATGTCCACCGGATTAGCCTCCGACCGCCACGCTCCCTCTTTGCCGGGGCGCGGCCGGATCACGGGAGCGGTGAGGACGCCGGACCGGTTGGTGCGCCTGTCCCGGAGAATCTCGGTCACGGAGCCGAGGTGCCGGGACAGGTCGATCACGTTCTCCGGAGCTGCGAGCAGCAGCTGGAAGCCGAATTCGTGCAACGCCTTGATGCCGGCGCCCGCGAACTCTTCAGAGGCCAGCACAAACGCCTCATCCATCATCACGGTGCCGTACGTGGTGAAGCCCTGTTCGGCAATGCCGAGCTGGTAGCTCAGTGCCGCCGCCATGATGAACGCCGTGAAGCGCTGCCGCTCACCGCCGGACATTGACCCGGTATCGGCATGCATAAAGACCTCGGTCTTCTTGCCGCCACGCGGCCCCGTCACCTCGCGGTGCTCCTTGCACTGGATGAACAGGTGCCCGCGGACGTCCAGCACCTCGGCCCGCCAGCGACGGTCCTCCGGGGCCTGCGAACCCAACCGCTTAACCAAGGTTTCCAGCGACTTGTAGCGTGCGGTGAGCTCGGCGTCGTCGTCCCGCTCCGGGGCCGCGTTGTCCTTGCCGTCCTCCGTCCTGGCTGGCCTGGAGTGCCTGGCCTTGAGAGCGTTCTGGATCGCGTCCTTGAACTGCTTGGCAGTAGGCGGCAGGGTCTGCTTGATGTCCAGCTCCAGGAAGCTGCCCTCGTGGAAGTTCACCTGGGAAAGAATTCCGTTCAGCGGGAGGATGCGGCTGGTGATGGAGCGCCGTTCCTCATCGAGCAGGTGCAGCAGTGTGCTGAAGGACTCATGGGTCCGCTGGTTGAAGAACTGCCGGAACTCGGACTCCTGGGCGGGCAGGCCGTCGCTGACGATCGCATGGTAGCGGCTCTCGAAGTCGCTGGCAGCACCGATGGTGGTTCCATGGTCTGCGGAAATGGCGCTGCCCCATTCCCGCACGAAACCCTCGAAAATGCGGGTGAGTCGTTCCGCTGTGGCCTGCCCGCGGGACTCCGCCGCGTGCAGTTCGCCCAGGAGGGCAGTCCGCACCCGGTTCGCCAGGTTGTCCAGCTCGTGCATTTCCGCCACGTCGCCAAACTCGGCGAAGTAGGGGTCCAGAGCCGTGACCGTGGCGTCCGACGGCGGCGCCTGGGCCAGGCGTTCCCGGGCCCCTTCCAGCAGCGAATCGGCGGTGGTGAGCTGCTTGTCCAGCGCCTTGTACTCGCTTTGCAGGACCGCGGCCGCCTCGGTGCTGGACTGGTGCTTCTGCCGCACCTCCTCGATGGTGGCACGCAGGGGCTCCAGGTCCGCCTGCGCAGCCAATGCGTCCTTCAGCCGCTGCTCGATCCTGGCCAGTTCGTCCGCTGCAACCGCCGCGGACACCTGCTCCCAAGGCCGGTGGTCCTCAGCGATCCGCCGCAGGGCGTCAAGCTGCCGGCTCATGCCCTGATGCGAATCCTCGCGGCTTTGGGCTAACTCGGCTGCCTTGGCAACTTCCTGCCGGAGGTCCTCCACCTGGCCGGCCACGAGTTCCAGCTTGGCGGCGTTGTCGAACCCCAGAACGTAGTCCTGGCGGCTGGTGAAGCGGTCATCCTTCTCCACCGTGTGGCGGTTGCGCTTGACCACGCCGCCCAGGCTCAGGCCCTTGTCCAGCGCGGCCAGTTCGTCCGGATCCTCCACGCACGGGAAGGCGAAGTCGAGGGCGATCCGCTCGCGGATCCATGCACCCGGCTCAGCAGCCGTGCCTGTGGCGAGGATGTCCAGCTTGGTCAGCAGGTCGCCGTCCCGCACGTCCTCCACGGCAAGCGCGCCGCCGGCCAGGGGCTTGGACACGTCCACCGCCCGCAGCGCACCGCGGACGTTGTGGCCGTTCAGGTACCGGGTTACGGCTCCAAAATGCTCGCCGGGAACCAGGAGGGTGGTGGCGAGGCTGCGGAGGGCGCGTTCGGCGGCGGGCCGCCAGCGCTCCTCGCCCTCGGCCAAGTCCATCAGCTCACCCGCGAACGGCATCCGGTCCTCGGGGATGCCGGTGGCGGCAGCAATTGCGGCACGGTTTTCAATGCTCGACGGCGGCAGCAGGGACTTGCGCGTCCTCAGGGACACGAGCTCCTGCTCAGCCGCTGCCAGCTCGCGCTTCTTCGTCGCGTGGGCGTCAAAGGCCTCGAACCGCAGCTCCTGCAGCGCCTGCGAATCGTCCTTCAATTCGGCGGAACGGGCCGCCGCCTGCTCGTGCGCCTGCTCCCAGCCCTCCGCCGTCCACTCAAGCTGCAACCCGGCGTCGGCCAGGGCCTGCTGCGCCGCCTCCTCCACCTGCCGGCGGAGCTTCAGCCCCACCCGCGCGTTCTCCAGCGACTGCTCGATGGCTGAAATCGCGTTGCCGCCCTGGCTGTTGTAGTCGGTCTCCAGCTCGCGCAGTTCCTTGGCCAGCCCGTCGCGGACGGAACGCTCGGCGCCGAGCTCTTTGGCCTTCGCCTGGGCCAGCTCCTTGAACCGGGCCAGCGTTTTCTGGTGGACCGTGACCGCCAGCCGCTGCCTGTAGGCCTCAAACTCACCGCCCGCCAGCTCGCGGAGCCGGTTGGCGTCGAGGAGCGACTGCGCGTACTCCCGGTTCAGGCCCGGGACGGGGGCAAGCTGGTCCCGCTGCTGCCGGACATCCTCCAGCCGCTGCCGGATTGACATCAGGTTGCTGAATTCCTCCACCACGTCATCCGCGGCGGCGAGGGTGGCCGGGGCGTCCAGGACCTGGTCCCGGAAGAAGGTGTTGACGCTGCCGCCCAGGCCCTTGCCCGCCTGGATCACGCGCAGGAGCGGAAGCGCCTGGTCCGAGTTGATTCCCAGCAGGCGGCGGAACCGCTCGGCGAAGGCCTTGTGGACGTCGAAAACCTGCGCGTGCGGGAACACTGTTTCCAGCGCAGCCTTCGTGAACCTCTTGTCCGCGATGCCCTCGACCGCTTCCAGGTCCAGGGGCACGGTGTCGATCAGGTAGAACCGGCCAACGCTCGACTCCGTACCGTTTTTCGGCAGGTCGAACAGGGCCGAAACCGTCACCTTGGTGCCGGCGGCGTTGTCGAACGTCAGGGCGACGGCGGACCAGGTGGCACCCGGCCGCTGGAAGGCACTCGCCGACCCCTCGCCCACGGCCTTATCGCCCACCTTGCCGCGCATGTACGTGAACGTGGTCCGCTTGTCCTCCACAGCCCCGCCCGACCGCTGCGCAGCAGCCTCGTTGGACCGCGGACGGGCATCGAAAACCCGCAGCATCGCGTCGAACAACGTGGACTTACCAACGCCCGAGTTACCCGTCAGCAGCGTTCCGTTCCGGTCCACGTGTATTGTGTGCGCCCCGTGGAACGTTCCCCAGTTGACCACCTGCACCAACGCAAGCCGCATCTGGCCGGGGTTCGTAACTTCTCCGATCGGGAGCATGCTCGCGATACTCATTCTGCTGCTTCCTTCGCGGTGGTTGCGTTAGCCGTTGCCGGGTTCGGCTCCACAGCCGATGCCGCCCCCGCCCCTTCGCCGGGCAGCATTCGTCCTGCGGACGATGCGCCCGGCTCCGATAGGCCCGATGCCACTCCCTGGGCGGCATCGGCTGCTGCGCCTTGGGGTAGCTCACCTTCCGCAGCGTCGTCGTCCACTTCCTGCGGGTCGCTGTCGAGGTCCAGGAGGGGTTCTGTTCCTGACTGGTCGGTGGAGGCTGCAACCAGGGCCTCAATGTGGGCCGGGATGTCGCCGATGTTCTCGAAGGGCAGGGCCAGGGGCAGGGCGTTGGAAATGGTGTAGACGTCATCCAGGCCCGTGGGCAGGAGGAGTTGGCGGGCCAGGAGCTTGGTGATGGCCCGGGTGACCACGTCCGAGTCGCGGAGGGCGTCCTGTTGGCCGGCGGGCTGGTAATGGGTGACCAGGTCCGCGATTTCCTCGCGGGTGATGGTGGGGTCGGTCTGGGCGGTGACGTGCCGGTCCAGGAGCAGGCGCAGCCGGAGGAGCACGATGGTCTCCACGCGGCTCAGTGCGCGCTGCTGCCTGAGGATGCTGGAGCGGGTGCTGCCGCCGATGGCGTCGGGGTCCACGGGGCGCAGGACGGCGATCTTCCGTTCGTGGTCCAGCTGCATGGCAAGGAAGAGCTCGGACAGGCGGCTGCGCAGGATCACCTGGTTGTCCAGCAGCACAGTCCACAGCTTCTCGTCGCGGCCGCCGTCAATGTACGGACCTTTGAGCAGCTTCACCAGCGCCTGCCGGACCTTCATGGACAGCACCCCGGTGTCCCCCGGGAAGAGGGCAGCGCCGTCGATGAAGGTGTCGCGGGGCGTGACTCCTCCGGTGGTTGCGGGGGTCCAGGCGTCCTGGGTTTCGACAGGCTCAACCACCGGAATGTCAGGCTCAACCGCCGGCTCGGCTGCCGCGGTCTCATCCGCCGTCGTCATTTCTTCAGTCATCAAAATCCTTTGCGAGCGTGACCATGGGCAGGTAGGCCCTGCGTGTGGTGCCGTCTATCTGTTCGAAGTCCAGGCCGTCCCAGGCGCCGCGGTTGAAGTCCGCCCCGGCGTGCAGGGCCTGCGAGAGGAGGGCGCGGATGGTGTTGATGTGCTGCTCCTCGGGCGGAAGCTGCTGCCACGCGTCCGCGAGCGTCGCGGCTCCGGCCATGGCGGAGCGGATGACCTCGGGTTTGGCCTTGCCGGTCCTCGGCGAGCGCACCCGGTCGGAGTCGCTGAAGGCGATGGGGTCCGCGAGTTTTGGCGGGGCGGCGAACTCGTCGGGGTCGAAGAGCTTCACCATGGACAGGGACTCGAAGCCGGCGTTGTAGAGGACCGGGCCGGGCACCAGGCCGGGCCGGTCGCGCTCGTACGGGAGGGAGCGGATAGCCTGCTCCGCTTCGCGCAGGACCTGGCGGAGCCGGACGGACTGGCGGAAGTCGTCGCTTTGGACGTAGGTGTTGAGGCTTTCGCTGAGTTTGCCGTAGATACGCTGGATCTGGCTGTGCTGCTGGCGCAGTTCAGCCACCAGGTTCTTCAGGGTTTCACGGTCCTCGGGGCTCAGGTCGTCCGCGAACTGCCGGCTGAGGACCTCCCCGATGGCGGACCGGAACCTCAGTTGCTGCTGCGGGTCCTCCAGGAAGGCCGTGAAGGATCGGAAGGTCCTGCCTTCTGGGCTTTGCCGGAGCCGCTTGTCCGCCTCCAGCACCTGGGCCATGGTGGCACCCTTGCTGAGCGATTCCTCGATGATCTGGTTGCGGAGTTCTCCCACCAGTTCCTCGATCCGGTCACGCATCTTCTTGTAGTCGGCGGGGAGGCTGGCGGCAAGATCAAGGATGTTTCCTGCGGCTTCCACCGCTTCCTCGTCGTCCAGCAAACCGTCGAACTCGCCGCTGGCGATGTCCTGGATCAGCTGCTGGCGCTCTTCGATCTCCTCTTCCAAGGACTCAAGGCGTGCGCTTTGGTCCGGGTTGGTCTCGTTGGCGAGCTTTTCCACGTCGCCCAGCAGTGTGCCCAGCCGCGACCCGTTTAATGTGGAGCGTTCGCTGGAAAGGCTGTCCAAAAAGGCGAGCACGCGGGCGGCGGGTTCGGTGACTTCGTAGACAATCTGGCCGGACTGGTTCCGGCGGGTCAAGAACTGCCGGCGCGTCCATTCATCACCGAAGGACTTCCCGTTGGCTCCGCCGCCCAGCCCCGGATCCTGCCGCCGCAGTTCCTCAAGGAAGGAGTCGACGTCGGCGTGGAACTCCTCGAGCGGCAGTTGCGGACGGGTGCGGGTAAAGGAAGCCTGCAGCACCGCGATCACCCAGGGGGCCGAACGCGTCAGTGCCCAGGCAGGTCCCTTGGTGAGGAGTTCGAGGTCCCGAAGCCGGGCGCTGATGGCGTCAGCGGATGACCTGGCGGAGCGGGGCACACACTCTCCTTGGGCTGTTTGCGGGGCGGGGGCGGCGGCAGGAACGGAAAACTGCCAACTACAAGGTTAACGCAGGCGCCGCGACCACTCCGTGACCTACTTAGCCGTAGTGTTTCGATCCCATATCAACAGCTGCCCCAGGCTGCCGCGGCTCTGGCTGGCCACGCGAGCGTACCCCTACGCTTCTGCTACTGATCTTCACCAAAAGCAACGTGGCAGCAGGGGGACTCATGCAGTTCGATCTAAGCGCAGTGGAAACCAGCACTCTGGTCTTTATTGGAACGCTGGTGTTCGCCTTCATCCTGGCAGCATTCGTGGTGGTGGCCGGGCTGATTGCCCTGGTGCTGCTCGGCGCGGGAAAGCTGACCTGGATGGTGGTGGTCAATACGCTCCTGGGCGTCGTCCATGGCATCAACGCAGGATGGGACCGGCTGGTGCACAGCGCCTCCGCCGCCGAAGCTGCCGGGGACTTCCAGGCCCAGGCCTCCCCTAGCACCGGAACTTACCCGCGGGTAATATTGAGAGACAGCTAAAGGGTTCTCCAACCCGGCGGATCCATGGCTACACCGGCCGATCCGGCCAAGGAGATGACCCATGACCTCCGCAACTGACTCCCCCTCCACCCAAGCTCCCGGCACCGACGCGCCGGCCGCAGAGGTTCCCGTCGCGTCAAGCAGCCTCGGGTCCGATGCCACCGCCGAGGATGCCCGCGCGCTGGCCGAGGCTTCGCGCGAGACCGGCTGGGACAGGCCCAGTTTTGCAAAGGGCCTCTACCTGGGCAGCTTCGACCTCAGCCTCATTCATCCCTGGCCTGCTGCCAGGGATGAAGACGTGGAACGCGGCGAAGCGTTCATGGCCCGCCTGGCCGAGTACGCCCGGACCCTGTCAGGAAGGGTCATTGAGCGGGACGCCAAGATCCCGGACGAATACCTTCGGGGCCTCGCCGAACTGGGCGTCTTCGGCATGAAGATCCCGCGGGAATACGGCGGCCTGGGGCTCTCACTGGTGTACTACGGCCGCGCCCTGGCGCTGCTGGGCAGCGTCCATCCGAGCCTTGGCGCCCTGCTCTCTGCGCACCAGTCCATCGGCGTGCCGGAACCCGTGAAGGTGTTCGGGACCCCCGAACAAAAGCGCGAGTACCTGCCACGGTGCGCAGCCGGGGCCGTCACCGCCTACCTGCTGACGGAACCGGACGTGGGCAGCGATCCCGCCCGCATGGGCAGCACGGCAGTTCCCACCGAGGACGGCCAGGCCTACATCCTTGACGGCGTAAAGCTCTGGACCACCAACGGCGTCATCGCAGAGCTGGTGGTGGTGATGGCAGTGGTTCCCGCGCACACCGACGCTGACGGAACCGAGCACAAAGGCGGCATCAGCGCCTTTGTGGTGGAAATGGATTCCCCCGGCATCACCGTGGAGAACCGCAATACCTTCATGGGCCTGCGCGGCATCGAAAACGGCGTCACGCGGTTCCACCAGGTACGGGTGCCCGCGGCGAACCGGCTGGGACGCGAAGGCCAGGGCCTGAAAATCGCCCTCACCACGCTGAACACCGGCCGGCTTTCCATCCCGGCGCTGTGCGTGGCTTCCGGCCGCTGGAGCCTGAAGATCGCCCGCGAGTGGTCCAATGCGCGCGTCCAGTGGGGGCAGTCCGTCGGCAAGCACGAGGCAGTCAGCAAGAAGATCGCCTTCATCGCCGCCTCCGCCTTTGCCCTGGACGCAGTCTTCGAACTTTCCGCCGAACTTGCTGACGCCGGGCAGAAGGACGTACGGATCGAGGCGGCACTGGCCAAGCTGTGGTCCACGGAGACCAGCTGCCGGATCGCCGACGAGCTGGTGCAGATCCGCGGCGGCCGCGGTTTCGAGACGGCCGAGTCCCTGGAAGCCCGCGGCGAGCGCGCCGTTCCGGCTGAACAGCAGCTGCGGGATCTTCGCATCAACCGGATTTTCGAAGGTTCGTCGGAGATCATGAAGCTTCTCATTGCCCGCGAAGCCGTGGACGCCCACCTCGCCGCCGCCGGCGACCTCGCGTCGGTCACGGCAAGCTTGCAGGACAAGGCGAAGGCAGCCGTCGGGGCCTCGGGTTTTTACGCCAAGTGGCTGCCCAAACTGGTGGCCGGGGCCGGAATGGACCCCCGCTCCTACAGCGAATTCGGGCGGCTGGCCAAGCAGCTGCGGTTCGTCGAAAGGTCCTCGCGCAGGCTGGCCCGCCAGACTTTCTATGGCATGGGGCGCTGGCAGGCCAACCTGGCGTACAAGCAGGCATTCCTGGGCCGGGTGGTGGACATCGGTGCCGAGTTGTTCGCGATGGCCGCGTGCTGTTCCCGCGCCGAGATGATGCTCCGCACGGCTCCGGAACGGGCAGCGAGCGCCTACGAGCTGGCCGAGGCATTCTGCGAGCAGGCGCGGGTGCGCGTGGACGAGTACTTCGATCAGCTCTGGCGGAACACGGACGACGGCGACCGCGGGCTGACGCGCAAAGTCCTCGCCGGGGATTACACCTGGCTGGAGGAGGGCATCCTGGACCAGTCCGAGGGGACCGGCCCGTGGATCGCCGACGCTTCCCCCGGCCCCTCAAAAAAAGACAATATGCACAGGAACTACAGGTAAAACCGCAGGTCACAAAATAGTAAGCACGCTTGCTATCCCTGTAACTGGGTGGTTGAGTTGAGCCATGAGCAGCTCAACCGACCCAGAGAACCTGCCCCCGCGGCGAGCCCGGGAGGATGACAACCGGAGCGGAAGCTACCGTGCCGCAGATTCGGACAGCCAGAGCACCCGCTCCTATGAGCAGGTGCCGGCAGCAGATGCGGAACCGGCCTCCACCTATACAGAGCGGTCCGCGCCGTACGCCGAGCGGGACTACACTCCTGCAGCGACTGCCCCGGCGCCCGTTGTTGACCCCGGCCTGACCGACCGGCAAACCGCCGTCGCGCGGGAAAAGGAGCAGTTCGGCGGCATCAAGGTGGGCTCGGCCTTCTTTGGCTGGCTGACGGCCACCGGTATGGCGGTCCTGCTGACAGCCCTGGTGGCTGCGGCCGGGACCGCAGTGGGCCTGGCGAGCAACACGGACGTCAATGAAGCCGTGAACCAGGCCGCCCAGAACCAGGGCACGGTAGGCCTGGTGGGCATCATCATCCTGCTCGTGATCCTCTTCCTCTCCTACTACTGCGGCGGTTACGTTGCAGGGCGCATGGCGCGCTTCAACGGCGCCAAGCAGGGCCTGATGGTGTGGATCTGGGCGCTGATCGCCGCCATCGTCATCGCCGTCCTCGGAATGGTGGCAGGCCAGCAGTTCAATGTGCTGGCCAACCTGAACAGCTTCCCCCGCATCCCGATCAACGAGGGGCAGCTGACCACCACCAGCATCATCGCCGCCGTCGTGGTAGCGGCTGTCGCCCTGGTGGGTGCCGTGCTTGGCGGGCTCGCCGGGATGAGGTTCCACCGCAAAGTGGACCGGGCCGGGTTCACGCCGGACAACGACCACGACGAGTAACCCGGTGGGCGAGCCATGGCTTCTTCGGTTCTGTCCCGCCCGTCAGGCGAAGACCTCTCCGTCCAGGTAGTACCAGCGGCCGCTTTCCCTGGCGAACCTGCTCACCTCGTGCAGGACGCCGCGCACGTTCCCGTCACGGTAGTAGGCCTTGAACTCCACCGTTCCCTGGGTATCGAACGGACCGCCACGGGTGGCCGACAGAATATCCAGGCGCCGCCACTCCATGGCCGGGTCCAGGGGAAGCTCGGCCGGCGCGGTTTCCGGATGCCAGGTGCGCAGCAGATAGCCGGCGTCCAGCAGGAAAAATGCGCTGTAGCGGGACCGCATGAGCTGTTCGGCTGTGCCGGCCTCCGCTGCACCGGAATGGAACCGCCCGCAGCACTGTCCATATTGCTCTCCGGACAGGCACATGCAGCGTTCCTGTCCCCGATTTTCAGCCATATCCCGATGTTGTCATATCCGGTAACAGCTTCGATACAACCTCGGACCCGCCGCTGCGCGCGGCGGCATGCTCCGGCAAAAATCCGTATGGTGGAGAAGGACTGCTGCCCTGGCGGAGAGGAGAGATGACGTGGACAATCCGGATACGCTCATCCTCAACCTGACTTTCCTGGGCACGGTGGGCGTCGCATTCCTGATGTTTTTTGTCCTCTTCCTGCTGGGGGTCATCACCCTGGTGCTTGCCGGCGTCGGCCGCCTGGCCGCGGCCGTTCTGATGGGCCTGTTCGGCAGGCGCGTCCGTAAGGACTCCATCCCGCTCGTCCAGCTGTACGGAACGCGGCTCGCGGACCAAAGGGGCGCGGACCAAAAGGACGCGTCCGACGACGGTGCTGCCGCCGCACCCCCGTCCGGCCCGGCACGGGCAGGGCTGCTATCAAGGACCTTCGGCAGGACTGCCGCAGGGAAGCCGCGCGACTGGCGCGCCGCCCTGAAGCCGGCACACCTGAAGTCGGCGCTGCGCACCGCCGTCGTCCATCATCCCGCCCTGACGGCCGCGCGTCGCGAACCACCGGTCCTGGCTGAGGACTGGGCCTCGGCCGTTGCCGAGGCGGATTCCCGGGCCATGGCCAGGGCGCGCGCAGCGGCGCCGGAGATCAAACTGTCGGTGCGGGACCTGCCGGATCCACAGGTCCCGGCCGAGAAAGTGGTGGAGGTGGCCCCGCTCGTGGAGTCGTCCCTGCATAACCACCGCCCTCTCCGGGAGGTTCCGCGCTCCTTCAAGAAACCTCAGCACCCCGAGCCGCTGGCACCGCTGGACACCGGATCGCTCGTGTCGCTCACCGGCCCGCAGGTACTGAAAGGTTCGGCGCCCGGCCAGAAAAGGTCAGCCCCCGCGGGTACTCCCGAGAAGGGCAAACAGCCCTTACCCTGAGCAACCATCTGGGCTAGCGTGAAACCCATGGAATTCAGATACCTCGGAAACAGCGGTTTCAAAGTCTCGGAAATCACGTTCGGCAACTGGCTCACCCACGGCTCGCAGGTGGAAAACGACGTCGCCACCCAGTGTGTCCGGGCAGCCCTCGACGCAGGCATCAGCACCTTTGATACGGCAGACGTTTACGCCAACACCGCAGCGGAAACAGTCCTCGGCGAAGCGTTGAAGAGCGAGCGCCGCGAGTCCCTGGAAATCTTCACCAAGGTCTACGGGCCTACCGGCCCCAAGGGCAAGAACGATCTTGGCCTCTCCCGCAAGCACATCATGGAGTCCATCAACGGCTCACTGCGCCGGCTGCAGACCGACTACGTGGACCTCTACCAGGCCCACCGCTACGACTACGAGACGCCGCTCGAAGAGACCATGCAGGCGTTCGCGGACATCGTCCGGCAGGGCAAGGCGCTCTACATCGGTGTCAGCGAGTGGACCGCCAAGCAGCTCCGGGACGGCCACGCACTGTCCAAGGAGCTGGGCTTCCAGCTCATCTCCAACCAGCCGCAGTACTCCATGCTGTGGCGGGTCATCGAGGCCGAGGTGGTGCCGGCGTCGGAGGAACTGGGTGTGTCCCAGATCGTCTGGTCGCCCATGGCCCAGGGTGTCCTCAGCGGAAAGTACCTTCCTGGCGAGCCCGCCCCCGAGGGCAGCCGGGCCACGGACGAGAAGGGCGGGGCCAGGATGATCGAGCGCTGGATGCGCGACGACGTCCTGTCAGGAGTGCAGGAACTCAAGCCCATCGCTGAGGACGCCGGCCTCTCCATGCCGCAGTTGGCGGTTGCCTGGGTGCTGCAGAACCCCAACGTGGCCTCGGCCATCGTGGGTGCGTCACGGCCGGAGCAGATCGCGGACAGCGTGGCGGCCGCCGGCGTGAAGCTGGAGCCCGAGGTCCTCAAGAAGATTGACGATGCCATCGGGTCGCTGGCCGAGCGTGACCCGGCGCAGACCAAGTCGCCGGCCAAGCGGGAGGCTTAAGCCCATGGCGTCCGCTTCGGATCTGCCCGGGCTCGCCGTTACCGGCTCCACCGGCGGACTGGGCGGGATGGTGGCCCGGCAGCTTGCCGCGGCCGGTTCCGCCCAGCGCCTGCTGGTGCGGGACGCCGGCCGCGCCCCGCAACTGGACAACGCAACATCCGTGGTGTGCTCGTACTCGGATTCCGACGCAGCGCGCCGGGCCCTGGACGGCGCCAAGGTGCTGTTCATGGTGTCCGCCGCGGAGACCGAGGACCGGGTGCAGCAGCATGCCGCCTTCGTGGACGCAGCTGCCGCAGCAGGGGTGGAGCACGTCGTCTACACCTCGCTGTACGGGGCGGCGCCGGATGCCACTTTCACGCTGGCCCGCGACCACTATGCCACGGAGGAGCACATCCGGACGTCGGGCATGAAGTACACGTTCCTGCGGGACAACTTCTACCTCGACTTCCTCCCGCGCCTGGCCGGGGAGGACGGCGTGATCCGCGGCCCTGCCGGCGAGGGCGCCTTTGCCGGCGTCGCCCGGGAAGACATTGCGCGCTGCGCCCTGGCCGTCCTGCGCGATCCCGCCATCCACCAGGGCAAGACGTACAACCTCACCGGCCCCGAGGAATTGACCCTGGCGCGGGCCGCCGAAGTTATCACGGAAGGGACCGGGCGGACCGTCAGCTTCCAACCGGAAACGGTGGACGAGGCTTATGCATCGCGGGCACCGTACGGCGTACCGCAGTGGCAACTGGACGCCTGGGTCAGCACCTACACGACCATGGCGGCAGGGGAAATGGCCGGCGTCTCCCCGGATGTCCACGGGCTCACTGGCCAGGACCCCATCAGCCTGGCGGAGTTCCTGACCCGTCCGGTTCTGTAGCTGGCGCCACCGCCGGGGAAGCCTCAGGAAGGCGTTGACGGGCCGGCGGGGGCGGGCGTAAACCTGTGGCAAGGCATCATCGAGCCCCAAGAGCGTCCCGCCGAGCAGAATCGCACCCGCCATGAAGCAGATCCACGACAACCTGCAGTCCGCGTCTCCAACCGAAAGTCGTGGGGAACCGGCCGCGCTTCCGGCCGGTCCCACTACGGGTCCCCTGACACCGGAGGAGCTGCAGCTTTCCGCGCGGAACCATTCCATGCCGCTGGAGGCGCTGCGCCGGGACGTCACTCCCCCGGGACTGCACTACGTCCTCACCCACTTTGACATTCCGGACATCGATTCCGCCTCCTGGCACCTCCGGATCAGCGGGGCGGTGGAGCGGGCGCTGGAACTGAGCATGGCCGCGCTCCGCAAGGACCCCGCGATCACCGTGCCTGTCACCCTCGAATGCGCCGGCAACGGCCGATCCCTCCTCACGCCCCGGCCGATGAGCCAGCCCTGGGTCATGGAAGGAGTGGGCACCGCGCATTGGACGGGCGTTCCCCTCGCCTACCTCCTGGGAAAGGCGGGAGTGCTGGAGAACGCTGTGGAGGTGGTCTTCACCGGGGCCGATGCCGGGGTCCAGGGCGGCGTCCCCCACCATTACGCGCGGAGCCTGCCGATCCGCGAAGCGCTGCGCGCCGACGTCGTCCTTGCCTACAAAATGAACGGCACCGAACTGCCGCCCCAGCACGGCTATCCGCTGCGCTTGGTGGTCCCCGGCTGGTACGGCATGGCCAGCGTGAAATGGCTGCAGTCCATCGAGGTGGTCACGACTCCATTTGCCGGCTACCAGCAGCGGGTCGCCTACCGCTTCCAGGACTCCGCGGACGACGCCGGCACACCGGTTTCGCGGATCAGGGTGCGGTCGCTGATGGTCCCGCCGGGCGTCCCGGACTTCTTCACGCGGAAGCGGATCCTGACACCGGGACCGGTGCTGCTGCAGGGCAGGGCATGGTCCGGCGAGGGTGCGGTGACGGGCGTCGAAGTGGGCATCGACGGTACATGGCTTCCCGCCCAGCTGGACAAGCCAGCCGGCGGATTCGCGTGGCGCAAGTGGACGCTGCCGTGGGTGGCGGATCCGGGCGTGCATGAGCTCTCCTGCAGGGCGACGGATGCCACCGGCGCCACCCAGCCGCTGGAACAGAACTGGAACTACCAGGGGCTGGGCAACAACATGGTTCAGCGCGTCAGTGTGACGGTCGAATGAGCTTGCGCTGAATATCAAAAGGTGCCGGGTTATACTCGGTGCCAGCCATGACCAGCCTTCCTGCCTCCCCCGCCAGCGTCCGTATTGATGCGTGGCTGTGGGCCATCCGCGCCTACAAGACCCGCTCCGCCGCGACGGCGGCCTGCCGTGCGGGGCATGTCCGGCTGAACGGCAGCCCGTCCAAGGCGTCTGCCACCTTGGTGACCGGCGATACCGTGACAGTGCGGATGCCCGGCTACGAGCGGATCCTGGAAGTGCGGAGGCTCATCGCCAAACGGGTCGGTGCGGAGGCGGCCTCGCACTGTTTTACCGACCACACCCCGCCGCGGCCCATCGCACCGGCGCTTGGCCTGCCGCAGCGGGACAGGGGCACCGGCAGGCCCACCAAGAAGGACCGCCGCGAGATGGAACGGCTCCGCGGCCCTGCATGACGGACCTGGTCCTCGCGTCCGTGCGCCAACCGGGTTCCGATACGGTTGCCGACATTCACCTTCGGGACGGTGTGGTCGCCGCGATTGGTGCAGACCCACTGGGCCTGCCCCGCAATGTTCCAAGGGTGGACTGCGGCGGACGGTACGTCATTCCCGGACTTTGGGACGAGCACGTCCACTTCACGCAATGGGCCATGCACGCCAACAGGCTTGACCTCTCCAAGGCGACGTCGGCAGGCGAGGCTGCTGCCGCCGTCGGCCGCTGTCTTGTGGCAGAAAGGCCCGGCGGGGCGGGGGTCACAGTGGGGGTGGGATTCCGCGATGCCTTGTGGCCGGACGCCCCTGCGCGGGACATGCTTGACGCCGCCACCGGCGAACGGCCCGTTGCCCTCATCAGCCACGACCTGCACTGCGTCTGGGTGAACACGGCTGCCGCCCGGCTGTATGCGCTCGAAGTGGACGCTTCCGGGTTGCTGCGCGAGGAACCCGCGTTTCTGCTGACGCGCGAGCTGGGCCGGCTGCCCGATTCCGCGGTGGACGAGTGGGTCAACAAGGCCGGGCATGCTGCCGCCGCCAGGGGCGTGGTGGGCGTGGTCGATTTTGAAATGACGTGGAACCGGGACCCGTGGCTGCGCCGGATTTTTGCGGGCTTCGATTCCCTGCGGATTGAGGCCGGGGTCTATCCGGCGGATCTTGAGCGGGCCGCTGCAGCGGGCATGAAGACGGGCAAGGAGCTGGACGGCGGAAACGGGCTGCTCCATGCCGGGCCGCTCAAGGTGCTGATCGACGGTTCGCTCAACACGCGGACTGCCTTCTGCGTGGACCCTTACCCCTTCGGTGGGCACGGGTTACTGACGGTGGGCGAGCCGGAATTGCAGGCTTTGTTGGAGCGGGCGCGGGACACCGGGTTCGTTCCGGCCGTCCATGCAATCGGCGATGCCGCCAACAGGGTGGCTCTCGACGCCTTTGAGCGGGCCGGCGTGAGCGGCCGGATCGAGCATGCCCAGTTCATCCGCCGGGAGGACTTACCGCGGTTCGGAGCCTTGGGCGTGGTGGCGAGTGTCCAGCCCGTTCACGCGTTGGATGACCGGGACGCTGCGGAGTCCAACTGGCCTGGCCGGACTGACCGGGCGTTTCCGCTGGGTTCGCTGCTGGATGCCGGCGCTTCGCTGGTTCTTGGCTCCGACGCTCCGGTGGCTCCGCTTGATCCGTGGGCCGCCATGTCGGCCGCCACCACGCGCTCGGCCTTCGACGGCCAGGAACCCTGGCAGCCGCAGGAGGCCGTAACGCGGGAGCAGGCGCTCCTTGCCTCTACACGAGGGCGCGGCGTGGTCCGGATGGGCGACCCGGCTGACCTGGTGCTGCTCGACGCCGACCCGCTGTCGGTTGCGGACCCTGGCCTCGCGTCGATGCCTGTGGCCGCCACCCTGCTTGGCGGGCGTTTTACGTACGACGGCGGCCTGGCTGGTTTCTGAGTCTCCGCACCCTTCGTTGTTGTCAGGTTCGTCCGCGCGTCAGCTTCCGGCTTTGGTCCGCGCCTGGACCAGGTTCGCGAACGGAAGTTTCCCGAATTCCTCTACAAAGGCTGCGTGGTAAGCCGCTTCTGCGGTACTGAGTTGCCCTGCAGGCAGTTCCTTCCACGCAATCAGGAGGCTGCCCGCGTCTGCAAGCTGCCAGATCAGTCGGCCATCCCAGTGCCCCGGCGGCTTTCCCTGGCCGAAGTCCACAAATTCCTGGATCTGACGGCGGAGGCCGCGGTTGCCTTTGCTGCCCGGGCCCGCCTTGCCGATGTAGAGAACGGCTGCGTCATCTACCCATTCCGCCGTGATCGTTGATTCCGGCAGGGTCGGGTCCTTTTTCTTGAAGATGCCGGCGGTGCTCTTCTTGAGGTAGTAGGGCTGGAAGTTTTCCGGGCGTAGGACGGCGAACAGTCCGGTGGTTTGCGGGATCCTCATGATGTCGAGGTCCTGGATGGGCCGGAACCCGGTGAAGCCCTCGGCTTTCAGGCCCTTCCTGGTGAATTGCATACTCCCATTGAACAGGATCCCTTCCGGGTGTCCGGGCCACGTTATCCACATAGGAACTTTGGCTCCCGGCGGTTGTCAGTCCCTGCTGGAAGACTTTGTTTATGGAAGCGGTTGGGGCTTTGGCAGGGGTAAGCGGGGCGGGGATTCTTGGTGTGCCGCCGGTTCCTGCTCAGCCGTCGGTCACTGATGTTCGGGAGGCCCGTGTTACTGTCCCGTCTGTCAGCGGAGCCTTGGAGGCTCTGGCGGCTGTCACGTCGATTGCCGCTGTCCGGGAGGCCCTGGATGCGGTGCGGGTTTGTGCTGATGGTGCGGGCATGATTGATCAGCTGCGGGAGCTTGAGGATTTGAAGTCGGCTGCGGCAGCGAAGCAGGCCGATATTGCTGTTGCTTTCGACCTGTTCCAGCGCCGGGAGCAGGCTGCCGCCGGGGTCCCTGCCGATGAGCAAGGTGCCGGCGTTGGTCCGCAGATCGCGTTGGCGCGGCGGGAGTCCCCGGCGCGCGGAGGGAGGCTGCTGGGCCTGGGCAAAGCCCTGGTCACCGAGATGCCGCGAACGTTCGCCGCCCTGCAGAACGGGCAGTTGAATGAATGGCGCTCTACGCTGGTCGTGCGGGAAACAGCCTGCCTGTCCGTGGAGGACCGGCAGGCTGTGGACGAGGAAATCGCCGCGGACACCGGCACCCTTGACGGGTTCGGGGACCGGGCTATCGTTTCCGCTGTCCGCGCCGCGGCCTACCGGCGGGACCCGAAGTCCGTGGCGCGGCGGGCCAGCCGTGCCGTGACCGAACGCAATGTGAGTCTTCGCCCGGCCCCGGACACCATGACCTATCTGACAGCACTCCTTCCGGTCGCCCAAGGCGTCGCGGCCTACGCGTCCCTCACCCGGGACGCTGATGCCGCTCGGTCCCGCGGTGATGAACGGTCACGCGGCCAGGTTATGGCCGATTTCCTGGTCGAACGCGTCACCGGCACCCCGGGCGGGATCGCCGGGATCGACATCCAGCTGGTCATGACCGACCGAACCCTTTTCCAGGGCGACAGCGAACCCGCGCGGCTCACCGGCTACGGCACCGTGCCCGGACACTGGGCACGCGAAACCATCCTGAACCGGACAACCGGCACCGGTTCAGCGGGGATGGCCGCCCCGGACGCTGGTTCTGGCACTGCTGTTGGTGTTGGTTCTGGTTCCGGTTCTGGTTCCGGTTCTGGCTCCGGTTCTGGTTCTGGTTCTGGTCCCGGTTCCGGTTCTGGCTCCGGTTCTGGTTCCGGTTCTGGTCCCGGTTCCGGTTCTGGTTCTGGCTCTGGCACTGCTGTTGGTGTTGGCTATGGTGCTATTGCTGGCACTTCTGATCAGCATGAATTGTCCGTCTGGGTCCGCAGGCTCTACACAGCCCCCGGCACCGGTGAGCTGGTCGCGATGGACTCAAAAGCCAGGTTCTTCCCGCCCGGGCTCCGCCGCTTCCTCCAGGTCCGGGACGACACCTGCCGGACCCCCTACTGCGACGCGCCCATCCGCCACGACGACCACATCATCCCCTGGCACAACGACGGACCAACCAGCAGCACCAACGGCCAAGGGCTCTGCGAAGCCTGCAACCACACCAAGGAAAACCCCGGCTGGACCGCCACACCCATCGCCGGGGGTCGCCACACCGTCGAAACCCGAACCCCAACGGGCCACACTTACCACTCCACCGCGCCCCCACTGCCAGGGACTTCACGGGATGTGGCCCCTCTGCCCGAGGCTCCTCACTATCAGGCGCCGCTGCCGCCAGTGTCGGCCGATCGAAAAGCGGTGCTCGGCACGCAGGCGAGAGCTGGAACTGAGCCGGCCATCCGCCGTCGTATCGGCCACGACCCACTCCGGGAACCGGTTCGGCGCCAGGAAGCGATGAAGCACGCTGTCCACGTGCTGGGCAGGGCGGGGCCAGCGGGTTGGAAGGGGCAGTGGTAGCTTGGGCATCCGGCAGCCAGCAACCGCCACTCGGCTCCCACTTGTGCCGCGACAGAGGTCGCCGCTGAATTTCCCCTGCCCACCCTCATCCGGGGAAGCGTAGAGTGGCCTAAGACGCCTGATTCTGGACGCCTTGCTGCTGAGGGAGAAATCGTGACGATTGATTGGGACGAAAAAAAGGCCCTGCTACAGGAACCGAACATCGCGAAGGTAACCCAGCTTTGCGACGAACTGATGGAAAAGAAGCCGGGCTCCACCGTCCCCTATATCGATCCGGTGCACGACGAGGACGAATGCCGGATAGTCAGCCTGCAGGTCAGCCCGGGAAAGGGCACCGAGTCCGGATTTGTCTCCCACTACAACGATGATGAAGCTGCCCGCCGCGCCACCCAGATCTACGAACTAGCCGAGCTCGATCCCCGCTACGTGATGCCGTGGAACGCCTACCCGTGGGTCCGCGACCCCGGCAGCCCATCAGCGCTGAGCGTGCAGGAAAAGACCGACGGCCTCCGCCCCTTCCGGCAGTTCCTCAAAATCAACTCCCGCGTTTCGGCGATCATCGCCCACGGTACCGACGCCTCCAGCTTCCTCACCCTCTTTGAAAAGACGTACCACTCGTCCTTGAAGAACAGCGGCATCAAGGTCTACAAGGCCACGGCGCTCGGCGGGCGGGCGTTCGCCGTCTCCGAAGCCAAACAGGAGGAACTCCTGGCCAAGAACGTGGAGATCTACAAGGACGCCATGCAGCGGGCAGGCATCCAGCACCTCTGACACGCCGTCATGCAGAAAGTGCTTGACTGGCTGCTCGACTCCGACCCGGCCGTCCGCTGGCAGGCCCTCTGCGACCTTACCGATGCTTCGGAACATGAAGTCCTGGCCGAGCGGAATCGCGTCGCGACCCAGGGCTGGGGCGCCCGGCTGCTCGCCCTGCAGGGAGCGGACGGCCAATGGGCAGGCGGCACGTACTGGCCGGCCCAGGACGACGACCCCGACAACCAGCCCTGGACCGCCACCACCTACAGCCTCCTGCTACTGCGCGACTTTGGCCTGCTTCCTGACAGCCCGGAGGCCCGCCACGCGGTCTCCCTGGTACGGGAGAACAGCCGTTGGGAGGAAGGGGACCAGCCCTTTTTCGAGGGCGAGGCGGAACCCTGCATCAACGGCATGACCGTCGCGCTGGGAGCATATTTCGGCGAGACCGTGGAAAGCGGGGTTGAGCGCCTCACCAAGGAACAGCTGGCCGACGGCGGCTGGAACTGCGAGGCCGAACGCGGCTCCACGCGTTCCTCGTTTCACAGCACAATCTGCGTCCTGGAAGGGCTGCTGGAGTTCGAGCTCGTCACCGGCGGGACGCTAGAGTCCCGCGCCGCCCGGAGAACCGCCGAGGAGTATCTGCTGGAGCGCCGGCTGCTGCGGCGGAAATCCAACGGCGAACTGATCAGCGGGGACTGGCTGCTCTTCTCCTATCCCACGCGCTGGTTCTACGACGTCCTCCGCGGCTTGGACTACTTCCGGGCAACTGGAGCCGCGCCGGACCAACGCCTCGTTGAAGCGGTGGAATTAGTCCGCTCCAAGCAGCAGCCGGACGGCACCTGGCTGCTGGAGAACACCCACCCCGGCAAGGTCCACTTCGCGCTGGAGGATGGAGACGGGCTGCCCAGCCGCTGGAATACGCTGCGAGCACTCCGGGTCCTGCGCTGGTATGACGGGTCCCGACAACAGGACGCGTGAGGCGGACCGCTATCCTTCGAGCAGGCGGCGCCGGTGCTTGAGCTCCTTGACCCACGCCCTGGTGACCATGTCGGGGAAGGGCGAGGCGCCGTCGTCGTTGTCTTTCTGGATGGTGACGGCGGCGAAGGCGGTCCCTGCCTCCAGGTCGGCCACCAGCGGTCCCGACGCTTTCAGCGCGAGCTCAAGCACCTGGACGGCAGCGCGCTCGGGAAGTCCGAGCTCCGTGGCCCACCCCAGGAAATGGCGGCGCGAGATGCCCGTCCGTTTGCCGTTGATGGTCAGAGCCAGGGTCTTGTCGCCGTAAACGACCGTGGAGGGAATGTCGTACACCGGTGCGATGGCCCATTCGCCGGAAGGATGCTGGACCATGGACACATTCTTGGCGTGTAGATCCCCGTTGCCGGTCAGCCAGGCAAACGCCCCCTGGATGGCGAGGTTCCGAAGCGCCGGAAGGGGCGCGGAGCAATGGTCCGCCAGCGCGTGGCAGACCTGCCCGTAGCCGACGTTGTACTTGTCCGCCGGATACAGCTTGAGCACCTGCGCGCCGTCCTCCACCGCGAGGCGCAACACGTCGTCAGGGCCGCCATTGGGGACGGGCACTCGGTCGAAGCGTTCCACCAGCAGCCCCGGCCTGCCCGCAACATCCCTGATCAGCTGGACCCGGCTCAGCGGGATCCGGAGCTTGGCAGCGTAGCGGAACATCGCCAGTTCGTTCTCGACCACGTGCGGGAACTCGGGAGCGTTGAGCTTCAGGATGAATCTCTTCCCGGCGCTTGCCACGGGCAGGGAAATCATCCCGGCGGACAGCTTGTCCTGGACACCGGCCAGCGCAACGGGGTCGATCAGATCCGGGTCACCGAGCAGTTGGTCGAAGTCCACCGGAAGCTTCGGATCCAGCTGGACCGCATGCTCATCGGGGTCCAGCGGCTCCCCGTGACCCACGATCTGGACGTCGCCCACAGGGTTTCCCCCCGCCGCGATGAGGAGGGACAGGTCGTCGTCGGCACTGGTTTTGATGGACCGCCGCAGGGCATTGAGCCGGCGGCCCTCCGGGAGGAGGCCGGTGAAATAGGGCGGAGCGGCGCCCGCAGCAGACAGGACCGGCTCGCTGGTGGGCGGCAGGGATGTTGCGACGGCGGGTCCCCCGGATGCGAGATACGCCGGGAGGTAGCTGAAGCGGGTTCCGCCGTCGTGCCTTTCCAGCCGGGCGGCCAACACACCGGCCTTGTAGATGTCAGCGATGCGGTGCCTCATGGCACGGCCGCTTCCCGGGCCCCCGGACCGGCTTCAGCGTGGCGGGCCTGGCTGGTTTTGGTTGCAACCTGAAGCTCGAGCCCGAGGGTGTTGAGGACGGCAAGAAGCGAATCGAGCTGGACGCTCGGCTTTGCCTGCTCCACGAAACGGACAAACCGCTCAGAAACGCCGGCCATGTCAGCCAGATCCCGCTGCGTGAGGCCGAGCGAAGTGCGGCGCGACCTGACTTCCGCGGCCAGGATCCGGGGAAGCTCCTGAATCATAGCCCTCCGACGGTACGATCGTGCCGATCTTTCTTCTTATTGGAGAGGATACGCCCGGGCATCCTGGAAGAAAAGGGGAAAGCGGCACGAACGTACCTTTCGCCAAGCCCCGAGCTTGCCTCCGCTGACACCCCGCATTGACACCTCGTGTGACCGGTGCCATATTTAAAGCGTGAACCTGTCAGACAGCCGGACAGCAGGACAGCCTGCAGCCGGAGCAGCCGCCCGCGGAATGGCCGCAAGCCGCGCCTCGGCCCGCCCCTTGGCGCGGCTGAGTGCTGCCGAGGCCGTATTCAACGCCCTCCGCGAGGACATTGAGTCCGGGCTGGTAGCCGTGGGCAGCAAGCTCAGCTCGGAGGCCACGCTTTCGCAGCAGTACGGGGTCAGCCGCTCGGTGATCCGGGAAGCCCTGAGGTCCTGCACCGCGTTGGGCCTCACGGTCACCAAGACGGGCAAGGGCACCTTCGTCGTGGCCAACAAGGTGGCCAATGACCTCACCCTCGGCCAGTACTCAGCCCGGGACCTCACGGAGGCCAGACCGCACATCGAGGTTCCGGCAGCGGGGCTGGCGGCCGAGCGCCGTACCGACGAGGAACTGGAAACCCTCCGCCACATCGTGGCCGCCATGGCCACCGAAACAGATCCGGAATCCTGGGTTGCCCTGGACTCCAGCTTCCACGCTGCCATCGCACGCGCCAGCGGCAACAAGGTGTTCGCCAGCGTAGTGGCCGATATCCGTGACGCCCTGGCGCACCAGTCGGAAACCCTGAACATGGTGGCAGACCGGCAGCACGCCTCCGACGTCGAACACCAGCAGATCCTTGCCGCCATCGAGGCCGGCTCCGCGGAAGAAGCCCGCGCCGCCATGGCCCACCACCTGCACGCCGTGGGCGTTGCCCTCGACTCCATCCTGAACAAGTAACTCCAGCAACCTTCAAGGAATTCATGCTCTCCCCTGCGCTTTCTGCTGCCCACACTGCTGCCGCCCTGCCGCAGCACCAGCCCCTGGTCGCCGCCATCCGCGACGGCCTCGTGGAAAGCGTCCATTACGGCTCGGCCATCGCCCTCGCCGCAAACGGCTCAATCCAGGCAGCAGCAGGCGATCCGTTGGCTGCGTTCTACCCCCGGTCCTCCCTGAAGCCGCTCCAGGCCGTCGCCATGATCCGGGCAGGACTCGAACTCCCCGCGGACCTCCTGGCACTGGCCGCGGCAAGCCACTCCGGCGCAGCCGAACACCGGGACGGCGCGCTGCGCATCCTCGAACTGCACGGCCTGGCCATCACCGACCTCGAGAACAGCACGGACCTGCCCTACGGCGTGGCCGAGCGCGAGGAATGGCTCCGCACCGGCGGCCGGGCCACCCAGCTCACCCAGAACTGCTCCGGCAAGCACGCCGCCATGGCCGCCACCTGCGTGATCAACGGCTGGCCGGTCCGCGGCTACCTTGACCCCACCCACCCGCTGCAGCAACTCGTTGCCCAAACCGTCACCGACCTGGCCGGCGAGCAGCCCCTTGCCATCAGCACGGACGGCTGCGGCACCCCGCTGTTCGCACTGACCCTCCGCGGCATGGCCCGCGCCTTCGGCCGCCTCGCCCGGGCGGCCGGTCCCCTTGGGAACGCGTCCGACGGCGGCGCCTCGCCTGATGCACCTGGCGCGGAAGCCGCCGTCGGACTCGCCATGCAGCAGCACCCGCAGATGGTGGCCGGCGAAGGCCGCGACGTCACCGGGCTCATGCGGCTGCTCCCCGGCGCTGTCGCAAAGGACGGTTTCGAAGGCGTCCAGCTGGTGGGCCTGCCTGACGGCAGCGCCGTGGCCGTCAAGATTTCCGACGGCGGCGACCGCGCCCGGATGCCCGCCACCGTCAAACTGCTGGAAGCACTCGGTGTGGACACCGCGCCGCTCGCCGCCATTGCAACGGCGCCCGTGCTGGGCGGCGGCCACCAGGTCGGCCAGCTTCAAGCCACCGATTTCCTGTCCAAACCCGTCAACGAAGCCCCGTAAGGACCCATGACTATCATCGAAACCGCCGCGGACATCCGCTCCGAGCACGACCTGCTCGGCGACCGCGACGTCCCCGCCGCCGCCTACTGGGGCGTGCACACCCTCCGCGCTGTGGAGAACTTCCCCATCACCGGCCAGGAGCTCTCCTCCAACATGCACCTGGTCCGCGGCCTCGCGGCGGTGAAACTCGCCGCCGCCCGCACCAACCGGGAGCTTGGACTGCTGGACGCAGAACGGTCGGCGGCCATCGAACAGGCATGCCAGGACATCCTGGACGGCCGCCTCGCCGACCAGTTCGTCGTCGACGTCATCCAGGGCGGTGCCGGGACGTCGTCGAACATGAACGCCAACGAAGTCATTGCCAACCGCGCGCTCGAAATCCTCGGCCACCCCAAGGGCGACTACGCCCGGCTGCACCCCAACGACCACGTCAACCTCAGCCAGTCCACCAACGACGTCTACCCCACCGCCGTGAAGCTCGGAACGATCTTCGCCGCACGGGAACTGCTGGACGCCCTGGCCGAACTCGAGGAAGCCTGCGCCTCCAAGGCCCTCGAGTTCCGCACCGTGGTGAAGATGGGCCGCACCCAGCTGCAGGACGCCGTGCCCATGACCCTGGGACAGGAATTCGGCACCTACGCCATCACCATCGGTGAAGACCGGCTGCGCCTGGCCGAAGCCGAACTGCTGATCCACGAAATCAACCTCGGGGCCACCGCCATCGGAACCGGACTGAACGCCCCCGCCGGCTACGCCGCGGCAGCCTGCCGGCACCTTGCCGAGATCACCGGCCTGCCCCTGGTCACCGCCCCGGACCTGATCGAGGCAACCCAGGACGTAGGGGCGTTTGTGCACCTGTCCGGCGTGCTCAAGCGCGTTGCCGTCAAGCTCTCCAAGATCTGCAACGACCTCCGCCTGCTTTCCTCCGGCCCCCGCGCCGGCTTCGGCGAAATCAACCTGCCGGCAGTGCAGTCCGGGTCCTCCATCATGCCCGGCAAGATCAATCCGGTGATCCCGGAAGTGGTCTCCCAGGTGGCTTACGAAGTCATCGGCAACGACGTCACAATCACCATGGCGGCCGAAGCCGGGCAGCTCCAGCTCAACGCCTTTGAACCGGTGATTGTCCACAGCCTCCACAAGAGCATCTCCCACCTGGAAGCAGCCTGCCGCACCCTCACGGCCCGCTGCATCCGGGGCATCACCGCAAACACCGAACACCTCCGCCTCACCGTGGAGCAGTCCATCGGCCTGGTCACCGCCCTGAATCCCCACCTGGGCTACGCCACCGCAACCGCCATCGCCCAGGAAGCACTTGCCACCGGCAAGGGCGTGGCCGAGCTCGTCCTCGAACACGGGCTCCTCACCAACACCCAGCTCCAGGAACTCCTTAGCCCCGAACGCCTTGCCAACCTCAGCAAATAGGACATCCCCCATGACAAATCCCCCCATCACGGACCACACCGTCCCGCCGCAGGCCCATGCTTCCGAGTCGGCGTTGCATGCCGAGGACAAGGGTTACCACAAGAACCTCAAGCCGCGGCAGATCCAGATGATCGCGATCGGCGGCGCGATCGGTACCGGCCTGTTCCTGGGCGCCGGCGGGCGGCTGAACGCCGCGGGTCCGTCGCTGGTCATCGCGTACGCGGTCTGCGGGTTCTTCGCGTTCCTGATCCTGCGGGCCCTGGGCGAACTGGTCCTGCACCGGCCCTCCTCGGGCTCCTTCGTCTCCTACGCCCGGGAATTCTTCGGCGAAAAAGCCGCGTTCGTCTCCGGCTGGTTCTACTGGATCAACTGGGCCACCACCACCATCGTGGACATCACCGCCGCGGCCCTGTACATGAACTTCTTCGGCAACTACATCCCCTGGATGGCAGCAGTGCCACAATGGGCCTGGGCACTGATCGCCCTGGTCGTGGTCCTGGCCCTGAACCTGGTCTCGGTCAAGGTCTTTGGCGAAATGGAATTCTGGTTCGCCCTGATCAAGGTCGCCGCCCTGGTCATCTTCCTCATCGTCGGCACCTACTTCGTCATCTTCGGCACCCCCGTGGACGGCCAACAAGTCGGCTTCAGCCTCATCTCCGATAACGGCGGGATCTTCCCCAACGGCCTGCTGCCTATGATCATCCTCATGCAGGGCGTCCTGTTCGCCTACGCCTCCATCGAACTGGTCGGCACCGCCGCCGGCGAAACCGAAAACCCCGAAAAAATCATGCCCAAGGCCATCAACTCCGTGGTCTTCCGCATCGCAGTGTTCTACGTCGGCTCCGTCATCCTCCTGGCCCTGCTGCTGCCCTACACCTCCTACGAAAAAGGCGTCAGCCCCTTCGTGACCTTCTTCGGCTCCATCGGCATCCAGGGCGTGGACGTCATCATGAACCTCGTCGTCCTCACCGCCGCCCTGTCCTCCCTCAACGCCGGGCTCTACTCCACCGGCCGGATCCTGCGCTCCATGTCCGTCAACGGCTCCGCCCCCAAGTTCGCGTCCCGGATGAACAAAGCAGGCGTCCCCTACGGCGGCATCGCCATCACCGCCGGCGTCTCCCTCCTGGGCGTCCCGCTGAACTACCTCGTCCCCGCCGATGCCTTCGAAATCGTCCTCAACGTCGCCTCCGTCGGCATCATCATGACCTGGGCCACCATCGTCCTGTGCCAGATCCAACTCCACCGCTGGTCAAACAAAGGCTGGCTCAAACGCCCCACCTTCCGCATGTTCGGCGCCCCCTACACCGGCTACCTCTCCCTCCTCTTCCTCCTCGGGGTCCTGATCATGGTCTTCATCGAATCGCCCCTGACCATGCTCGTCACCGCCATCGCCTCCATCCTCATGGTCTTCGGCTGGTACGCCTGCCGCAAACGCATCAACGACATCGCCGAAACCCGCGAAGGCTTCACCGGTATCTCCCCGGTGGTCGCCAACCCGCCGGCGGAGACGTTCAAGAAGTAGTGCACGCCGGCTAACACGCCGCAACGCCCGACGGCGGCACCTTTGGTTCTGGAGCTACAGAACCTCAGGTGCCGCCGTCGGGGTTTTAACAGGAATCGCTGTTATCGCTACTTATGCCATGACGGCTCTACCACCATCGCCGAACCGCCGCCGCGCCTTGTTGGTTCGGCTGCAGCGACATTACGCCCGTCCGGCAGGAACTCAATGGCCGTGGCGGCGCCGATTTCCGCCGCAGAGGTGCCTGGCGCACCCGCAGCGGTAAACGTGTGGCCGTACCGTGTGGCAAGGTCCTTGCCGTACGGCGCGTCGATGAAGGCCTGCTCAGCGCTTACATTGGCCGTATTGCGCTGCGAGGCGCGCGGGGCGGCAAGGGCGTCCTGGATGTTCATGCCCAGGTCAATCCTGTTAATGAGCGTCTGCAGGACGGTGGTGATGATGGTGGAACCGCCCGGGGAACCAAGCGCCACGAACGGTTCGCCGTCCTTGAGCACGATGGTGGGCGACATGGACGAGCGCGGCCGCTTGCCCGGCTCGATGCGGTTGGGGTCGGTTTCGCTGTACACCGGCGAGAAGTCCGTGAGCTCGTTGTTCAGGATGAAGCCGCGCCCGGGAACCACGATGCCGGACCCGCCGGTCTGCTCGATGGTGAGGGTGTACTCCACCACGTTGCCCCACTTGTCGGAAACGGTGAGGTTGGTGGTATTGATGTTCTCCGTATCCGAGGCGTCACTAAGCGCCGCCGGTTTTGCCGGGCACACGCCGTCGTACGACGCCACGTCGCCTGCGGCCACAGGCTTGGTTGCCGCGCGGTTGGGATTGATCTCGCAGGCCCGCTCCTTGCCGAAGACCGGGTCAAGGAGTTCTTCCGTAGGAACGTCCACGAAGGCAGGATCGCCAACATACTTGCCGCGGTCGGCGAACGCGAGGGCGCTGGCTTCAAGGTAGTGGTGCAGGACTTTTGGCTTGTCGTTGGCAAGAGCGGGAAGGTCGAACACCTCCAGGATGTTCAAGGCCTCGCCCACTGTGGTCCCACCGCTGCTGGAAGGTGCCATGCCGTAAACGTCATAGCCGCGGTACTCAACATGGGTGGGGTCCTGGTCCAGGGCCTCGTAATCATCCAGGTCTTCAGTTGTCATGACGCCTGCGGGTCCGGGAACCGGAACGTTGGCATCCACGGATGAGGGTGCATTCCGGACAGTGGAGACGATTTCCTCGGCGATCGGACCTTCATAGAACTCATCCACGCCCTTGTGCCCCAGAATCCGGTACGTCTCGGCAAGGTCCGGATTTGTGAAGACAGTTCCAACAGCGGGAGGAGCACCTCCGGGCAGGAACAGCTCCCTGGTAGCGGCAAACGGAGCAAAGCGGTCCTGGTTTTCCGCGGTCTGCAGGCGGAAGGTCTCGTCCACCACAAAACCTTCTTCGGCAACGTCAATGGCAGGTTCCAGCGTTTCTGCAAGGTCCATGCTGCCCCAGCGGTCCAACGCGCGTTCCCAGGTTGCTGGAGTCCCCGGCACACCAACGGACATGCCACTTGTAGCCTGCTTGCGGAACGGGTAGGCAACGGGTTTATCCGCGGGACTGGCCGGATCGATGAACGCGGTTCTGGGCATCGCGGCCGGTGCGGTCTCGCGGCCGTCGATTGTGCTGACCTTGCCCCTCTTCGCGTCGTAGAACACAAAGTAGCCGCCACCGCCGATGCCGGCGCTGTAGGGTTCGGTGACGCCCAGGGTGGCTGCTGCGGCGACAGCGGCGTCGACGGCGTTGCCACCCTTGCGGAGGATTTCGATGGCGGCGGCGGAGGCGTCGGGGTCAACGGTGCTGACGGCGCCTCCGTAGCCGGTTGCTGTAGGCCTTTTTTCGACGTTGTCGGCCTGCCGCGGATGGGCAGAGGCCGGGCTCGCCAGTGCTCCAGTGGTCACGCTCATCGCCAGCGCCGCCGTTACGGCTCCGAGCCGGCGTCCCAGATATGGCATGGTTGCTCCTGATTGGGTTCGGGTGAGGTGCGCATCACACTACTCCTCGGCCATGGGCCTCTCAACGGCTTCGCCTACCCCAAAACCCGGCCGGGTAAGCGTCATGCAACGGGCCGGCAACCTGCGTTTGGGCGGAGATCGCTTATGCTTCCTGTGCGGGTCATCACAGGGGCTCCAGCACGCAGTTCAACGTCGAACCACTCGGGAGAAACAGCATGACCAACTGGCGGATCAGGGACTTCCACTCCTCGGACCTTGACGGGATCCTGCACCTCTGGGAGACCCTGAAGGCAAGCAATGTGGAACCCGTCTACGCCCTTTCCGAGGTCCTGGCATCCTGCGAGAAGGACCACGCCGTGGTGGCGGTGCAGGGCGACCAGGTGGTGGGTGCCGCCGTCGGACGCGCCGCGCACGACCAGGGCTGGATCGTTTTCCTCGCAACCCTGCCTGAGTACCGGGGCCGGGGAATCGGCACCTCGCTGCTGGCCGCCGTCGAAAACCGCATGGCACCGCACGGCCTCAACAAGCTCTCCGCGCTGATGCCGGAATCGGAAACCCGGGTGGAGGCATTCCTCGGCCGCGGCTTCGCCCTGAAGAAGAACCTGCGCTACTTCGAACGGACCATTCCCGTCCAGCGCCAGGAGCTCGGCGCCCTGGGCCAGCTGGGCGGCCGCGTCCTTGCCCGCGACCTCTGGGAAAACGTGGCCGGCATGCGCAAGGAGAAGGAACTGCTCGAACGCCGCCTGGTACTCCCCCTGGCCGAGGCCGACCTCGCCGACGAATTCGGTGTGGTTCCGCCCCGCGCCGTCGTACTTTTCGGCCCGCCCGGCACCGGCAAGACCACCTTCGCCAAGGCCATCGCCTCCCGCCTCGAGTGGCCCTTCGTGGAAGTCTTCCCCTCCCGGCTCGCCGCGGACCCGCAGGGTCTGGCCGGCGCCCTCCGCGAGACCTTCCTGGAGATCGCCGAGCTGGAACACGCCGTGGTGTTCATCGACGAGGTGGAGGAAATTGCGTCACAGCGCTCGGGTGAGCCGCCGTCCCCGCTGCAGGGCGTCACCAACGAACTGCTCAAGATCATCCCGGCCTTCCGCGAACAGCCAGGCCGCCTGCTGGTCTGCGCCACCAACTTCATCCGCGCCCTGGACACCGCCTTCCTGCGCCACGGCCGATTCGACTACGTCATCCCCATCGGCCTGCCGGACCGGCAGGCCCGAGAAGCGATGTGGCAGCGGTTCATCCCCGCTCCCGTGGTGGACGCCGTTGATGTTGACCTGCTGGTGGAGCGCACCCAGGGCTTCTCTCCCGCCGACATCGAGTATGCCGCCCGCAGCGCCTCCCAGCGCGCCCTGGAAAAAGCAGTGTACGACGACGGCGGGCTGGCCTCCGGAGGGCAGCTTTCCGTCCGGGAGGCGGTCCGGAAGGGCCCCGCCACCCAGGATTACCTCGACGCCATCGCCGAAACCCGCACCACCGTCAGCGAGGAAGTCCACCAGGACTTCCTCGAAGACATCGACGCCCTGGGCCGCGTGTAAGGCAGTAACGTTTGAAGCATGTCCTCCAACCCCCTCCGGCATGCCATGGCGCGCATGGGCGGCCGCGATCCGCATGAAAAGCACCGCGCGGCCACACCGCTTGAACTCTTTTTCGACCTGACCTTCGTGATCGCCTTCGGCGTTGCCGGCAGCCAGTTCGCCCACGAAATCGCCGAAGCGCATTTCGTTGCCGGCCTGATGGGGTTCTCCTTCGCGATGTTCGCCGTCATCTGGGCGTGGATTAACTTCACGTGGTTCGCCAGCGCCTATGACACCGATGACTGGATCTTCCGCGTGGTCACGATGGTCCAGATCGTTGGCGTCCTGATCCTTGCCATGGGGATCGAGCCCATGTTCCATTCCCTGGTGGAAGGCAGGCATGTGGACAACGCGGTGATCGTGGCCGGCTACGTGATCATGCGGCTGGCACTGGTTGCCCAATGGCTGCGGGCGGCCAGGCAGGATCCTGCCCGCCGCGACACGTGCCTGCGCTACGCGAAATACCTTGCGCTGGTGCAGCTCGGCTGGATCGCGGTGCTGATCATCGAGGCGGACGTTCCCACCACATTCTTCATGATTGTGCCCCTGATCGTCCTGGAGATGTCCACCCCGTATGCCGCGGAGCGAAAAGCCCGGACCCCATGGCACGCCCACCACATTGCCGAGCGGTACGGGCTGCTGGCCATCATCGCTTTGGGTGAATGCCTTATCGGTGCGATCGAGACGCTCCGCGCCATTGTGGCCAACCACGGCTGGAGCGTGGACGCCGCGCTTGTTGGCTTTGGCGGCACAGCCCTGGCTTTCGGCATGTGGTGGATCTACTTCATGCTTCCCGCCGGACGCGCGCTGCACCTGCGGCGCCACCGGTCATTCCTGTTCGGTTACGGCCACATCCCAATCTTCGCTGCGATTGCCGCCACCGGCGCCGGGCTGCACGTGGCGGCGTACTTCATCGACCACGAGGCACACATCAGCGGCGCCGTGGCGGTGGCCAGCATCGCAGTTCCCGTGGCACTGTTCAAAGGTTCACTGACCTGGCTGTACAGCGTGATGGTGGGCCCGGACCGGACGGTCATCACCGTGGCAGCAGGTGTGCTGGCGGCGCTGGCCGCTTCAGTTGGCATGGCGGCGGCAGGAGTTTCCGTCCCGGTCTGCCTGCTGGTGATCGTGCTGGCGCTCGGCATGTCGATCGTCATCGATGAGCGCCGCGGTTCCGACCGGCTGCATCACGCGCTGGAGAAGCTGGAGACTACTGCTCACCGCCCGTCCTAGCGTCCAGCGCCGCGCCACCGGCGGCATCCTGCTCCCCGTAGGACAGGTTCTCGTAGTCCGTGGTGTCTTCCTCATCCAACTGGTCGTCCAGCTCCTCGAGCAGCCACGGGTTCACGCGCGCCAGGATCTTCCGGACCTCCTCCACCTCCACGGCCGCGTACAGCACGGGACGGGCATCCCGGTACTTCGTGACCGGCGGCTTGTCCGGCCACTTCTCGGCCAGTGCCTGGACCCGTTCGGGCAGTGAGTTGTGGGCGTTGTCCGCAATCTTGACCAGGGCGGCATCGTGGTGCTCAGCGATCTCGCGGATTCCGGCCTGGTAGTCGTCCGGGTTCTCGTGCAGCCGGTTGGTGACGCGTTCGATAATCTCCACGGACCGCTCGGACACGCCCATGTCCAGCAGCGCCTGCCGTGTTATCGGGGTGTCCTCGGCGATGTCGTGCAGATATCCCGCAATCCGGATGTCGTCGTCGAAATCGGCAAGCGCGTCACCGACGGCGAGGACGTGGTCCTTGTACGGGCGCTTGAGCTTGTCCTTTTGCCGGTTGTGGGCCACCTCGGCGAGGACCTTTGCGGTCTCAACCGTGAATCTGGGCGCCGGGCTCTGCTCCGCGGCATGCTGGTCTGACATGTCCTAAGCCTAGGCTGAACCGGCCGCCGAGGCTCACACAGCACCAAAGGTTCCGCGCGATGCTACTTCTTGCCGTACTTGCGATGGACGGCCTGCTTGCTGACTCCCAGGCAGAGTGCGATGGCCTCCCACGAGAGGCCGGCCTGCCGGGCGCTCCGTACCAGCGAGGATTCCGTCCGGTGGACTTCCTTCTGCAGCTCGGCGATTGCCTGCAGCGCTTCCGCGGGCCCCATTCCATCCATCGATCCGACCAGTGTCTTCATCCGGTCCACCTCCATGCCGTCAACATTAGTTGACGACCGATCCTGGCGTCAACAAAGGTTGACGCCGGATCCTGGTTTAGGTGCGGTCCGCTTTAGGCGGACCAGATCCACGGCTGCCGGGGGAGCACATTGGGATCGAACGAATTCAGCGCCTGCTCAAGCGTTCCGGCCGGCAGTCCGAGCGATGTGAGCAGCCGGTCCCGGACGGCGGCAACAGGGGTGCCTGCGCGGGAAAGGTCGCCCAGCGTCATCGCGCCATCGCGCTTGGCCAGGCGCACGCCGTCGGCATTAACCACCAGGGGAACGTGGACATATTCCGGAACGGGAATATGCAGGAGCGATGCGAGATATGCCTGCCGCGGCGTGGACGGGAGGAGGTCATCGCCGCGGACCACCTGGTCAACGCCCTGCTCGGCGTCGTCCACCACCACAGCCAAGTTGTAGGCGGTGACACCGTCATTGCGCCGCAGCACGAAGTCATCCACAACCCCGGTGAATGTGCCGTGCAGGCGGTCCTGCACGGAGTACTCCTGCACGGCAGACCGCAGCCGGACGGCGGCCGGCCGGGCGGCACGCTTGAACTCCAACTCGGCCTGATCGAGGTTCCGGCAGGTCCCCGGATACGCCCCCTGGGGTGCGTGCGGAGCGGACGGCGCCTCCTGGATTTCCCGGCGTGTGCAGAAGCATTCATACGTGAGGCCGGCGTTGTGCAGGCGTGTAATGGCGTCAGCGTAGAGCCGGCCGCGGCCAGTTTGCCGAACCACTTCACCGTCCCAGGTCACGCCGATGGCTTCCAGGTCCCGCAACTGTTCCGCTTCCGCCCCCGCCCGTGCCCGGTCCAGGTCCTCAACCCGCAGCAGGAAGGTGCGGCCTGTGGAACGGGCGAAGAGCCATGCCAGGATGGCCGTCCGCAGGTTGCCCACATGCAGCTCGCCGGACGGACTGGGGGCGAATCGGCCGGCGGAGGTCATGGATCCAGCCTAAGGGGAACAGCACAAGAGCCCCTCAGCTACCGATGCCTTCGGAAAATCCGACGATCGGTGGCTCAGGGGCTCTTGCCGTGGGGTGCGGAATGACGATGCGTGAACAAGAGTCAATCAGCGGCGGCTTCTTTGCGGGAAGCGGGGTGCAGCGCCCGGGTGGTGTGCCGGAAAGCCTGTAGCCTGCGGGATCCGGCGGTAGCCTTTGCCCTGTTGCCATCATTTGAGCAGCAGACCTACAGTTGGTGCAACTGCCCGGGATTTTGTTGATCACTCTGACTAACCCCTGGGCGCTCATCAGACGGGAAATGATCAGATTGCAGCAACTGGACACGACCGATAAGCGGATCCTTCGGGCACTCGACGAGGATCCTCGCGTTCCCATCATGGTCCTGGCCCAGCGGCTGGGCCTGGCCCGCGGAACGGTGCAGTCGCGGCTGGAGCGGATGGCGGCGTCGGGTGCGCTGCGGCCCAACAGCAGCAGGGTGCTCCCCTCGGCGCTGGGGCGTGGGGTGGCGGCGGCGGTCAGTGCTGAACTGGACCAGAGCCACCTCAACGAGGCCATCGCCGCGCTTCGGGAGATCCCGGAAGTCCTCGAATGCCACGCACCTGCCGGGGATACGGACCTGCTGATCCGCGTGGTGGCCACCAGCCCGGACGACCTTTACCGGGTATCCGAGGAGATCCGGCTGTGCCCGGGCATCGTGCGCACGTCCACCAGCATGTTCCTGCGGGAGGTCATCCCCTACCGCACCACGGGGCTGCTGGCGGCCGACTGACGGGGCGGCCACGCCCCGCACCCGCTGCTGCTCCGGGGCGCTGCCTACACGGGTGGTCCCGCGTTGGATTTCAGGTTCTTCATCACCAGCGTGGACGTCAGGCGCTCCACACCCGGCAAGGACGTCAGCTCGGCGTCGTAGAAGCGCTGGTAGGACGGCAGGTCCTCCGCGATGACCTTCAGCAGGTAGTCCGGCGACCCGAACAGCCGCTGCGCCTCCACGATGTTGGGATTGTCCGCCACCCTGGTCTCGAAGATCTCCATGGTGGGACGGTCCACCTGCCGCAGCGTGACGAACACAATTGCCTCAAAGCCCAGCCCCACGGCCGCGGGGTCGATGTCCGCCTTGTATCCGCGGATCACCCCCGATTGCTCCAGGTCCCGCAGCCGCCGGTGGCACGGCGCCACGGTCAGTCCCACCTTGGCGGCAAGCGCCGTGGCGGTCATGCGGCCGTCCTCCTTGAGGTGGCGCAAAATATTTCTATCAATATGGTCCAGCACGCAAGAATCCTACTGCCTGAATAGTGGGGCGGGCGAAAAAGGGACAGCACTTCTGCGCCGAAAGTCCCTAAGGTTTCTCCTGAGACATCCGCTGACAGGAGAAACCCATGAATCCGGAGCTGTTCCTGGCCTTTGTGCTGGTGGCCGCCGCCCTGGCCTGCACGCCCGGCGTGGACTGGGCGTACTCCATCACCGCAGGCCTCCGTCAACGCAGTTTCGTCCCCGCCGTTGCCGGGCTTTGCGGCGGGTACGTCCTGCACACCGTCCTGCTGGTGGCCGGGCTGGCCGCCGTCCTGACCGGTATGCCGGGCGTCCTGGGCTGGATCACCTTGGCCGGCGCCGCGTACCTCATGTGGCTTGGCATCAGCACGCTCCGCTCCTGGCGCGGCGCCTCCTTCAGCGCGGCAGACGCCGTCGGCCGCCCTGCCGCCACCCAGCTTCGAACGTTCCTGCAGGGCATGGGCACCAGCGGGATCAACCCCAAGGGCCTGCTGTTCTACGTGGCGCTGATCCCGCAGTTCGTCAGCGCGGAGGCCTCCCTGCCGGTCCCTGTCCAGTCCGGCCTCCTCGGCATGACTTTCGTTGCGCTGGCAGGCGCCGTCTACACGGCCGTGGCACTGCTTTCACGCACCCTGCTGCAGAGCCGGCCGGGTGCGGCCCGGGCTGTTACCCTGGCCAGCGGCATCATCATGGTGGTCCTGGGGGTGGTCCTGGTCAGCGAGCAGCTCCTGCCACTGCTTGCATCCGCGGTTTAATCCTCGCTGAGCTTCTTCCAGTCCTGTTCCCAGATCCGGCGCATCTCTTCGTCCTTTCGAATGGGAACGGGCGCCGCGATCTCCCGCTGCGGCTCGGGGTCGGGGCGGCGGCGGCCCCAGTCACGGGGATTCAGCGAGCGCCGGCTGGACTCCAGGAGCAGCAGCGCCCTGTCAGTCAAGGCGTCGTTCCGCAGCGCGAGGTGCGTCTTGCGCCGCCGCAGGACCTCGGCGATGGCCTGGTGGGCCGCCTCATAGCGGCCTTCCATGCGGAGGGCGCGCGCCCGGACCAGCAGCAGCGCGGCGGACAGGTCATCAGCGTTCAGCAGGCCTTCGGTCCAGTCGATCACCGTGCGGCTGCGGCCCAGCGTCAAGGCAATGGAGCAGCGGGCAAGCGCCATGGGGAGCGACGGCGGTAGGCCGGTGAGGGCGTCCAGCGCCGCCTCCGTGCGGCCGGTTTCCCGGAACGAGTGGGACAGTGCCAGGAACACCGACTCCTCACTGAAGAGGACGGGGATCTCCACCCGTTCGGCCAGTTCGATCTGGGTGACGATCCTGGTGAGGTACGTGGACGAGTAGCGGTTCGCTTCGTCCTCGTTCCTGGTGGTCAGTCCGCGCTGCAGGAGCTCTGAGGCACGCAGGTACCCGCCGTGCTTGTAGACCAGCAGCCCGGCCATCAGGTAGCACAGCCCCGCCCATCCGGGATAGGCGCGGGCCAGCGTGATCAGCCGCTCGGGTTCCCGGCTGGTGAAGACGGCTTCGTGGACTGCCTTGGCCGGCTTGGGCAGGAGCATCTTCAGGCGCGGGACGTCCCCGTCTACGGACAGCAGTGCCGGGTTCCGTCCGCCCAGCACGCCCGTGAGCAGGCCTCCCACTCCCCCCGCAAGGTCATGGACCGGCGTGCGCAGCTGGGCATGGCCAAAGGGGGTGAGGTCGCGCCTGTCCCAGTAGATCGGTGCAGTATCCCCGGCGGTCATCTTTCCATGCTAACCGGGACAATGCCCAGGCGTTGGCGGCTGCAGCTGTGTGCAGAAGAACGGCCGGAAACTTCCGTTGGGCCTTGTTCAACAGCCCGCTATCGGCGAAGGTAGTAAGCACCCTTAGCAGTTTTAGACTATCCAAGGAGAATGCCATGCACATCGATAAGGCCCAGATCCTCGAGCTCCTCAGGTCCCAGGGCGACACCGATAAGGCCGCACAGGCCGAGACAGAACTGCCGGACCAGGTGGACACCGACCAGCACGCGGGGCTCATGTCCAAGCTGGGCATCAATCCTGCGGACCTGCTCGGCAAGCTACCCGGCGGGCTGGGCGACAAGCTCGGCGGCCTGGGATTCTAGAAAGCGCCTCAGTGGACGTACGGCCGGTCGGGTTCCGTGGTTGCCGTGACCGCGGACGGTGACAGCAGCAGCTCAACCTTGCTGTCACCGTCCGGGTTGCGGGTGAACTCCCCTGTTGCCGTGACCCAGCTGTCCGCTGCGTGCTGTTCCTGCCAGCCGGGACGGTACACGGGGACGCCCACGGGCTGGGCATCCACGGTGCAGCAGGTGACCACGAACCGGGTGACGTAGAAGACGTTCTGCGGATCGTCCTTTGCCGCGGTGACGAACCCGGTGACGGTTGCGGTCTTGCCGGTGAAGTAGTCGTCCCCGGGGCTGCGCCGGAGCAGGGATGCCCATTCCCTGACACCGAACGACGACGGGTCCTCCTCCGAGAGCCTGCTGGTCATGGCCGGCCCCAGCGTGCCTGAGAGGTTGAGGTCCCGTTGCCGGGCGGCCTCGGAGGACAGGGTGGCCGGTGGCAGGACCAGCAGCCCCACCACGGCGGCGAGGACGGCCAGGAGGCTGCCCGCGGCACGGAGGCGGCCGGGACTTCCCGTCCCCGCACCCAGGTGACCGTGAGTGTGGCTGTGGCCACCGCCGTCGGCATGGCTGTGGCCGTCTGCGGCGCCCTCCGCGCCCTCCGGCGGCACAAGGATGAAGGCAGCAACCGATGCCGCGGCGGCCAGCACTGCCATGCCCACGGTGAAGGGAACGTAGCGGGGATGGATGTACAGCTCGAGTTTTCCGGTGAGCGCAAGCCCGAGTGTGGCGGCGATCCCGGTCAGGCTCAGCATGACGCCCTGCCGGCCCGCAAAGCCCTTAGCCAGCAAGATTCATCACCACCCCCAGGACGGCCGAACAGGTACCGATTACCAGCACCAGGCGCAGCAGGGTTGCGGCCGTGAACGTGGTGCGGAGCAGTGCCAGCATCTTGACGTCCAGCATGGGCCCGAGGACCAGGAACGCCACGATCGACCCGGGCAGGAACGTGGCCCCAAAGGACAGGATGAAGAAAGCGTCCACCGTGGAGCAGATGGAGATGATGAACGCCAGTGCCATCAGTGCCAGCACAGACCACACGGGATCACTCCCGAGCCTGACCAGGACCTCCCTGGGCACCGCCACCTGGATCAGCCCCGCCAGGGCGGAACCGGCGAACAGGGCCGGCATCATGGCGTTGCTTTCCCGCGAGAACAGCTGCAGGCTGCGCCGCACCTTGCCCCCGGACTCGTGCCGGCCGACCTCCACGGCGCACGCTTCCTTGAAGCTGGGCTTCAGGACCCCGGCCGGCCCACGGCGGCTGTAAAGCCAGCCCACCAGGTTGGCGATCAGCAAACCGCCGGCAAGCCGCCCGGCGAGGATTCCGTTATCCCAGCCGAAGGCCTGGTGGGTGGTGATGATGGTGACGGGGTTCAGGATGGGCGCCGCGAACAGGAACGTCATCGACTCGCCGACGCTCAGGCCCTTCAGCATGAGCCCGCGGGCCATCGGAACGTTCCCGCATTCGCACACCGGCATCAGCATGCCCAGGAAGGACAGGACCAGGCGGCGCAGCACCGGATTCGCGGGAAGCCTGCGGTACAGGACGTCGGGCGGCAGCCACACCTGCACCAGAACCGAGACCAGGATGCCCAGGAAGACGAACGGCAGGGACTCGATCACCACACTGATGGAGAGGGTGAAGAAGTCCCTCGCCGCACCCTCGAGGCCGGCAAATGCGCCCGGGGCCAGGGAACGGACGGCGAACCCCAGTAGAGCCACGATGGCCAGGGCCAGCAGGATGTTGAGCCGGCGCCAGCCCAGTTCCCTGGCCCCGGCAGCCGGCTCAGGCGGGGCCGGGCGCGTTTCCACGGCGGGCGGCGACGGCTTTGTCGCCCGGGGCTCCCGTCGGGGCTGGCTCATGCAGGAATGCTAGGGGCACTGCCCACACGGCGCAAGGAGGAGGGCGGGGTCAGACCCGTTCCATGAACCATTCGGTGAAGGAGCTGGCACGGCCCGAGCCGTCGAACCGCACCACCCAGAGGTTGTCGTATGAAGGATTGTCCCCCGAATAGATGGTGACGCCCTGGACGAAGGCCGTATCGCCGTCGCTCCCCAGCAATTCCCAGCTGAATGTCCAGTCCGCGGGCTGGTCCCGGGCGGCCAGCCAGCCCTCGACAATCCCGTCGTGCCCCAGCCAGGGGTGCGGGTCGCCAGGCCGGGTCTCATAGCGCGCGTCCGGCGTGAACAAGGCGCGGATATCATCAGGCTCGTTGCTCGTCCAGGCGGCCTGGTACCTTTCCATCCACTCCGGAACGTAGTCCCGGGCTGAAGCCGGCTCGGTCATCTCCCCGTTCTACGCCGATGCCGGGCGGGCTGCAAGCGCTCAGCCGCTGACGGCCGCGATCCACACCCCGATGACCCAGGTGCTGGCGGCCAGGCAGGCGAGTCCAAATTCGGCGAGCATCCCCAGCCCGGTGGCTTTGAGGGCTGCCCAGCTGGATGTGGCGGCGGTGCCGATGTTCCGGGTGCGGAGGACTTCGCTGAGCAGCAGGCCGGCGGCAAAGCCGACGAAGAGTCCCACCACGGGGATGATGAACATGCCCGCCACGCCGGCCACCAGGGCAACAACGATGCTGCGGCTGGGAATGGCGTGCTGCTTCAGCTTCCTGCCCGTGAGCACGGCGCTGGCGGCCATGCCTGCTGCCACGAACAGCATGGCGACCGCGAAGACCACCCAGCCGGCCGTCCCTGCCCCGCCCCAGATGGCCCACGCCAGCAGGCTGGCGCCGATCAGGATGCTGCCCGGCAGGACCGGGATAACCGTCCCCGCCACCCCCACCAGGATGGCCAGGCCGCACAGGATGGTCACCGCCGTCTCGGAATTCATGGTCCCCAGTTTAGGGGGAAGCCTCTTAACGCCCGACGGCGGCGCCTCCTGTGCGAGGAGGCGCCGCCGTCGTAATTTTCCAGGCTGGAAGGGGCGCTTACTCCGCTTCCACCGCGGCCGCAACAGCCGCGGTGACGGCGGGCGCGACGCGCGGATCCAGCGGGCTGGGGACGATGTAGTCCGCCGACAGGTCCTCCGCCGCAAGGTCGGCGATGGCCCGCGCTGCCGCGAGCTTCATGGCCGGGGTGATGCGGCGGGCGCCGGCATCCAGCGCACCCCGGAAGATGCCGGGGAAGGCCAGGACGTTGTTGATCTGGTTCGGGAAGTCGCTGCGGCCGGTGGCCACGACGGCGGCGTACTTCACGGCCACCTCGGGCAGCACTTCGGGGTCCGGGTTGGAGAGGGCGAACACGATCGAGTCCTGGTTCATCAGCGCCAGGTGCTCCTCGTCCAGCTTCGAGGAGGAGACGCCGATGAAGACGTCGGCGCCCGTGAGGGCCTCGGCCGGCCCGCCGGTGATGCCGCGGGGGTTGCTGCGCAGGGCGATGTCGGCCTTTTTGCTGGTGGTGTCCGCGGCAAGGTCCGCGCGGCTGCTGTTGATGACGCCGCGTGAGTCCAGCAGGACAACGTCGGTGATGCCGGCGGCGAGCAGGATCTCCGCGACGGCGATGCCGGCGGCACCGGCACCGGAGACCACCACGCGGAGGCCTTCCAGGGGGCGTCCGGTGACTTTGGCGGCGTTGGTCAAGGCGGCCAGGGCAACAACTGCGGTGCCGTGCTGGTCATCGTGCATGACGGGGCAGTCCAGGGCTTCGATGAGCTTTTCCTCGAGCTCGAAGCAGCGCGGGGCGGCGATGTCCTCGAGGTTGACGGCGCCGAAGCTGGGGCGCAGGCGGACCAGGGTTTCCACGATCTCGTCCACGTCGCTGGTGTTCAGGACCAGGGGGATGGAGTCGAGGTCGCCGAAGGTCTTGAAGAGGGCGGACTTGCCCTCCATAACGGGCAGGGAGGCGCTGGCGCCGATGTTGCCCAGGCCCAGGACGGCGGTGCCGTCGCTGACCACGACCACCAGGCGCTCGGCCCAGGTCAGGGTGCGGGCAAGTTCGGGCTGCTTGTGGATGGCGCGGCTGACTTCGGCCACGCCCGGGGTGTAGGCGATGGAGAGGTCGCGCTTGTTGGACAGCGGGACCGTGCTGGTGATGGACAGCTTGCCGCCCTTGTGGGCGTCGAAAATCTCGGCTTCTGTCAGGGCGGTGGCTGCTGAATTGTCAGTAACTGTGGCTGCGTCAATGGACACGTCGTTGTCTCCTGGTGCTCGCCGTGCGCGCACGGCACATGGGGACCCAAGCCCGGGCGGACTCAAGGCAATGGAAATGGTGCGACAGGAAACCCAGGGGTGGCGGGTCCGTGGGAACGTCGGGGATGTTCACTCCCTGTTGCTCCGGTGGACCCATGGTAGGCAGGCGCTCGGCAGGTGATCGGCCGATTTGACCGTCAGAAGCTGCGCCTAAACGTTTATCCAGGCGATAGTGTGACGTACGTCACGCCATTATGGCGTACTTATTGCCGGATTGGACTAGACCGGTTACGCAGTCTGATGGAGTGTGAACCCTGCCTGGGCACCGGGGGAAAGCCGTGCGCAGGCCTTTTTGAGGTCTTCTTCGGCTTCGAAGAGGGACAGCCGGCGGTTCCGGACGGACTGGACCAGACCAGTGACGGTCAGCAGCAGAACACGCGCTGCAACAGCGTCCCCGGATGCGGTGGCCACTACTTTCTCGCTGAGGGCGTCGATCTCGCGCAGCAGCGCAGTGGTGTCGCGGTCCTGAACATAGACGCCGCGGCTCAGACACTGCTCCACTGCCGGCTGCATGACGCGCATGTGGAAAATTTCCATCACCAGCCCCGCCAGGGCCCGGCCGCGGAAGCGGGCCGAGGCGCCCCGCGAACCGGCCTGCAGTTCGTCGAGCTGCTGGCGGTAGAGGGCAAGCATGAGGTGGGTGGGGGAAGGAAAATACCGGTAAAGGGTGCCCAGCGGCACATCAGCTTTCGCCGCCACTTCCGAGAGTTCCACCGAGTCCAGTCCCTTGCGGGCGAACCCTGCAGCCGACTCCAGGATGCGGGTATAGCGGAGCCGCTGGCGCGGAGCGGACGGCCTTGCGGCCATGGGCGGATGGTCTGAAATGGTCTCGGGCATCAGCATTCCGGGGTTGTGTTCCTATGGTGCAGCAGCCAGGAGCGTCCCCATCCCGAACCGCCTGCAGTCCGGTTCAACTATACGGCACAGTAGCGTGCCGTAATTAGTCAGCGGGCTTAGCTTCCCCTCCGGGAGGCTTAGCGGACGCCCTTGATTTTGACCACAAACACCGCACCCAGGATGCCCATGACAGCCGCAGTAATGAACAGCGTGAAGTACCCCCCGAAGTACGTCACCGCGAGGAACGCGAGGCCGGTCGCGAACACCTGCGGCAGCGAGGCGGCCACGTTAATGACCCCCATATCCTTGCCGCGGTCGGCGGCCTGCGGCAGCACCTGCGTCAGCAGCGCAAAGTCAACGGCCTGGTAGGCGCCGAACCCCACGCCGAGGATGGCGGCGCCAACCAGGGCGCCGGTCCAGACCGGGAAAAACGCCATAGTGAGGCCCGCGAGGGCAATGAGGACTGAGGATCCGATCACAAACGGCTTCCGCCGGCCTAGCCGGTCGCTCCATGGCCCCGCGATCACCGCAGTAACCATCACCAACGCCGCATAAATGCCGGTCAGGATCAGGACTCCCAGCGCCGGGTTCTCAAGCTTGAGGACGTCCCTGAGGAAAAAGATCAGGTACACAATGGTCAGCTGGTTGCAGACGTTAACCAGGAAGCGGGTGAGCCATGCCCACGCGAAGTCCGGATGACGGGCCGGGCTGATCCAGAAGCCGCGCAGGAAACTGCCCCATGAGAAAGCCGGCCGGAGCTCCCTGGGCAGTGGCGGATCATTCCGGTGGAACAAGTACGGCAGCACCGAGAACACCAGGGCGGCAGCACACAGGGCGTACCCCACCATATAGTTTCCCGACACCACCGCCCCGAAGACTGCGCCCAGGAGGATGCCCGCTGTTTGACCCAGGGCCGCAAGTCCCCCCACTCCGCCGCGCTGCAGCACCGGCACCCGGTCCGGGATGGCGGCGGTGATGGCCGCATAGGCCGCGTTGGCGCCGAGCTGGACCAGGCACCAGAACAGGACCATCAGGGCAACAGCCGTGGCCCCGGACAACGCCAGCAATGCTGCCGCGGCCAGGACGGCACCGGCCAGCACCCAAGGGGCACGCCGGCCGAAACCCGAGACCGTCCGGTCAGACAGCGCCCCGAAGAGCGGATTGGCCACCAGGGATACGGCGGCACCGCACCCAAGTACGAGGGAGGCGATGGCTTCCTTGTTTGTTTCGTCGATGCCAATGGCCTGCTCGGCGATAAAGATATTTATGGGCCCGAAGAAGGCGGCGTTGATGCCCACGTTGACCAGCACCAGCCCGGCGACCCAGCGCGCGGTGACCTTTTGCGTCGGCTCGGCGAGCGCCGCCGTCGTACCCTGCGCCCCGGCTCCCTGATCCAGCGGTGCGGGAGTATCTGACAGGCTCATGACGTGCTCCCCGGGGACGGCTGATAGGCGACGGGATCAGACTATCGTGGGCGGTACCACTCCGCCGTGTCCGATGGCGGAATAGCACTCTGCAACGTCAGCCCAAGCACTGAGGAGAACCATGAGCGCAGCGTCCACTCCAGCGGAAAGCACCGCCGTCAACACCGCCGACCTCTACGACGAGCGCGGCGACGAACTGGCATCAGTCTCACTGCAGTTCCAGTCCCTCGGCGGGCGTTCCCACTTCAGCGGGCCCGTCCGGACCATCCGCTGCTTCCAGGACAACGGCCTGGTGAAGTCCACCCTGGCCACACCGGGCAACGGCAACGTGCTGGTAGTGGACGGCGGCGGCTCGCTGGGGACAGCCCTAATGGGGGACATGATTGCCGAAAGCGCCGTGGCCAACGGCTGGGCCGGCGTCGTTATCAACGGAGCCATCCGGGACCGTGAAGCGATCGCGGGAATGGACCTCGGCGTGAAAGCCTTGGGCAGCAACCCGAAGAAGAGTGCCAAGGCGAGCGCCGGTGAAGTGGACGTTGACGTGGTGATCGACAGCGTGACCATCCGGACCGGAGCCATGATCTGGTGCGACCCTGACGGCATCCTCGTCGAGCGCTGACGGGGCGCCACCAAAAAAGTTCGTCGGGACGGGGAATAAGAAGCGGGCGTAGGATAGTTACTGAAAGCAACTATCCTACGCTTTTCCTACTTCCTTCCCCTGGAGTCCTGCATGTCCAAAACCCCCACGGCGCGCGCCGCCGGAGAAGCGCTGACGCAGCGCCAGATTGTCACCGTGATGGGGGGACTGATGCTGGGCATGTTCCTGGCGTCGCTGGACCAGACCATCGTGTCCACGTCCATCTACACCATTGCCAACGACCTGGACGGGCTGTCACTCCAGGCCTGGGCCACCACCGCGTACCTCATCACCTCAACCGTCAGCACGCCGCTGTACGGCAAGTTGAGCGACATCTTTGGCCGCCGGCCCCTGTACCTCACCGCGATCGCCATCTTCCTGGTGGGCTCGCTCTATGCCGGCTCGGTCAACTCCATGACCGAACTGGCGTTCGCCCGCGGCGTCCAGGGCCTGGGCGCCGGCGGACTGCTGGCACTGGCGCTGACCATCATCGGCGACATCGTCTCGCTCAAGGACCGGGCGAAATACCAGGGCTACTTCATGAGCGTGTTCGGCATCTCCTCGGTGCTGGGCCCGGTGGTGGGCGGCGCGTTCGCAGGATCCGCCAACATCCTGGGTTTCGACGGCTGGCGCTGGGTGTTCTTCATCAACCTGCCCATCGGCCTGGCCGCACTGGCCGTAGTCTTCCTGTTCCTCCACCTGCCCGCGAAGCACGTCAAGCAGAAGATCGATTACTGGGGCGCGGCCGCCATCACCCTGGCGATCGTTCCGCTCCTGCTGGTGGCCGAGCAGGGCCGCAGCTGGGGCTGGACATCCCTGAACTCTTTCCTCTGCTACGGGCTGGGCGTGGCGGGCATCGTCTGGTTCCTGCTGGCCGAGAAGCGCGCGGGCGACTATGCCCTGATCCCCCTGCGGCTTTTCCGGAACACCACTTTCGGGCTGTCCTCGCTGCTGAACTTCATCATCGGCATCGGCATGTTCGGTGCCATTGCCATGCTGCCCCTGTACCTCCAGCTGGTGAAGGGACTCACGCCCACCGAGGCCGGCCTCATGATGATCACCTTCACCGTGGGCATCCTCACCGGGTCCATCACGGCCGGCCGGACCATCTCGGCATCGGGCACCTACCGGATCTTCCCCATCATGGGGACCGGCATCCTCACGGCGGCAGCGCTGGTCATGGGACTGTCGCTGCACGTGGATACCGGACTGTGGGTTCCGGGCGTCATCGCGGTCTTCTTCGGCATGGGCCTGGGTTTCTGCATGCAGCCGCTTACCCTTGCGATGCAGACCTCGGTCCCGCCGCGTGACATGGGCGTGGGAACGTCCTCCGCGGCGTTCTTCCGCTCCATGGGCGGCGCCGTGGGGACGGCCGTGTTCATCTCGCTGCTGTTCAGCCTGGCGGCCAGCCGGATCGCCGACAGCATGAAATCCGCCATGACCGATCCCGCCTACCTGGCAGTCCTCCAGGACCCCGCCGTCGCTGCAGACCCGGCCAACGCCAAGCTCTACGAGTTCTTCCAGAACGGCGCCTCGAACGAATCCCTCAACGACACCAGCTGGCTGCACACCGCCAACAGCGTCCTGACGCGGCCCATCACCGAAGGCTTTGCCTATTCCATCGACGTGGTCATGTTCACGGCCGCCGCGCTGACCGGCATCGCCTTCCTCATCAGCTTCGCGCTGCCCAACAAGAAGCTGACGGACCAGAACGCGGCCAAGGAACCGGTGGCAGCCCACTGACGCCCGCCACCCCTTACCGGGGCGGCAACCAAGGACAGACGACGACGGCGGCCCATCCGCCGTCGTCGTTTTGCCTTGTGGGGCTGGAGGGTCCCAAGTGGAACCCTGGCCGGTGACGTGCCACACTGTTTAGCGCGTGTGCGCCGGCCCTTCTGGCCGGTACCGCAGCCGACGACGTCCGCACCGCATCCATCAAACCCCCAGACCCAGGGAGAACCATGCCCACTGCACAGGAGCAGACGACCGCCCGGATACCGCAGCGGGTGATCTGGCTGGCCCTCGCGGGGGCGGTGGGCGGATTCCTCTTCGGCTTCGATTCGTCCGTGGTCAACGGTGCTGTGGACGCCATGAAGGATGAATTCGCACTGTCCGAGGCTGTCACAGGCTTCGCCGTCGCCATCGCCCTGCTGGGCTGCGCGGGCGGCGCCTACCTCGCCGGCAAGGTGGCCGACCGCTACGGGCGCATCCCCGCCATGAAGCTCGGCGCGCTGCTTTTCCTGGTCAGCGCCCTGGGGACCGGGTTCGCCTTCAGCGTCTGGGACCTGATTTTCTGGCGCCTGGTGGGCGGGCTGGGCATCGGCCTGGCCTCCGTGATCGCTCCGGCCTACATCTCCGAGATTTCGCCGCGCAAGGTCCGCGGCCGCCTCGCATCGCTGCAGCAGCTGGCCATCACCACCGGTATCTTCGCCGCGCTCCTGTCCGACGCCCTGTTCGCTACCAGCGCCGGCGGTGCCGGCCAGTCGTTCTGGCTGGGCATCGAGGCCTGGCGCTGGATGTTCCTGGCCGCCGCCCTGCCAGCCCTGGTCTATGGCTGGGTGGCGTTCACGCTCCCCGAATCGCCGCGCTTCCTGGTGTTCCTGGGCAAGGAGGACGAAGCGCGCAAGGTCTTTGACTCGATTGCTCCCGCTGAGGACACGGACCGGCACATCCGTGAAATCCGGGAGGCCATCGAAGAGGACAAGCTCGCCGGCCAGAAGGGCTCGCTGCGCGGCAGGACGTTCGGCCTGCAGGCAGTGGTCTGGGTGGGCATCATCCTCTCCGTGCTGCAGCAGTTCGTGGGCATCAACGTGATCTTCTACTACTCCACCACCCTGTGGAAGGCCGTTGGCTTCCAGGAGCAGGACTCGCTCACCATCTCGGTGGCCACGTCCGTCACCAACATCCTGGTCACCCTTGTCGCCATCGCCCTCGTGGACCGGATCGGGCGCCGGCCCATCCTGCTGGCAGGTTCCGTGGGCATGGCTGTGTCGCTGGGTGCCATGGCCCTGGCTTTCGCATCGGCCACTGGCAGCGGTGCCGATATCTCTTTGCCGGGCCCGTGGGGACCCGTTGCCCTGGTGGCTGCAAACGTGTTCGTGGTCAGCTTCGGCGCCTCGTGGGGCCCGCTGGTGTGGGTCCTCCTGGGCGAGATCTTCCCGTCGAGGATCCGTGCCCGCGCCCTGGGCCTGGCCGCGGCTGCCCAATGGGTGGCGAACTTCGCGATTACGCTCAGCTTCCCGGTAATGGCCGCCGGTTCGCTTCCCCTGACCTACGCCATGTACGCGTTGTTCGCTGCGGCGTCATTCTTCTTCGTGATGTTCAAGGTGCCGGAGACCAACGGCATGTCCCTGGAACAGGCCGAGACGCTGTTCGTAGCCAAGGGTTCCGCCAAGGCCTAGCGACGCCGGAGAGCGTCAGGCGAAGTAGACGCCGATCCGGTTCCCGTCGATCTCCTCGATCCGGATGTCGATGTCGTAAACGTCGCGGAGCATGGCCTGCTGCATGATCTGCCGGGGGCTGCCCTGGTGGACCAGCCGGCCGTCCTTCATGGCCAGGATGGTGTCCGAGTAGCAGGACGCGAAGTTGATGTCGTGGACCACCAGGACGATGGTCTTGCCCAGGTCGTCGGCCAGCCGGCGCAGGAGCCGCATCATTTCCACCGAGTGCTTCATGTCCAGGTTGTTCAGCGGTTCGTCCAGGAGCAGGTACTGGGTGTCCTGGGCCAGCACCATGGCGATGAAGGCCCGTTGCCGCTGCCCGCCTGAGAGCTCGTCCACGAACTTGTCTGCCATGGGTGTCAGGTCCAGGTGGGCGATGGCCTCCTCCACCTTGGCCAGGTCCTCAACGGTGGGCCGGCCGCCTGAGTGCGGGAACCGGCCGAAGGCCACCAGGTCGCGCACGGTGAGGCGCATAGTGAGGTGGTTCTCCTGCCGCAGGATGGCCATGGTCCGGGCCAGCTCCCGGCTGTCCGTGGAGGCGATGTCCAGCCCAGCCACGGACACGGCGCCCTCCTCCAGCGGCTGCAGCCGGCTGATGAGCGAGAGGAGCGTGGATTTCCCGGCGCCGTTGGGTCCGATGATCGACGTGATGCCGCCCTGCGGAATGGTGCAGCTGACGTCCTCGAGGACCGCCTGGCCGCCGTAGCTCTTGGAGACGTTGCGGACCGCGATGGTCATTTCAGGGAGCCTTTCAGCAGGAGGTAGAGAAACAGGATGCCGCCGGTGAACTCGATGACAACGCTCAGGGCGGTGCCGAAGCCGAACACCTTCTCCAGGACCAGTTGCCCGCCCACCAGGGCAATGGCGCCGATGAGCACAACGATGGGCAGCAGCCAGGTGTGGCTGAACCCGCGGCACAGCTGGTAGCCCAGGCTCACCACCAGGAGGCCGAAGAAGGTCACCGGCCCCACCAGCGCGGTGGACACGGCCACCAGCAGCGAACAGCCCAGCAGGACCAGCATGACCGCCCGGCGGTGGTCCACGCCCACGTTGATGGCCACCTCCCGGCCGAGCGCCAGGACGTCCAGGGTGTGCCGTCCGCGCCATACCGCTGCGCAGACGGCGGCGATGATCCCCGCGGAGACGCCCAGCAGTGCCGGGTCAACGTTGTTGAAGGATGCGAAAAACAGGTCCTGGAGGATGATGAATTCGCTGGGCTCCATGAGCCGCTGCAGCAGCGAGGAAAAGCCGCGGAACAGGCTGCCCAGGATGACGCCCACCAGCAGGAGCAGGTGCAGGGAACGTGTTGCTCCGGTGAACATCCAGCGGTACAGCAGCGCGCTGAACACCACCATCAAGACCACTTCGACGGCGAACTGAAGGGTGGGCGGGGCTGCCACCACGGACGCGGCCCCGAGGGTGAAGGCCAGCACCGTCTGGATCAGGATGTACAGGGAATCGAAGCCCATGATGGACGGCGTGAGGATCCGGTTGGCGGTGACCGTCTGGAACAGCAGCGTGGACACGCCCACAGCCACGGCCACCAGCAGCATGGCGGCCACCTTGATGGCCCGGCGCGGGAGGATGTAGCCCACGTTGCCTTTGAGTTCGAAGAACAGGAAGAAGCAGACGACGATGGCGGTCAGCGCCAGCAGGATCCCCAGGACCAGGCGCGGCGAGGCGTTCCTGATGCGGGTTCGGAGCGTGGGCTTGGGGACAGGGCTGTGAGCCGTGCGGGGTTTGGTGGCGAGCGCTTCAGGCATTGCGCTTCCTCAGGATCAGGACGAGGAAGAGGATGGCGCCCAGCACAGACATGACCATTCCCACGGGGACCTCGTAGGGGTAGCGGATGGTGCGGCCGATGATGTCGCAGACCAGCACGAAGGCGGCGCCGAACAGGGCGGTCCAGGGAACCGCGCGGCGGAGGTTGTCGCCGAAGATGAGGGACACGATGTTGGGGACCACCAGGCCGAGGAACGGCACGGCGCCCACCGTGGTGACCACGACGGCGGAGATCAGCGAGACGATGACGAGTCCCAGGCGCATGGTGCGGGCATAGTTCAGGCCCAGGTTGGTGGTGAAGTCCTGGCCCATGCCGGCCACGGTGAACCGGTCGGCGGCCAGCAGCCCCACGAGCATCAGGACGGCGACGATCCAGAGCAGCTCGTACCGTCCGCGGAGGACGCCGGAGAAATCTCCGATCATCCAGTTGCTCAGGGTCTGCAGCAGGTCGTAGCGGTAGGCGAAGAATGTGGTGACGGCGGCGATGACCCCGCCCAGCATGATGCCCACCAGCGGGATGAGCAGGGTGTTGCGGGCCGGCAGCCGGCGCAGGATGGCCAGGAACAGCGCCGTGCCCAACATGGCGAAAGCGCTGGCAACCAGCATTTTGGCCAGCACGGGAGCGGAAGGCGCAAAAACTGTTACCACCAGGATCCCGAGGGTGGCGGACTCGACCGTTCCCACCGTGGACGGCTCCACGAAGCGGTTGCGGGCCATGAGCTGCATGATCAGCCCGGCAACGGCAACGGCCATCCCGGCCAGGAGCACGGCGAGGGTCCGCGGCACCCGCGAAACCCAGAAGATCTCCACCGTGGCCGGGTCCGCGGCCAGCAGTGCCGGAAGTGACACGTCGCTGACGCCCACGAACATGCTGGCGGCGGCGAGGAAAAGAACGGCAACTGCGGCCGCAGCCAGGCCCGCATGGTGGCGGGCCTGGCTGCGGGTTGCCGGCGCGGCGGGGCGCACGGCGGTGGCGGTCATGGCGTGTTAGCTCAGGAGCCGGGCTTTAGGCCACGGATTCGGCGACGGCGTCAACCATTGCCTTGACGTTGTTCAGCCCGTAACCGATGACGTACCAGCCCATGGGGTCCAGGTTGATGACCTTGTTGTTCCTGGCGGCGTTGGTTGACTGCACCAGTTCGTTGTCGAGGATGGGGTTGGCGGCAGACGCCTCGGCACCGACGGCGCTGTCGCGGTTGATGACGTAGAGAATGTCCGGGTTGGCCTGCTTGATGTACTCGAAGGAGATGGCTTCACCGTGGCTGCCGTCCACCTTCACGTCAGCGGCCGTCGGTACGCCCAGGACGTCGTGGATGATGCCGAACCGGGAGCCTGCGCCGTAGGCGGTCACTTCGCCGCCCGAGGTCAGGACGATGAGGCCCTTGCCGGCATTCGCTGCCTTGGCCTTGGTCTCGGACACGGTGGCGTCCACGGCCGCGAGCTGCTCTTCCACTTCGGCGGACTTGTCGAAGATGGTTCCAAGCTTTTGGGCCTGCGTCTTGAAGCTTTCCATCGGGTTGGCCGCATCGATGGACAGGTCGATGGTGGGGGCGATCTTGCTCAGTTCCTCATATGCCCCGGCGGTGCGGCCGGAGATGATGATGAGGTCCGGGTCGCCGGCGCTGACGGCTTCGAAGTCCGGTTCCTTGACCGAGCCGATCTTGGTGTACTTGGCGTCCGAGTACTTGGACAGGGCCTCCGGGTACTGCGCTTCGGGAACGCCTGCAGGCTCCACGCCCAGCGCGTCGAGGGTGTCCAGCACACCAAGGTCGAAGGTGAAGACCTTCTCCGGGTTGACCGGCACGTCGGCGGTGCTGCCCTGCGCGTGCTCCACGGTGATGGTGGCGGCTTCCTCAGCGGGCGTGGCGGTCGCGCTTCCGCCGCACGCGGTCACGGTCAAAAGAGCTGCTCCCGCAGCCAGTGCCCCCAGGTAGCTCGACAGCTTCTTCTTCACGTTTTTTCTCCACTCAGGTAATACGTCACAACTCTGTTGCCTAATAGGGCTGAGCCTATAAGTAAGGAAAGGCTAACTTCAAAATGAGAAGGGCGGATTGGGGCCAAAGTGGGGGACATCACACAGGACGACGCCGGCACCTGGGAAAGTGCCGGCGTCGTCCTTGTGCAGTGCGTCGTGGAGTGGGACCTTGGCTCAGACGGGGGTGCGCGCCACCTCTGCCTGCCGCTCCTCCACCAGGGTGGAGACGGCGTTGAACAGCGGGTGGCCGGGCTCCAGGCCCGTGATCCTGGCGGTTGCGTCCGCCGCGCCGGCCGAGGCGAGGATGGCAGCCAGCTCCGTCACCTCGACGTCCGCGGGGTCGTTGAAGCGCAGCGCCGCGGCGATCGCACCGAGGAGCGCCTCAGGTACTACGCCGCGTTCGGCGAGCTCGGCGGCGGGCCCGATGAACCGCTCGTGCCTGCTGAGTTTCCTCAGGGGTGCCCGGCCCACCCGGTTCACCGTGTCCGGCAGATACGGATTGGAGAACCGGACCAGGATCTTCTGGACGTAGGCTTCCTGCTCGTCGTTGCTGAAACCGTGCTTGGACACCAGCAGCTGCTTGGTCTCCTCCAGCACCGCCCGGACGTCCTCGGCTACATCCTGGTCCGCCATGGCATCGGAGATCTTTTCCAGTCCGGCCTCGAACCCGAAGTAGGCGGCAGAGGCGTGCCCGGTGTTCACCGTGAACAGCTTCCGCTCAATGTACGGCGAGAGCTCGTCCACGAAGGTGGCACCCGGAATCACCGGCGCCGCCCCCTGGAACGCTGTCCGGTCGATGACCCACTCGTAGAACGTCTCCACGGTGACATCCAGGCCCTGGCCGGCTTCCTGGTTGGGGACGATCCGGTCCACCGCAGTGTTGGCGAACACTGCCTTGCCGTCCAGCGCCCCGGCGGCGGCCCCCGGCTGGGAAGCCACTTCCTTGGCCAGGATGTCCGTGGCGTTGATCGCGTTCTCGCAGGCCATGACCTGCAGCGGAGCGAGTTCCGCGCCCCTTGCAACGATGCCCCGGGCGATCACGGGCGCCACGAACTTCAGGACGTGCGGGCCCACCGCGGTGGTGACGATGTCCGCCGTCGCGATCTCTTTGACGAGCTCCGCTTCCTGGGTGTTGGAGTTCAGCGCCCGGAAGTTGCTGACCGTCCGCACCGCGGGGTTCTCCCCCACTTCGTGGACCGCGTAGCTGTCCGCCGCCGCCAGCTGCCCGATCAGGGCGTCCGCGACGTCCGCGAACACCACCTCGTAGCCGGCGTCATGCAGGAGCAGGCCCACGAAGCCGCGGCCGATGTTTCCGGCACCAAAATGTACTGCCTTCACTATGCGTTGACCTTTCCGAAGAGCTCCAGGACTTCGTCCTCGGACGTGGCAGCCTCCAGCCGGGCCACCTGTTCCTTGTTGGTGAAGACCTTCGCGATGGAGGACAGGATGTGCAGGTGTTCGTTGTTGATGCCGGCGACACCCACCACGAATTTGACCTGCTTGCCGTTCCAGTCGATGCCCTCGGGGTAGCGGATCACCGACACCGCGGACTTGCGGATGTGGTCCTTCGCTGCGTTGGTCCCGTGCGGGATGGCGAGGTAGCTGCCCATGTAGGTGGACACCGATTCCTCGCGTTCGTGCATGGCCGCGATGTAGCCTTCATCCACTGCGCCGCGGGCCAGCAGGAGCCGTCCGGCTTCGTCAATGGCGGCGTCCCTGGTGGTGGCTGAGCCGGTGAGGATCACGCTCTCGCGGGCGAGGATTTCGGAACTGCCCGCTGCCTGGGTTTCGGCGGTGCCGGCAGCGGTTCCGCCCGCTGCCGTTCCTGCCGCTACCGCCGTTGCGGGGCCGGATGCGGAGGCTCCGCCGGGCGTTCCCGCGCCGGCGTCCTGCCCTTCGGTGGCCGCGGCGCCGCCGGTGTTGCTCCCCCTGACCAGCTCCACGATTTCGTCGTAGCGGGGGCTGTTCATGAAGTTGTCAACGGAGTAGTGCACGGCGCTTGAAGTAGCGGGCTTGGCGCGTTCGGTCAGGTCCTGATGCGTAACCACCACGTCGTAGGTGTCGTTGAGGTTGGCGATGGAGGCGTTGGTGACCTTGACGTCGGGGAAGCCGGCCGCCTTGATCTTGTTCCGCAGCACCGAGGCGCCCATGGCACTGGAGCCCATGCCGGCGTCGCACGCGAACACGATGTTCCGCACCGGTCCGGCGAGCACGCCCACGCCGCCGCCGGCGGCAGCACCTGCGCCGGCACCCGTGAGGGTGGAAGCAACGGAGCTCTTCTTGCCCTTCATCTGCTCCATGCGCGAGGTGGCATCATTCAGGTCAACCTCATCGCTGTGCTTGGTGGTCTTCATGATGACCGAGGCCACCAGGAAAGACGCCGCCGTGGCAAGCAGGACCGCCAGGATCACGCCCACGTAGCTGTCCCGGGAGGTCTGGGCGAGCACCGCGAAAATGGAACCCGGCGCGGCAGGCGCCACCAGGCCGGAGTTGGTGATCGCGAGCGTGGCGATGCCCGTCATGCCGCCGGCAATGGCCGCCAGGATGAGCAGCGGACGCATCAGCACGTACGGGAAGTAGATTTCGTGGATGCCGCCGAAGAAGTGGATGATCGCGGCACCCGGAGCGGAGGCCTTGGCGGCGCCGCGGCCGAAGAACATGTACGCAAGCAGGATGCCCAGGCCCGGACCGGGGTTGGCCTCCAGCAGGAACAGGATGGACTTGCCCTGCTCCAGGGACTGCTGCACTCCGAGCGGCGTCAGCACGCCATGGTTAATGGCGTTGTTGAGGAACAGCACCTTGGCCGGTTCGATAAAGATGCTGGTCAACGGGAGCAGGCCGTTGTTCACCAGGAACTGCACCACGTTCCCGGCCCCGGCGCTGAAGGCGGACACCACCGGCGCAATCGCGTAGAAGCCAAGCATGGCCAGCAGCGCGCCCCAGATACCGGCGGAGAAGTTGTTGACCAGCATCTCGAAGCCGGGGCGGATCTTGCCGTCCCAGATCGAGTCGATCTTCTTCATGGTCCAGCCGCCCAGCGGGCCCATGATCATGGCGCCGATGAACATCGGGATGCCGGCGCCAACAATCACGCCCATGGTGCCGATGGCACCCACCACGCCGCCACGGACGTCATAGACCATCTTGCCGCCGGTGTAGCCGATCAGGAGCGGCAGCAGGTACGTGATCATCGGCCCCACAAGGCCGATGTTCTTCACACCGTCCGTCTCGCCGAAGCCACCCAGTTGGGGAACCGGCAGCCAGCCCTTTTCGATGAAGAGGGCCGTGATGATGCCCCAGGCGATGAAGGCGCCGATGTTGGGCATGATCATTCCGGACAGGAACGTCCCGAATTTCTGGACGCCAACCCGCATGCTGGTGCGGGGTTTTGCAACTGTCTCTGTTGCCATGTGATTTCCTAACCGTCATTCCTGCTGCTCCGCAGGATGGTCCGTTGATTACGACGACGTACTGCTGGTGGAACGGGGGTACCGCCAAAGTGGTGCTGGCTCACGCCGGGCTGGTGGAGATCCGGTGCAGCCATTCGAGGAAGAGTTTGAGTTCCGAGCTGGAGAGCTGGTCTGAGTGCGAGGCCTGAAGTGCGGCGTTCAGGGCGATCGCAGCCACCACCACCGAGGATTTCCCGGTGTCACCCGGGGCCGTGCCGCTGGCGGGCTCGGCGGACACCGCGAAAATCATGGCGTCCCGGGTCATGGTGGACAGTTCGAGGTTCCGTTCGCTGGCGGGCTCCGCAATCAGCATCAGCGTCACGCCCACGTTGGCCGCCAGGATGGACCTGGCCGCTTCCCGTGGCTGGACGTTCAGCTGGCCCGCCGCCGCTGCCTTGTTCAGCATCTCCTCCATCAGCGCCTCGGCATCGGCAACGATGGCGGGGCGGCTTTCCGGGCGGATGTTGCCGAACATCACCAGGTACAGCTCCGGCTGGTTGAGCCCGAACTGGACGTGGTTGTCCCACATTCTCCGGATATCCTCGAGCGGCTGTCCGGAGGGGGCGAAATCCCTTTCGCCCGCGACATATTCTTCGAATCCCGCGGCGACGACGGCGTCGAAAAGACCTTCCTTGTCACCGAAGTGGTGGTACAGAGTGGGAGCTGTAACCCCCGCCAGCTGCGTGATCTGGCGGGTGGAGACGGCTGCTCCCCCGGAGTTGGCAAGCAGCTCCGCGGCAGCACGCAGCAGCCGCATCTTGGGGGGAAGCTGGCCATCCAAACTCATAACCGCTACCCTAGCACCTATAGCATTGCTATATGAACTGAATCACATACAATTTTTTCAGGCACGTTTCCCGCCTCCGGACGTAGCAGTCCCTGGTGGACCCGGCACGGCGCCGGTTATCCTGACGCGCCTGGCTACCGGCAGAGAATGAGGACCTTCAGTGCAGAACTTCCCAGGAGTAGGCGTCAGCCCAGGCCGCGTCATCGGCACCATCCGCCAGATGCCCAAACCGATCAGCGAACCTCCCGCCGGCGAACAGCTCCCGGCAGGCACCACGCCAGAGGAAGCTACCGCAGCACTGAAAGCGGCCTCCCAGGCCGTTCACGACGAACTGAAGGCCCGTGCGGCCCACGCCACGGGTGACGGCAAGGCGGTCCTGGAAGCCACGGCACTGATGGCCAAGGACACCATGCTAATCAAGGGTGCGGCCAAGCTTGTTGCCCGCGGGACGTCCGCGGAGCGTGCCATCTGGGAGTCCGGTTCCTCCGTTTCCGAAATGCTTCACAACCTCGGCGGCTACATGGCCGAGCGCGCCACCGACGTCCTGGACGTCCGCGCCCGGATAGTCGCCGAACTGCGCGGTGTGCCCGCGCCGGGCATCCCGGCCTCCAACAACCCCTTCATCCTGGTGGCCGAGGACCTGGCGCCGGCCGACACCGCCACCTTGGACACGAACAAGGTCCTGGCCCTTGTCACCGCAGGCGGCGGCCCGCAGTCTCACACCGCCATCATCGCCCGGTCCCTCGGCCTGCCCGCCGTTGTGGCCGCAGTCGGCGTGGATGAACTCCCGGACGGCACGGAAGTGTACTTGGACGGCGCAGCCGGGGCTGTGACTTCCGAGCCTGACGAGCCCCTTCGCGCTGCAGCAGAGGCCTGGGCGGCCACGGCTTCCCTGCTGGCCGAGTTCAGCGGCACGGGAGCGACGGCGGACGGCCACCTGGTCCCGCTGCTCGCCAACGTGGGCGGCGGCAAGGATGCCGAGGCGGCCGCCAAACTTGGCGCCCAGGGCGTGGGGCTGTTCCGCACCGAGTTCTGCTTCCTGGAACGGGACACCGAACCCAGCGTTGAAGAGCAGGCCCTCGCCTACAAGAAGGTCTTTGATGCCTTCCCGGGCAAGAAAGTGGTCCTGCGCACGCTCGACGCCGGCGCGGACAAGCCGCTGCCGTTCCTGACCGACTCCACGGAGCCCAACCCTGCCCTGGGTGTCCGCGGCTACCGCACGGACTTCACCACGCCCGGCGTGCTGGACCGCCAGCTGGAAGCGATCGCATTGGCGGAGAAGCAGTCCGAGGCGGACGTGTGGGTGATGGCACCCATGATCTCCACCGCCGAGGAAGCCGCGCGCTTCGCCTCGATGTGCGCGGACGCCGGCATCAAGACTCCCGGGGTGATGGTGGAGGTTCCCTCCGCAGCCCTGACCGCGGAAGCGATCCTCCGGGAAGTGGGCTTCGCCAGCCTGGGCACCAACGACCTCACGCAGTACGCCATGGCGGCGGACCGCCAGCTTGGCCCCCTCGCCAACCTGAACACGCCGTGGCAGCCTGCCGTCCTGCGCCTGGTGGGGCTGACCGTTGAAGGGTCCCGTGCGGAAGGCAACAACAAACCCGTGGGCGTCTGTGGTGAGGCCGCGGCCGACCCCGCCCTCGCCGTCGTCCTTACCGGGTTGGGCGTGGCCACCCTGTCCATGACCGCCCGTTCCCTCGCGGCCGTCGCCGCGGTCCTGAAGACGGTGACGCTTTCCGAGGCTCAGCAGCTGGCCAAGCTGGCGCTGTCCGCACCGAGCGCCACCGAGGCCCGGGCCTGGGTCCGGGAGAAACTGCCGGTCCTGGAAGAACTCGGGCTCTAAACCGCCAGCGCGGCCATCAGGCCGTGACGCCGAACCCGTCCACCGCCCGGACCCAGCCGCTGATTGTTTCGGCGGCGGTCTCCGGCGCGGTGTACTGGACGACGTGGCCCTGCCCCGGAATCTCCGCCACCGTGCCCTGTGGAGCGGCCGCAGCCAGCGTGTCACACCACGGGCGGCGGGCGATGGGGTCCTTGCCGCCGCGCAGCACCAGCACCGGCTGGTGGACCGCGGCCAGTTTCTCCTCCAGCGGGTACTCCATCATCACCGGCAGCTCCGTCAGGTACCACCGCGGGCCTGCGCGGAAATAGTCACCGAACACGATGATGTTGGAAATCAGCGATTCACTGAACAGTGCGTCGCGGGTGAGCGCCAGCGCCTGCGCAGCCACCGACTTCCGGGCTGTGTCCACCACGGGGCCCATCAGGACTGCCCCGGCCACCAGGTCCGGTGCCTGAAGTGCCATCTCCACCGCGAACTGGGCGCCCATCGAATGGCCCACCGGCACAACACTCCGGACCCCTGCTTCAGTGAGGACGCCGCTCACGAACGCGGCGAAGTCAGCCACCTGCAGCTGCCGCCGGGGACGCGTCGACGCACCAAATCCCGGCAGGTCGAAGGAGTAGACGTCCGCGCCCTTGGCCAGTTCCAGGTGCAGCCGGGCAAGGTAGCGGTGGGAGACCCCGATGCCATGGAGCAGCACGTAGGCGGGCCTCGCACCGGTCCGCGGCGCAGCGCCCGCAGGCCCGGCGGAAGCGTACAGCCGGCCCTGCAGGCCGTTGTATTCCACGTCGCGGCCGCCACTCAATACCATCAGCCGAGCATACCTCCCGCGGCCGCAGGGCCCGGGTAGGCTGAAATGATGGCACTGATAGCTCCCCGGATGACAGGCGCCCTTCCCCCGGAAGATGCCCACAAGCTAAACCAGGCACTCGCGGGCAGCGATGACATCACCGTTTTTGTGGATGGCACTGTCCACCGGCTGCCGCCCCTGGCGAGGGACGCCGTCGTCGATCTCCTCCACCGGTTCAGCCGCGGCGAAGCGGTGACCGTCAGCAGCGTCGAGGAAATGCTGACAACGTCCAAAGCCGCAGAGCTCGCCGGAATTTCGCACACCTACCTGCGGAACATGACGGACCGCGGCGAGATCCCGGTGGAGTACCGGGGCAGCCACCGGCGCATTCCCCTGGCCGCCATCCTGGCCTGGCTGGAGCGGCAGAAAGTGGAGCAGCAGAAGAAGGATGCCCGGAAGAAGGCCGGCGGCCAGGAAGCCCCGGACCAGGAGGTTCGGGAAGGCTAGATCCTGGGGCGGGCCGACCAGCGGCGCATCTTCAACGCGGCATGAAGCTCCAGGCGGGGCAGCCCCTTGAGCGGGTCCACACCCAGGAGCTGGCGGATCCTGCCCAGCCGGTTGTAGATGCTGCTGCGGTGCAGGTGTAGCTTGGCGGCCACATCCTGGACTGACCCGTCGTTGTCATACAGGAGCTCCAGGACCGGAATCAGTTCGCCGTTGCGGTCGTGGTCCTCCAGCATCCGGAAGTAGACGGAGCCTGAGTCTGCCCAGGCGCCAACCCCTCCCCCCGCCGAGGCCAGCAACTGGTAAACCCCCGTGGCCCGGCAATCCACCAGTTCTCCCAGCTGCGGGTCCACCGCCGCAGCCTGCGCCGCCATCTTTGACTGCCGGTACGCCTCGGCCAGCTGGCGGGTGCGCCCGAAGCCTTCACTAATGCCCAGAATGATGCGGTGGACGGGCCGGCCCGACCGTTTGGCCAGCTCCAGCTGGTAGTGCACCAGGACCTGGGCATGGTTTGCCCGCCCCGTCGATTCGCGGAACAACACCACCGAATGCGTTTCGGTTCCTGCACTGAACAGTACGGCGTCCACCCCCACGGTGGCCTGCAGGGCAGTTGAGCGGTGGATCAGCGTGGAAGCAATCGGATCCGGCCCGGCCGCCCAGCCGTCCGCGTCCAGCACCGTGACCACCTGCCACGGCCCCCGGCCCTGGACTTCCTTCCACCCGGCCACGGCGGCCACCGCGTTCGGTTCGCCGGCGCAGGCTGCCAGGAACTCACGCTCGCGAGCGCGCCGGTACTCGGATTCGGCGGTGTTGGAATCGAGCAGCAGCCCGGACAGCATCTCCAGTTCATGGTTAACTCCCGGCAGCTGGGTGAGGATCGCCGTCGGGCTTTCCTCCACGCTGTCCTGCTGCACCCACAGGTACCCCACGCGGAAGCCGCGCACCATCAATGGAACGCACACCCGGCCCAGCATGCCCAGGTCCTCGTTGGCGGGGACCACCACAGGCCGGACGGCCGTTGCGATGCCGTGCGAGAGCTGCCACGCGCTCACGTCCGCCGGCACCTTCTTGCTCAGCAGAAAGTTCACACGCACACGGTCAGCGTGGGACTGGTTGGAGCTGTAGGCGAGCAGCACACCGTCCAGGTCCTCCAGCGAAAGCCCGCGGCCCAGCTTCTGCGCCACCTGCTCCACGAGCTGCTCCACACCCTGCTGCTGCATGGGCCAACAGTACTGCCTGGGAAGCTGCGGAGCCGAACGGACAGGAGGCGACACCTGACGCTCCGCGACTCGACAAATGTCGATCCCACCCCAGCAAAAACCGCGGAATCACGCGGTTCCCTTCAGGGTCCCGCACTGCAGCCATGTCGGCTGGCTCACAACCGGATTTATCGTGGAAATACAGAATCCTTCCCGCACTTTCCGGCCGATCCGGCCGAGAACCTGGAGCCCACGATGATCATCGGCGTCCCCAAAGAAATCAAGAACAACGAATTCCGGGTGGCCATCACCGCCGCCGGTGTTCACGAGTTCCGCACCCACGGCCACACCGTCCTCGTGGAGCGGGGTGCAGGGTTGGGCTCAGGCATCACGGACGAGGAATACTCGATCGCCGGCGCCGAGATCGTGAACGAGGCGGACGACGTCTGGGCCCGCGCGGACATGGTGATGAAGGTCAAGGAACCCATCAAGGCCGAGTACCACCGGTTCCGCAAGGGCCTGATCCTCTTCACCTACCTCCACCTCGCGGCCGAGCCCGAACTGACCCGGGAGCTCATCAACTCCGGCGTCACCGCCATCGCGTACGAAACCGTCCAGGAAGGCCGGAGCCTGCCGCTCCTCGCCCCCATGTCCGAGGTGGCCGGCCGGCTCTCCGTCCAGGTGGGCGCCTCCTCGCTGATGGCCCCCGCCGGCGGCAAGGGCATCCTGCTGGGCGGCGTACCCGGCGTCCGCCCCGCCAAGGTGGTTGTCCTCGGTGCAGGCGTTGCCGGCACCAACGCGGCGGCCATGGCCCTGGGCCTCGGCGCCGACGTCACCATCATGGACATCAACATCCACCGGCTGCGCGAACTGGACGCCCAGTACCAGGGCCGGCTCAAGACCGTGGCCTCGAACAAGTACGAGATCGAAAAGTCCGTGGTGGACGCCGACCTGGTGATCGGCTCCGTCCTGATTCCCGGTGCCAAGGCGCCCAAGCTGGTCACCAACGACCTCGTGGCCCGCATGAAGCCCGGCTCGGTCCTGGTGGACATCGCCGTGGACCAGGGCGGCTGCTTCGAGGACACCCACCCCACCACGCACCAGGAACCCACCTACAAGGTCCACAACACCATCTTCTACTGCGTGGCCAACATGCCCGGCGCCGTGCCCAACACCTCCACCTACGCGCTGACCAACGTCACCCTGCGCTACGCAGTCGCCCTGGCCAACCTGGGCGTCAAGGCCGCCTTCGACCGGGATCCCGCCCTGGCCGCAGGGCTCAACATCGCCGCCGGCCACGTGGCGCACCACTCCGTGTCCGAGGCCCACAACCTGCCGCTCGTAACGGACTGGCACGAACTAGTCTCGGCCTAGTCCTCCCCGTCCCGCTGCGCTGGACGACACACATCCTCTGCGTGCTGCTCCTTCGTCGCTTTGACGCACGCTGCCGGATGTCCGTCGTCCAGCGTTTCGGTTTAAGACCTTGCCGCAGAGAGTTCGCGTGCCTTTTCTATGAGTTTGAGGGTTTCGACGGCATCCTCCGGGTTTACGGGGAGGGGCAGGCTGGAGTCCACGCCGCCGTCGAGGATTTTGTCCGCGAGGAGCCGGTAGAACTCGGGATAGGCGCCGCGCTCGGTGGGCAGGGCGTCCAGGTGGCCATCACGGCCCAGGAGCCCTGCCCATTCCGGCGCTTCGACGCCGTACTCCTCGTCCAGCGGGCTGCCGCCGGCCACGATGTAGGGTTCCTGGGGGTCCACACCGTGCTTGGTATAGCCTCCGACGGAACCGAGGACGCGGAACCGCGGGGCCTGCTGGGCGCACAGCATGTTCATCGTGAGGTGGCTCAGCACCCCGGTCTCGTGCCTCAGCACCAGGAACACGTCGTCCTCAGCGCGTTCGTCCGACCTCCGCGCCCGCAATTCCGCATGGACCACTGATGCCGGGCCGAAAAGCTGGAGGGCCTGGTCGATCAGGTGGCTGCCCAGATCGTACAGCGCACCGCCCCCCTCGGTCGCCGTGGCGCGTGCCTTCCAGGCTTTGGCGATAATCGGGGACCAGCGCTCAAAACGCGACTCGAACCTCGTCACGGTACCCACAGCCTCCACCGCCAGCAGCTTGCGCAGGGTCAGGTAATCGCCGTCCCACCTGCGGTTCTGGAAGACCGTCAACACCCTGTCAAGTTCCCCGGCGAGCTCAACCAGTTCCCGGCCCTCGGCGCTGGTGACCGCGAACGGCTTGTCCACCACCACGTCCAGCCCTGCCTCCAGGGCGGCTTTGGCCAACGGGTAATGGGTGGCCGGGGGTGTTGCCAGCACTACGAGGTCCAGGTCATCAGCGCGCTTCAGCACGGCCGGACCGTCAGGCACTGTCTTCACCCGGGGAAAGCGGGCCGTGGCAGCCGCCTGCCTGCCGCCGTCGGACGTGGCGATAATGTCCAGGGAGTAACTGCCGTCCGACGCGATCAGCGGCGCATGGAAGACGCTCCCTGCCAGGCCATATCCAACGACGGCGGTACGGATGGTTCGCGGTGCAGCTTCAGTCCCGGTCATGGGACTACGCTACTCCGCAGCAGCGAGGGAGCGTCCGGGAAAAATCGGAAATAAATGCGAGAGCGTCGACGAAAAACCGGCGAAAGGTGAGAGAGCGTCCGGGGGTTTCGGGGTACGGCGAAGGCCGGCACCCCTGGCTTTCAGGGATGCCGGCCTTTGCGTCAGTGCGGCTGGAAGCCTACTTCTTTTCCCAGCCCAGCGTGGTCCAGTCCGGAACCTGGGACAGGCTCTGGAACAGGGACGGGCCGTAATTGGCCAGGCCGGTGCGGACGAAGGAGATCTGCGGGCCGTTCATGACCACGCCCATGGAGAAGTACTTGGCCATGTGCTCCTTCTCAACCTCCATGGCCGCCTTGTTGCGCTCCGCGTTGTCCTCGATGGAGGCGAGGTCGGCGATCTTCTTGTCCAGTTCTGCGTCACCGAGGCCGTTTTCGTTGGTCTTGGAGTCGTAGTACTGCTTGACCGCCGACGTGGCGTCCGCGCCAACCGTGTAGCCGGAGACGCTCATGTCGAATTCGCGGGCGCCGATGACCTTTCCGAAGTCGGCGGAGGCGCGCTGGTCAATGCCCACGTCCATGCCGCCGGCCTGAAGCTGCTTCTGCAGGGTCTGGGTGAAGGCGAGAGTGGTGGGATCGTCACCGAAATTGCTGATCTTGAAGGCTGCGGGCTTGCCGTCCTTCTCCATGATGCCGTTGGCGTTCTCGGTGTAGCCGGCGTCGGTCAGGACCTTCTTGGCGGCTTCCGGGCCCGTTTCCTTGACCGGGTAGTTGTCCTGGTAGTACTCCGAGAAGGGCAGGAGCATCATGGAGCCGGAGCTGGGCTCTTCCCAGTTCAGGCCGTTGAAGCGGACCTTGCGGAGGGCTTCACGGTCCACGGCGGCGAAGATGGCCTTGCGGACGGCAACGTCGGTGACCCGCTGCGCATTGATGTTCATGCCGCCGGCGAAGAGGCGCTGGCCGCGGCGGACCTCGGAGTTGCTGGTGCCCTCAAGCTGCTTGTAGAGCGCGATGGTGTTGGCGGACATGGCGTCGATTTCGCCGTTTTTGAAGGCGGCAATCTGGGCGCTGGTTTCCAGCTGGCGGAAGGTCACGCTCTCCAGCACCGGCTTGTTGCCCCACCATTTCTCGTTGGGGACCAGCGTCACGGTCTTGGCGGCGGCATCGTACTGGTCCACCTTGAACGGGCCGGCCATCCATTCAGGATGCATGTTGCCCACAAAGCCTTCGTTGAAGATCTGGGGTGAGTTCACGGCAGGGTGGATCAGGCCGAAGAAGAGGTCCTCCACCGGATACACCGGCTGGGTCATCTTGACGATGACTTCCTTGTCGCTGCTGCCGGCTTCCACAGACTCCACGAATTCGTAGGCACCGGAGCTAACGATGTCGTAGCCCGCATCAGGGCTCTTCAGGATGTTCCAGGTGTTCTGGAAGGCCTTGATGTCGATGGGCGTGCCGTCGTTATACGTTGCCTTCTCGTTGACCTTGATGGTGATGGTCTGCTTGCCGTCCACCATCTCGCTGTCCACGGACTCACAGAAGTCCGGGTTCGGCGTCGCCTTGCCGAGGAAGTCCACCTTCCAGCAGCCGCCGATGCCGCCGCCGCTCACAGCCACCGGGTTGATCGGTGCCATCATTGCGGAGTTATCCGAGCTGTTGCCGTTGTTGGAAAAACCGTTGAAGTCCGGGCCGATGCTTCCCAGCGGGAGCGTGACCTTTCCGCCCTGCTCAAGATCGGCTGCCGGCTTCTCGTTGATGCTGATGAGCTTGGACAGGTCGCTGCCTGCCTCCTGGCCTTTGGCCGTCTCGGGCCCGGTGGCACCGCCACCACCGCCACAGGCCGTCAGCGCCAGAGTTGCAGCAATGGCTGCGGCTCCGCCGATCCTGGTCAGATTCCTCATGGTTTTCCCTTCGTTGTTGCTAGTGGTGGTGCTTGTGATGGGTCGGATAATCCTAGGGCGCATGGTGGTCCGCCGGTTCGTGGACCACCAGCATGTCTTCGTCCAATTCCCCGTCCGGGAAAAAGCAGGCAAAGCGCTGGTCCGGAGAGGGTACAGGAGCCGCTTCCAGGGCCTGCGTGGCCGCCGATGGTGCGACGGGTTCCAGCGGCGGCTCCAATGTGAGGCACTTTTCCTGCTTCGCCGGCGGAAGTGCAGCGAAGACGGGACACCGCGTGGCGAAGTTGCAGCCTTTCGGCGCATCCAGGGGCGAGGGCAGGTCGCCCTGGAGGATGATGCGTTCGCGGGTGCGCTCCAGCTGGGGATCGGGCACCGGGATGGCGGACAGGAGGGCCCGGGTGTACGGGTGGCGCGGGTTGTCGAAAACCCGGTCCACCTCGCCGATTTCCACGATCTTGCCCAGGTACATGACGGCTACCCGGTTGGAGATGTGCCGGACCACCGAAAGATCGTGGGCCACCAGGAGGTAGCTCAGGCCCAGCTCGGCGCGGAGCTTGTCCAGGAGGTTGATGACGCCTGCCTGGACGGAAACGTCGAGGGCGGAGACGGGCTCGTCCAGCACCACCAGCTTGGGGTTGACGGCAAGCGCCCGGGCTATCCCGATCCGCTGCCGCTGCCCGCCGGAGAACTGGTTGGGGAAGCGGTTGACGTGGTCCGGCTGCAGTCCCACGAGCTTCATCAGTTCCATGATGCGCTTCCTGATGGCCGGCCTGTCCATGCCCACGTTCTGGAGCGGCTCGGCGAGCACCTCGTAGACCGTGAACCGGGGGTCCAGCGCCCCGGTGGGGTCCTGGAACACCATTTGCAGTTCCCGCCGCATCGCGCCCTTGGTTTTGGCATCGACGGCCTGCTTGTTGCTGATCCCGCCGATCACCACCTCGCCGTCCTGATCCTTGTGGAACTCCATGATTTCCAGGAGGGTGGTGGTCTTTCCCGAGCCGGACTCCCCCACGATGGAAAAGCATTCACCCTCGCGGATATCAAAGCTCAGGCCGTCCACGGCCTTGACGGTGCCGATGCGGCGCTTGAACAAAGCACCCCTGGTCAGCGGGAAGTGCTTGCGGACATCCTTGAGCTGCAGCACGGTTGAGCGTTCGGTCCGGGGGATGGAGTCGAAGCGCGACACCGGAACCGGCGGGGCGGCAAACACGTCCTGCACGTCTACGTCTGCGCTCCCGAGCGATTCCGCCTTGATGCACGCGGCCCGGTGCTGGACCCCTCCCGCCACCGGGGCCAAAGCCGGTTCCCCGGCCAGGCAGGCGTCCGAGACCAGCGGGCAACGCGGAGCGAAGGAGCAGCCGGTGGGCTGGTGGAGCAGGTTGGGCGGCATACCCTCAATGGGCACCAGGGACGTCTTTTCCGCCACATCCACCCTGGGAACCGCGCCCAGCAGCCCCATCGTGTACGGCATCCGCGGGTTGTAGTAGATCTCGTCAACCTCGCCGGTCTCCACCGGCTTGCCGGCGTACATCACCATGATCTCGTCGGCCATGCCAGCCACGACGCCCAGGTCGTGCGTGATCATGACGACGGCGGCGCCCGTTTCCTCCTGCGCCCTGTGGAGAACCTCCAGGACCTGCGCCTGGATGGTGACGTCCAGGGCCGTCGTCGGCTCGTCCGCAATGAGGACCCGCGGATTGTTGGCAATGGCAATGGCAATCATCACGCGCTGGCGCATGCCGCCGGAGAATTCGTGCGGGAAGGCTCGCAGCCTGTCCTTGGGGCTGGGGATTCCCACCATGGCCAGGAGTTCGACGGCGCGGGCTTCTTTGGCCTGCCTGCTCATGGTGGGGTTGTGGATGGTGAGCGCTTCGGTGATCTGGGTGCCCACGGTGTAGACGGGCGTCAGGGACGAGAGGGGGTCCTGGAAGACCATGGCCAGCTCGTTGCCGCGGTATTCGCACATGGCCTTGTCACTGAGGCCCAGCAGTTCGCGGCCCTTAAGCCTCACGGAGCCGGAAATCTCGGCCGTGGCGGGCAGCAGCCCCATGATGGCCAGGGACGTCACGGATTTTCCCGAGCCGGACTCCCCCACGATGCCCAGCGTCTTGCCGGGCAGGAGGTCAAAGTCAACACCGCGGACGGCATGCACCACGCCGTTTTCGGTGTTGAAGCGGACGTTGAGGTCCCGGACGGACAGCACGGCATCCGTTGCCGCGTGGAGCCCGGCGATGTGCAGCCGCTCAACCGGCCCGGTGGACTCTGCCGGCCCGGCAGTGGTTTCGCTGCTCATGACGCCTTCTTCTTCATGGTTGCCGTCTCTGCGCTGATTCTCCGGGCTTTGGTTTTCCTGGCTTTGCCCGAGGAACTGGAACTGGGGTCGAAGGCATCCCGCAGGCCGTCGTTCATCATCGCCAGGGAACCGGTGAGGAGGAACATCACCGTCAGGGGTACCCAGAACATCCAGGGGAACGTCTGGACCTGGGAGGTCGCACCGCCGATCAGCACGCCGAGGCTGACGTCCGGAACCTTGATGCCGATGCCGATGAAGGAAAAGGCGACTTCCGCAAGGATGGCTCCGGTGACACCGCGGGTGATGTCCAGAACCAGCAGGGAGCCGATGTTGGGGACCAGGTGCCGCCACACGATCCGGCGCGGCGGGACGCCCATGTACTGGGCTGCCTTGACGAAGTCCCGCTGCATGAGCGACATGGACAGCGAACGGATCAGCCTGGCCGTTCCCATCCAGCTGAAGACCAGCAGGACGATGATCAGCAGCAGCCAGGAGGGCAGGTCCCGTTTCAGGCCTTCCCCTCCCCCGCTGGTGGCAACCGCCACCACCAGCAGAGCGGGCATCATGATGAGCGCTTCAAGGACAAAAAGCATCACCTTGTCCACCTTGCCGCCAAAGTACGCCATGGTGCACCCGTACACGGCGGCGATGAGGACCGACACCAGGCCCACGATCAGGCCGATCAGGATGGAGATCCGGGTTCCTTCCACAGTCATCGCATAGAGGTCGATGCCAGCCTGGGAGGTGCCCAGGTAATGCTCCGCCGACGGCGGCATCCCAATGTTGAAGGGATCGATGGTTTCCTTGTCCCACTGCGTGAAGTAGCCGCCCACAAAGGAGAAGAGCGTCAGGGCAAGGAAGATGGCGAGGCCCGCCACGGCGGTTTTGTTGCGCATGAAGCGGCGGAAGATGATCGTGTTCTTGCCGATCACCACATCGGCGTTTTCCAGGTGCGCGTCCTGCGCAGCGGCAGCGGGGTCGACGGCATTGAGGTTGGTCATGGCTACTGCACCCGCACTCTGGGGTCAACGAGGGTTGTGGCAAAATCAGCCAGGATGGCCCCCAGGGCGAAAATGACGGAACCGTAGGCGAGCGTGGCAGTGGCCGCGTTGACGTCCTGCAGCGAGATGGCATCGATGCTCCACGAGCCGACACCGGGCCAGGCGAAGATTTTCTCCGCGAAGAAGCCGCCGGCAAAGATGGCTGGGATGGTGAAGGCGATGCTTTGGGCAACGGGAATGAACGAGACGCGGAGCGCATGCCGGGTGATCGCCTGGTTGCGGGTGAGCCCCTTGGCGCGCGCGGTGCGGACAAAGTCGGCGTTGACGTTGTCCAAAAGGTACTGGCGCTGCGCTATTTGGTAGGAACCCCAGCCGACCAGCGTGATCGCTATGGTCGGAACCGCGTAGTGCGCCAGCATGTCCACGAACTGCTCCCACCCCGGTTCCATGCCGGGAGTGGAAATGCCGGTGACGAAGAAGATCCGCTGGCCTACTGTTTCGTTGATGTTGATGGCGCCCAGCTGTACGAGGAAGTATGCGATGGGGGCGGGCACAATGTAGGCGAGGTAGCTGTAGGACGTGATCACCCGGTCCTGGAACTTGTACTGCCGGGCGGCCGAATAAACGCCCAGGGCCACACCGATGATCAGGGTCAGGATGATGGACGCGAGGAACAGCCGCGTCGAGATCCACACCCGGTCACCGAATTCGGCGTTGATGAACGCCCCATTGGGGCTCCTGCCCCAGTCCCACCGGGTCACGATGGCGGTCAACCACTCAAGGTACCGCTCCCAGGGGCTGAGCTCCGGGTCCAGGCCCTTCAGGCGCATGGAAGTGGCTACCTGCTCCGGCGTCGGACGCGGAATGCGCTCCTGTTCCAGCAATGCCGGTTTGAGTGTACTGACGGCAAGGAAATATCCGGCCGACGTGGTCAGGAAGATCATGACCAAATAGGTGATGCCGCGCCTGGCGAGGTACTTGAGCATGGTGTGCGCTACTTCGGATTCGCCGCCGCGCGCTGACTGAAGTGGCACGCTTGCTTCCGCCGGCGTGCCGGAGTGCGGGACAGTTCAACAATCACGCGCAGGATCCTTCCGTCTTCCCGGGATTGGCGGGGGTTGTGCCGCCTTACCGGGTGTTGTGCCAGCGGGTAGCTGGCTGTCCCGCAGCCTTGGCAGGGCCGTCCTGATGGACTATGTCGCGGGTCACATTTCTTGAGGAAACTATCACAAGCCATGAGGTAAAACGTGGGCAACCGCAGGAAAGCTACCCGCGCGTATCAGATTGTTATGAATAATTCTGTGAAGTCCGTATGACTGGACGCCGCGGCTGGGTCCGGCGTAATCTACGCGTCTTTGACCACCCTTGTGACAAGGTCGGCCCAAGAGGCGGCCAGCCTTTCCGGTGCCACGCCGCGGTCCCGTACCAGGTGGAGGAGCCGCTCCGGATCCAGCGTTGCGCTCAGGGACCCTGCCATGAGCCAGGGGTCCGAGTCGAAACCCGCCTCGCGCAGGAGCACCTCGATGTGCCGGTGCCACAGCGCCGCGGCCGGCACGTCAAACCGGCCCCGCGAGGCGTTCTCAGCGGCAAGCACCAGGTCGCCGAACTCCACCACGTAGGCGATCCGTTCAGAACCGAACGCGATCAGCCGCTCACGTCCGGGCGCGCCGGGACCCAGCGGAGGAGGGCCAAACAGGAACCGGGCCTGGAACGCGGATTCGGAATCGTCGAGCAGCGTCAGCATGAGCCCGGCCCTGCTGCCGAAGCGCCGGAACACTGTGCCCTTGCCCACGCCGGCACGTTCCGCGAGGCGGTCCATGGTCAGGCCTTCGGCCCCGCATTCCGATATCAGTTCACGGGCAGCCACCAGCAGGCGTTCCCGGTTCCGGACGGCATCACTGCGCTCGGCGGGCGTTGCCGGCGTCATTCCCGGCCGCAGTGGGATGGAGCTCACAGCCACATTCTAGCCCCTGGGAATAATAAGCGGACCGTGGTCCGTTTAGGCTGGTGAAGGCATAACAAGCCTCAGCTTCAACCGGCACGCGGCCCCTCCCGCTGCCCCTACCCCAGGAGTATTCATGACTAAGAGCACCGTCCTCACCCTCGTCGGCAGCCTGCGCGCCGGGTCAACGAACCAGAAGCTGGCCGAGGCCATCCAGCTGAACGCCCCCGAGCAGGTGGAGGTTGTCATCCACGACAGCCTGGGCAACATCCCCTTCTACAACGAGGACATCGACGTCGAAGGCCAGGTACCTGCCGCCGCCGCCGCCCTGCGTGCCGCTGCCAGCGAAGCCGACACCGTCCTCCTGGTGACCCCCGAGCACAACGGCACCGTTCCCGCAGCCCTGAAGAACGCCATCGACTGGCTGTCCCGCCCCTTCGGCGCCGGAGCCCTCGCCGGCAAGCCCACGGCCGTCGTCGGCACTGCCTTTGGCCAGTTCGGTGGCGTGTGGGCGCAGGATGAGGCGCGCAAGGCAGCCGGCATCGCCGGCGCCCAGGTCCTCGAGGACGTCAAGCTCGCCGTTCCCGGGTCCATGGTCCGGTTCGCCGAAATCCACCCCAAGGATGACGCCGAGGTTGTGGAGCAGATCAAGGGCGTGTTCGATGCCCTTGCTGCCGCCGCTCCCGCAGCCTAGGGACACCCGCCGGCGCCCGGTACGCAGCTACGCGTACCGGGCGCTGCTGCATCCGGGTACTGCCGTGACCAACTCTTGTCCCAACCGGTACCTCACGGACACACTCCGCCGGAAATGCCAGCCGTAACGTTAACCCACGGAACGTACCGGAACGGGATCGCGGTGCAGTCATGGCAGCAGAATGGAGCGCCGGGAGGCGACGGACGGGCTTGCGCCTAACGGCAAAAGCCTGCCTGGCACTGCCGCTGCTGCTCTGCGCCTGCATTAGCACACCGCCTGCAGGTCCAGGCGCGGGGGCTTTCCCTCCATCCGCCCCCGGCAGCAGCGCCCCGGCTGCGGCACCCCCGGCGGCTCCGGCGCCACAGCCCCAGGACCAGCCGCCGGCAGGACCGGAGCCGGAAACGCTCCCTCCTGCCGAGAGCGTACCGCCGGCCGGCCCTTCCACAACGCCGGAAGCCGCGCAGGGCTTGCCCGTTCCCGAGGCCGGACGGGCGCCCGCAACGCAGGCGCCCGCACCACCGGCGCCGGCCCCGGCCACCATTCCTGCCGTGCCGCGCACAGTGACGGCATACTACGTGCTCCTGGACGACGGCGGCAGCAACGGCGTGCGATTCGGCTGCAATGACAGCCTGGTGGGCATGGAGGGTGAAGCCCCCGATTCCGATCCGCTGCCGGCCGCCATAGGTGCGCTTCTGCGGGGAACGGGTGGAGCGGGAATGCTTGGCCCCGGGGCGGGACAGGGCCGGGAGATGTACAACGCCTTGGCGGACTCCGGGCTGAAGTTCCTCTCCGGCTCTTTCGATGGAACGACGGTCACCGTGTACCTGGCCGGCGCGTTGAGCCTTGGCGGGGTGTGCGACATCCCGCGGGTTGAGGCGCAGCTGACGCAGACAGCGGTTGCGGCCGTGGGCGCAATCCGGGCTGAAATCTACGTCAACGGGCAGCCGCTGAAAGAAGCACTGAGGCAGGACTAGCCACCCGCCCAGCAACCTGTCGTAAGCGGGTTGACAACAAGTGTTGCTTTTGGAGCAACATCCGGCTGTATCCTGTGGGTGTGAGCCACGAAACACTTGATGCAGCAGGGACGCTGCCAGCGGAAGCCATAGATGCGATTGAACGGGCTGCAACGTCAGCGCACCGGCATGAGGACCTGTTCTCGGAGCGTGCCGCGAACATCCGGCAGTCGGCGGTGCGGGACGTTTTCGATATTTCCATGCGGCCCGGCCTGGTCTCCCTTGCGGGCGGCAGTCCGTACCTGCAGTCGCTTCCGCTGGACCGGCTTGCGGCCACCGCCGCCAAAATCATTGCCGAGGACGGCCTCACGGCGCTGCAGTATGGCGCCGGACAGGGGACCGAAGAACTGCGCACCCAGATCTGCGAGGTGATGGCCGCTGAAGGTATCCTCGACGCCCTGCCGCAGAACGTGGTGATCACCGCCGGTTCACAGTCGGCCCAGGATGTTGCCACCAAATTGTTCTGCAATCCCGGCGACGTGGTGCTCGTGGAAGACCCTACCTACGTGGGTGCCCTCAACACATTCGAGGCATACCAGGTGCAGGTGGAAACGGTGGACATGGATGAATCCGGCCTGGTCCCCGATCTCCTGGAGGCGCGGATCGCGGCGCTTCAACTGGCCGGCAAGAACATCAAGTTCCTTTACACCATCCCGAACTTCAACAACCCGTCAGGGACCACCCTCGCCAAAGAGCGCCGGCAGCAGGTGGTGGATATATGCCGCACTGCGAATATTCTGATCCTCGAAGACAACCCCTACGGTCTGCTGCGCTACTCCGGCGAGCACTTGGCCCCGCTCCGGGCCGACAATCCCGGGGACGTCATCTACATGGGTTCGTTCTCGAAGATCTTCGCGCCCGGCCTGCGCATCGGGTGGGCGCTGGTGCCGGAACACCTGCAGCGGCGCTACTACCTTGCAGCCGAGTCTGTGACGCTGTGCCCGCCCGCCCTGAACCAGATGCTGGTCTCCGCCTACCTTCGTGAGTACGACTGGAGGGGCCAGATCGAGACCTACCGCGGCCTGTACGCCGAGCGGTGCGCGGCGATGCTGGCTGCGTTGCAGGAACACATGCCCGCAGGGGCCACGTGGACCAGCCCGGAGGGCGGCTTTTTTGTCTGGGTGACGCTGCCGGAAGGCGTGGACACCTACCCGCTGCTGCACAAGGCCATCGACGCCGGCGTGGTATTTATCCCCGGCGCCGCCTTCACGCCGTCGGACGAACCGTCCAACAAACTGCGACTCGCCTTCAGCGCCGTGCCTCCCGAAGCCATCGCCGAGGGTGTCCGCCGCCTGGCGCCTGTGCTTCAGGAAGCCATAGCTGCGCTGTAGCGTTGGCCTGACCAGTGCCGCATAAACGAAGCAAAGGAGCATCACATGAGCGGAATCATCGTTGTAGGGGTTGACGGCAGCGGAACAGCGAAGAAGGCAGCCGAGTCCGCACGCGACCTCGCCGCTGCCTTGGACGCATCACTCCACGTTGTGTCGGCCTTCGACAGCGACCGCACCGAGATCTTCGGCAGCGGCAGCGACCAGTGGATCGTCTCAGACGCCGACGCGGCCGAACACGTGGCCCGTACCGTGGCGGAGTCCCTCGGTGGCGGCGTCAAGGTCACGTATTCCGCAGCCCGCGGCCGGCCGGCGGATGCCCTCATCAAGGAAGCGGTCCGGATGGAAGCCCGCATCATCGTTGTGGGCAACCGCAGGATGCAGGGCATAGGCCGCGTCCTGGGCAGCGTGGCCAACAGCGTGGCGCACAACGCGCCCTGCGACGTCTACATCGCGAACACGTACGACGCCGACTAGCAGTAACCCCGGACACTCCCCCGGGTGGCGAAAGTCGCTGCGGGGGGTGTCTGGTTTCACGCCCGATACCCGGGTTCAGCCGTTAGCGCAACGATAAAATTGAATAGGCCCCCAATGGTGCGGCACCCAGCAACCACTATCGAGGGGCATATCTTGATCACTCTCCAGCGCCGGCAGCTCGTAGGCCACGACATCCTCCTGGCCCGCCACGGCAACCACATCTGCTCCATGCGGGTTGACCGCAGCAATGGCACCGTCGTGGCACTGCTGGATGACGGCAGTGTGGACTCCGCGCCGAACCTCATCACGCCCGGGCTGCAGCTTCCCGAAACCGTGGGAAGCGTGCTGCGCGAAGACTGGAAGCTCTTCACGGCGTGGGCCGGCATGGCCGCTGCTATGGGCGTCCTCATGACGGCCGCGGCCGTGGTCCTGGGAACTACCGCAGATCCGGCCACCATCGAGATGTTTTCGGCGTACCCGTATTCCTCGTTCTAGGGCCTGCCCGGCCGGGACTTGTACTGCCTAGGCCACCATCAGGCCCTGCAGGATCCACCAGATGCCTGCCATCACCACTCCGCCGAAGAGTGACCCCGTCACCACCTGTGCCACCGAATGGGCCCGCAGTACCACACGGGACCAGCCGACGGCCGGGATCAGGAGAAGCAACGGAGTCCAGGCCGCCCCGAGCATCAGCACGGCGATGACGGTCGAGCAGGAGATGGCGGCAGCGTGCCCGCTGATCTTCCAGAACGGGCTCACTCCGGCCAGCACCACGACTCCGCCAACCACCGCAAGGACCATGGCAACAACGCTCCGGGGCGCGCCAACAGCCTCCAGGACCACCAGCCCTACAAGGATCGATGCCAGGGCCATCAGCAGGACAGGAGCCCGCTGCTTCCGGTTACTGACATGATGGTCGGTAACCTTTCCCAGCCGGACCAGGACCAGCAGCAGAAGCAGCGGAAGCACGCAGACAAACAGGGCCGCCAACGCGCCGTACGCCATGGTGGCCGGAAAACCGCCCTCGGTCAGCGGACTGACCAGCAGCTGGATGCTCACCACCACGGGAGGCTGAAACGTCTCCGTCAGCCACCGGGCGGTCCTGTTCTTCGCCCGGATGGTGCCGGCGCTGATGCCCACGCCGTCAGTCAAGGAGGAGCGCAGGCTCTTCCAGGATGGCGGCGACGTCCGCCATGAAGCGGGCGGAGAGGTCACCGTCCACAACGCGGTGGTCGAACGAGCCGCCAAGCGTGGTGATCCAGCGCGGGATCACTTCACCGTCAAGGACCCAGGGTTTCTGCTTGATGGTGCCAAAGGCAACGATGGCCACCTCGCCCGGGTTGATGATGGGCGTTCCCGTGTCGATGCCCAGGGCGCCGATGTTCGTGATGGTCAGCGTGCCGCCCTGCATCTCGGCGGGCTGGGTTTTTCCGGCCCTGGCGGTGGTGGCCAGGTTATTCAGCGCCAGCGCCAGCTCCTTCAGGGACAGGTCCTGTGCGTTCTTGATGTTCGGCACCATCAGGCCCCGCGGCGTGGCAGCCGCGATGCCCAGGTTCATGTAGTGCTTGACGTGGATTTCCGCGGCGTCAGCCCCGTCCGCGTTGTCCACCCAGGTGGCGTTGACGCTGGGGTTGCGCGCGGCAGCCCAGATGACGGCCTTGGCCAGGATGAGCAGCGGGGAGACCCTGATGCCCTCGAAATCCCGGGATGCCTTGAGCCGCTTGACGAACTCCATGGTGCGGCTGGCGTCCACGTCCACAAAGATGCTGACGTGCGGCGCGGAGAACGCGGATTCCACCATCGCCTTGGCCGTGGCCTTGCGGACGCCCTTGACCGGAATCCGTTCAATCCGCTGGTCCTGCGGCTTGCCCGCTTTGCCCCAGAAGCCGTCCGCCTTGTCCAGCTCTGCGTCGCGCTGGGCCTGGTAGCTGACCAGGTCCTCGCGGGTCACCTCGCCCCGTGAACCGGTGGCCACCACGTCCGCAAGGTCGATGCCGAGGTCCCGGGCAATCTTGCGTACGGGAGGCTTGGCCAGGACCCGGTTGACCAGGCCCGTGATGGTGCCGCCCAGGGTGGGGCGGTTGTCCATGTCACCTGCGGCCGGGCCGGCCGAAACCTCGGGTGCTGCTGTCACGGCGGCCGGCGTGTGTGGCTGGACGGGCTCCACTTCCGGGGCGTTGAGTGTCACGGCAGCGGAGGGCTGGGCTTTCCGCGGGCGGCGCTTGACGGCGTCGGCCTTCGGTCCGGAACCCACCAGCGGACCGCCGGCCAGGGCACTTTCCTGCGCGCCGCCGTCGGCCCTTGCTCCCTCATCGGCGGGCAGCATGCCGTAGAGGGGCTGCACGGGCGTTTCCGGGGCGCGCACGTCTGCGGGCGTGGGGTCGCCTGCCACGTCATCGCTGACGCTGATGATGGCCGTCCCGACGTCGATGGTCACCCCTTCGGGGACCAGCAGTTCGGTGACTGTCCCGGCAAACGGGGAGGGCAGTTCCACGATGGACTTTGCGGTTTCGATTTCGCACAGGACATCGTTGATGGCGACGGCGTCACCGGGCTTGACCTTCCAGGAGACAATTTCCGCCTCGGTGAGGCCCTCGCCGACGTCCGGCAGGTTGAACTTGTTGAGAGTCATGGTGTCCTCAGTAGGAGAGGGCGCGGTCCAGCGCCTCGAGGATGCGGTCGATGTCCGGAAGGTAGTCTTCCTCCACCTTGGCAACGGGATAGGGCATGTGGAAGCCGCCCACGCGGATCACGGGGGCCTCGAGTGAGTGGAAGGCACGTTCGCTGATCCGCGCGGCAATTTCGCCGCCGATCCCGCCGAACGTCGGGGCCTCGTGGGCGACGATCAGCCGGCCGGTCTTCTGTACGGAGGCCGTCACGGTATCGAAGTCCAGGGGCGAGATGGAGCGAAGGTCGATGACTTCGACGCTGCGGCCGTCCTCCTCCGCGGCATTGGCGGCCGCGAGGGCAACGGGAACCAGGGGGCCGTAGGCCACGATGGTGGCGTCGGTACCTTCCCGGAGGACGTGGGCCTTGAACGGATCCGCTGACGGCCCCGGGTTCTCCACATCCACGTCGCCCTTAAGCCAGTAGCGCCGCTTCGGCTCAAAAATGATCACGGGATCCAGGCATTCCACGGCCTGCTGGATCATCCAGTAGGCGTCATGCGCGTTGGACGGGGTGATGATGCGCAAGCCCGCAGTGTGGGCGAACAGGGCCTCCGGGGATTCGGAGTGATGCTCCACGGAACCGATGCCGCCGCCGTAGGGGATCCGGATGACCACGGGAACCGTGAGGTTGCCGTTGCTGCGGGCATGCATCTTGGCGAGCTGGGTGGTGATCTGGTTGAAACCCGGGAAGACGAAGCCGTCGAACTGGATCTCGCACACGGGGCTGTAACCCCGCAGCGCCAGGCCAATGGCAGTGCCGATGATGCCGGATTCCGCCAGGGGGGTGTCCACCACGCGGTCGGGGCCGAATTCACCGATGAGCCCGTCTGTTACGCGGTAGACGCCGCCCAGCGGGCCGATGTCTTCGCCCATCAGGAGTGATTTCGGGTTGCTGGCCAGGGTGGCGCGGAGGCCTTCGTTGATGGCCTTGGCAATGGTCATGGTGGTCATCAGTGGCCTGCCTTTGCTGCTGCCTGTCCGGCCGGTACCGCCGGGGGTTCCTCACCGGCAAACCCTGCGGAGTATTCCTCGAACCACGCCAGCTCTTCGGCCACCAGCGGGTGCGCCTCTGCGTAGGTGTTGGCGAAGGCGGAGCGGATGTTCGGGGTCTCAAGGTCATGGGTAGTGCGCCGGACGTAGGAGGCGAGTTCGTCGCCGTCGGCCTTGACCTGGGCGAAGAAGGCGTCGTCCGCGAGGCCTTGGGCGCGCAGGTATTTCTCCAGCCGCAGCAGGGGATCCTTGGCCCGCCAGGCGTCCTCTTCGGAGGACGGGCGGTATTTGGTGGGGTCATCGGCGGTGGTGTGGGCGCCGACGCGGTAGGTGAAGGCCTCGATCAGGACCGGGCCCTTGCCTTGGCGTGCGTGCTCCAGGGCCCACTCGGTGACGGCGTGGACGGCGATGACGTCGTTGCCGTCCACCCGGATGCCGGGGAAGCCGTAGCCCTTGGCACGGTTGGACAGCGGAACGCGGGTCTGCACGTTGGTGGGTACCGAGATGGCCCAGTGGTTGTTCTGGCAGAAGAACACCACGGGAGCGTTGTACGAGGAGGCGAAGACCATGGATTCGTGGACGTCACCCTCGGAACTGGCGCCATCCCCGAAGTAGGCGATGACCGCGGCGTCCGGCACCTCCGCCTTGGAGCCGGCGGCTGCGGCAAGCTTCTGGTCCCGCTGGATTCCCATGGCGTAGCCCACGGCATGGAGGGTCTGGGCGGCCAGGACCAGTGTGTAGAGGTGGAAGTTGGTGTCCTTGGGGTTCCAGCCGCCATTAGAGACGCCCCGGAACTGGCGGAGGAGCTCAGCCAGGTCCACGTTCCTCGTCAGCGCCACCCCGTGTTCACGGTAGGTGGGAAAAATGTAGTCCTGCGGCTGGCTGGCCCTGCCCGAACCGATCTGGGCAGCTTCCTGCCCGGTCAGGGGCACCCACAGCGCCAGCTGGCCCTGGCGCTGCAGCGCGGTGGCCTCCACGTCGAACCGGCGGATGGCAGCCATATCGCCGTAAAGCCCGCGCAGGGCATCGGGCGTGAGCTTGTCGGCGTACTCGCTGTACACCGGATCGGAACCCAGCTTTCCGTCGGGACCCAGCAGCTGCACCATCTGCGCCGGGGGCTCGCCCATAACGGCTTCCGCATCAGCTTCCCGCTGGTCGTCAACCGCTGTTCCGTCGAACTCGGTGGAAGGCAGATGTGTGCCCATACCGTCTCCTTGCTTGCCGCATCCGGATGCAATGCAATGTCGCTGGGATATATGCCTCAAAAGGAATACATTCCCGGTGCGGCATATACATTGGCTTACTGATCCTAACTTTATCTTCAGTAGGTAGCCGCAGGACTACTTGTTAAGCGCTAGGAACCCCGCGGGGCCTTTGTATAGTCGGCACATAACCGAAGGAAGCGCGTGTTGGCCTCTTGCTCGCCGACGCTAACCCTGACCCCCTCGCCGGGAAAAGCGCGTACCGAGAGCCCCTGGGCTCCCGCCAGCTCTGCAAATTGGCTGCTGTCGGACCCCAGATCCAGCCAGACGAAGTTTCCCTGCGCATCCGGAACAGCCCAGCCAAGGTCCCGCAGACCGGCAGTAACGCGGGCCCGCTCGTCCACCAGCGTTTGTACCCTTTCTACAACCTGAGGGAAATTCTGGAGGGAAACAATGGCCGCCTTTTCGGCAATCTGCGACACCGCGAACGGCGTCGCAGCCACCCGCAGGTGCTGGGTCAGCGCTGGATTGGAGACGCTGTAGCCGACGCGCAGGCCAGCCAGGCCGTGCGCTTTGGAGAAAGTCCGGAGTACCACCACGTTGGGGTATTTCCGGTAAAGGGCGATCCCGTCCACCACATTGGCTGCCCGCACGAACTCCTGGTACGCCTCATCAATGACCACCACGACGTTGGAAGGCACCGAGCGGATGAAGGCTTCGGTCTCGGCGGCGGTAAGGGCCGGGCCGGTGGGGTTGTTGGGCGTGCACAGGAGTATCACCCTGGTGCGGGCCGTAACCGCTGCCGCCATGGCGTCCAGGTTGTGCCGGCCGTCGGAGGTTACGGGAATCCGGACACTCTCCGCCCCGGCCAGGCCCACGCTGATGGGATAAGCCTCAAAGGAGCGCCAGGCATAGATGACTTCATCGGCCTTGCCGTCGTCGTTCTGGCCAGCGAACGCGGCGAGGATCTGGTTGAGGGCACCCAGGCTGCCCGCTCCGGTGACGATGTCCTCGGCGGGGACATTGAGGAAATCCGCGAGCGCCGCCCGAAGCTTGGTGCTGACCGGGTCCGGATAGCGGTTGAAATCGGTCTGCTGCGCGATCGCCTCGATAACTGCGGGGAGCGGCGGGAGCGGGTTCTCGTTGGAGGACAACTTGTAACTGGCCAGTCCGTCGACGGCGGCGGGCGGTTTTCCGGCCGCGTAGCGGGGCAGCCGGCCTACCACCGGACGCGGCGGGATTCCACCGGCCAGGGTCTCTGATGAGGTCATGCGCACTAGCCTACTTCTCGTGCGATAACCGTTCCGGGTGGTGCATTAGCTTCTTCCGGCGTGGGAAGAAGGCCCTACCGTACCCAGCCCCCGTCCAGCACGCTGTGCGAGCATGGGGCCATGGGTTCCTTCATTCTTCGGGTCATCATCAACGCCGCTGCCATCTGGGCAGCGAGCTGGGCCCTGCCCGGCCTGGAAATCTCCAGCCAGGAGGCCTCCGAGGCTGTGGCCAGGACCGGTGTTACGGAAGGCACGGACACCATCGGCCTGGTCCTGGCCTACCTCTTTATCGGTGCCATCTTTGGCGTGGTGAACGCGTTTGTCCGGCCCCTGGTGCGGTTCCTCGCACTCCCCATCACCATCCTCACCCTGGGACTCTTCACCATCGTCATCAATGCCGCGATGCTGTACCTGACGTCCTGGATCAGCAGTTACACACCGGTGGAGTTCACCATCGATTCCTTCTTCTGGACCGCCGTACTGGCGGCCATCATCATTTCCCTGGTATCGCTGGTGGCAGGTGTGCTGCCCGGGGGACGGAAGCGTTAGCCTGCCGGATTCCACCCGCGGGGCTACCGGCCGCCATGTCCCCGCCCGTGGGCGCGGGGGTCCTGCGGGGTGAGCGTGGGCATGGGGCCCTTAGCCCTCGAGAGGGAGAAACGGGTGGCCGTGGCGGTCCCGCCCACTCCAAGGACGCCTGTCAGCACTGCGGTGGACTGTATCAGGGACGGGTCGCTGCTGTCCGCGACCAGCCGCGCGGCATCCTGGTACCCCTCGAAGCTGTGGCCAGGGCCCAGCCCCTTATCCTCCTGAGCGGAAACGGGGGAGGCCATGGATACGGTGACCCGGTTGCGGGTTTCGGGGTTCGCCAGACCATCGCTTCCGGGCACCCAGTCAGCCTCGTGTTCAAGGTGCAGTGAGCTTACTCCCGCTCCCGGCCTGGTCCCGGCCACCGGCGAGCCGGCTGTCAGCACATACTTGACGTCGTACTGTTCCAGGACGCGGGGATCGGAAGCCAGGTTCATGGCATGGATCCCGCCCTGGCTGTAGCCCACCGCAACCACGGCGGCACCACGTTCTGCCCCGGCGGTTTCCAGAGCAGCAAGGACGGCCCGGTTGATCTCCTCCGAGCCGTACAGCATCGCCTCCGCGATGCCGGCTTCGTCGAAGGGGTTGTCACCGCCCGCGTACATTCCTGCCGCCTGGGTGCCGGGAAGGACCACCACGTACGTTGCAGCACCGCCGTTATGGACCTCAAGGACCTCAATGTGTCCGGGACCGCGGGCATCGACGTTCCGGATGCGCTCCAGGAGGCCGGCCGGTGATGCATCCAGTTCCACCTGGGCGGACTCTTCCTGCCGCGCGGCGAGCGGCCTGGGTATGAAGTTCGCGACCAGGAACATCAGGGCGTCCCGGACGAAAGGTTCCTGATCGATCCTTGCCCGGACATCCGGAGCCGCCAGCCCCAGCATGGTGATGATGGATTCTGCGGTCCGCCGGTCCGGGACTCCTGCTGCGGCCATGGTGGCCCACGAGGTGCTGAACTCCTCCACACTCGTGATTCCGAGGAACCTCCCGGCGTTGGCACGCCACTCCGCGTCCTCATAGTCCCGGAGGCAGGCACGTATCTGGCTGCTGATGCGCTGTAGCTCTGCCCTGGCAGCCTGGACGCGCCACTGGCCGTTCCGCACGGCGGCCAGGTGGGCGGACGTGGACCATGCCGGCTGCCGGTCAACCCAGCAAAGGTGGTCCAGGATCCGCCCGGTCTCCTGCTCAACGGCAACGAGGTCACTGGCCAGGGTATCCAGCTTCTCCGCGCCTGCCGTCAGCTCTTCGAGCTGGACGCTGATGCCCGTGGGGCCGCCCCTGATGCTCAGATGTCCCTCCCTGGAGGGGCCGAACAGGCGAATGCGGTCAGTGTCCATGGGTTGTCCGCCTTGCATCAGTGCTGGCTATTGGCGAGTGCAGCCGCGACGCTCTCCTGGGCATGCCGTGCAACGGCGGCCTTGGCTTCCGCCAGGCATTCCGAAGCCTGGCGCAGGGCAGCCTCCTGGCGGGCGACGGTGTTCCGGTAGGCCTGCCCCGCCGGTGACTGCCAGTCGAGCAGCTGGATAGCCCTCAGGCCAGCGATGACTTCCTCAACCCTTGCCATGCAGGACCCGAGCCGTCCCGCCAGTGGCATGAGGTCGGCGGCGACATGGTCTGCCGCTCCGGGCATGCCGTCCCCCAATACATTCCACATCCGCACTCCCCCACCCTGGGCAGCCCACGGGTTGCTGCCCTCGCATTGTTCTACTGGTTAGACAACGCTAAGGAAGACCCGGCAGCAACCCCAGCACCGCCGGCGGCTATGTGGACAAGTAACGTGCAAAGGCACGCTTAAGGAGCCGACGGAGTTCGTGAAAGAATCAGCACATGCCTGAAACTGCCGCCACAGCTGATACACGTACGCCCTCAGGACGCCTGGCCCTTGCCGCGTCACCGGAAAAAATCGCGCTCGGTCCCCTGGACGGCCGGTACCAGTCCGCCGTCGCGCCGCTGGTTGATTACCTGTCCGAAGCTGCGCTGAACCGTGACCGTGTGGCTGTGGAAGTGGAATGGCTCATCCACCTGACCAGCAACAACGTCCTCCCGGGCGCCGGGCGGCTCACACCGGAACAGGAGGAGCAGCTCCGCGCCATCGTCACCGAATTCGACGCCGCGTCAGTCGCTGAACTGGCCGAAATCGAAGCCGTCACGGTTCACGACGTCAAAGCCGTGGAGTACTACATCGGACGCCGCCTCCCCGGCATCGGCATTGAAAACCTGACGGCCATGGTCCACTTCGGCTGCACATCCGAGGACATCAACAACCTCTCCTACGCCCTGGGAGTCAAGGGCGCTGTGGAGGACGTGTGGCTGCCCGCTGCCCGCGCGCTCGTGGCCCAGATCAGCAGGATGGCTGAGGACAACCGCGCCGTTCCCATGCTGTCGCGGACCCACGGGCAGCCGGCCACGCCCACCACCCTGGGCAAGGAACTGGCGGTCATCGCACACCGCCTCACACGCCAGCTGGAGCGGATCGCCCGGACGGAGTACCTCGGCAAGATCAACGGTGCCACCGGCACCTACGCCGCCCACGTTGCTTCGGTTCCCGGCGCAGACTGGCAGCACGTGGCCAAGTCCTTCGTGGAAGGGCTGGGGCTGACCTGGAACCCCCTCACCACGCAGATTGAAAGCCACGACTGGCAGGCAGAACTGTACGCCGACGTCGCGCGTTTCAACCGCATCCTGCACAACGTCTGCACGGACATCTGGAGCTACATCTCCATCGGCTACTTCGCCCAGATCCCCGTGGCCGGAGCCACCGGTTCCTCCACCATGCCGCACAAGGTCAACCCGATCCGCTTCGAGAATGCCGAGGCCAACCTCGAAATCTCCAACGGCCTGCTGGACACCCTGGCCGCCACCCTGGTGACCTCCCGCTGGCAGCGCGACCTCACGGACTCCTCCAGCCAGCGCAACATCGGCGTGGCCTTTGGCCACTCACTGCTCGCCATCTCCAACGTCGCCAAAGGCCTGGAACGCCTGGACGTCGCTGAGGACGTGCTGGCCGGGGATCTCGACACCAACTGGGAAGTCCTGGGCGAGGCCATCCAGATGGTCATGCGCGCGGAGGCGATTGCCGGCGTCGAAGGCATGGAAAACCCGTACGAGCGGCTCAAGGACCTCACCCGGGGCCAGCGCGTGGACGCCGCCCGCATGCAGGAATTCGTGCAGAGCCTTGGCCTTTCGGCCGACGCTGAGGCCCGCCTGCTCGCTCTGACGCCCGGGAAGTACACGGGCATCGCCGACCAGCTGGTGGACCACCTCAAGTAGGCCGGTCGGCAAACATCAAAGGAAGTACGACGGCGGCGCCGGGCTCTGGCGGGCCCGGCGCCTTCGCGTTGCCAGGCCCTGCACGGCGCCGGTCCACGGTCCTGTTGCCGGGGTGCGAAACTGGAGAGCATGAAGCTGCTGCTCATCCGTCATGGACAAACCCCCGGCAACGTCCTTGGCCAGCTGGATACCGCCCATCCGGGGCCCGGGCTCACCGAACTTGGCGAACGGCAGGCCGAGGCCATGGCCAGGTCGCTGGCCAACGAGCCGATCGGCGCGCTGTATGCCTCCACCCTGATCCGCACACAGATCACCGCGGCGCCGCTGGGCAAGCTGCACAGTCTGGATGTGACCGTGCTGGATGGCCTTCATGAGATCGAGGCCGGCGCCTTGGAAAAACTGACGGACCACGAGTCCCACAAGCGGTACATGGGGACGGTGTTCGCCTGGGCGGCCGGGGATCTTGATGTCCGCATGCCGGCGGGGCCGGACGGCCACGCGTTCTTCGACCGCTTCGACGCTGCCATCACCCGGGTGGTGGACCAGGCGGCTCAAGGACAGCATGAAACTGCAGCGGTAGTCAGCCATGGTGCCGCGATCCGCACCTGGGCCGGGCGCCGGGCGGAGGACGCTGACCACGAGTTCGCCGCACGCCACGTACTGGCGAACACCGGAATCGTCGCCCTGGAAGGCGACCCCGACGCGGGCTGGAAACTGCTCCACTGGGACGGCAGCCCTGTCGGCGGGCTGGCCCTCGCAGATCCCACGGCAGAAGATCCTACCGGTGGGAACGTAGCGGGCCCTTAGCCGTCACGGCTCAGTGCCGCGGGACAAGCCGTGCGGCAAACGCCGCAGCCTCTTCCACCGTCGGACGTTCCCGGCTGTCCATGGCCGTCAGGGACCGCAGGAACGGCCTCCAGCGGGGCGCCACGACATCAGGAACATCAGGGCTGCGAAGCGTCCTGGCCACCAGGGATTCGATGGCAGTCCCGGGAAATGCCTTGGTCCCGGTCAGCAGTTCCAGGAGGACCAGCCCCAGGGAGTAGACATCCCACGACGGCCGGGCGGCCCCTCCTGCTGCCTGTTCCGGGCTCATGTAGTGCACTGTTCCGGAGGAGATGCCCGGCTCGGGTGCTGAGCCGGCTGCCGCTGTGATTCCGAAGTCGATGATCCGGACAGGACTTCTCCGCAGGCCGCTCAGCATCAGGTTGGCAGGCTTGATGTCGCGGTGGACCAGGCCCTTGGAGTGAAGGTGGGCGAGCGCACTGAACAGCCCGTGGGCCCAGACTGCCACGTCGCCGGGGTTGTGGCTGTTGATCCGGACTGCCTCGGACATGCTGGATCCCAGCGCCAGCTCCTGCACCAGGAACGGCCGCCCGCCGTGCGGTCCGTGGTCCGGCAGGGAACCGTGGGCAATGAACCTGATGATGGAGGGATGATCCAGCGCCGCCAGGATGCCGGCTTCGTTGCGGATCCGCTCGTGCTGCTTGGCTGAGTGCACCGAAGCCATCTTGACGGCCACATCCGGTCCGCCTGCGAGGTCCACGGCCCGGAAGACTTCTGCTGCGGAACCGCGCCCAAGGCGTTCCTTGAGGTAAAAGCGCCCCGCGACGACGACGCTTCCGTCAGGGTTCCCGGCGCGGCGAGGCCGGTGCGCACGTCCCCGTTCCGGGTGTCCCTGTTCGCTGGGTGCTTGTTTTGCGGGAGCCAGGGCGGGCGCGGTCATGGGTGCCGTGGCGGGACGCAGGCTTCGGCCAGGGCGGCCGCTTCATCGGCTGAGTCAGCGGGCAGCCAGGCATCGAGCTGGAATCCGCAGCGGCAACGCCATACCGGCGGCAGTTCGATGAGGACGGCATTGTCCGGCGGAAAGCTGTAACCAGCGCCCGCCGGCCCGATGGCAGGAGTGGCAAGTTCCATGGGCGTCCCGCAATGGACTTCGGTAAAAGTGGTCAACGCGCTCACGACTCCCTAAGGAAGAAACTTCAAGGTTGATCGTAAGCTTACATATTACTAGCCAGACTAGCTAGTCCGGCTAGTTACTTTTTTGGTGCCCGTCCCTGACGGAGAGGGCATCCGTCATCTGCTGCAGGAAGTCGACCACGACGTGGGCCTGGTCCGCCGTCAGACCTTCGGCAACAGTCATCATCCGGCGGTGCATCGCACCCAGCGTTTCGCGCACCTCCGTGTCGGATTCCACGGTGGGAATGACGACGATGGAACGGCGGTCGGAGGGGTGGGCCTCGCGGCGGACGTGCCCGCTGGCCACCAGCCTGTCGATCAGCGAGGTGGTGGACGCGCTGGTGATGCCGAGGAACTGGCTCAAATCCTTGGGAACAACCGCCTTCCCGGAAGCCTGGGCGCGGAGGAGGAAGCGTAGCGCCAGGATGTCCGTTTCGCCCATGCCCATGGAGTCCCTGGTGGAACGGCGGACGGCAGTCTCCGCGGCCCGGTAATCGCGCAGTGACTTCAGCACGGCAGCACCGTAATCCAACTGCCCGTCCGGACCGTACCAGTAGCCGGAGCCTTCGTTACCCGTGGAACCCATGGATTGATCTTAGACCAACTGATAAGTAGGCAAGCTAGCAATACGGGCTAAGCGGCCCGTCCACGTTATCCAACCGCTTACGCAGAAGAAACACCCGCGTAACCGCCGGCTTCTAGCCTCATAATGCATATCCCTTCGGCGAATCGAGGCAGACATGCAGACCAATCCGCGGCTGAACATCCGGCAGGTATCCTGGTCCAACCCTGTGGGCGCCGACCTGCGCCGCGCGCAGCAGGCTGAACTCGATGCGCGCTTTGGTACCCCTGACCACGAACCCGGCACACCGCCGTCGGGCGCTGATTGCGCCGTGTTCCTCGTGGCGTATGACAAGGGATCGGGCCAGCCCGTGGGCTGCGGCGGCCTCCGGCTCCTGGATTCCACCACCGCCGAGATCAAGCGCCTGTACGTCCTTCCCTACACCCGAGGCTCGGGCGTGGCCAGCTCCATCCTGGCCGCACTGGAGGCAGAGGCACACAAACAGGGGATCACCAGGATCAAGGCCGAAGCCGGTTCCGCACAGCCGGACGGCCGCAATTTCTACCAGAACTCCGGGTTTGAGCCGGTCCCGAATTATGGTCCCTATATCGGGGTGGAACACTCCTACTGCTACGCCAAGAGCATTGATGCACGAAGCGCTGCCCACACGGCCATGGCATAAGGGCCGGCGTCATAAGTGCGTAGGGGTTCCGCGCCTCGGCTAATCTCGGCCTATGGAAACAGCAGACATCACCTTCCGCACCCGCAAGTGGGTACGTCCTGAGGACCTCAACGCCAACGGGACCCTGTTCGGTGGAAGCCTGCTGAAGTGGATTGACGAGGAAGCCGCGATCTACGCCATCCTCCAGCTGGGCAACGGCAGGGCGGTGACAAAGTACATCTCGGAAATCAACTTCGTCAGCTCGGCCGTCCAGGGCGACCTGATCGAGATGGGCCTGACGGCCACGCGGTTCGGCAGGACATCGCTGACCATGCGCGCCGAAGTCCGCAACATGATCACCCGGCAGAGCATCCTCACCATCGAGGAGATCGTCTTCGTTAACCTGAATCCCTCCGGAAAGCCCGAACCGCATGGCTACACGGAGATCACCTACGACCGCGACCGCATTCCCACCCACCACCTGACGGAAACGGTGACCCAGGACTGACGTTTCACCCGGCGTTCACCCGCACGCCGCCCACCATTCCCTCCACTGGACCACAGTGAACAGCCGGGCTGTTTATCGAATCGATAGCAAAACAGCCCCCCATTCCGCACGCCCGGCTATAGGCTGTGCGGACATGCTCCGGTTCCAGTGCAGAAATGAGTCCTGATCGTGCGTAAATTGCAGTCCTTGGTTGCCGCCGCCGTCGCCGCCGCCCTTCTTGCCGGATGCGGCGGTGCCGCAACTCCGCCCGCTTCCTCCGCGGACGCGTCCTCCGCTCCCGCCGGGGGTTCCGGCGAAACGCTGGTGGTGTACACCAACTCCAACGGCGAAGGCCGCGGCGAATGGCTGACCGCCAAGGCAGCAGAAGCCGGCTTCACCATCGAGATCGTGGGTGCCGGCGGCGCGGACGCCACCAACAAACTGATTGCCGAGAAGAACAACCCGATCGCGGACGTGGCCTTCGGCTTGAACAACATGTACTTCTCGCAGATCAAGGCCGAAGACGCCCTGGAACCGTACACCCCCTCCTGGGCAGGCGAGGTGGACAAGGAACTGGGCGACGGCGAAACCTACTGGCCCCTGGTGAAACAGGCCATCCTTCTGGGCTACAACTCAGACAAGATCTCCAAGGACGCCGCCCCGCAGGACTGGACGGACCTGTGGACCAAGGATGAATTCAAGGACCGCTACGAGCGCGTGACCGGACTGGGCACGGCCACCGCCCAGCTCGTGTTCGCCGGCATCCTCAGCCGCTACCGGGACGACTCCGGCGACCTGGGCATTTCCGATGAGGGCTGGCAGCAGGTTGAGCAGTACTTCCAGAACGGCAGCCCGGCCGTTGCCAAGACCGACCTTTTCGCACGCATCGCTTCCGGCGAGGTGGACATGGGACAGATGCCGTCCTCGATCATCGCCGAACGGGAAAAGTCCTTCAAGGTGAACGTTGACACGGTCATTCCCTCCGTGGGTGTCCCGCTCGCGGTGGAGCAGATCGCCCTGGTGAAGGGGACCGGGAAGAAGGAGCAGGCGCAGAAGTTCATCGACTGGTTCGGCAGTGCGGATGTCCAGGGTGCGTTTGCCCAGCAGTTCAACTCCATGCCGGTGAACAAGTCCGCCGAAGCGAAGGCCAACCCCGAGGTGGTGGACTTCTTCGCGGACCTCAAGCAGCAGGACATCGACTGGGAGTTCGTGCAGGAGAACATGGGCGCCTGGGTGGAGAAGATCGAGCTCGAGTACATGACGTAGTCCGGTTTCCCGCCGCCAGCTTTCCCGCTCCACCAGACAGGTTTTGCCATGATCCGCTTGGACAACATTGAAGTTTCCTTTGGTGACTTCACCGCCATACCGCACCTGGACCTGCACGTCCGGCCGGGCGAATTCTTCACCCTGCTGGGCCCGTCAGGCTGCGGAAAGACGACGGCGCTGCGCACCCTGGCAGGTTTCATCCAGCCGTCCGCGGGCACTGTCCACGTGGACGGCAAGGACGTCACCCGGCTGCCGAGCGATAAGCGGCAGGTGGGCATGGTGTTCCAGAACTATGCCCTGTTTCCGAGCATGAGCGTGTGGGAGAACATAGCCTTCGGCCTGCGGGTCCGGAAGGAGAAGCAGGCCGACAGTGACCGGCTTGTCCGGGACATTGCCCGCCGGGTGGAACTCAGTGATGAGCAGCTGGCCAAGAACGTGGCCGAGCTGTCCGGCGGGCAGCAGCAGCGGGTGGCCGTGGCGCGGGCACTGGTGCTGCGGCCCAAGATCCTGCTGCTGGACGAGCCGCTGTCCAACCTGGACGCCAAGCTCCGCCACCAGCTCCGGCAGCAGCTCAAGGACCTGCAGAGCGAGTTCGGCATTACCACCGTGTACGTCACCCATGACCAGGACGAAGCCCTGGCCATGAGCGACCGGGTGGCCGTGTTCAACAAGGGAGTGGTGGAGCAGGTGGGCACCCCGCAGGAAATCTACGACCATGCCGGCACGGAGTTCGTCTGCAACTTCATCGGTGACAGCTCCACCCTGACACCGGAGTTCGTGGCCGAAGTGAACCGTCTTTCCGGCGCGCAGCTCAGCACGGAAGCCACCTCCTACCTGCGGGTGGAGAAGGCGTCACTTGCCGCACCTGCCGGCGGCAGCCCCGCCGTCGGACTTCCCGGTACCGTAGTATCCCGCACCTACCACGGCCTGCACAGCCGGTATGTGGTGCGCAGCCACGGCGCGGAGATCCGGCTGCTGGTCAAGGAGGACGGCGGAGCCCACCCGGAACCGGGAACGGAAACCACTGTCTACCTCCAGCCTGCCCATATCCTGCAGTACCACCGGGAAACAGGCGTCGCCCTGAGGCAGCAGGAACAGGCGGTCGTCCTGCCATGAGCAGCGCGTCCGTCCGCGGCATGGTCCGCTCCCCGTTCGTCCTGGTGGTGGGTGTGGTGCTCACCTGGTTCATCGCCGCGTTCCTGGTATGGCCCAACGTCAACGTCCTGATCGCCACGTTCTTTCCGGACGGCAGCTTTTCCGGGCGGGCGGCCGAAAAGCTCTTCTCGTCCCAGCGGGCCATGAAGGCGCTGGGCAACAGCTTCCTGCTGGCAGTGGCCCTGTCCATCACGGTCAACCTGGTGGGCATCTTCATTGTCCTGGTGACGCATTACTTCCGGATCCGGGGCTCACGGATCCTCTTCCTGGGCTACGCCTCCACGTTCATCTACGGCGGCATCGTGCTGGCCGCCGGGTACAAGTTCATCTATGGGGACAAGGGGATTGTCACGTCCTTGTTGGTGAAGGTGTTTCCCGGCATGGATCCGGGCTGGTTCTCCGGGTTCTTCGCTGTCCTGGTGGTGATGACCTTCGCCACCACCACCAACCACATGCTGTTCGTGGCCAACGCGCTGAAGGGCATCGACTACCAGACCATCGAGGCCGCCCGGAACCTGGGCGCCTCCACCTGGACCATCCTGCGCCGGATTGTGCTTCCCATGCTCAAGCCCACGCTGTTCGCCGTGACCATCCTGTCCTTCCTTACCGGGCTGGGGGCACTGAGCGCCCCGCAGGTGCTGGGCGGGCGCGATTTCCAGACCATCACCCCGATGATCCTGACCTTCACCAACAGCCCCACCTCACGGGACCTCGCGGCGCTGCTGGCCGTGATCCTTGGCCTGGCCACCATCCTGATGCTCGCGGTGATGTCCCGCCTGGAGAAGGGCGGGACCTACTTCTCGGTGTCCAAGGTGTCCTCCGAGCTGCAGAAGCAGGAGATCACCAACCCCGCAGCCAACATTGCCGTCCATGTGCTGGCATACCTGCTGTTCGCGGTGTACACACTGCCCGTGGTGCTGATCGTGCTGTATTCATTCGCGGACGGCGCCGCCATCCAGACCGGCCAGCTCGCCCTGGGCAACCTCACCCTGGACAACTACGTGCGGGTCCTGACCCAGCAGTCCGGGCTGCGGCCGTTCATCGTCAGCGTGGTGTACAGCGCACTGGCCGCGCTCATCGCCGTGGGCGGGCTGCTGTTCGTGGCCCGGCTGCTGCAGAAATACAAAAACTGGGCGGCAACAGCTTTCGAATACCTGCTGCACATTCCCTGGATCCTGCCTTCGGCACTGCTGGCCCTTGGCCTGATCATCAGCTACGACCACCCCAATCCGCTGGTGGGCGGTGCGGTGCTCACAGGCACCACGGTGATCCTCCTGATCGCCTTTGTCACCGTCAAGATCCCGTTCACGCTCCGCATGCTGAAGGCTTCCTTCGCCTCGGTGAACTCCTCGCTGGAGGAAGCGGCGGCCATCATGGGTGCCAGGACGCTGTATGTGTTCCGGCGGATCCTGCTGCCGCTGGTGCTTCCGGCGGCCGCCGCCATCACCGCACTGAACTTCAACAGCCTGCTGGACGACTACGACACGGCCATCTTCCTGGCCCACCCCCTGGTCCAGCCGCTGGGCCTGGTCATCAAAGCCAACACCGACGGCGCCGAAGGCGTGGCGGGGGTTGCCAACACCTTCGTCTACACAGTGCTCCTGATGGTGATCACCGGGGTCACCATGTATCTCGTCTACGGCCGCTCAAGCAGGGGCAAGTCACGGAAGAAGCGGCTGCCGGCCGTTCCGCCCGCCTCCCCGGTTCCCGGTCCGGGTCTTCCTGGAACGCCGGTATCCACAGAGGATGCCGCACAGCCGGCAGCTCCCGTCCGGTGATCAGTCCGCGGAACCGCTGACGACGGCGGAACGTCCGTTCCGCCGTCGGGCGAGGCTGAGGAGGCGGTCGCGGAAGGGCTGGCCACCGTCGGCGAGGGCGACGCGCCCCAGCGCCGAGGATGCCAGGCTCAGGACGCGGGTCCGCAGCCGCCGCTGCCGGTCGTAGGCACGCAGTGCCTGGTCTTCGGGCAGCGTGTTGAGAAGGTCAGCCAGTGTCACCGCGTCCACCAAGGACTCGCAGGCGCCGCGACCCAGGGTGGGGAGCATGGCGTGGGCGGCATCGCCGATGAGCGCGGTCCGCCCGCGGACATAGGAGCCCAGGCGCGGAACTGTCCAGATCCGCTGGACCAGGCATGCTTCGGGAGTGGCTGCGGCCAGCGTGCGGCGGATGGCGGGGGCGTGGGTGGCATAGCGTTCCCGGGCGTGGTCCAAGGCTGATGCTGCGTTAATCCCGTACGGGCCCACCCCGGAGCGGTAGCTGGCGTACCAGAAGGACCCTCCCCTGGCGGCAGCCATGCCGAACAGGTCGCCGCGGCCCCAGTACTCTCCCACCTCGCCGGGACTGACCGGAGCTGGGAGAGTGCCGCGGAGGGCGAGGTACGGGGTGAGGCGGGCATCGGTTGCGGCGCCCCAGATCTCCCGGCGGACTGCGCTGTGCACGCCGTCGGCGCCGACCACAAGGCTGCCGTCGGCAGGAAGTGATGTGACGTTGCTGGTAATCCGGTGGACGGTTCCCGGGACTGCGCCGTCCAGCAACCGGAGAAGGTCAACCCGGGATATGCCGAACATATCCCCCACGCTGACGGTGACCCACGGCTCACCCTGGGCGTCACGGACCGATCCGCTGCCGATCACCGGGCTGACCGCCCGCGCCTCTTCAAGGATTCCCAGCCGCTCCAGCGCACGCTGGGCATTCGGCCACATGCCCAGCGCGTTTCCGACAGCGGGCAGTTCGGGGCGCTTCTCATACACCGTCACCTGGAACCGGTCCGGGTCCAGGCAGGCGGCCAATGCCAGTCCCGCGATTCCGCCGCCAACGATCGAGATGGTTTCCATGCCTGTGATTCTACTACTTTTGTAGTGGATGGCTAGGGGGCAATTAGACTGTGGCCATGCCCGACAGACGCACCGAATTGATGGACGCCGCCCTCGCCGTGGTGGCGGAGAAGGGCATGAAGGGCCTCACCCACCGGGCAGTGGATGCCGCCGCACACCTGCCCGAGGGCACCACTTCCAACTACTACCGGAACCGCGCGGCCCTCGTGGAAGCGGTGCTTGACCGCATGCTGGAGCTGGACGCCGCACTCCTGCAGGACCAGGGCCCCGCCGGTCCGCCGCAGGACATTGAGGAACTGGCAGACCAGCTGGCCACCCTGATGCTGGCGCTGGCCGGGCGGCACGCGGGGCTCAGCCGCGCCCGCCTGGCCATCTCCCTCGACAGGCCCGAGTCAGTGACAGCGGGACACTTCCGGCTGGTGGGCGGCCTGGAGCAGGCCCTCGCCGCGCTGGGTGTGGCGGATGCGCCTGCCCGGGCACGGGACCTGGCGGACTACGGCGACGGCGTGCTGCTGCACCTGCTCACGGTCAGGCGCGATGAGCAACCGGACGGTGCAGCCATCGCCGCAGCAGTCCGGCGGCTGCTGGCTTAGCGGGCGCCGGGCCAGCCGGTGTAGGCCTCGGCGAGGTAGGCCAGTCCGTGCCGGGAGGAGACGACGGAGTTGAGTTCGCCGAGCTGGCGTGCACGGGAGAAATCGTCGGCGTCGGCGGGGGTGTGGAGCATGGTGGTCATCCAGTAGGAGAACTGCTGCGCCTTCCAGACCCGCTCCAGGGCGCGGTCGCTGTACGCCTCGAGCAGGCGGTCCGATCCGGAGTTGTAATGGGTGTCAAGTCCTTCGAAGAGGACCTTGACGTCATGGATGGCAAGGTTCAGGCCCTTCGCGCCGGTGGGCGGGACCGTGTGGGCGGCGTCCCCCACGAGGAAGAGGTTGCCATGGCGCATCGGGGTGTGGACGAAGCTGCGGAACGGCAGGACCATTTTCTCGATGACCGGCCCTTCCTTGAGCTCGAAGCCGTTGCCGTTCACGCGGCTGCGGAACTCGGCCCAGATGCGGTCGTCGTCCCAGTTGGCGACGTTTTCCTTGGGGTCGCACTGGAAGTACATCCGCTGCACGGTTTCGGTGCGCTGGCTGATCAGTGCGAAGCCGTTGGCCGAGTTGGCGTAGATCAGTTCGTCGGAGCTGCGCGGAGCCTCGGCCAGGATGCCGAACCAGGCGAAGGGGTATTCGTGGAAGTACCACTTGCGGTGCGCCTCGGGGATCTGGAACCGGCAGTGGCTGCGGGAGCCGTCGGCGCCCACCAGGAAGTCTGCCTGGATTTCGTATTCCACGCCGTCGGAGTCGGTGAACCAGACCTTCGGCTTGCCTTCGAGGTCGTGGACGGTGGTGTCCGTGACGCTGTACCGGACGTCGCCGCCGTCGGCCGTCCTGCGCGCGGCGAGGTCCAGGAAAACGTCCGTCTGCGGGTACAGCCAGACGGACTCCCCCACCAGGTCCTTGAAGTCGACGCGGTGGCTTTCACCGTTGAAGCGCAGCTCAATGCCGTCGTGCCGGTCCCCGTCACGCAGCACCCGGTCCGAGACGCCGCTGTCCACCAGCAGGTTGACCGTCCCGTGCTCCAGGATTCCGGCCCGGACCGTCTCGGAGATCTCCTTGTGGCTGCGGACTTCAATGACGGTGGACTCGATGCCGGCCTTGGCCAGCAGGTGGGACAGCATCAGCCCGGCGGGGCCGGCGCCCATGATGGCTACCTGGGTGGTGATGATCTTGCGTGCTGCCATGATTCTCTCGCTTCGTTGCGGGGCCGCTGGGGCCGGTTCAGTGCGTCTGGCTAACAGTGTGCACCGCCAGGGGTGACCGTCGTTACAGCAATTCCGTTGAATGGTTCCGGGTCAGGAGTCGGCAAGGTTCCGGGCAATGCCGCGGGCGGCTGTCTGCAGGGCGGGCACCAGCGCCTGCAGGCGCATCTCGCGCAGGGGAACCACGACGCCGAGGGATGCCACCGCGCGCTGCTTGCGGTTAAGCACGGGGACGGCGATGCCCCACGTATCCGGGTCCACGACGCCAGCCAGCTGGGCGAAGCCCTGATGGGACGTTTCGCTGAGCAGCGCGCGGATGGCGTCCCTGGTGACCTTTCCGTCGGGGTCGACGAACTGCTCCAGGTATTGCGCCTGGAGCGCCTTGTCCTGGTGCGCCATCAGCGCCAGCCCCGCAGAAGAGATGTGGACGGGCATCCGCCCGGCCACCTGGGCACGGTTGGCCACGGAACCCCGCCGGGACAGCCGCTCCACGAAGAGCGCCTCCCAGCCGTCCAGCACGGCGAAGTTCACGTTCTGGTTGAGCACATGCTGGATGTCCTCCATGAACGGCATGGCCGCCTGGCGCAAGGCAAGGGTTGGGGACGTGCGGTTCACCAGCTCCCACAGCCGCAGCCCCGGACGCACCATGCCCTCAGGCCCCGTCTCCAGGAGTCCATGCCCCGCCAACTGCCGGACCAGCCGGTGCGTGGTGGTGAGCGGCAGGTCCGCCCGGACCGCAAGGTCGGACAGCTGGAGCGTGCTGACTTCCGGCGGAAAGGCAGAGATGAGCCGGACGATCCGGTCCACCACCGAATCGCCGGACCTCGAATTCGCCACGCAGCACCAGCTTCCGATGAATGGTTGAAGCCTCAGGGTACCGCCCGCCGCTGCAGGCGGCTAGGCCGTCGTCGTGCGTTGACGCACGCGGCGCCACGCTCCCGGGGCAAGCACCACGGCAATCCCGACGGCGGCCCCGATCACCGTTTCGATGATGCGGTCCCGGAGCAGGATGCCGGGCGCCGAAGGCACCACCAGCAGCGTGGAGATCAGTGCCAGCGGGGTGACGAACACCTGGGCCAGCAGGTACTGCCGGATGATGAACATCTCCGCGCCGAACTGGCACAGCGCCATCACGAGCACCGTCTGCCACGGTTGCAGCCCCAGCAGCACGATGCCGGCCAGGATCACCAGGCCCAGCACCGTGCCGATGATCCTTTGGATTCCGCGGCGCACCCGGTGGCGGGTGGTGTGCCCCACGAGCGGAACCACGGCAGCCACCATGGCCCAGTAGTTGTGGCCGAATCCAAGCCGTTCCCCTGCCCAGGTGGCCAGTGCCCCGGCGAGCCCGGCGGCCACCAGGTAGCCAAAGCCTTCCAGCCATGCCGCCCGTTTCTCGTCCGGGGTGCGCCGGATGGGCCGGGGCCTGGCCCACGGCGTGCGGTGGCTGGGCAGCACGCGGGAGGAGAATCCGATCAGCAGGCAGAAGCCGGTAGTGAGGACGGAAACCAGCATGCCCTGCCACAGCGGGGGCTGGTTGGGGATGGAGGCAATGGCGGCGAAGGCAAAGATGTGGAACAGCGAACCGGCCGGGCGCAGCCGCAGCCACGAGATGGCCACCGAGCAGGCCCCGGCAACCACGGTGGTGGCGAGGACCAGGAGCCAGGTGGTGGTGGGGACGTCCAGGCCCCAGGCCGCCTCCATCCTCGCCGCGAGGGCAGCCAGGAGGATCACCAGCAACATCAGCAGCCCGGCGCGCAGCTGCAGCGCGAAGCGGATGCCGTGCGGCTCGCCGCGGCCGTAGATTCCGGCGAACGCCCCGAAGGACGCGAAGATGGCCAGGTCCAGCCTCCCCAGGAGGACCAGGATGAAGAGCGGAACGAAAACTCCCACGGCGCATCTCAGGGCAGGGTGGTGGTCCTTGTTGGCGGGAGCAATGCTGAACATCTCAGCGAGCATCTTCACGTGGCAATAGCGCCTTTCCTGCGGTACCTGGTTGGACGGGCGGCCGCGCTGACGTTCCTTCACGATCTTACGGCGCCGGCTCCGGAAACTGCCCGCCGCGTTCCCTTGAATGGAATCAGGAGGCAACGCTGCCGAAACAGCACCCGGCGATGCTTATGCCATGACGCCACGCGCACAGCATTCCCCAGCCGCCGAACTGAGCTGTGAAGTCTGCGGCCTGATGCCCGAGCCTCCCAAAACCCGCCTGACCCTGGCCAACGTGGCCGTGATGCTGCCCATCGAACTCCTGGTGCACGCCCTGGTGGTGGACACCCAGCTCCCCTACGTGGCCAAAGTCCTCGTACTGGCCGTCACCGCCACTGTCCTGGTGATCTGGGTGGCGGAGCCGTCCGCTGCCCGGATCCTGCGCGGCTGGCTGCACGCCCCCGCACTCCGCCACCGCCGGAAGCTTGGTACGGCACCGGCTCTGTGGCGGGCACGGACAGTCCTGCGCGACGAGCCGGGGTCGCTGCAGAAAGTCACCAAGGCACTGGCCCGCCTGGACACCAACATCCTGAGCATCCACGTCCATCCGGTGCCGGGCGGGGTGCTGGACGAGTTTGTCCTTGCTGCTCCCGGCTCCGTCAGCGAGCGCGAGTTACTGGAGGCCCTGCACGAATCCGGCGGGACCCGGGCGCACGTCTGGCCCACCACGGCCCTGGCGATGGCCGACGGCCAGACCAGGGCGCTGAGCCTGGCCGCCCGGATTGCCGACGCCCCGGAGGAGCTTCCCCTGGCCGTGGCGGAACTGCTGCGGGCCCGGATCCTCAGCCCGGCAGAGGCCGTCCTGGAAAAGAACGACGCCGGCACACGCCTGAAGATCCCCACCGCCTGGCACGGGCCCATCATCTTCGTCCGGCCCGGCGAACCGTTCACGCCCGCGGAGTCCGCCCGCGCCCACCGGCTCGCAGAGCTCGCCGAGATCCTGGCGCACCGCCCGGCTGCCTCCCGTCCCAGCTAGGTAGCGCTAACTGCCGTTTTGAGGCTCCAAAACGGCAGTTCGCGCTACCCGGTTGGGTGCTACATCCGCAGGGTGAGGGCGGAGGGGACCATGGTCATCAGGACGTGCTTACCCTGTCCCTCATGGTCGCCGTCCAGCTGGTAGTCGTCGTTGTGCTCCAGGCTGATCTCTACTGACTTGCCCTGGAAGTACTCCACCGCGGTGTCCTTGCCCCGTCCCTTGCCGATGATGCCTGCAAGTACGGACAGCCAGCCCAGCCGGCCGTGGTGCGGCGCCAGGACCGCGATGTCCAGCAGCCCGTCATCCATTTTGGCGTCCGGGAAGATTTCCAGGCCGCCCTGGACCTTGCCGCAGTTGCCCACCATGACGCTGCGGACGCCCCGGCGCACCACGGTTTGGCCGTCGATCACCACGGTGGCCTTCACGGGTTTGCCGGGAAGGTTGCGGATACCCGCGTCAACGTAGGCGAGCCAGCCCACCTTGTCCTTGAGGTCCTCGTTGGTGTCCGCCATGATGGTGGCGTCGTACCCCACCCCGGCCATGACAAGGAACAGCTGCTCCTCGTCGGGGTCGCTGCGGCGGGCGCGGACCACGTCGATCTTCCGCTCCGTACCGATCAGCGCACCGGCCATGGCGCCGTCGTAATCCGTGACGTCCATGCCAAGATTGCGGGCCAGCAGGTTGCCGGTACCCAGCGGCAGCAGGCCCATCGGGACGTCGCCGCCGGCAAGGACCTCGGCGACGCACCGCACGGTCCCGTCGCCGCCCGCGGCGATGACGATGTCCGCTCCCGCGGCTAGGGCGTCCTTCGCCTGGCCGACGCCCGGGTCTTCCTTGGTGGTCTCGTACCAGAGCGTCTCGCCCCAGCCGTTTTCGACGCAGTGCTTGGCCACCAGGCCCCGCACGTCGATGTCCACCGGCTTGGCGGGGTTCACGATGATGGCGGCGCGCTGAAGCGTGTTGGAGCTGTGGGTGGTCATGGTGTCCTTCGGGCGTTGATCCGGGCGGAGCGGATGATGGTGAAGATCCCCAGGGCCTCAACCGCGGCGATGACAGCAATCATCCAGTACAAACCCTGTGCCGCCACCAGAACCATGCCGAGCAGGCTGGTGGCAATGCTCACGATGACCGGCAGCAGCCAGGCGGGCCGGGACGAACCGCCCGCGGGAGGCGCGTCGGAGGTGGTCTGGGGGTCGCTCATGCGGTACGGCTCCTTGGGCTGTTTCCGGTGAATCCTGTTCCTTGCAGGCTACAGCGCCTTGACCGCCCCCAGCACCTGGGCCAGCGAGTCCTTTGCGTCTCCGAATAGCAGCGACGTCTGGGGTTCGTACAGCAGGTCGTTTTCGATCCCGGCAAACCCCGGACGCATCGAACGTTTCAGGAACACCACCTGCCGGGCATCCGCCACCTCCAAAATAGGCATGCCGTAAATCGGCGAGCCGGAGGAGGTCTTCGCCGCCGGGTTCACAACATCATTGGCGCCCACCACCAGCGCCACGTCCGCGGTCTTGAACTCCGGGTTGATCTCACCCATCTCCTTGAGCGACTCGTAGGGCACGTTCGCCTCGGCCAGGAGCACGTTCATGTGCCCCGGCATCCTCCCTGCCACCGGGTGGATGGCAAAATCGACGTCGATGCCGCGGGCCTCCAGGGCCTGCGCCAGTTCCGCCGCGGTGTGCTGCCCCTGCGCCACGGCCAGGCCATACCCCGGGACAATGATCACGCGCTGCGCATAGCCCAGCAGCACGGCCACGTCCTCGGCGCTGGACGACCGGACAGGACGCTCGCTCACGGCGGTGGACCCCGCCGTCGAACCTCCCCGGAAGGCGCCGAAGAGGATGCCGGCAACGCTCCGGCCCATGGCCGCTGCCATGGCCCGGGTGAGGATGGTGCCCGAAGCGCCCACCAGGGTGCCGGCGACCACCAGGAGGACGTTGCCCAGCACCACGCCGGACGCGGCGACGGCCAGCCCGGTGAACGCGTTCAGGAGCGAGATGACGATGGGAACGTCGGCCCCGCCCACGGGCAGCACCAGCAGGACGCCGGCCGCCAGGCCCAGGAGCAGCAGCACCACCGCGAGCGCCGCCGAACCGGTCAGGATGACGCCGACGGCGGTGCCCACGGCGGCGAGCAGCACGGCGGCCATCACCACGGGGAGCCCGGGGAACACCACCGGGCGGGTGGTCATCAGTTCCTGCAGTTTGGCGAAGGTCACCGCGGAACCGGCAAAGGAGACGGCACCCACGAGGAGGGTGAACACGATGGCCAGCCGAACCCAGGGATCGGCCGTGTGGCTGAGTTCAAGAAGCGCCACCAAGGCAGCGGCCCCGCCGCCCACGCCGTTGAACGCGGCCACCAGCTGCGGCATCTGCGTCATTTTCACGCCCCGGGCCACGGGCGCCGCCACCACCGTACCCACGGCAATGGAACCGAGGATCCAGGGGATGTTGTCCAGGCGCATGGACAGGAACACCGTGATGACGCCGATCAGCGCGCCGAGAGCGCCGATAAGGTTTCCCCGCCGGGCTGTCCGCGGGGAACTCAGGCCCCGCAGCGCCAGGATGAAGAAGACCGCTGCGACGAGGTACAGCAGCGAGGTCCAGACGGGATCGAGGATGCTCACTTGCTGTCCGCCTTCGCCGCGGTCCGGGCAACCTCTTTCTTGGCGTGGAACATGTGGAGCATCCGGTCCGTGACCACGAACCCGCCCACCAGGTTGGCGGTGGCCAGCACCACCGCGAGGAGGGCCACGGCCAGGACCAGGGGATCGGCGGCCTGCCCGGCCACGATGATGGCCCCCACCAGGATGATGCCGTGGATCGCGTTGGCGCCGGACATCAGCGGTGTGTGCAAGGTGCTGGACACCTTGGACACCACCTCGAAGCCAACGAACACGGCCAGGACCGTAATGGTCAGCAGGCTCATCCCGTCCATCAGAGCACCCCTTCCTGCCCGGCCCGGGTTCTGGCGCCGAGGAGTTCCGCCGTGGGCAAGTGCCGGACAGCGCCGTCGTGGGTGAGGCAGGCCCCGGCCACCACCTCATCATCGAAGTCCGGGGTCACCACGCCCTCATGGATCATGAGTGCCAGGAGGTTGGCCACGTTCTTTGCGTAGAGGCGGGAAGCGTCCGAAGCCATCGCCGAAGCGGGGTCCTTCAGGCCCACCAGCGTGACGTGCCCGGCGCCGTCGGCGGTAGGGACGGCGATGTCCTGGCCTGGTACCACGCCCTCCACGTTGCCGCCTGACTCCGCGGCGAGGTCGACGACGACCGAACCGGGGCGCATGCCCTGCACCATCTCGCGGGTCACCAGGAGCGGGGCGCGCCTGCCGGGGACTGCCGCCGTCGTAATCAGCACGTCCGACTGTGCGACGTGCGGTGCCAGCAGCTGCCGCTGCCGGGTTCCGGCGTCGGAGCTGAGCTGGCGGGCGTACCCGCCCGCGGCCTCCGCTGTTTCGAGGTCCAGCCGGATGAAGGTGCCGCCCATGGAGGCCACCTCATCCGCGGAGGCGGGGCGGATGTCGTTGGCGAAGACGCGGGCGCCCAGGCGTTTGGCGGTGCCGATGGCCTGCAGGCCGGCCACGCCGGCACCGAGCACCAGGACGCGGGCCGGCGGAACGGTGCCGGCGGCGGTCATGTACAGGGGAAAGAACCGCGGCAGCCGGATGGCTGCTTCCAGGACGCAGCGGTAGCCGGCCACCAGGGCCTGCGAGCTGAGTGCGTCCATGGACTGGGCACGGGAGATGCGGGGCACGAGTTCGAGGGCGAACGCCGTTATGCCGGCCTCGGCGAGCGCCTCCACCGTGGGCAGTTCGGACGACGGCGATGCGAGCCCCACGGTCACCGCTCCCCGTTTCAGGGACTTGGCGGTGTCCGGGTCGAGCGGGCGGACGTGGGCCAGGGCGTCCAGCCGGGCGAGGTCCAGCCCAGGGACCACCTGCGCCCCGGCCTGCCGGTAGTCGTGGTCAGGATGTCCGGCGGCGGAACCCGCGCCTTCCTCCAGCAGGACTTCGGCGCCCAGGGCGGTCAGTTGCTTGACGGTTTCCGGCGTGGCTGCAACACGCCATTCACCGTCCCGGCGTTCCCGCGGAATGCCCAGTTTCACCCGCTGACTCCCCTCGCAGACAAGTGCGGCGGCGGCCTGCGAAGCCGGGCCCCGGAATGACTCCGGAGACGGGACCTTCGCGGAGCGGCGCTGCTGCACGTAGTTGGCTAGAGTCTATGGCCCGCACTGCTGCGGCGGGAGTGGGTCGGCCGGCTTGGATGGGAAACAGTTACATTAGGCGCTTCGCCGCTGATGCGGGCGGGACGGCCCGCCGCCAGCCAGCCGGTAGGAATCCTGGAGCAGTTCCCCGAGGAGCCGGGCGTCGATCCGGTCAAGCCGCACCAGCACTAATTGGGGTGAACGCTCGTGGTGGGGTGTCCAGAAGTAGGTGTCCGGCTCGGTCCCGGCCAGCGCCTCCCGCTCCTCCGTCTTGACCGTGAGGACACCGGGTTCCCAGATCCGGGCCATCAGGGTCCTCGCAAACCACGCGGGCTGGCCCCAGCTCAGCCGCTGGGTGACACCCGGCAGCGCCAGGGCGGCTTCCCGGACATCAACTTCCGTGACCACCCTTTACCCCCGGGCGCTGAGATCTGCGGAGACAAGTTTGGCCGTGGCCACGATCTCGCGGGCAATCGAGGCCAGGTAGGCATCCCTGTCCGGCTGAGCGGCGACGGACTGCGCCTGCAGGGAGACGTTGACGGCGGCCACTACCTTCGTGGGTCCGTCGTAGACCGGGGCCGCAACGGACATCAGCCCCAGTTCCAGCTCCTGGTCCAGCAGGCACCAGCCCTGGGCCCGGACCGTCTCCAGCTCTGCCAGCAGTTCCGGAACGGTTCCCAGGCCCCGCGGAGTCAGGGGTTTGATGTCAGCCGCATCCAGATAGGCGTCCAGTTCTGCCGGCGGAAGATGTGCGAGCAGGACCCTGCCCATCGAGGTGGCGTAGGCCGGGAAGCGGGTGCCCACGGTGATGCCGATGGTCATGATCCGGCGGGTGGTCACCCGGGCGATGTAGGCGATGTCGGTGCCGTCCAGCACGGCCGCGGAGGTGGATTCGCCGAGCTTCAGCGAGAGCTCCTCCAGGTGCGGCTGCGCGAGCTGGGGCAGCGAGAGCCCGGAGAGGTACGCGTAACCGAGCTGCAGGACCTTGGCGGTGAGCGCGAACGTCTTGCCGTCGGTCCGCACGTAGCCCAGCTCCACCAGGGTGTGCAGGAACCGCCGCGCCGTGGCCCGGGTCAGGTCAGTCCTGCCGGCCACTTCCGTCAGGGTCATCACGGGATGGTCGGTGTCGAACGCGCGGATCACGGCCAGCCCGCGCGCCAGCGACTGTACGTACTGGTCGCTGGCTTGCGGGGCGCCCGCTACTGCTGCTTCGGTCATGGTTACCAATCCTAGGGCCGCCGGGTTTCTACGGGCTCAACCAGCGGCTGGAGCGGCCTTGAGCGGGACGGGGACGAGTTCCTGGAGTTCCTCAAGAGTGCAGCCGAAGGTTTCGCGGACGCTGACGCCCTCGGGTCCGGTGAGGAACACTGCCTTGTCCGTGTAGACCCGGGTCACGCAGCCCACGCCGGTCAGGGGGTAGGTGCAGGACTCCACGATCTTGGACGCGCCCTCGCGGGTCAGCAAGGTCATCATGACGAACACATCCTTGGCCCCGGTCGCCAGGTCCATGGCACCGCCGACAGCGGGGATCGCGCCGGGCGCGCCGGTGTGCCAGTTCGCCAGGTCACCGGTGACGGAGACCTGGAACGCGCCCAGGACGCAGATGTCCAGGTGCCCGCCACGCATCATCGCGAAGGAGTCGGCGTGGTGGAAGTACGAGGCTCCGGGGAGTTCGGTGACGGGGATCTTGCCGGCGTTGATGAGGTCGCCGTCGATTTCGTCGCCCTGCGCTTCGGGTCCCATACCGAGCATCCCGTTCTCCGTGTGGAGGGTGATGTCCTGTTCAGCGGTGAGGTAGTTGGACACCAGGGTGGGCTGGCCGATCCCGAGGTTCACGAAGGAACCGGGGGCAATGTCGCGGGCCACCAGGCGGGCCAGGTCGTCGCGGCCCAACGGGGTGGCGGAGGTCTGGAGGGACGTTGCGATGCTCATGTCAGGCCGCCTTCTCGGTGGTGCCCGCCGGGATGCGGACAATAGTGTTGACGTAAATTCCCGGGGTGACGATGTTCTCCGGGTCCAGCGATCCGGTGGGGACGATCTCGGACACCTGCACGATGGTCTGCTTCGCCGCGGCGGCCATGATGGGGCCGAAATTCCGGGCTGTCTTGCGGTAGACCAGGTTGCCCTTGCCGTCGGCCTTGAGCGCTTTGATCAGGGCGACGTCGGCGTGGATGGGCGTTTCGAAGACCTGGCCGCGGCCGTCGATAATGCGGGTTTCCTTGCCCTCGGCCAGCATGGTGCCGTACCCGGTGGGGGTGAAGAACCCGCCGATGCCGGCCCCGGCGGCCCGGATCCGCTCGGCCAGGTTGCCCTGCGGCACCAGTTCCAGCTCGATTTCGCCGGCTTTGTACTTGGCGTCGAAGTGCCAGGAGTCGGACTGCCGCGGGAAGGAACAGATCATTTTCCGCACCCGGCCTTCCTTGATCAGCAGGGCCAGGCCCTGGTCGCCCTGGCCGGCGTTGTTGTTCACCACGGTCAGGTCCGTGGCGCCGCAGTCCATCAGCGCATCGATCAGTTCGAACGGCTGCCCGGCGTTGCCGAAACCGCCGATCATCACCGTGGAGCCGTCCTTGATGCCGGCCACGGCTTCGTTTACGGAGTCAACAAAAGTCAGCATTGCCTAGCCCTTCACGCCAGTAGTTACGTTTTCGAGCACCACGGCCAGGCCCTGCCCGACGCCGATGCAGATCGCCGCGACGCCCCAGCGCTCCCCGGAGGCCTGCAGGCTCCGGGCAAGGGTGCCCAGGATCCGGGTTCCGGACGCGCCGAGCGGGTGGCCCATGGCAATGGCGCCGCCGTGCCGGTTCACGATCGAGGGGTCGATGCCCCAGGCGTTAATGCAGGCCAGTGACTGCGCGGCGAACGCTTCGTTAAGTTCGACGGCGCCCACCTGGTCCCAGCCGATGCCCGCCTTGACGAGGGCCTTGTTCGCCGCCTCCACCGGGGCGAACCCGAAGTACTGCGGATCGTTGCCGTGTGCGCCGCGCCCGGCGATGCGGGCCAAAGGCTCCAGCCCCAGCAGCCCGGCGGCACTTTCACTGCCCACCCAGGCCGCGGAGGCGCCGTCGGACAGCGGGGAGGCGTTGCCGGCCGTGACCGTACCGCCCACCTCTGCGCCCTCGGGCTCTGAACGGAACACCGTCTTCAGGGCCGCCAGCTTCTCGGCGGTGGAACCGGGGCGGATGCCCTCGTCCCGCACCAGGTCCGTGCCCGGCACCGGGGCCACCAGGTTGTCGTAGAAACCCTCGTCCCACGCGGCGGCGGACAGGTTGTGCGAGTCCGCGGCGAACTCATCCTGCGCCTGCCGGGTCACCCCGTACTTTTCACGGAGTCTTTCGGTGGCCTCGCCCAGGGAGATGGTCCACTCCTTGGGCATCGCCTTGTTCACCAGGCGCCAGCCCAGGGTGGTGGAAGCCAGCGTCATGTCCCCGGCCGGGTAGGGCTTCTCCGTCTTCGGCAGCACCCACGGCGCACGGGACATCGACTCCGCCCCGCCCACCAGCACCAGGTCCGCGTCGCCGGCGTTGATCTGGCGCGAGGCGATGATCGCGGCATCCAGGGACGAGCCGCAGAGCCGGTTCACCGTGGTGCCCGGGATCGAAACGGGCAGCCCGGCCAGCAAAGTGCCCATCCGGGCGATGTTCCGGTTCTCCTCGCCGGCGCCGTTGGCGTTGCCAAAGACCACCTCATCGATCCGCTCCGGATCCAGTCCCGGAGCCCGCTTCACGGACTCCCGGATCACATGGGCTGCAAGGTCGTCCGGGCGGACGGCGGCAAGGCCGGACCCGAACTTGCCGAAAGGGGTGCGCACGGCGTCGTACACAAAAGCCTGGTTCATGACTGTTCCTCTGATTCTGTCCGGTTCCCCAACTAGGTCGCAGTAAGTGTCGTTATGAGGGATCAAAACGACACTTAGTGCTACCTAGTTGGGTGGGGTGTGGGTGTCTGTGGCCGCGGGTGCGGTGTCCATGTCTCGGAACACCTGCTGGGCCGTTTTGAAGGCGGTGTTGGCGGAGGGGACCCCGCAGTAAATGGCAGTCTGGAGCAGGATTTCCTTGATCTCATCCCGGCTCAGGCCGTTGGTGAGGGCCGCGCGGATGTGCATGGCGAGTTCTTCCCAGTGGCCGTGGGCCACCATGGCCGTGATGGTGACGGCGGACCGCATCTGCCGGGAAAGTCCGGGCCGGGTCCAGATGCCGCCCCACGCGATCCGGGTGATCATGTCCTGGAAATCGTCGGTGAATTCGTCCTTGTTGGCGTTGGCGCGGTCCACGTGCGCATCGCCCAGGACTTCGCGGCGGACCACCATGCCGCCGTCGTAGATCTCCTGGCCGGTGGCATCCGGCTGGACAACACCATGCCGCTCCATGCCGCTCATTTCGCTGCCGCCCGGGACTCGGTCCAGGAGATGAGGTTGCGGAGCAGGTCGGCCACGTGCCCGGGGGCCTCGAACGGGGCCAGGTGGGCCACGCCGCTCAGGGTCGCGGCGTTGGCGGTGCCCCCGCCGGCGGTGATGCCCGCGGCAATTTCCTCCGCGAACGACGGCGGCGCAACAGTATCTTCCGCACCGGCCAGGGCCTGCGTGGGGACGCGGATGCTGCCGAGGTCTGCGCGGACATCAAAGGCGGCCAGGGCTTCGCAGCAGAACGCGTAGCTGAAGCGGTCGGCGTCGCGCAGGGCGTGCAGGAGGCGGCTGCTCCGGGCCGGTTCGCGGTCCATGAACCCCTTCGCGAACCAGCGCTCGGCCGAGCCCTGGATCATCACGGGGGTACCCTGGGTGCGGACCGTTTCGGCGCGTTCCAGCCAGCCTTCGGGAGTGCCGAGCTTGGCTCCGGAGCACTGCACGGAGAGGCTCTTGAGACGCTCGCCGTGCTTGATGCCGAGCTGCAGCCCGGTGGCACCGCCCAGGGAAACCCCGGCGTAGTGGAAGGCGGCGCCGGGGGCGATGGAGTCCACGAGGTCCACCACAGCGTCCGCGAGGTCGGCTACGGTGAAGGTTTCGGTTGCGGCCGGCGAGACGCCGTGGCCGGGAAGGTCCCAGGCCACCACGTCGTAATCGGTACCGAGCAGGGTGGCCGCCTCGGTCCACAGGAGGGTGGAGGTGCCGAGGGATGGTCCCGCGACCAGCAGCGGCCTGTCGCCCAGCGCGCGTTGCGGGGACAGCAGCACTGCCTTCAGGGTGGGTTTAGCCACGGTTGGCTCCGTTCGGGGTAGCGGTTGCAAAATCGGCGTAGGCGGCCAGGATGCGGCGTGAGATCCCGCCGGCCTCGCCCAGGTAGCTGGCGGGATCCAGGAGTTCGTCCAGCCGGAGGTCGGGAAGCAGCCCGGCGGGCACGGCCTCGCGGAGCAGTTTGCGGTAGGTGGCGCCCTGTTCCGCCGAGGGTGCCTGGAGGGTCCGGTCCACCACGTCCTGGAGCTGCTGCTTGCCGGTGCGGCCGTCCTTCTCCTCGAGCAGGGGTGAGACCGCGCTGACGCCCTCGGCCAGCAGCAGCGGACCGGCGAGGTCCAGATTGCGGCGCATGGCTTCCGGGAAGACCTGCAGCCCTTCGGTGAGCTCCCGGAGGTGGCCGGCAGCGCCGAGGGTGAGGGCGAGGAGCTGCCGGAGTGCGGGCCATTCGGTGTGCCACGCACCGTCGGGGCGTTCGTCGTTGAAGTTTGCGGCGGCGAGGTGCAGCTGTGCCACCAGCTGCGGTCCCTGCAGCGCCGCGCTGCGAACCAGCACGGACAGCACGGGGTTCTGCTTCTGCGGCATGGCGGAGGAGACGCCGCGGCCCGCAGCCCGCGGCTCGGCCAGCTCGGCCACCTCCGGCCTGCTCAGGAACAGCACGTCCGCCGCGATCTTGCCGAAGGCGTCCAGCACCGACGCCAGGGCATGTCCCAGTGAGGTGACGGCCAGCCGGTTGGTGTGCCACGGCGCGGGAGCGGCGGCGAGGCCCAGCTGGGAGGCAAGCGATTCGGCGAGGGTGAACGGTGTGGCGGGGGAATCGGCGGTCAGGACGGTGCCGGCGGCCAGCGTTCCCGCCGCGCCGCCGAACTGGACCGGAAGCTCCAGGTTTTCCAGCTGGCGGCCGGCCGCAGCCACGCCCTGGAACCATTGGGCGGCCCGGAGCCCGAACGTGAACGGCAGCGAGTGCTGCGTCAGGCTCCTGCCCACGCACAGCGTATCCGCATGCTGTTCCGCCAGGGCGGCGAGCGCCGCCGTCGTCCGCTTCACGTCGGCGAGCACCGCCCCCACAGTGGTGTGGGCCATCAGCATCAGCGCGGTGTCCAGCACGTCCTGGCTGGTGAGCGAGGTGTGCACAGCCTTCCCCGCACCGATGCCCTCCGTGTCCAGCGCCGTTACGTGCTTGCGGAGGTCGGACAGCAGGGGAATCACGGGGTTCCCGCCGCCCTGGGCGCGGAGCGCCACATCGGCCAGGTCGTAGCGTCCCGCCTCAGCAGCGGAGGCCACGACGGCGGCGGATCCGGCGGGCGCCAGTCCCGCCTTTTCCAACACCGCAGCCCAGCCGGACTCGACGGCGAGAATCGCCGCCAGCACCGCACGGTCCTCGGTCAGCGCAGCCACCAGGGGCGACGCCGAGACAGGGCTCAGGAGTCCGGCGTCGCCACCGGCACCGCTTCCGAAGCTGGCAGGGACGCCGCTGGTCACTGGAAGTCCAGGAAGACTGTTTCGCCCTCACCCTGGAGGCGGATGTCAAAGGTCAGTCCGCCGTCGGGATCCCGCCGGGCGATCAGGGTCTTCCGGCGCTCCGGCTCAAGCGAGGCCAGCAGCGGGTCCTTGGCCAGGGCCTCCTGGTCCTCCGGCAGGTAGATGCGGGTGAAGAGCCGGTTGGTGAGGCCGCGGGCAAAGATGGCCACCGAGATGAACGGCGCGGCGCCCGGCGAAGTGGGGCCGGGATTGACCGTGGTGAACGTGTAGACGCCGGAGTAACCTACGGCGCCGCGGCCCCAGCCCGTGAAGGTGTAGCCGTCGCGGACCAGCGAACCGGTCTTCTGGACGATGTTGCCCTGGGCGTCGGGCTGCCAGATCTCCAGGATTGCATCCGGCACTGTCTCCCCGGCGCCGTCGTACACGGTGCCCTGCAGGCGGATGGAGCCGGGCGAGCCGGGGGCGAGGAGTTCGTTGTCCTTTTCGAACGGCAGGGCGTACCCGTAAAACGGGCCCACGGTCTGGCCGGGCGTGGGGACAAGCTGCGTGGTCTGGTTGCTCATGTTCCTATTCCTCGTCACCCTCTGCGCCCAGCGCTTCGTTCTCGGTCCAGGTCCGCTTGGGCCCGGTCAGGACGATGTCCCAGTTGTAGCCCAGCGCCCATTCGGGTTCGGTGAGGCTGTGGTCATAGTTGGCCACCAGCCGGTCGCGGGCGTCCTGGTCCACGATGGTCTGGTAGATGGGGTCCAGCGGGAACAGCTGGTCCCCGGGGAAGTACATCTGGGTGATGATGCGCTGGGTGAACTCGGTGCCGAACAGCGAGAAGTGGATGTGCGCGGGACGCCAGGCGTTCAGGTGGTTCTTCCACGGGTAGGCGCCGGGCTTGATGGTGGTGAACCGGTAGGAGCCGTCCGGGCCGGTGATGCAGCGCCCGATGCCGGTGAAGTTGGGGTCGATCGGCGCGGGGTGCTGGTCGCGTTTGTGGATGTAGCGGCCGGAGGCGTTGGCCTGCCAGATCTCCACCAGCTGCCCGGCTACCGGGCGGCCGTCGCCGTCCAGGACCTTGCCGGCGACGATGATCCGCTCGCCCTGGGGTTCGCCGTTGTGCTGGATGGTGAGGTCCGATTCCAGCGCGTGCACGTCCTGGTGCCCGAAGGCCGGCGAGTACAGCTCGATGGTTTCCGGGTCCGCGTGGTGCAGGCTCTTGGTGGGGTGGCGCAGGATGCTGCTGCGGTACGGCGGGTAGTCCAGGCGGGGCTGGGTCTCGGCCGGGGCACCGTCTTTGAGTGCCCGCTTGTAGGCGTCGGCCAGGCCGTTGATCTCGTCGCTGAGGTCCTGCTGTGTTTCCACGGCGCGGTCCAGCTGCGCGTGTCCTGCCTTGGGTTCGGCAGCCGGTACAAGCTCGTCCGTCTGCGCGGTTGTTTCGTGCGGCATGGCTGGCTCCTTTCTGGTGTTCTGTCTCGTTGGGGAAGGTGTGCGGGTCTGGTGGTCAGTGCCGCTGGAGGGACGCGTGCTGGCGGTGGTCGTACTGGACGGCATGCCGGACCGGGGCGTTGGGGGCCCCGTACCCGTCGTAGTTGCCGCGGCGTTCCACCATCTCGAAGAACACGCTGCCCACGGTGGCGGTGTAGAAGTGCAGGAATTCCCCGCTGGCATCGCGGTCGTACAGGAGGTTGAGTTCCTGCAGGGTGGCCAGGAACCCGGGTTCCAGGTCGAACCGGGCATCGAGGTCCTCGTAATAGTTGGCCGGGATCTGCAGGAACTCCAGGCCCCGCTCCCGGGCGGCCCGGGCGGTGGCCACGAGGTTGTCCACGGCGAAGGCGATGTGTTCCTGGTAGGTTTTCCGGACTTCGCTCTGCGCCTGCTGCGCCGGTGCCAGGTTCAGCACCAGCCGCACGGCGCCGTCGGTGGTCTGCATGACCTGTGAGCGGACCAGCCCGCTGGGGCTGGGAACCTCGGCGAAGGGCTGCGGCTCCAGGGCCAGGGCGCTGGTGTAGAAGAGCACGGCTTCGTCAAAGTGCTGCCACGGCTGCGCCAGGTTGACGTGGTCGATGACGGCGCCGGCTCCGCTCGAGGAGCGCTCCAGACCCTCGCCGAGCTCACCGGCCTGCCCGAATTCCGCAGTCCAGGCGGCGGTGCCGTCCGGGCTGCCCTGGCACAGGAAGATTTCGGTGGAGTCCGGGGCCGAGATGCCCTGGAACACTTCCTCGTCGGCCTGGACCTTGCGGGCCACCACCGGCGCCTTGAGCTGCTGGGCCCGGGCGGAGGCAATGACCGGCGAATCGACGTCGAAGCCCAGCGCGGCGATGGCGGGTTCGGTATGCGAGGCCGCCTGCTCGTTGATGATCACGCGGGCCTGGCCCATGGTCCAGAGCTGGACGTCCTTGGTGCGGTGCCGGCCCTCGAATGCGAAGCCGAGCTGGCCCAGGAGCTTTTCGAGCTGCGCGGTATCGTCCGCCTTCACCTCGGCGAAGTTGAAGCCGGCCGGTTCGTTCACCTTGGGCAGGGTGGCCAGCTCCATGGGATACCGACGGCGGATGGCGGCACTGCCGCCCCCTTCGGCTTCCGCCGCGGCGGCGAGCCATTTGGCGCTTTGTTCCTCCAGCCAGATCAGCGAGCGCATGGCGTCCACGGCGGTACGTTCGACATCGGACTGGCGGAAGACGTCGTTGAAGACCTCCAGGGAGACCGGGCCGGTGTAGCCGGCGCGGACCACGTGGCCCATGAATTTGGCGAGCTCGAACTGGCCCTCGCCCGGAAACACGCGGTAGTGGCGGCTCCAGGAGAGCACGTCCATGGTGAGTTTCGGGGCATCTGCCACCTGGACGAAGAAGATCTTGTCCGCGTTGATGTCCTCGATGGGCGCCGTGTCCCAGTCGCGGGACAGGATGTGGAAGGAGTCCAGGCAGGTCCCAAGGTTGGGATGGTCCACCATCTCTACCAGGCGGTAGGCGTGCTCGTAGTCGTTGACGTACTTGCCCCAGGCCAATGCTTCGTAGGCCACCTTGATACCGTGGTCGCCGGCCAGCCCGGCAAGCTGCGCCAACTGTGAGGCCCTGAGTCCGTCGTCGTCAATGGTTGCCGTGGCAACGTTGGAGCAGACCAGGATGGTGTCCATGCCAAGGCGGGACATCAGCCCGAATTTTGCCTCGGCCCGCCGGAGGTTGGCCTTGAGCAGGTCCGGGGTGACGCCGTCGAAATCGCGGAACGGCTGGTAGAGGTCAAGCCCCAGGCCCAGGTCCGCCGCCATCTTCCGGACGTCCTCGGGACCCAGGGTGGAGGTGACCAGGTCCTGCTCAAAGATCTCGATGCCGTCGAACCCGGCAATGGCGCAGGCCTGCATCTTTTCCTTCAGCGTGCCGGAGAGGCAGACGGTGGCGATTCCGGTGCGCATCAGGCTGCCACCTCCTCGGCGGCCACGAGTTCCAGGAAATGCGAGCGCATGCGTTCCGGATCCGGTTCCAGTCCGGTGAAGATGCGGAAGGCGTCGGCGGCCTGGCCTACTGCCATGCGGCCGCCGTCCAGGACGTCGCAGCCTTTGGCCCGGGCACCCCGGACCAGTTCGGTGTCGATGGGTCGGTAGACGATATCCGCCACCCAGTGTCGAAACTCGAGCAGGTCCAGGTCCAGCGGGAGCCCGGGGTGGGCGGCCATGCCCACGGGGGTGCAGTGGACCAGGCCGTCGGCAAGTGGCATCAGTTGCGGCAGCTCCGCCCTCGTGTGTGCCGTCACGATGGCGTCCGGGAAGAAACCGGCCAGTTCGGCGGCACGCTCGGCGGCGCGCTCAGGAGCCACGTCCACCAGGTCGAGTGCCTTGACGCCGGCGGAGAGCAGGGCGTAGGCGACAGCTGAACCGGCACCGCCGGCACCGAGCTGGACCACGCGGTCCAGCTTCGCGCCGGGCAGGCCGGAGGCGAGGGCGGCACCGAAGCCGGAGAAGTCAGTGTTGTGGCCGATGAAGCGGCCGTCCTCGATCACCACGGTGTTGACGGCGCCAAGTTTCAGGGCGTCCGGGGAGATGACATCCAGGTACTGCAGGACCAGCTGCTTGCAGGGGTGTGTGATGTTCAGTCCGTTGAAGCCGAGGGTGCGGGCGTTCTGGAGCAGCTGGCCGACGGATTCGCCCGGCAGGCCCAGTTCCAGAAGGTCAATGGGGCGGTAAAGGTAGCGCAGGCCCTGCACATCACCTTCGCGTTCGTGCATGTAGGGGGTGAGTGACGGCGTCACGCCATCGCCGACCAGTCCCACGAGGTAGGACTCAGTTCGATTACTCATCCGTGCAGCTCCTTTGGTAACGGCACCGGAAGCGGACGTCCGCGTGTGGCGGAAGGTGCGGTTCCGGTGTTGGAAATAACAGTACAACAGTTGTTCATCTATCGCACTAGCGTTCGTAATGCGAACAACTAGCGCTGCGGCAGCCGTGCGGCCAGCTCCGCGGCAGCGTCCTGCAGCAGCGGCACGTGCGCTTCCAGTGCCTCCAGGCTCAGGCGGAAGACCGGAACCGCAGTGGCCAGGGAGGCAAAGGCGTGGCCCTGGCCGTTCAGCAGGGGCACGGCAACGGCGCGCATGCCGGCCTCGTTCTCCTCGTCCATCACCGCGTAGCCCCGGCGGCGCGTGCGTTCAATCTCGTCGCGGAACAGCTGCCTGTCGGTGATGGATTTGTCGGTCAGTGCCTCGAGCGGCAGCTCCGCCAGCAGCCGCTCGCGCTCCGCATCCTCCGCGAAGGCCACCAAGGCCTTGCCCACCGCGGTGGTGGAGAGGGAGCCCAGGTGCCCGGGGTCGGAGGTGACGCGGAAGATCTGCGGGCCGTCCACCTTGTTGACGGTGAGGTGGTGGTTCCCGTCGCGGACGCTCAGAATGGTCGCCTCGCCCGTCTGCTCGGTCACGCGCCGCAGCACAGGCATGGCCGTGCCGGCAAAGCCGTGGTGGTTTGAAACCCGCTGGCCCAGCTGGAAGATCCGCAGCCCAAGATGGTAGCGGCGGCCATCGGGTTCATAATCCACGAACCCGTCCCGGGCCAGCGAGCCAAGGAGCCGGTAGGTGGTGCTGAAAGGCAGCTCCGCGCGGCGTGAGATCTCCGCCGCGCTGGCGCCCCGGGGCTCATCCCCCAGGAGGACCAGGAGGCTCAGCGCCTTGCCCACCATGTCAGTACGGTCGGCCTTTTTCGCTGCCGCCCCGGACTCGCCGGCTTCAGCGGGAACATCATCGGCCACTGTGGTTTGGTTCACACTCATAACTCGATGTTGCCACAATGTGAGAGCTATTTCTAGATCGTGATTATTTTCTTGACAGGTGACAGTCCTCACAGCCATCATTGCTGTATCGCACAAGCAGCTCTCACCATGCGGCTACTTGTCCCGGATCTACTGTTCGATCCAGCGCATAGCGCCCCCCGCCCGCACCCAGGCGGCTGCCGCCAAGTTTTAAATTCGCGACAATGTCGTCACACAAAGGAACTCCATGAGCCAGACACTTCCGTCCGCCGGAGCGGGCACCGCCACCCATGGCGGGACGCCCAAGAAGGCGGCCCTCGCCAGCTTCCTGGGCAGTGCCGTCGAATACTACGACTTCTTCATCTTCGGCTCCGCAGCCGCGCTGATCTTCCCCACCGTCTTCTTCCCGGACGCTGATGCCAACGCCGCCATCATGTCCTTTGCAACCTTTGGTTTCGCGTACGTGGCGCGCCCTGTGGGCGCCGTGATCCTGGGCCACTTCGGCGACCGGGTGGGCCGGCGGAAAGTCCTGATGTTCACCCTGCTGCTCATGGGTGCCTCCACGTTCCTCATCGGCTGCCTGCCCGACTTCAACACCGTGGGCTGGTGGGCTCCGGCACTGCTGGTGCTGGCGCGGCTCTGCCAGGGCCTTTCCGCCGCCGGCGAGCAGGCCGGCGCGTCCTCCATGACCCTTGAGCACGCCCCGGACAACCGCCGCTCCTTCTTCACCTCCTGGACCCTCACCGGCACCCAGGGCGGCCAGATCCTCGCAGCCCTGGTCTTCATCCCCGTCCTCGCCCTCCCGGACGAGATCAAGTACGGCATCGGCTGGCGCATCCCGTTCTGGCTCAGCGCCGTCGTGGTGGTTGTTGCCTTCTTCATCCGCCGCACCCTGCACGAGCCCCCCGCGTTCGAGGAAGCCCAGAAGTCCGCCCAGATCTCCAAGCTCCCCGTGGCCGACCTCCTCAAGGCCCACTGGCGCGACGTCCTGCGCGTTATCTGCTGTGCCTTCATCGCCGCCGTTTCCACCGTGTTCGGCACCCTCGCCATCAGCTACGCCAAGACCGTTGCCGGCGTTGACGGCACCACCACCCTCTGGCTCGTGGTGGGCGCCAACCTCGTGGCCCTGGGCACCCAGCCACTGTTCGGCATGCTGGCGGACAAGATCGGACGCAAGCCGGTGTTCATCTACGGCGCGCTCTCCAGCGCCGCCCTCACCCCGCTATTCCTGCTCAGCCTCGAATCCGGCAGCGTCCCCCTGATGTTCCTCGCCGCCATCGGCTTCTTCTCCTGCGGTTACGCCGCCTCCAACGCCGTCTGGCCGTCCTTCTACGCCGAGATGTTCAGCACCAAGGTCCGCTTCTCCGGCCTGGCCATCGGCACCCAGCTGGGCTTCCTGATGGCGGGCTTCGCACCGGCCATCGTTGCAGCCATGGGCGGCATCAAGCCCGGCGGCTGGGTCCAGATCAGCGTCTTCACCGCCGTCATCTGCTCCATCGCGGCCATCTCGGCCCTCACTGCCAAGGAAACCTTCAAGGTCCCCACCCAGCAGCTCGGCCTGAAGTAGGCCGCGGGCGCGTACCTTCCCGCCCGGTTGCTTTCCGAAAGCCCGCCGTTCCGCCTGCACTGGCCCAGGAACGGCGGGCTTTCGCATGTCCGGGCCACCGGCCGGGTGGGTACCAACCGGGCAGGAAGGTACGACGACGGGTGGCAGGCGGAGCCGCGGCCTCACCTTCCCGCCGCTGAACAGGTACTTCATCAATTCTCGAATTAGAGGCAGGGAAGGCTACCCTAAGTAGTCCCCTCTTTTTCCTGCCCTCCCCCGGGCAGCCCTGCTAGGCGGTTTCTGTGCGTTCCTTCCTTCGTCCCCGCGTCCTCGTGGCAGCCCTGGCCACCCTTACGCTGGCCGGCTGCGGCTTCAGCGGCAACCAGGCCCAGCCTGCGCAGAGCACTGCAGCCGCGGACACCAGCCAGCGGATTGTGGTGGACAACTTCCGGGCACCGGTAGCCAACTGGGCCGTCGAATCCGACGCCGCCTACATCCTTTCCCTCTCCGGCTGCCTCGAAACCCTTACCAAATACGACCAGGCCGAGGGCAAAGTAGCTCCCTTCCTGGCCACAGAATGGAAGCAGAGCTCCCCGCTGGACTGGGACTTCAGCATCCGGCAGGACGTTTCCTTCCAGGACGGCACCGCACTCACAGCGGAGTCCGTAGTGGCCGCACTGAACCACGTCCTGGACGCCAAGGTGCCCGCCCGCGCCTTCAACCGCACCATGATCAGCAGCGTCACCGCGCTGGACGCCACCACCGTCCGGGTGAGCACCCCCGCCGAGAACCCCCTGGTCCCGTACCGCCTGGCCAGCGTCAACACCGGCATCCTGGCCCCCGCTGCCTACAAGGACGCCGAAGTGAACCCGTTCGGCCACTGCACCGGCCCCTTCACCCCGGTGTCGGAAAAGGCCAAGCAGTCGCTGACGCTGGACCGCAATGAAAACTACTGGGGCGGCGACGTCCAGCTGGCCGGCGCAGAAATCAGGTTCATCACCAACGGTGCCACCCGCGCCGCGCAGGTGCAGACGGGTGAAGCGGACATCTCCCTGTCCATTCCCGTGGCCAGCCTCGCCGCCCTGAAGAGCGCTCCGGGCGTCACCGTGCTGGGTGCCGATTCGCCGCGCACCGCCACGCTGTACATGAACAACGGCCGCGCACCGCTGGACAACGTCGACGTCCGCAAGGCGATCCGGGACTCCCTGGACCTGGATGCCCTGGCTGCAAGCGTCTACGAAGGCGCTGCCCTTCCCGCCACCGGTCCGTTCGCGCCGTCCGAGCCCTGGGCCGGCGAAGGCCAGGAGAAGCACAAGCAGGATCTCGACGAAGCCCGCAAGCTGCTGGCGTCCGCCGGCTACACCGCGGATCGTCCATTGGAAATCATCGCCATCGTGGAGCGCGCGGAATTCGCCGACGTTGCCGCGGTCATCCAGGAGAACCTGAAGAACATTGGCATCCCGTTGTCCATCCAGGCCAAGGAATACGCCTCGGCGGAACCGGACGTCATGGCCGGCAACTACGACATGCTTCTTAGCCAGCGGAACCGGCTGATCGACATCGCGGACCCCATCGGTTTCCTCACCGCGGACTACACCTGCAAGGGCACCTACAACCTGAGCCACTTCTGCGATGCGGAGTACGACAGGATCATCGCCGAAGCTGCCACAACCATTGATGCCAACGAACGCTACAAGCTGTACGCAGAAGCAGGCCGGATCCTCAAGGACAAGGCGGTCAACGCCTGGCTCGTGAACGAACAGGCCACCGACGCGGTCCGCACCAACGTCCTCTCCTACGTCCAGGACCCGCTGTCCCGCTACGTCCTGACGGCGAACACGGCAAAGTCCGCCTCCTAGTCCTCCGGGATACACCGCATGCTGCAGTTCATCACCAAACGGACCGCCACCTTGCTGGCCGCCGTTGCCGTGTCCTCCTTTGCGGTGTTCCTGATCCCCTACGTCACCCCGGGCGATCCTGTCCGGAAGATCATCCGCTCGCGGGTGGCGGGGGATGCGGTGGATGAGTCGGCTGTCCGGGGCCTCGCCGAGAGCCTGGGCCTGAACGACCCCCTGGCCGCGCAGTACCTCCGCTGGCTGGGCGATTTCTTCACCGGCGACATGGGGCTGTCCTTTGTCAGCCGGACTCCCGTGGCGGAGCAGGTGCTGCCGGCACTGGCCGTCACGTTGAGCCTGGTGGCCATGTCACTGGCGCTGGCCGCGGCGGTGGCCCTTCCGCTCGGCATCATCTCCGGGCTCCGGCCGGGCAGCATGGCGGACAAGGCGATTACCGCCGTCACGCAGGCCTTCATTGCGATGCCGGAATACTGGGTGGCGCCCGTCCTGGTCCTGGTGTTCGCCCTCAAGCTGTCCGTGCTGCCCACCGCCGGCTGGAACGACCTCTCATCGGCTGTGCTTCCGGCCCTGACCCTGGCCCTGCGGCCCATCAGCTTTTTCACCTCCGCGGTCCGCGCCGGAATCATTGACGCCGCCGGCGCCGATCACGTCTCGGCGGCCCGGGCGCGCGGCCTGAGCCATGCACAATCCATCCTGCGGCACGTCATTCCGAACGGACTGGTGCCTCTGTCCACCCTCTTCGCCGTGTGGTTCGCCGGGCTGTTGGGCGGTTCGGTGATCGTGGAGGTGATCTTCGCCGTGCCGGGCATGGGAAGGCTGCTCTTTGACTCCGTGATCAACAGCGATATCCCGCTCGCCCAGGGCGGGGTGGTAGTGGTTGTGGCCCTCGCCGTCGGCGTGACCACCCTGGCGGACTTCGTCCACCGCTTCCTCAGCCCCACAGTGGGAGACTCCCTTGCGTAGCCGGAGCATAGTCACCACCCTGGCCGCGGCAGTCCTTGCCCTGATCGTCCTGGCGGTGCTGCTGGCGCCGTGGATTTCGCCCTACCCGCCGGCGGAACAGAACCTGGCGCAGCGCCTGGCTGCGCCCTCGGCCGCGCACTGGCTGGGCACGGACAACCTGGGACGGGACACCCTGAGCCGGGTCCTGGAGGGCGGCCGGTTCTCCATGTCGGTGGCCGCACTGGCCACCGTGCTGACCTGCCTGCTGGGGGTGGCGGTCGGAATCGTCAGTGCACGGCGGCGCGGCTGGGTGGATGAATTCCTGACCCGCACCAATGACGTCCTGCTCGCACTGCCGGAAATGGTGGTGGCGCTGTTCATCGTGGCTGCGCTCGGCACCGGGTTCGGTCCCCTGCTGCTGGCGCTCACGGTCACAGGCTGGACGCCCTTCGCCCGGCTGGCCAGGACCCTGGCGTATGACATCTCCGCCCGCGGCTTCGTGGACGCCGCGCGCGTGGTGGGCTGCACGCCGTCGTTCATCATTTTCCGCCATGTCCTGCCCCACCTCGCCGCCCCCGTCCTGGGCCAGGCGACGCTGCGGTTCGGGCACCTGCTAATCAGCGTGGGCGCCCTCTCCTACCTCGGGCTCGGTGTCCAGCCGCCGCAGTCCGACTGGGGCTCCATGCTGGCCGCCGCCCAGCCCTTCGCCGACCGCGCGCCGCTCGGCATCCTTGCCCCGGGCCTTGTCATCTTCACCGTGGCCCTCTGCGTCACGCTGCTGGGCCAGTGCGCGGCACGCATGGCAGCCGCTCCCCTGCTGATTACGGCGGCGGCAGACGCATGAGCACGCCGCTGGTCCTCGAGGACCTGGAAGTCAGCCTGACAAGGGACGACGGCGGGCGGCAGGGAAGGCCGCTGCTGTCCGGCGTCTCGCTGTCCGTGGATCCGGGCGAGTTCGTGGCGCTGGTGGGCAGTTCAGGATCGGGCAAGACCCTGACCGCCATGTCCTGCCTCCGCCTGCTCCCGCCGCAGCTGGAGATCACGGCCGGTTCCATCCGGCTGGACGGCCTTGACCTGGTGCGGGCCACGGAACCAGAGCTCAATACGGTCCGCGGCGGCCGGCTGGGAATGCTGTTCCAGCAGCCCAAGCGGATGTTCAACCCGAACCGGACCATCGGCCACCACCTTCGGGAGCCCCTGCGCCTTCATGGCGGGCTCCGCGGGCCGAAGGCCAGGGCCAAGGCAGTGGAGCTGCTCGAGGAGGTGGGCTTTTCCGATCCCGTCAGGGGGTTCCGCGCCTACCCCCACCAGCTCTCCGGCGGCATGGCACAGCGCGCCATGACGGCTTTGGCATTGGCAGGGCAGCCGGAGATGCTGCTCGCCGATGAGCCGACGTCCGCCCTGGACAAGGTGCTGGAACGCCAGGTCCTGCAGCTGCTGGACCGCGAACGCCGGGAACGCGGGCTGGGCATCCTGTACATCACCCACAACCTCGCCTCCGTGGCCGCCTACGCGGACAGGGTCCTGGTCATGAATGCCGGCAGCATTGTGGAGGCAGGCCCGGCCCACGAGCTGCTCACCCGGCCGAAAACAACGTACGCCCGGGACCTCCTGGCGGCAGCGCAGCTTGCCCCGGAATCGCGGCGCCGACCGTCCTCGGCTGAGCGTGACGTCCTGGTCCTGGACGGTGTGGGCAAGCGCTTTGGTCCGCGGCGGAAGCCGGGCAGCGCCGCGCTGGACGACGTCTCCCTGTCCCTCCGCCGCGGCGAGATCCTGGGCGTGCTGGGCCAGTCAGGTTCGGGAAAAAGCACGCTGGCGAAAGCAATTGTCGGCCTCGAAGCTGCCAGCACCGGGACCATTACCCGGCAGCTGGACGGCGCCGAAGCCCAGCGGCCCACGGCCGTCCAGCTGGTGTTCCAGGAACCGCACAGTGCCTTTGACCCCCGGATGACGCTGCGGGCCAGCCTGCGGGCGCCGCTGCTGCCGCGCCGGGGGCTGACACCCGCGCAGCGGGAGGAGCGGATCGCCGCCGCCCTGGCCGAGGTGGAGCTGGACGCCGGGCTGCTGGACAAACGTCCCGGCCAATGTTCCGGCGGACAGCTTCAACGGGCCACCATTGCCCGCGCCCTGCTGCTGGAGCCTCAGGTCCTGATCTGCGACGAAGCCACCTCGGCACTGGACGCACTCACGCAGCGGACCATCCTGAACCTGCTGCTGCGGCTGCAGCGGGAGCGCAACCTGTCCCTGATCGTGATCTCCCACGACATGGATGTGGTGCGGTACATGTGCGACAGGGTTGCCGTGCTGCTCGAAGGCCGGGTGGTGGAGTTGGCGGAGACCCGTGACTTCTTCGCGGCACCCCGGCACCCGCACAGCCGGTCCCTGGTGGCAGCCTCCATCCCCTGCCGTGCGGACGGCCTGTGGACCATGCTGGACGCCCGGAACCATGCCGCACGGGCGGGGCTGGAGCGGCAGGCCGCGGAAGGCTAGGACCGGCCGGTCGCCAGCACCGACGCCAGGTCAAAGTTGACGGGCTCCTCCAGCTGCGCGTAGGTGCAGGACTCCGGGTCCCGGTCCGGCCGCCAGCGGTTGAACTGCGCCGTGTGGCGGAACCGGTCACCCTCCATGTGGTCGTACCGGACCTCCACCACGAGCTCGGGACGCAGCGGCACAAAGGACAGGTCCTTGCCGGCGCTCCAACGGCTGCCCTCGGCGTTGCGCGGCGTCCGCTCACCCTCTTCCTGCTTGCCCCACGCCCAGGGGTGGCCCTCGAAATCCGTGACCAGCGGCTGGAGCTGTTCGTACAGTTCCTTGCGCCGCTTCATGGGGAAGGCGCCGATGACGCCCACACTGGCCAGGCCGCCGTCGTCCTTGTACAGGCCCAGCAGCAGCGAACCGATGCTGTCCGGGCCACTCTTGTGCACCCGGTAGCCGGCCACCACGCAGTCCGCGGTGCGCTCGTGCTTGATCTTGAACATCACGCGCTTGTCCGGCTGGTAGGTGCCGCCCAGGGGTTTCGCCACAATGCCGTCCAGGCCTGCCCCCTCGAACTGGCTGAACCATTGCCCCGCGATGTCCTGGTCAGTCGTCGCGGCGGTGAGGTGGACCGGGGCCTTGCTGGCCGCAAGCGCCTTCTCCAGCGCCGCCCGCCGTTCAGCGAAAGGCCTGCCCGTGTAGTCGTCGTCCCCCAGCGCCAGGAGGTCGAACGCCACGAAGGAGGCCGGTGTCTGCGCGGCCAGGAGCTTCACGCGGCTGGCCGCGGGATGGATGCGCTGCTGCAGGGCGTCGAAATCCAGCCGGTCCCCGGACGCGCCCACCAGCACGATCTCACCGTCCACCACGCACCGTGCCGGAAGGTTCTCCTTCAGCGCCGCCACCAGCTCGGGGAAGTAGCGGGTCATGGGCTTTTCGTTGCGGCTGCCGATCTCCAGGTCGTCACCGTCACGGAAAATGATGGACCGGAAGCCGTCCCATTTGGGCTCATAGCTGAGGTCGCCCTCCGGGATGCCGCTGACGGACTTGGCGAGCATGGGCGGGACGGGCGGCATCACGGGAAGTTCCATGCTGCCCATTCTTGCCCGGCGACTGCCCTTCGCGGAACCCCGGGGAGGCTGCGCGGCTCAGCCGGCCAGCAGCCAGACGATCAGGACCAGCGCCGGCGCGGCGGCCGCCGTCGAGAGGAGGATCGTTTCCCGTGCCACCGCCACTCCCCGGCCGTACTTGCTGGCGAAGAGGAACGCGTTCTGGGCGGTGGGCAGCGCGGCCATGAGCACCACTCCCAGGAGCATCTGCTGGTCCAGGTTGAACAGGAAGCGCCCGACGACGAACGCCACCGCCGGCATCACCAAGGACTTGAGTGCCGTGGCTGTAAGGATCTCCGCCGTATGCACGCCGCTTTTCAGCATGCGCGTGCCGCGCAGCGACATTCCGAATGCCAGCAGCACCACCGGCACGGCGGCTCCGCCCAGGAGGGTCAGCGGTGCCATCACCGGCTCGGGAAGCTCCACGTTGAAGGCAGCGAGGACCACACCCAGGAGGGAGGCGATGATCATGGGGTTCCGGAACGGCTGGGTGAGCAACAGCCGCGGCGAGAAGCGGCCCGCGGCAGAAAGATCCAGCAGCGTCAGGACCAGCGGGGCGAGCAGGAGCAGCTGGACCAGCAGCACCGGCGCCACCGGGGTTGCGTCGCCCAGGGCGTAAAGCGTGATGGGAATGCCGATGTTGTTGGCGTTGACATAGGAACTCGCCATGGCGCCAATGGCCGTTTCCGCCAACGGACGGCGGAACCACAGGCGGCTGACCATGACGTACAGCAGGGCGGTGGCCGCGGCCGTGATCAGCGCGAGCGGCACGTAGGCGGAAAAGACCACCGAGATGTCCGATTCCAGCACCACCGTGAAGAGCAGGACGGGATTGGTGATGAAGAAGGCGGTCCGCGTCAGCGCCGACACCGTCGCCTCGCCACCCAGCCCGCACCGGGCGGCAAAATATCCCACGGCAATAACGACGCCGATCACCGCCAGCCCGATCAGCACGCCGCCCATCAGAGGCACTTCCTTCCCGTCGATCCGCCTCCCGCCGGGAAGGCGGGAGGCAGTACTACAAGTTACAAACTTATCCGACAAGCAGGCGCGCGCAGGAACCGCTGGGCACGGGCCCTCGACACGGCACCACTACGGACGGTAGAGGTTAACGATGGTTACCCTCGGTTTTCACGCATCGCATGAACAGATCAGCCCCGGCCAGCTGCTCAAGGACGTCCAGCACGCGGAGCGCGCCGGCTTCGATGCCGCCATGTGCTCGGACCACATTGAGCCCTGGTCGGCACGCCAGGGGCATTCGGGCTTCGCCTGGTCCTGGCTGGGCGCCGCCTTGGCCACCACCAATTTGAGGTTCGGGGTGGTGACGGCACCGGGCCAGCGCTACCACCCGGCCATCATCGCCCACGCCTCCGCCACGCTGTCCAGCATGTTCCCGGACCGGTTCTGGTTCGCGCCCGGCAGCGGGGAGAACATGAACGAGCACATCACCGGTGACGGATGGCCCGCAAAGGATGTCCGCCAGCGGCGCCTGGAGGAGTGCGTGGACGTGATCCGCCGCCTCCACCGCGGCGAGGAGGTCACCCACCGCGGGCTGGTGACAGTGGAGCAGGCACGGATCTGGGACGTTCCGGAGAATCCACCGCCGCTGATTGCTCCCGCTGTCAGCGTGGACACCGCCCGCCGTGCCGCCGCCTGGGCCGACGGCCTGGTCACCGTCAATCAGCCGGCCGCGAAACTACGGGAGGTGGTGGCCGCGTACCGGGACAACGGCGGGCGGGGAAAAGCGGCGCTGCAGGTCCACCTGTCCTGGGCTCCGCGTGAAGCTGACGCCGCCGCCATCGCCCTGGATCAGTGGAGGACCAACACCTACGATCCGCCCATCCCCTGGGACCTGCCCACGGCCGGGCACTTCGACCTGGTGGGCGAACACGTGACAGAGGATCAGGTCCGCAAGACCGTGAACGTGTCATCGAGCCTGGACCAGCACGTTGAGTGGCTGGCGGAGTACGCCGGGCTGGGCTTCGACGAGCTGTACCTGCACTTCGTGGGGCAGGAGCAGGCTCCCTTCATCGACGCGTTTGCGGCGGAGGTCCTGCCCCGGCTGCGCGCAGCCGGTGTCCCGCAGCTTGCCGGTGCCTCCAGCGAACCGGCCGCCGGAGCGTCCGCATGAGGATCGCCGAGACTTCCGACCTCTGGTGGAAAAACGCTGTCATCTACTGCCTGGACGTGGAGACATTCTTTGACGACGACGGCGATGGCCTGGGTGACTTCGCGGGCCTCACCCAGCGCGTGGACTACCTGGCCGCCCTGGGCGTGACGTGCATCTGGCTCATGCCGTTCTACCCGTCCCCCGACCGGGACGACGGCTACGACGTCACCGACTTCTTTGGCGTGGATCCCCGGCTTGGCACGCTGGGAGACGTGGTGGAGTTCATCCGGGCCGCCAAGGACCGCGGCATGCGCGTGATTGCCGACTTCGTGGTGAACCACACCTCGGACCAGCACCCATGGTTTGTCGAGGCACGGAAATCAACCGACAACCCGTACCGGGACTTCTATGTGTGGCGGAAGGACACTCCCCCGGACACGTCCTCCGAGGTGGTGTTTCCCGGGGAGGAGGACTCCCTCTGGACGCAGGATGAGGCCACCGGAGAGTGGTACCTGCACATGTTCGCCAAGCACCAGCCGGACCTCAACGTCACGCACCCCGGAGTCCATGACCAAATCGCCAAGGCCATGGGGCTCTGGCTGGAACTGGGGCTGGACGGTTTCCGGCTGGACGCCGTGCCGTTCTTCCTGGAGACCCGGGGCCAGCCCAAGGACGAGGCGGCCAACCTGGATCCGCACGAATACCTCGCCGCGCTGCGCAGCTTCGTCAGCCGCCGCAACGGCAGTGCGGTGCTCCTGGGCGAAGTGAACCTGCCGTACAAGGAACAGGTGGAGTACTTCGGCGGGCCGGAGGGCAATGAGCTGAACATGCAGTTCGACTTTATGTCCATGCAGCACATCTACCTGTCGCTGGCCCGGCAGGACGCCCGTCCGCTCGCGGAAACACTCAAGGGCCGCCCGCCGCTCCACCCGGACAACCAGTGGGCCATGTTCGTGCGCAACCACGATGAACTGACGCTGGACAAGCTCAGCGACGGCGAGCGGGAAGAGGTTTTTGCCGCCTTCGGGCCGGAGAAGAACATGCAGATCTACGGCCGTGGCCTGCGGCGGCGGCTCCCCCCGATGCTCGGCGGCGACCAGGAGCGCCTCCGGATGGTGTATTCCCTGATGTTCTCCCTGCCCGGCACCCCCGTGCTGTTTTACGGCGAAGAGATCGGCATGGGCGAGGACCTTCGGCAGAAAAGCCGCGCTGCGGTACGTACGCCCATGCAATGGACCAGCGAAAAGAACGGCGGATTCTCCACCGCAAAGGCCTCCGACCTGGTGGCACCCCTGGCCAGGGACGAGTACGGGCCGGAGCACGTCAACGCCGCAGCCGCGAAGCGGGATCCGAACTCGCTGTTCAACTTCATGTCCACCCTGATCCACCGGTACCGCGAATCCCCGGAACTGGGGTGGGGGGAGTTCGCCGTCCTCGACCAGCCCGAACCCGCAGTATTTGCGCACACGTGCAGTTCCGACGGCGGCATGCTGGTCCTTTTGCACAACCTGGGCGAAGGCGCGGCAAACATCCAGGCCTGCCTCAGCCCGCCGGACGGCTCCGGGCGGGGGTACAGGGACGCTGTCCTGCTGGACCTGTTCGACGGCGACAATATTCCCCTGGAGCCCGACGGCAGCTTCAGCGTCAAGCTGGAACGCTACGGCTACCGCTGGTACCGCCTGCACCGGAAAGGCGACCGGCTGGCTCCCTAACGCTCCGGCACTTAACGGGGACACCCGGCGTCGGCCTTTATGAAAAGATCAACCATGCGCGCCATGCAACACTCCAGCAAACTCCAGAACGTCCGGTACGAACTCCGCGGGCCCATCCTCCAGGCTGCCAAGAACATGGAGGCCGAGGGGCACCGGATCCTCAAGATGAACCTCGGGGACACCGCCCCGTTCGGACTGGAGACGCCGGAGTCCGTGGTGGTGGACATGATCCACCACCTGCGGGGCGCGCAGGGCTACAGCGATTCCAAGGGCATCTTCTCGGCCCGGACGGCCATCTCCCAGTATTACCAGACCCGGGGCCTGATGCAGATCGGAGTGGAGGACATCTTCATCGGCAACGGCGTCAGCGAGCTCATCTCCATGTGCCTGCAGGCGTTCATGGAGAACGGGGACGAAATCCTGGTCCCCGCACCGGACTATCCCCTCTGGACGGCCGCCGTCACCCTGACAGGGGGCGTGCCCGTGCACTATCTCTGTGACGAGGCCGAGAACTGGTGGCCTGATATGGCCGACGTCGAGGCCAAGATCACCAGCCGCACCAAGGGGATCGTGATCATCAACCCCAACAACCCAACCGGGGCCGTCTACCCCCGGCACGTGCTGGAGCAGTTCGCGGCGCTGGCCCGGAAGCACAACCTGGTCCTGTTCTCGGACGAGATCTACGAAAAGGTGCTGTACGAAGACGCCCAGCACATCCACACCGCATCCGTGGCCGAGGACGTGTGCTGCCTGACGTTCAGCGGCCTGTCCAAGGCCTACCGCATGCCCGGCTACCGGGCGGGCTGGGTGGCGGTCACCGGGCCGCTGGCCGCCACCGCCGCCTACCGGGAGGGCCTGGAGCTGCTGGCGTCCCTGCGGCTGTGCCCGAACGTTCCCGCCCAGCACGCCATCCAGACGTGCCTTGGCGGTTACCAAAGCATCGAGGCGCTGGTCCAGCCGGGCGGGCGGCTGCGGGAACAGCGGGACCTGGCGTTTAAGCTCCTCACGGCCATTCCCGGCGTTACCTGCGTCCCGGCGTCGGGGGCCATGTACCTCTTCCCCCGCCTGGACCCGGAACTTTACCCGATCGCCAGCGACGAACAGTTCGTCCTGGACCTCCTGCAGGAACAGAAGATCCTGGTCTCCCACGGCTCGGCGTTCAACTGGCCGGCGCCGGACCACTTCCGGTTCGTGATCCTGCCGTCGGTGCTGGACATCGAGGAGGCAGTGGGCCGGATCTCCACGTTCCTGTCCGGCTACCGCAACCGCGCGGCGGCCTAGCCGGAGCGCTGCCTGCGGGCGTCGGCCAGCCGCAGCAGGGTCCCGGCTTCCGCCACGATCAGTTCCTGGGTGGAGGCGGAAACGGTGACGCTGCGCCTGCTGTCCTGCTCCTGGTTCCGGATGCCGACGGCGATGGCGCTCATCAGGTCCGCATCCTCTGCAGTGGCAAGGTCGCTGCCGATGAGCTGGACCAGCACCTTCAGCCCGGCCAGCCGACGCTGCGGATCAGCGTCATTAAGGGCTGAATCAATGGCCCATTGCGCGCGTTTCCACCACTGGTCCCGCCGGTCTGCCCGGTCCCGCTGCCGGTACGCCAGGAAGGCGACCAGCACCACGCCGAACGTTGCCAGCGGCGCCAGCGCCGCCGCAGCCAGCACCGACGTCCAGATCCCCTGCACGATCTCCATGGGACTACCTTAGGGGCCGCCCGCGCCGGCCCCGCGGACAACTGCCGTGCCGGAGAAACACCGCCGGTTCGAAGAACTAACCGGTACCTAACCGCGGGGAAACCAGCACGCAACATTGCCCGGCCACACTGGTAGTGCAGGCAAGAGCCGGCACCAGCCCCAGCCAGGAGGCCCCGCCATGATGAAGAAAGCGACCACGCATGTAACCAGAGTCCGCGCGCTGGACCAGCTCCACCGCGGTGATGAAATCGAAGCCCGCCTTTCCGTTGGGCCTTCCTACGACGATGTGGTGATCCGCCGCGGCAGCGTCCAGGAAACGGCGCCGGGCATCGGCGTCGTCTGGATCATGGACCGGGTCACGGGCCTGCGGAAAGCGATCAATACGGACGAATGCAGCGTGTGGCGGGTCGCCTGAGGCCTGCCGCTTTTATACCTTTCCGGGGCACTACACACCGCGGAGGCGGGCGCAGTCAGTAAGGACTGCCCGCAACCGCGGCGGAGTGGCGCTCAGCCGCCGGCCACCGACTGGATGATCAGCACCTCCTGGCCCGGCACTACCTTGGTGTCCAGCCCCCGCAGCCGCCGCACCTCATCGCCGTCCACGTAAACATTGACGAAGCGGCGCAGCGCGCCGGTTTCGTCGCGCAGCCGCCTGGCAAGTACGGCGAAATCAGAGGTCACGGAATCCAGCAGCTTCTCCACCGTCATCGGCCCGTCGGCGGGCGCAGTCAGTACGGACTGCCCGCCGGCCAGTGGCTGCAGGACGCCGGGAAGCACCACCGTGATGTCAGGCACCGGCCACCGCTGCGGCCCGCACGCAGAGAACGTCCGGCAGGTGGGCTGCCACTTCCCTGAACGCTTCGCCCTCGTCAGCACTTGCGTAGACGCTGCCGCCGCGCGTGCCGAAGTACACGCCGGCAGGCTCCGCCGTGTCTACGGAGGCAGCGTCGCGCAACACGCTGTTGTACTCCGCCGTGGGCAGCCCGGAGGACAGCCGAGTCCAGGTGGATCCGGCGTCGTCCGTGCGGTGGACGGCGAGTTCGCCGCCGGGGGGAATGCGTTCCCCGTCTGCTTTCAGCGGCACAACCCAGGCCGTTCCCTCGCGGCGGGGATGGGTCAGCATCACAAAGCCGAAGTCGGCCGGCAGCCCGTCGGCGATCGAGGTCCAGGTGTCCGCATTGTCGTCCGTGCGGTACACGCCGTGGTGGTTCTGCGCGTACAGGCGTCCGTCCACGGCGTGGTCGGCCGCGATTTTGTGGACGCATTGGCCGAACTCGGGATTGGGGTCCGGCATGAAGTAGGCGGAGATCCCCTTGTTGCGGGCCTCCCAGGAGGTGCCGCCGTCGAGCGAGCGGTACACGCCGCCCGTGCTCATGGCTACGTGGACCGTTTCCCCGGCCGGGTGGACCACGATGGAATGGGCGGCCGCGCCGCCGTAGCCTGCACCCCATTCGCTGCGGTGCGGATGGTCCCACAGGCCCCGGTTCAGTTCGAAGTGTTCGCCGCCGTCCGTCGATTTCCACACGGAGATGGGTTCCGCTCCGGCCCACACCACTCCCGGACGGGAAGCGGCATCGGGATAGATCTGCCAGATGCGCTCCAGCGCGGCGCCGGTGTCCTCCGGAAATTTGATGGCGCCCTGTTCCGGCTCGGACCAGGTGGCACCGAGATCATCGGAGTGTGCAACGGTGGGACCCCAATGCTCGTTCCGGACGCCCACCATGATCCGGGTTCGGCCGTCCCTGGTGTCAATCCCGATGCTGGGAACCTCGCTCATGAGGAAATGCGGGCCGGTAAACGACCAGTCGCGCCTGTCCTGGCTGGTGGCCAGCCACAGGCCTTTTTTGGTGCCGATCGCTAAGACAAAACTCTCTGCGGTTGCCATGCCCACCATGCAACCACCGCGGTGGGCTGCCCGCAACGACTTTTGGCTAGTCCACGAACTCCGACTGCGTCTCGATAAAGTCCCAGTCATCCTCCGTCAGCACCGCTGCCGGATTGTCCGGGTGGGGCCCGCCCGCTTCGGCGATACCCTGCAGCACCGGCAGCGGCAGTTCCTCCGCACGAAGGTTCTCCCGCAGCCATTCCTTGGTCTCAAGATCCAGGTCCAGCCACCACATGTAGATTTCCATGACGTCCACGCACCCTTTCGTTTGCTTCAACGTTAGGCGCGGCGCTTTTCGTGGACAAGGCTCATCCTGTCCGGCAAGTAGCCCGGGCCAATGTTCGGGTATTCACAAGTAACCGGGCCTCCGGACGCACGCAAAAGACGAGTACCACCTACTGGCGACCGGCCCCCGCCGTCGCTCCTAGCCTGAAACCTCAAGCAAGCTGACCGTGTGCTGGGGCATCGGCGTCACCGCTGGCCCTCCTCAACATGGTCCGTTTCACATCACACTGGGGAGAAGAATTATGAAACGCACCATCATCACTGCGGGGGTGTTGGGGCTGGGGCTGGTCGGCCTGACCGCCCCTGCCATGGCAGCATCCGACAACGTCAGCCTTTGTCACGCGAAAGCAGGGGGCGGTTACACCTCCAACAGCATTGACGATTCCGGACTCCATGGCCACGATCGCCACGGCGATGACATCATCCCGCCTAACGAGCACCTGCGGGGCGGACAGAACTGGGACGCTGCCGGGATCGCAATCCATGCCGGCGGTTGCGTTGCCGCCGCCGTCGTAGTGCCTCCGGTCGTCGTGCCGCCCGTTGTGCCTCCTGTGGTGGTGCCGCCGATCGTCGTCGAGCAGCCGCCCGTCGTCGTTGAACCGCCCGCAGCCGCGCCGGTGGTGGATCCGCCTGTTGAGGTGCCGGCCGTCGTCGTTGAACCGCCCGCAGCCGCTCCGATTGCCAATCCTCCGGCTGCTGCCGCGCCTGCGTCCGGTGCCGTGGTGGTTCCCGCGCAGCCGGCCGCCGCCGCTCCGCAGGCAGCTCCGCGGGCTGGTGCTGCGGCAACCGCAACCAACAGCCTCGGAACCAACCAGGGGTACAACGCCCAGACTGCGGTCGGCGGCGCTGAAAGCTCCCCTGCGTGGCTTGGCGGGCTCGGTGCGCTGATGGCGGCGGGAGCGGCTGTGGCATTGCGCCGCCGTTCCGGCTCCTCCATGGCGAACTGACGCCGCCCGTGCCGCAACCAGCGGCCACCTGACAAGGAAGGCGTTCCGCCAGTGCCCGGCGGGACGCCTTCCTTCCTTTTCATTCCGAGAACAGCGATGAGGAGCCCAATGTCCCGGGAACGCAGCCGGCACTCCGCCCAGATCCGGCCCCGCTGGCGCCGCTGGCGCCGCTGGCGCCGCTGGAACCGCGGCGACCTTGCCATCCTGCTGTGCGGCGTCCTCGCCTTCCTGTCCATCACGTTCGGCGGGCCGCTTCTCCAGCTGACCCAACCGGCCGCCGTCGGCAGCTCAGCGCCCACTGCCGCCGACGTTCAGTCTTTGGAGCCGGCGCCCATCGCGGCAACCGGCCCGCCGGAAGGAACGGTTGCTGCCCCGGCTGCTCCCGCGACGCCGGGGGAAGGCACGACGGCGGCGCCGCCTGTGCAGGAGCCGGCCCTTCCAGCGGCGGCAGCCCCGGTACGCATCCGCTATCCGTCTGCAGGCTTCGATGTGCCGGTGCACCCTTTGCAGCCCGACAGTGCCGCACAGGCGAGCCAAACGATTGTGCCGCCCGAGACGAAGGACGGTTACTGGCTTACACCGTTCGGGATGCCCGGAGCCGGGTCGGCCAACACAACCTATGTGATCGGCCATAGCTGGGATGGCGCCGAGGCGCCCTTCAACCACCTGAGTTCCGCCGCTGCGGTGGGCCACCGCTTCGACGTCGACACCACGGCCGGAACCATGACCTACCAGGTGGAGAACGTCACGACGTACCTGAAGTCCAGCCTGAAGGACAGTCCTGTCTGGGACATCGTGCCCAACCGCCTGGTCCTCATCAGCTGCTACACCGAGGACCCGTGGGGAAAGAACGTGGTGGTGACGGCCTCACCTGCGGTTTCATAAGGAATCAAGGTCCCGTACCTGTTCAGGGGCCTGTTACCGGGCGGACAATGGGCTATGACATCCGAACGATTCAGCGGCACGGCCCCGCTGCTGGTGGGGATCATGCCCAAGCAGCACCCGGAGGTCCTGCAGACCGCGGCTGTCCTCGCCGCCCGGTTGGGCGCGCCGCTGGTGTGCGCCTACGTGGATGAAGCCAGCTACCTGGTGGAATGGGACCCGGCGCGCTCAGCACACCGGCTTTCCCTGCACCCGGATGCTGACGATGATGACATCCGCGCCCTGACAACCGGATTGAAGGCGGACGTCCAGGCCGCGGTGGAAAAGGTGCCGTCCGGGAGCGGCAGCGTGGAGTGGACGCTCCGCACGCTTTCCGGCGATCCGGCCCGGGCATTGGGCCGGTTGGCGGCGGAAACCAACGCGCCGATGATTATTGTCGGTACTTCGGAACGCGGCTTCTCCCATCGCCTCTCGGAAGCGCTGAACGGATCGGTGGGGGCCTGGCTGAGCCATCACCAAAGCAGGCCGGTACTGGTGGTCCCGTACAAAATGCCCGCCCACGAGGACCGGCCCTAAGCACTGCCGGGACCGCTTCTCAGGCCCTCGAATAATAAAGCGAAAGTAGTTATTCGCAGTGCTGGCGGAGGGCGCTACCAGCCAGTAAGCTGATTCAAGCAGGCCGGATCCACCTGAGGTGGATCCCGCGTTTGCCCAAAAGCTGCTCCGGAGTGCGTATCCCCCAATAACGCACTCCGGATCTTTTTTGTGCCAAAACCGGCGACCCGCGGCATACCCCCTATGGGTACTTGGCGTTATACCCCCAAGGGGTATACCGTGGACACATGAACCCTACGGAAGAAGCAGTCGCGTCCGAAGCGGACTCCGCACCGGACCACGGGTACACCGGCAACAAGGAGGCCTACCTCCGGCGCCTGAAGCGCATTGAAGGCCAGGTGAGGGGAATCGCGCGGATGGTGGATGAGGACAAATACTGCATCGACATCCTCACCCAGGTCTCCGCCGTCACCAAGGCCCTGCATGCCGTCAGCCTGGGCCTGGTGGAAGAGCATATCGGCCATTGCGTGGTGGGTGCCGCCTCCGAACCGGACCCGGCCGCCCGCGCCGAAGCCATTGATGCCAAAGTCAAGGAAGCTGCCGACGCCATCGGCCGGCTGCTTCGCTGACAGCTACCCCCCCAACGCCATCGCCGGCTACCGCCGGCAAGACCTAAAGGAGCCAGCCATGAGCACCACCTCCCCCACCACCACGACCGTCAGCGTCTCCGGAATGACCTGCGGCCACTGCATCTCGGCGGTCAGTGAAGAACTCGAAGCCCTCGCGGGGGTGGAAGCCGTGGACGTCGAACTCAATGCGGGCGGCATCTCCACCGTCACCATCACGTCCGCGCAAGAGCTTTCGCCCTCCGAAATCGGCGAGGCGGTGGCAGAGGCCGGCTACCTGGTCGTCGCCAACGAAGCCTAGAAAGGTCCCGGGACAACGGACATGAGTTCCCAGGAACTGCTCCACCCGCCGGGCAACCGGGTGGTGGAGCTGGATATCGAGGGCATGACCTGCGCCTCCTGCGTCAACCGCGTGGAAAAGAAGCTCGGCAAACTCGACGGCGTGCAGGCCTCAGTCAACCTCCCGCTGGAATCCGCCCACGTAACCGTGCCCCCAGGAATCACGGACGAGCAACTGATTAACACGGTCAACGCGGCAGGCTACAAGGCAAAAGTCCGCCAGCCGCACCGTCCGAGCCAAAGTGCCGGCCAGGCCACCGATGCCCCAGAAGTAGTACCTGCCGCCGAGGACCACATGGCCCACGCCGCGGCATCACGGCTCCGGCCCCGCCTGATTTTGGCTGCCGTCCTGACGGTGCCCGTATTCCTGGTCTCCATGTTCCCGGCATTCCAGTTTCCGCACTGGGGCTGGGCGGCGGCTGCCTTGGCGCTGCCGGTGGTGACGTGGGCGGCCTGGCCCTTCCACCGGGCAGCGGCCATCAACGCGCGGCACCTGGCCTCCACCATGGACACGCTGGTATCCATCGGTGTTGCCGCGGCTTACCTATTCTCCGCCTGGCAGCTGTTCCTGGATCCCCGCATGACCGAACACCCGGGCATGGAGGGGATGGAGACCGGTGGCCTGTACTTCGAGGTAGCGGCGGTGGTCACCACCTTCCTGCTGCTGGGCCGGTACCTGGAGGCTACCGCCAAGCAGAAGGCAGGCGACGCCCTGCAGGCCCTCCTCAACCTGGGCGCCAAGGATGCCACCGTGCTGCGCGGCGGCATGGAACACCGAATCCCGGCGGACCAGCTCCAGGTGGGTGACGTCCTGGTGGTGCGGCCCGGCGAAAAAATTGCAACCGACGGCCTGGTGGTCGAGGGGCATTCGGCGGTGGACGCGTCCCTGGTGACAGGTGAGTCAGTACCGGTGGAAGTGGGACCGGACAGCCCCGTGACCGGCGCAACCATCAACACCTCCGGCAGGCTGCTGGTCAAGGCAACACGGGTCGGCTCAGAAACCACCCTGGCGCAGATGGCACGCCTCGTGTCCCAGGCGCAGACCGGCAAGGCACCCATCGCACGCCTCGCCGACCGCATCAGCGCCGTCTTCGTTCCGGTGGTCCTGGCCATCGCCGCGGCCACCTTCCTGCTGTGGCTCCTGCTGGCCGGCCCGGACCTTGCGGACGGGCTGCGGCCCGCGTTCACCGCCGCCGTCGCCGTCCTGGTCATCGCCTGCCCCTGCGCCCTGGGGCTCGCCACTCCCGTGGGCCTGCTGACGGGCACGGGACGGGGCGCGCAGCTGGGCATCCTCATCAAGGGACCGCAGGTCCTCGAGGACACCCGGTCCGTGGACACCATCCTGCTGGACAAGACCGGGACCGTGACCACGGGCGTCCTCGCCGTTGATGCCACGGTGGCATTCGAGGGCTTCCGGGAAGATGAGGTCCTCCGGCTGGCCGGAGCGGTGGAGTCGGCGTCGGAGCACCCCGTGGCCCACGCCATTGCGGCAGCGGCCAGAGACGCACAGGCAGCGAACGACGGCGGTTTCCTCCCTCCCGTGCAGGACTTCCGTTCCGCCCCGGGCGGCGGAGTCTCGGGAATCGTGGGCGGGAAGCTGGTGACCGCCGGCAGGACCGGGTGGCTGCAGCACAACGGCGTCACGCCCGCCAGTAGTCAGCAGGCGGTACTGGCGGCAGCGGAAGCCGCCGGCGCCACCGCCGTCTGGGTTGCCGTGGATGGGACTCCTGCCGGCATCATCAGCCTGCGGGACACCATCAAGGAAGGCTCGGCCGCAGCGGTGGCCAGGCTGAAGCAACTGGGGCTGCGCCCCATCCTGCTGACGGGTGACAACGCCGCAGTGGCCGCCCAGGTGGCGGCCGCCGTCGGCATCGATCCAAAGGACGTCCATGCCGGTGTCCTGCCGGAAGGGAAAGTCGAGGCGGTCCGCACACTGCAGGCCCAAGGCGCCACCGTGGCCATGGCCGGTGACGGCGTGAATGACGCTGCCGCCCTGGCCCAGGCGGACCTCGGCATTGCCATGGGTTCCGGAACGGACGTGGCCATCGAGGCCGCCGACCTGACGGTGATGGGCAACGACCTCGCGCAGGTGGCCCAGGCCATCGAGCTGTCCAGGAGGACCCTGGCCACCATCAAGACCAACCTTTTCTGGGCGTTTTTCTACAACGCCGTGGGCATCCCGGTGGCCGCACTGGGGCTGCTCAACCCAATGATCGCCGGCGGCGCGATGGCAGCCAGTTCCGTCCTGGTGGTAGCCAATTCTTTGAGGCTGCGCAGCTTCGGAAAACAACCACAGCGGGCGGCGAAAAACTAGTCAGGCCGCGCCGTACCGCACTGCGGCGCGGGCCTTGGCTTTGGCTGCCTCGGTTTCCCGGTCCTTGGGAGGCGCCTGCGAGACCAGGGAATCCAGGAGGTGCTGGGTGATGTGGGCGATCTCGTGCACCGCCTCCTCGAAGGCTTCCTGGTTGGCCTTGGAAGGCTTGGTGCTGCCGCTGACTTTCCGCACATACTGCAGCGCTGCGGCGTGCACTTCCTCGGAAGTGGCGTGCGGCTCGAAGTTGTGGAGGGTTCGGATATTCCGGCACATAAGGCCATGCTAGGCTCTGGAGCGCCTGGGATCGACCCCTCCTGCACAGGATGCGGGCACCCGACTATGGGGAGCACGGCATGGGCAGGGGTGCCCATCGACACTGTTTTGACGGCCGGGGTAGGTTTTAGGCAATGGATCTTCCGGACAAGCCGGGGGCCGCTGGGGATGCCGACCTGGTTCGGATCCACTCACCACACAAGGAGAAACTGATGGCTATTTGGGGTGCAGACGTTGAGCAGCTTCGTACGCTCGGCAGCAGGCTACAGCAGGGCGCGGACGTCATCGAATCGCAGCGCAGCAATCTCACCGCTCTTCTGGACAACACACAGTGGCTGGGACCGGATGCTGACAAGTTCAAGGAGCAGTGGAGGGGCGAGCACACCACCAGGCTGAACCAGGTCGCTGAAGCACTCAAGGAAGCCAGCAACCGGGCAAAGCAGAACGCCGACCAGCAGTTCCAGGCCTCCCAGGGCTAGCCTTCGCGTTGGAAACACTTGGCAGGGCCGGACACCGTGTGGTGTCCGGCCCTGCTGGTTTTAACCCTCCGGCCGGCCCTCGCGGTGCGGCACTTAGGGGACGGGTTCGACGTCGTTGGCGTGCTCCAGCGGTGACGTCGCCTGTGCCCTGGCTTCCTTGTTCGCCGTGGTTGTGACTGCACCGCGCAGGGGCGGCACCGGGGCCCGCAGTTCGTCAAGCCGGACCAGGATGACACCGCCCACAATGAGGACGCCGCCCAGGAGCTGCACAGCCCCCGGCAGTTCCCCCAGCAGCAGCCAGGCCCAGATCACGGCAAAGAGGACCTCGGTCAGCGACACGAAGGACGCCACCTTGGAACCCAGCGCGCGGGCGGCCATGATGCCCGAGACGTAGGCCAAAACCGTCGCCAGGACCACCAGGCCGGCCAGCGGGACCCACCACGGCGTGGTCCAGGGGCCGAGTTTCGTGTCTGCGGCGCTGAAGGCCATGGGGAGAAGGCCGGTGGCTGCGGCAAGCCACATCACGGCCGCACCCACCATCAGGCCGCCCGAGGCCAGCACGATGGGCGGCAGGGTGTCGTTTTCCTTCGCGGTGATGAAAAAGTAGATGGCCAGGCAGACCGCCGCTGCAATGCCCCAGAGCACGCCCACCGGATCCACCTTTACCGCACCGGTAAGGTCCAGGACCAGCACAAGGCCGGCCAAGGAGAGCAGGGTTCCCCCGAAGGTGAGTGCCCGGGGACGCTTCCGGCTGGCGGCCCAGAGCCACAACACGATGATGACGGGTGCCAGGTACTCGAGGAGGAGGGCAACGCCCACGGACAGACGGGCCACGGCATTGAAGTAGAACAACTGGCATGCGGCCACGCCGATCAGTCCGAACAGGAGGACGGTCACCCAGTTGTCCCGCAGCTGGTGCCAGCGCCCCCGCAGTGCGGGAATGGCCGGAATGGCGAGGATCAACGCGGCGCCCGTGAGCCGGGCCGTCACGGCGGCTCCCGGCGTCCATCCGGTTTCCAGCAGCGCTTTGGCGAATGAGCCGGAAAGCCCGAAGACGGCGGAGGAGAACAGCGCCACCCCCAGCCCGGATGCCAGGAACCCCCGCCGGGCAGTGGGTGTTTGGCGGTTCTGGGCGTGGTTGTTGGCGGCAGGCACCGTCGCCTCCTGTCAGGAGTAAAGTGGGGTAATGGTCATGACACTACGCTTCCGCGCTGTAAGGAGTCAAGATGGTTTTTGCCCCTGACACTGAGGTGGCACTGCGCACCGTGGTAAATCTCATCAACTCCGCGGCGAACGGCAGGGAAGAGCTTGCGGCACAGGCGGACCTGGACAGTTTTTTGGCCGCCGAAGGCTTTTCGGGTTCCAGGACCCGGGACGAGGCGGAGCTCGCGAGCGTCCGGGAGCTCCGGCGCCAGTTGGCGGCAGTGTGGACCGCAAGTGAAGATGCAGCGGTGGAAACTGTGAACCGGCTGCTGCGCGAGGCGAACGCATTGCCCCAGTTGGTCAAGCACGATCGCTGGGATTGGCACCTGCACGCCACTACGCCGGAGGCGCCGCTGGCAGACCGGATGAGCACGGAAGCGGCCATGGCGCTGGCGGACGTCATCCGCGGCAAGGAGATGGACCGGCTGCGCACATGCGAGGCCGAAGACTGCGACGCCGCCGTTCTGGACCTCAGCCGGAACCGGTCAAAGCGTTACTGCGACACCGGTAATTGCGCCAACCGGATGCACGTGGCTGCCTACCGGGCGCGGCAGGCAGCAGCAGGCTAGCAGTACTGCCATTCAGGGTGGCGGGTCAGCGGTCCGAGGGCCCCTCGGGTCCGGCCTCGGAAGCGGGCGGATTCTGTGCGCCAGGGGCGCCGAAGCCGTGGGATGGCTTTTTCGAGGTGAGGTTGACGCCCGAGCCTTTGCCAAGGTGCTCGGCATTTTCCTTGTAGCTCATGGACAGCATGGCCGCTATCACCAGGGTGACGATGAACGCAATGCCGGCGCCGGTGAAGGCAAGGTCGAAGCGCGGGGTCTTGGCGCTGCCACCGGAGGCAAAGATCAGGACTGCCACGAAGGTGACGACGGCCCAGAACGCGGAGAACATCAGCGGCCCCTTCACCGAGGTCCGCAGCTTGCGCGGTTTTCCTGGATGCTGGTCTGCCACGGTGAATCCTCCCTGCAGGCGGCACGCTGCCGTCCTGGTTTACGTAGTGCGGTGGTTCGCCCGGCCCTATTTTTCTACAGCGAGTAGAACCGCGCCTTCCTAGTTTACGGCTTTCCGGCCCCGCCCCGGGCATCGTGCTTGAGCGTCAGGCCGGAGAGTACCCACAGGACGCCCGAAATGATTGCCCCGCCACCGGCCACTCCGAGCAGGGCATGCGCACCCAGGTTGATGAAGAAGGGCAGGACGGCGGCGGTTCCCAGGCCAATGATGCCGGACGCAATCCAGTCCCGTGCCAGGACGTGCCGGCCGCGGAACCGCAGGCCGCACCACAGCTCCAGGGCTCCGGCCACGCCCAGGCCGAGGGCTGCTATGACGCCAAAAAGCAGGTCGCTGTGCATCAGCACCAGGGCGAAACCTGCACCCGTGAGCACTGAACCCGCAGCGGAGAGCAGCTTGCCCGGCGTGGATTCCCGGGCGAACCCGGTGGCGGGAGCGCCCCAAAGGGAAACAACGCCGGTGGCCAGCAGGTACAGTCCGCCGGCCCAGCCCATGACCTCGACGGAGGGCGATGGCCAGAAAATGGTCACTGCACCAAACACGAGGGCCGCCGCCGAGCGGAGCAGCACCGGCTTCCACAGGTCGGGCCGGGGTGTAGTTCCCGCTGCTGCGCCTGCGGGTGTTATTGGTTGCGTCACCGGTCCAGTTTAGTGGGGCGGACCGCTAGGCCGAACCCAGGACCATCCACCGGTCCGACCTCGCGCGCACCCCGAGGGTGACGGCGCGGGCCGCCATATAGCCCACCGCGAAAGCGGCCCACAGCCAGCCCAGGCCGGCTGCGCCCCCCGCACCGGAGATCGCAACAGCGGCGAGCAGCGGCGCATACACGGCAAGGTTGACCAGCCCCGCAAGGGCCAGGTACTTGGCGTCGCCGGCGCCGATCAGCACGCCGTCCAGCACAAAGACGTAGCCGGCGATTGGCTGCCCCGCCGCAAGGATCCATAAAGCGACGGCCAGCACGGACTGGACCTGCTGGTCGGACGTGAACAGGGCTCCTGCCCAGGGGGCCACCGCGGCGAGCAGTAGGCCCGTCGCCACTCCAAAGCCGGTTCCCCAGCGGATCATGGTGCCGGTGAGCAGGCGCGCCTTGCCCGCGTTGGAGGCGCCCAGTTCCTTGCCGATCAGTGCCTGCGCGGCGATGGCCAGGGCATCCAGTGCGAAGGCCAGGAACGAAAAGATGGTCATTGCGAGCTGGTGGGCAGCGAGGTTGACTGCGCCCTGCGCGGTAACCACCAGCACGGTCACGAGGATGGCTGCGCGCAGGCTGAGCGTGCGCAGCATCAGCCAGGACCCCACGCGGGTCATGCTGCGGATGCCCCGCCAGCTGGGCAGGAGGCTGACGCCGTGGCGGACCGCGTTGCGGCGCACCATTACGAGGTAGACCGCCGCCATGGCCCACTGCGCCACGCTGGTTCCCACCGCCGAGCCCGTGACAGACCAGCCCAGTCCGTAGACCAGCCACAGGTTCAGGACGATGTTCAGGCCGAAGCCGGCGGTGGCCACCACCAGCGGGGTCCGCGTATCCTGCAGTCCGCGGAGAACGCCCGTGCCGGCGAAGATGAGCAGCATGGCCACCAGGCCGGGCATGGACCAGCGCAGGTAGTCCACGGCGAAGGCCTGCACCTCGCCTTCCGCGCCCATCAGGCCAATCAACGGTTCCGCAGCCGCGAAGCCGGCAACCGCAAGGCCCACGCCGAGCAGCAGTGCCAGCCACACGCCGTCGCGCCCGGCCGCCAGGGCCTTGCCCAGTTGCCCGTCGCCAATGGCGCGGGCGACGGCCGGGGTGGTGGAATACGCGAGGAAGACCATCAGTCCGACGGCGGTGTGCAGCACCGCGGACGCCAGTCCGACGCCGGCCAGTTGTGCCACGCCGAGATGCCCCACGATGGCGGAATCCGCCAGCAGGAACAGCGGCTCGGCCACGAGTGCCCCGAAAGCAGGGACGGCGAGGCGGAGTATTTCCCGGGCATGGCCCCTGCGGGACTCCACGGGAAGGGAGGGCGATTGTTGCGGCACCGTGCCAGCTTAACCTTCCGTGACATTCACCCGCCGGTCGTGCGGCCGGACATGACAAAGCCCACAGTTCCACCTAAATAGTTGACTCTTCAACCTTTCGTGCGGAAGACTGGATACCTCAAGCCGCTGTGATCCGTCCCTGCTTGCACACCTGTCCAGCTCCGACCAAAATCCGAAACGGTGGATCTTCCATGAACCAGTCCCGACTTACCACTACCGCCATCACCGCCCTCCGCATCGTCCTGGGCTTCCTCTTTGCCGCCCATGGCTGGCAGAAGTTCAGCGAGTGGACCATCGCAGGCACCCAGGCCTCGTTCGCCAAGATGGGCGTGCCGGCCGCCGAGATTGCAGCCCCGGCCGTCGCCGTCCTGGAACTGGCCGGCGGAATCGCCCTGATCCTGGGCATCCTCACCCGGGTGGTTGCCGCCCTCCTGGCCCTGGATATGCTCGGCGCCCTGTTCCTGGTGCACGCCTCAGCCGGCGTCTTCGCCGCCAACGGCGGCTACGAACTGGTCCTGCTCCTGGCCGCTGCCGCATTCGCACTGGCACTCACCGGCGCGGGCCGCGTCTCCGTGGACCGCGCCCTCTTTGGCCGCAGCAACTCCAAGCTGGCAGTCCTGGCCTAACCACGGCCACCAAAACACCGCTCGACGGCGGCTGAGCACCTAGGGTGCCCGGCCGCCGTCGGCGTTTATTCGGCGAAATATCGAACATTGAGGAACAGCCCGGACCATAAAGGCGCAGGAAAGATTGGGGAAACGCTTGCCAGCCTGCTGTTGCTGCTGGTAAACCTGTGACTGTTGCAGTGAGAGCTGCATCACCGCACCCCAGGTCTCAGCCTTTCTTCAACTGGTTACTTCCGGGAACCTTCTCCTGCGTCGCGCGCGTCTGCACTGCTGCGCTTTTCTTTTGAATCGTTCCAAAGTAAGGCCGGGGCCGCTTCACCACCGCTCATCGAAGGAGATGTCCGTGAAGAAACCCCCGCAAGCAAAACCAGGCGCCGAGGCAGGGCCGCCGCAGCGCCGCAGGATCCTTACCTCGGGCACCAAGGCTGCCACCGCGGCTGTTGCCTCTGCCGCGATCGCTTTGACCGGCCTCCCGCCGGTCCACGCGGACACCACCGCACTGCCGCCCGTGGGCAGCGGGTTCAAGTTTGATTTTGGCCCCGGTTCCACGGCTGAGGGCTACACGCACGTGGACGCCGACAGCCAATACTCCGCAGCCGGAAAGTTTGGCTTCACCGATACCGCCGTCACCTCGGGAGCAGACCGCGGCACAGGTGACCCCCTCCGCTCGGACTTCGTCCAGGCCCAGGGCAGCACCTTCCTGGTTGACCTGCCGAATGGCGACTACACCGTCAAGCTGACAGCAGGCGACGCTGCGGAAGCAACCAACATCGCCATCACCGCGGAGAAGATGGCCAAAGTCCAGCTCACGGACAAGCCGGCAGGCCAGTACCTGGAGATGGAATTTCCCATCTCGCTGGTGGACGGCCAGCTGAACCTCGACTTCAGCGGCACAGCGGCCAAGATCAACTCACTGGTCATCTCCGCCCGGGCTCCCCGCACGGCCACCACCGATCCCGGCGTCTACCTCGCCGGTGATTCAACCGTGCAGACCTACGACCCCGGATTCGTGCCCCAGGCCGGCTGGGGCCAGATGATCGACCGGTATTTCGACGGTGCTGTGACCTTCCGCAACCACGCCATCGGCGGCCGGAGCTCCAAGAACTTCATCAGCCAGGGACGGCTCGATGAGATCCTGCGGGTCATCAACCCCGGCGATTACCTCATGGTCCAGTTCGGGCACAACGATGCCACCATCGGCGTGGACGACCGCTACGCCTCCCCCGAGGACTACAAGGAGTACCTGCGGACCTACGTCCATGGTGCCCGGCAGCGCGGTGCCACCCCCATCCTGGTCACCCCCGTGGGCCGCCGCGACTTTGACGAGGCCACCGGCAAGTTCCGGGTGAGCTTCCCCGAGTACGTAGCCAAGATGCAGGAACTGGCCACCGAGGAGAATGTGGCCCTGGTGGACCTCTCCGCCTCAAGCCGCGCCTACTACGACGCGATCGGTCCGGAGGACACCAAGTCCGTGTTCCTCCACGTCGACGCCGGCGTCTACCCCAACCGCCCCACCGGAACAGTGGACAACACGCACTTCCAGGAATACGGCGCCATCCAGATCGCCCGCCTGGTGGCCGGCGGAGTGAAGCAGCTCAGCGTTCCGCTGTCCTCCCGCGTCAAGGAAATCGCGCCGCCGTCGTCCGTTCCCGCCACGCCGCAGGGACTCGTGGCCGGCAGCGTTTCCAACGCGGGGGCACTCCTGAAATGGCAGCCCGTTGAGGGTGCGGACATCTACAAGGTGTACCGCAAGCTGGCCTCCGAGCCGGACAGCGCCTACAAGCTCACCACTACCGCAACTGTGCCCACCGCTAACCTGGCGGGACTGGCCGAAGGCACCGCCTACAGCGTCCGCGTCGCGGCCATGAACGGCAAGGGTCCGTCCGAACCCAGCGACGCACTGGCCGTGACCACGAAACAGGCGAAGTACAAGTTCGACTTTGGCCCCGTGGGCGCGCCCGTCGAACCCGGCTACACCGAGGTGAACCGGACCATGGGCTACACCCCGGAACGCGCCTTCGGCTTCAAGGACATCCCGGTCCTCAGCGACCGGGACCGCGGCGCCGTCACCACCAACCTGCTGCGGGACTTCGTCCTGAGCGGCTCGAGCTTCGAGTTCCAGCTGGACGTGCCCAACGGCACCTATGCCCTGAAGACGTACCACAGCGACTGGATCGGCTCCACGCGGACCGACGTGGCCGCCGAAGGCATTCCCTTCGGCCAGGTCTCCTCCAGCCGCGCCTCCTCCGCCACCAAGATCATCAACCAGGTCCTGGTCTCGGACGGGCAGCTGAACCTGGCCATCAGCGGCTCGGGCCAGCGGCTTAACGGCCTGGAGGTCACCCCGCTGCTGGTGGGCCCGACGAACCTGCACACCACAGCGGTCAACGCGGCGGCCGAACCCCCTGCCGTCGACCTGGCCTGGGATGCCGTGGCCGATGCCGCCAGCTACAAGGTCTTCCGTCAGGCGTCCTTCGAGTCCGAACCCCAGGTCATCGCGGAAAACGTGGCCGCCCCTGGGTTCCAGGACACCACTGCCTTCGCCGGCCTGACCTACAAGTACTTCGTCACCGCCGTGGATAGCACCGGCCTTGAATCGGTCCCCTCCAACACGCTGGAGACCGCCCTTGTGGACCCCGGCACGCCCGTGCCCGCGCCCACAACCAAGGTGGACATCAAGGCAGTGGAGAAGACCAGCGTGACCTTGAAATGGCAGAAGGTGGCCAACGCCGCCGCCTACCAGGTCTACCGTTCCACCTCACCTGACGGCCCGTTCGAATACGTTGGCCGGGCCACCGAGGTGAACTACACCGACTACACGGTCCTGACCACCATCAAGTACTACTACCGCGTCACCACCGTGAACAAGGGCGGTGAATCCGCGCCTTCACACGTTGTGGGAACGGAAAAGGTCACCGTGGTCAACCGGCAGATGGAGCAGCTTGACCGGGCACCCGTGGCACTTCTGACGGACGGCGGAGTGCGCGTTGGCTGGCGCATGCTGGGCCTGGACCCGGAGCAGGTGGGCTTCCACGTGATCCGCGACGGCGTGCAGCTCACCGACGAGCCCATCCGCAACAGCACCACCTTCCTGGACCCCTCGGGCACAGCCGCCTCCCGCTACGTCATCAAGAGCGTGGGTAACGGCGGGGAACAGCTCACGGGCGAGTTCACGCCGCTGGCCCGGGGCTACCTGTCCGTGAAGCTGGACAAGCCGGCGGACGACTACACCAAGGACGGGCAGCCCTACAGCTACTCGGCGGGTGACGCGAGCGTCGCCGACCTTGACGGCGACGGCACCTACGAAATCCTCCAGATGTGGTCCCCGTCCAATGCCAAGGACAACTCCCAGGCGGGCTACACCGGTCTTGTCTACGTGGACGCCTACCGGATGGACGGCACCAAACTCTGGCGGATCAACATGGGCCCGAACATCCGTGCGGGCGCCCACTACACCCAGCTGCTGGCCTACGACTTCGACGGCGACGGCAAGGCCGAGGTTGCCATGAAGACGGCGGACGGAACGCGGGACGGTGCCGGCACCGTCATCGGGAACGCCGGGGCCGATTACCGGAACAGCAGCGGCTACGTGCTGACCGGGCCCGAGTTCATCACCGTCTTCCACGGCGCCACCGGCACCGTCATGGACACCGTTGCGTATGAGCCGCCGCGGGGAGACGTGGGGGCCTGGGGTGACACCTACGGCAACCGTGTGGACCGGTTCCTGGGAGCCGTGGCCTACCTCGACGGCGAGCGTCCGTCCATGATGTTCAGCCGCGGCTACTACACCCGCGCCGTCCTGGTCACGTACGACCTCTCCGGCGGCAAGCTGGTCAAGCGCTGGACGTTCGACTCGGACATCAGCGGATCGCAGTACCGGGGCCAGGGCAACCACAACCTGTCCGTCGCGGATGTGGACGCCGACGGCAAGGACGAGTTCGTCTTCGGATCCATGACCATCGACGACAACGGCAAAGCGCTCTACAGCACGGGCCTGGGCCACGGCGATGCCATCCACACCAGCGATCTCGATCCGTCCCGGCCGGGACTGGAGACCTTCGCCGCCCACGAGGATATGGGCTCAAGCGGCAACAAGGGCGCTACGTTCCGGGATTCACGGACAGGTGAAGTGCTCTGGAGCATCCCGGCCACCAAGGACACGGGGCGCGCTGCTGCCGGAGACATCGACCCCCGCCACCCGGGTGCCGAAGGCTGGGCCATCGGCGGCGATGCGGCGTGGAACTCCCCCGTTGGTGAGCTCCGGTCGGCCAAGGGCCAACTGATCGCGGAAAAGATTCCCGCCGCGAACTTCCTGGCCTGGTGGGACGGCGACCTGCTCCGCGAAATCGTCGACCACGACTGGGATGCCACCACCAACACAGGTACGCCCAGCATCGCCAAGTGGAACTGGGGGACGGAGTCCAGCGACAGGCTGCTGACAGCAACCGGTGCCAAGACCAACAACAGCACCAAGGGCAACCCGGCCATCCAGGCCGACTTGCTGGGTGACTGGCGGGAAGAGATCGCCTGGCCGTCAGCAGACAGCACCGAACTGCGGATTTACACCACCTCTTCCGGTACTGACGTCCGCCTGCGGACGCTGATGCACGATCCGGTGTACCGCCTCTCCGTGGCAAGGGAGAACATCTCCTACAACCAGCCGCCGCACCCGGGCTTCTTCATCGGGGAAGGCATGGAGCTTCCTGCCCAGCCGGACATCGTCTACACCCGCGCCGGCTAGTCCCGATTAACACCGACCTGCCCCGTCCGCCGATTCGGCGGGCGGGGCAGTTCTGTTTGTCTCTTTGCCGGGGCGACCGGCGGGTAACCGGGGGCGTCAGTATGATCACAGCATGACGTCCACCGGCACCCCGAATTCCGTAACCCTCCGCTTCCTGGCCGCGCCGATGGACGTGGGCCACAGCGGATCGGTGGACGCCGGCACGGTCCTGGAGTGGGTGGACAAGGCGGCTTATGCGGCGGCCGTGGGCTGGGCGAAGTCCTATTGCGTCACGGCCTACGTGGGGAACATCCACTTTGCGGATCCCGTGAACAGCGGCGACATGGTGGAGGTGGAGGCGACCATCGTGTACACCGGGCGGTCCTCCATGCACATCCGGACTGTTGTGTCCTCGGGAGATCCCAAGGGCGGCGCGGCCACCATGCGCAGCCAGTGCATGGTCATCTTCGTGGCTGTCGGAGAGGATGGCAAACCGATCCCCGTGCAGCAGTTCGAGCCCGTCGCGCCCAAAGAGATTGAGCAGCGGGACCACGCGCTGGCCCGGATCAAGGTCCGCGAGCAGATCGTCGAAGCGATGAACCGGCAGGAATATACGGATGCCGGCACGGCCGAGCGGGTGACACTCCGGTTCATGGCCGCCCCGACGGACGTGAACTGGGGAGGCAAGGTCCACGGCGGAATCGTCATGAAGTGGATCGATGAAGCCGCCTACGTTTGTGCCACCCGCTACTGCGGCCGGGACACCGTGGCGGTGTTCTCGGGCGGAGTCCGTTTCTACCGGCCCCTGCTGATCGGGCACGTGGTGGAGGTGGAGGCCCGCCTCGTGTACACCGGAACCAAGGGTATGCATATTGCGGTACACGTCCGCTCCGGCGACCCCAAGGGCGGCGGGCTCAACCTCACGACGTACTGCCTCACCGTGATGGTGGCGCGCGACGACGAAGGCAACTCAGTGCCGATTCCCGCCTGGGTGCCTGTCAGCGACGAGGATAAGAGGCTGCACGCCCACGCGCGGGAACTTCTCGAGATCAGGGGTACGGCGCCGGGCAACCGGCTCCCCAACCACTTGCTGACCCAGGGCTGACCCGGTTCCCTAGAAGCCGCCACCGCCGGCGTCAGCCGCCATGTTGGCGAACCGGGAGTAGTGGCCCTGGAAAGCCACCACGATGTCCTTGGTGGGGCCGTTACGGTGCTTGGCCACCAGGATGTCCGCTTCGCCGGCGCGCGGGGATTCCTTGTCGTAGACATCCTCGCGGTGGAGCAGGATCACCATGTCGGCGTCCTGCTCGATGGAGCCCGATTCACGGAGGTCCGACACCATGGGCCGCTTGTCCGAGCGCTGCTCGGACCCACGGTTCAGCTGGGACAGCGCGATGACGGGGACCTGGAGCTCTTTGGCCAGCAGCTTCAAAGCACGGGAAAACTCGGAGACTTCCTGCTGCCGCGACTCCACCTTCTTGCCGGAACTCATCAGCTGCAGGTAGTCGAGGATGACGAGCTTGAGATCGTGCTGCTGCTTCAGGCGGCGGCACTTGGCGCGGATTTCCATCAGGGACATGTTGGGACTGTCGTCGATGAACAGCGGGGCATCATTCATGCGCCCCATGGTGGTGGCGATCTTGGACCATTGCTCGTCCTTGATGGTGCCCTTGCGGAGGTCCTGCAGACCGATGGTGGCCTCGGCCGAGAGGAGGCGCATGGCGATCTCGTTCCGGCCCATTTCGAGCGAGAACATGACCGTGGACAGGTTGTTCTTGATCGCGGCGGAGCGGGCAAAGTCCAGGGCGAAGGTGGATTTACCCACGGCCGGACGGGCGGCAATAACGATCATCTGGCCCGGGTGGAGCCCGTGCGTGAGCTCGTCGAGTTCAAAAAAGCCGGTGGGCACACCGGTCATGCCTTCACCACGGTGACCGGACGCTTCGATCTCGTCCACGGTGGACTCCATGACGTCCTTGAGGACCACGTAGTCCTCAGCCGTCCGGCGTTCCGCCACAGCGTAGACCTCGGCCTGGGCCTGGTTGACCAGGTCCTCCACCTCGCCGTCCGAGCCGTAGCCCAGCTGGACGATCTTGGTGCCGGCGTTCACGAGGCGCCGGAGGACGGCCCGTTCGGCCACGATCTCGGCGTAGTACCCGGCATTGGCAGCGGTGGGAACGGTCTGGATCAGCTCGTGCAGGTAGGCAGGGCCGCCGATCCTGTTGATTTCTGCGCGCTTGGTGAGCTCATCGGAGACCGTTACGGCATCGGCTGGTTCGCCCCGGCCGTACAGGTCAATGATCGCTTCGTAGATGGTCTCGTGGGCAGGCCGGTAAAAGTCCTGGCCGCGGAGGATTTCCACAACATCGGCGATGGCATCCTTGGAGAGCATCATGCCGCCCAGCACCGATTGCTCGGCGGCGATGTCCTGGGGAGGCTTCCGGCTGGTGTCTGATCCGCGGGTGGTCTCGACCTGGTCCAGATGCGCGATTGACAAAGCTGCCGTCCTCCATTTGTACCGGGGCCTGGGTTGCCCGGTTATTGCTGTCCTGTTGAGGCCTCATCCGGAAAAGTCCGTGCTCCGCCACCCGTACAGGTGTATCGGCAGGGTCTGACAATGCTGCCGCCAGTCCCTGGAACCGGAAATTATGGAGTTATCCCCACTGTCCACAGGTTTTCCACAGAGGCCTGTTCCGTGGGCCCACACAGGGCCCGGGACTGCAGTTTTCCCGGGGATCCCGGAGCCGCTGACTGCCCTAAGAACAGGTACCCCGCTACGCTAGCCCCCCGGGACCCGGCAGCAAAGCCGGAAGCCCCGAAGGGCTGTGGATAACCTGTGCAGTAACCGGCATAGCTTGTGCACAGCCTGTGCGAAAGGCTGTGGATAATAAAAAAGTTTGCCTCCCTGCAACCCGCTGACCTGCGGAAACGCTTATCGGGGGATGTGGAGTAAATATTTCTTCTGTGGAATTTCATCCACAGGCCACGACGCGCCGGGGGCCCTGTATCCAGCCCGATCCGTACCCGTGACCAAGTTCATGCCGGGGAAGTGGCCATCCTCATATTCCCGGTCAAGCGTTTGCCCTGCAGCCCTTCCTCCTGTATGCGCACCGGTGAATATTGCTGTGGATAAAGTGGATCTGGCATAAGCTCTATGTATGGGCGAACTACTGCTGGTGCTGTTGCCTGCGATTGTGTTGGTGGCGCTCATTTGGGGGCTGTTCACGGCGCTGAGCCCCCGCGACGCCGGCATGTCGGACGCGGAAAAATACCAGCGCGACCTCGCGGAGCGCTCAGCCCGGCACTATGCAGCCCAGGTCGAGGCCGCCACTGCAGCGCGTGCAAGGCTGGAGGCCAAGACCCGCCCCAGCCAGAACACGCAGCAGCACACCCAGCAGCAGGACCATGCCCGGATGGACATGCTGAACCAGGCGGCCACCGCGGGTTCGGGCCATAACGGAGTAATGTCTGCCGGGGGTGCCCAGCTGAACCATCAGCTGACCATGCAACTGCAGGCCATGGTCCGGAGCGGTCAAAAGGTGCAGGCCATCAAACTGCTCCGCCAAGCAACGCAATCAGATCTGGCCACCGCCAAAAAATACATAGAACGGCTCTAGAACAATGGAATCGCTTGTGGTCCCTGTCCTCATCCTCCTGGCTGTTATCGCCGGAGTTGCACTGGCAGTCCGCGCCATGGGCAGGCGGAAGGCAACACGCACGGCCGAACCGGCACAGCCGGCGGCGACGTCCGCAGAGTTGGCGCGCACTGCCGCCGCGAAGCTGTCAGAGGACGAACACCGGCGGCTCTATGCGCTGATAGCGCAGGGGCAGGCCATGGCCGCCATCAAGCTGTACTACGAAGCTACTGGCGATGGCCTGCGGGCTTCCCGCGATGCGGTGGGCGCACTGGCAGCCCACCCGCAGCCTTACCGAAGCCCCGAGGTGGCCGGCCCGGAGCAGGACGATGACGAGGACGATGAGCCCCAAAGGTTCCCGTACCGGTACCGGGCCATCGCCAGCAAAGGCGACGTGACCCGCGAGGTGAGCAGCAACATGCTCAATGACGAGATCTACGGCAGGATCCGCACCCTGGCACGCAACGGCGACACGGAGGCCGCGGCCACGGCACTCACCCGGCACTCGGACATTTCCATGAAGCAGGCCCGGGAGTTCATCGAACTGCTGGACGACTAAGGCCGGCGCCCGGAAGGGCCGGGACGCCGCGCCTAGAAGTCGAACAGCTCGCCCAGCCAGCCTTCCTTCTTCTTTTGCTGGTGCCGGCGGTCATAGTCACGGTCGTGCCCCTGTTTCCCGTACTTGCGGTCGTCGTAGCGAGGCTGCTCCCGCCGGGGCTCGAAGTTGGGGTAGAGCGGTGGCGGCGTGGGCCCGGGTGCCGGACGCGCCGGCATTGCCGGAGATGCAGCAGGCATGTCCGCGGCCCGGTCAAGGATTTTGTCGAGCTCGCCACGGTCCAGCCAGACGCCGCGGCACTGCGGGCAGTAATCGATCTCCACCCCGCTGCGCTCGGTCATCAGAAGGTCTACGGAATCCACTGGGCATTTCATGTCCCGCACAACGACCGGCGCCTCCCGAAAGTTCGCCACCGCCAGGCGTCAGCGATTTCCGGAAATGCCGGCCAATAGCTGCTCGAAGGGCAGGGACTCCATCGGAGCCGCCTTACGGCCTGGCTGGGGTCCTTCCAATAGCCGGGTGAACTCGCCGGCCGCACGGTTGATTCGCTCCCCCAGGGACGATCCGCCGCCGTCCACACTGCCCCAGTCCTGGGGGCCGGCAAAGACACCGGTTGCCGCCATTCGCGTGCGGAGGTAGCTGAACAGCGGGCGCATGGCGTAGTCCAGGACCATCTGGTGGCGGTCCGTACCGCCGGTCGCGCCCAGCAGGACCGCCTTGCCGTCCAGGGATTTGGGGTCCAGGACGTCGATGAATGACTTGAATAATCCGCTGAAGGATGCGCTGAATACCGGGGTCACGGCGATAATTCCGTCGGACGCCTCCACGCCGGCTATCACGTCGGCGAGGCGGGGAGCCGCGTAGCCGGTCACGAAGTTGTTGGCGATGTCCACGGCCAGGTCCCGGAGCTCCACGACGTCCACTGTCACGTCGTATCCGGCCGCGGCCAGTTGCCGCTTAGCCGACGCGGCCAGCTGGTCAGCCAGCAGGCGGCTCGACGACGGTACGCCAAGTCCTGCGGAAAGAACTGTGATGCGGCGGGTTTCCATGGCATTCTCCTGTTGCTCGTTCACTTCACCGTACATGCATTTGCATCTATACGGTGAACTGATGCTGCCCCGGAAGTATTCCCGCGGGGAATGTTCCCCGTGCTGCCGCCCGTCTGCCAGACTACCTGGATGAATGAGAACAAGACCGGGCCCACGGACGTGCCCGTGGAGGAGTTCCTGGCGTCCGTGGAACACCCGGCCCGGCGCGCTGACGGGTTTGAACTGCTGGAGTTGATGAGGTCCGTTACCGGGCAGGACGCCATCATATGGGGTCCCAGCATCGTCGGCTTCGGCAGGTACCACTACCGGTACGGCAGCGGACGGGAGGGCGATTCCGCCGCGGTCGGATTTTCACCGCGCAAGGCGAACCTCGCCCTCTACGGCCTCACCTACGGCCCGGACGCGGACAGGCTGCTCCCGGTGCTCGGCAAGCATAAGACGGGGGCGGCGTGCCTCTACATCAATAGGCTGGACGACGTTGACCGTGACGTCCTCGCCGGGCTGATCCGGAGCGGGTACCAGCATGTGATGGCTGAACTTCATACCCCGTGAAACAGCAAGAGAAAACCCCCGCCGCCGGGTTACGGCGACGGGGGTCTTTCCTGCAGTCAGAGACTACTTGCCAGCTACGACCTCAAGGTCGATCACAGCAGCAACGTCGTCGTGCAGACGGACGTTGGCCTGGTAGGAACCTACCGACTTGATGTGTGCCGGCAGTTCAACCTTGCGCTTGTCGATGCGGCCGAGGCCGGCGGCCTCAACAGCGTCGGCAACGTCGGCCTGCTTGACCGTGCCGAACAGGCGTCCGGTCTCGCCGGCCTTGACGACCAGCTTGACCGGCTTGGCGGAGAGTGCAGCGGCCTGCTTCTGAGCGTCTTCCAGGGAAGCGTGCTCGCGGGCGGCGCGGGCAGCCTTGATGGACTCAACCTGCTTTTCGCCACCCTTCGACCAGGTCAGGGCGAAGTTGCGGGGCAGCAGGTAGTTACGTGCGTAACCGTCCTTGACCTCGACAACGTCGCCAGCAGCACCGAGACCGGTTACTTCGTGGGTCAGAATGAGCTTTGCCATGTTAGTTAATCCCTTCCTTAGCCGCGGCCAGCGCCGGAGTAAGGCAGCAGAGCAACTTCGCGGGCGTTCTTGATTGCCTGTGCGATCTTGCGCTGTTCCTGGACCGTAACGCCGGTGACGCGACGGGCGCGGATCTTTCCGCGGTCGGAGATGAACTTGCGCAGCAATGCTACGTCCTTGTAGTCGATGACAGTGATGTCAGCGGCCTTCAAGGGGTTGGACTTTGGTTTGGGCTTACGGAGTTCAGCCTTAGCCATCGTGGAGCTCCTAATCTAGGGAGCCCGTGGATGTTGATCCACGGGATGGTGGTGGTCCGACGGCGGCAGCCGCTCAGGTGCCGTGAGGCACTTGGTGCGGTCCCGGCGTCGGGCCTTTATTGGTTTGTTTAGAAGGGAGGTTCGGAGTCGGGGCCGTTGCCCCAGCCGCCTGCGTTGGAGACACCGGGCGTCGCCCAGGGATCGTCCTGTGCAGCCTGCTGGTTGCCGCCGCCCCAGCCGCCACCGGAGTTGCCGCCCTGGTTTCCACCAGAGTTGCCGCCTCCGAAGCCACCGCCGCTGTTGCCGCCGCCGAAGCCGCCCTGTCCACCCTGGCCGCCGGAGCGCTGGGTGCGGTTGACCTTGGCATTGGCGTAGCGCAGGCTGGGGCCGATTTCATCGACCTCAAGCTCGATAACGGTGCGCTTTTCGCCTTCTTTTGTTTCGTAGGAACGGCTCTTCAGGCGGCCGGTAACAATCACACGCATGCCCTTGGTGAGGGACTCGGCGACGTTCTCGGCTGCTTCACGCCAGACGGCGGCGCGGAGGAACAGGGTTTCCCCGTCCTTCCACTCGTTGGACTGGCGGTCAAAGGTACGCGGGGTGGAAGCGATGGTGAAGTTCGCTACTGCCGAACCGGACGGTGTGAACCGCAATTCCGGGTCATTGGTGAGATTACCGATGACCGTAATGGTGGTCTCGCCTGCCATCTACTGCCTCCTTGTTCGATCCTGGGTGAAGAGTGCGTTTCCTGCGGGGTAAAGAATGAAAATCGGTGCTGAAATTACTCAGCAACAACCTTCTGCTCTTCGGGGCGGGTGATCTTGGTGCGCATGATGGTCTCGTTAAGAGACAGCTGGCGGTCAAGTTCCTTGGCGGTTTCCGGCTTGGCGGTGAAGTTCACCACGGCGTAGATACCTTCGGACTTCTTCTTGATGTCGTAAGCCAGCCGGCGACGGCCCCAGATGTCAACCTTTTCGATGGTTCCACCATCGTTGGTGATGACGTTCAGGAACTTCTGAAGCGACGGCTCAACGGTACGCTCTTCGACCTCGGGGTCGATGATTACCATCAATTCGTAAGGACGCATATGTGAACCCACCTCCTTTGGGCTAAGCGGTTACGGCATTTCCGTAACAGGAGGTTCATTTGCGATGCCGTGCGATGCCCCGCCGCCGGAACGGAGGCAGGACGCAGCACAGACTTCAATATCTTAGTGCATTTGGACCGGATAGGCGATTCGCGCTTGACACGAGCCTAGGGCGGACGTTTGCCAAACGGCAGCAGGGGCAACCCGTATGTGGAAAACCGCCCGCCCGGGGCCGAGGGCGGCTCCGGGCGGGCGGTTTTCAGTCAGGGTCAGGCAAGGTGGGCGGGAATTACGACGCCGGGCCCGCCTTCACGGGCACGTCCTGCGGTTCGCCGGCGTCCCCGGCGGCAGCGGCCGGACCGGACCTGCGGTAGCGCCATACCCCGATGGCCACCACAACCGCGGCCAGGGCGACGGACAGCAGCAGCGATTCCCGGGTGGACTCCAGGATGACCATGCCGATGAGCAGAGCCACGATGCTGCCGATCGCCAGCCACGTCAGGTAGGGGAACAGCCACATTTTCAGTGCGAGGTCCTTGGCGGCACTGCCCATACGCTTGCGGAGGACGAGCTGGGATGAGGCGATGACCAGCCAGACGAACAGGGCGATGGCACCTGAGGTGTTCACCAGGAACAGGAAGACAGTGTCGGGTGCAATGTAGTTCAGGCCGACTGTCACGAAACCGACCACCGTGGAGGCCAGGACTGCCGAAGCCGGCACGCCCCGCCGGGAGATTTTGGTCCAGGAGGCCGGCGCGTCTCCGCGCTTGGACAGCGAGAAGAGCATCCGGCTGGCCGTGTAAAGGCCCGAGTTCAGGCAGGACAGGACGGAGGTGAGGACCACGACGTCCATGATGGTGCCGGCACCGGGGATGCCGAAGAGTTCGATGACGGCAACGTAGGGGCTCTTGGCGACACTGGCATCGTTCCACGGCAGCAGGGTGACAACGATGGCAATGGAACCGATGTAGAAGACCAGGATGCGCCACACCGTCGACTTCACGGCCTTCTTGACGGCGTCCACTGGGTTCTCGGATTCGCCGGCTGCGATGGTGGCGATTTCCGCGCCGAAGAAGGAGAAGACCACAACCAGGATGCCGGCCAGGACCGCGCCGGGACCGTTCGGCATGAACCCGCCGTTATCGAGCAGGTTGGTAAGGCCGGGCGCCGGGACGCCGGGCACCAGGCCAAGGATGGCCGCGGCACCGAACAGCAGGAACAGCACGATGGCCGCAACTTTGATGGAGGCAAACCAGAACTCGAACTCGCCGTAGGACTTCACCGAGCCGAGGTTGGTCAGCGTGAGCAGGACCGTCAGGATCAGGGCCCAGATCCACTGGTCAATGCCGGGCACCCACCGGTGCATGATCGCTGCGCCGGCCGTAGCCTCGATGCCCAGCACGATGATCCAGAACCACGCGTAGAGCCAGCCGATGCTGAATCCCGCCCAACGGCCCAGCGCCTTGTCTGCGTAGGTGGAAAACGAGCCGGTTTCGGGGTTCGCTGCGGCCATTTCGCCCAGCATGCGCATCACCAGGATCACCACGACGCCGGCGGCCATGTAGGCCACCAGGATTCCGGGACCAGCCTGCTGGATGGCCGCGCCGGAGCCCACGAAGAGGCCGGCTCCGATGACTCCGGCTATCGCGATCATGGAAAGGTGCCGCGGCTTGAGCGACTTTGCTAACTGTTGGTCAGCGGGCATGGGTGCGCCGTCCTTTGGGTCATTGCGAATGGATGGGAACCTGCGCCGGGGGCAACAGGCTGGGGGGCCTCCGGGCAAGGCGGCGTCCAGTGCTGCGGGTCACATGTTCCTCCCACCCTAGACGCGGAGGAGGCGGGAGGCTCATGTGCATCGGCACAGACGGCAGGAGGCCAAATCAGATCTTCCCACAGGAACACGCCGTTCTGTGAACCAAGAGATTACCGTGGGGCAACTGTGAAACGTCGAGGAAACGAATGCGCCAATCTTGATCTAATCCAGCGGTTATTCAACTGCCAGCCCGTCCTTGCGCGGCGCTATATTCACTTCTAACGGCTGGGTACCGTGCTGTAGGTGATGAGCCGACAGCTTGCCGAACCCCCGGTTACGGAAGTGACCGGACGGCGCGGCTTCGTATTGGAACTGGTAGCGCTGGATAACGGTCTCCTTCTGATGGGGAGACCGCATGTCCTTAATTGGCCGAAGCAAAGAACTGGACCGGATCCTTTCGGTCATCCGGGGCCCCAAGGAGTCCGCCCTCACGGTGGCGGGTGGACGCGGGGCGGGAAAATCTGCCCTGCTGTCCGAGATTCCCACCTTGAGCGATTACCGTACGGTCTTCCTGGGCGCCAGTGCTGCGGAGTCGGACTGGCCGCTCTCGGGGCTCACGGCCCTCCTCAACGGCATGGACGAGCCCGTCCTGAACCGGATCAGCGATGAGCTCCTGCGCGACGCCGCCGGAACCATGAACGTGCCAGTGGTGTCGAGCATGCTCCTCAACGCCCTGTGCCAGCGCTCATCGTCCCGGACCGTCATTGTGATCGATGACGCAGACCAGCTGGATCCCGGCAGCCAGGCCGTCATTGGTTTCCTGGCCCGGCGGCTTTCCGGAACGGACATCGCGCTGTTTCTAAGTGTCCGCGAAGACATCCAGGACAGCCCTTTCAGCGGGCTGCCGACCCTGCAGCTTGCTGCCCTGAGCTACTGCGACAGTGTGCGGATGCTGGAGGCAATGCCCGGGCGGCACACCACGACGGCGGCGGCCCACGCGGTTGCCGCAGCCACCCTGGGAAACCCGCTCGCCGCCGTCGAGCTTTACCACCGGCTGCTGGAACGGCAGGCGGAGGGCAAATATGCCCTGCCCGTCCCCTTGCCCTGCAAGGGCAGCTTTGAAGCCGAATACGCGTCCGCCGTGGGCACGCTGTCGCCGGGCGCGCGCCACGTCCTGGACCTGCTCTCGCTGTCCTGCCGCACTGACATCGCCACCCTGGAGAAAGTCAGCCCGGATGCCTGGGCCGGGTTGGACGAACTGCTGGCCACCGGTATGGTCAGCAGGTCCGGGCCACACCTGGCGATCCGGGACCAACTGCTCCGCGGTTATGTCTTCGCCGGCATGACGCCGGCCGTCCGCACAGCCGGCCACCGGGCCCTGGCGCAGGCCTCCGAAGCCACCGACCCCTACGCGCGCCGCTGGCACCTGAGCTTCACCACCCTCGAACGGCAGACCCCCTTTGGGCTGCTCCGCAGCGCGGTGGGCCTGATCCGGGGAGGGGAAGTGCCGTTCGCGGTGGAGTACATCGAACGGGCCCTCACCATCAATCCGTGGGAAGCCGAAACCGCGGCCCGCCTCACCACCCTGGCGGAGCTTCTGTTCCACCGGGGCGAGTTCGTCTACGCCCGGCGTTACCTGGACTGGGCGCAGCGGGTTACGCACAACCCCGCCTTGATCCTCCGGCTGACCGGCCTGTCATTCGAGATCGAGTTCGTCCAGGGCGGGACGGTCCGTTCGAGCATGGTGCAGCGCCTGGTGAAGGAATGTGGCCAGCATGACCCGGCTTATGCGGCCAGCCTGCTGGCCGGCGCCGCCCTCTACTACGCCGAACGCTGGGAGCCGAAGGACGCCGCAGAACTTCTCCGCTTAGGGGCGGACTTCCACGGCTCAGCATCGGCTGAGAGCCTGGCCATTGCTGACCGCGCCAAACTGCTGACAGCTGCCATGGGCGGAGACACCGGCAACGTCAGCAGGAAGCACGAGCCGGCGGGAAACGCCCGCATGCCCAGCCTCCTGGTTCAGGGGCGTTCCCTCAGCTACGCGGAGCGCTACGATCATGCGCGGGAAGCATTCGCCTTGGTGCGGAGCACTGCGGGGGCAAGCAACACCATCTGGCGGCAAACCGCACTGTTCCTGGCGGTGGACAACGAGATCCGTGCGGGTAACGTGCGTGCGGCTGTCGAACTCATTGATGACCTCGAACGCCATGAACCTGAAATGAAGTACCACCGAGGCATGCGGCATGTCTTCCGGCTCTGGCGCGCCCATGCCCTGGGCGACGAGGCGCTGGCGCAAGGGTACGCCCTTGAGGCGCAGCGCTACTCGGGCGCGGAAAGCCACCCGGCCATCAGCGCCCAGCTCGCTGCCTGCCAGGGCCACTTTGCCCTCCTCCGGGGAGACCTCGCGGAATCCTTTGCCCAGTTGTCCCGCGCGGCGGAGATCGGCATGGGTTTTGGCAATCCAACGCTGCTGCGGTGTGAGCCGGACCTCGTGGAGGTCCTCATCCGGCTGGGCCGGCACCGCGAGGCAACGCAGGCCCTGCAGCGCCTGGAAGCCCGTTCCGTTGGGCTGCGGTCACCCTGGCTGTTCACCACTGTTGCCCGCAGTCGCGCGATGCTGGCCGACGGGGAGCAGTCGCTTCAGCTGTTCAACCAGGCCCTGGAGAGCAGAACCGGCCACGATTCGCTCCTGGAACGGGCCCGGACTTTGCTGTGCTACGCCGAGCGGCTGGGCGCCTTGGGCCAGCTGCGGGAGGCCAGGGACCGGCTGTTGTGCGCAAAGGTGCTGTTTGACGAGGCCGGAGCGCATGCCTGGACCCACCTTATTGACGCCCTCCTTCTGGACGAACGGGTGGAGCCGTCCCGCAGTGCCGGCAACCCGGCGTTGCTGATGCTCGCAGACCATGAACGTGCCCTTGCACACATGGTGGCCCGCGGCATGCGCAATAAGGAAATCGCCGCCAAGCTGTTCGTCTCCGTCCGGACCGTGGAAGTGCGCCTTACTGCCATCTACCGAAAGCTGGGAGTGGAATCGCGGGCACAGTTGACCGCCTTGGCGGCCAGCAAGGAGACCCCGTCGCGGCAACAGTACGTCTTGCCGGTTCTCTAGTCCCATCCTTCCCGGCCGCAGGACGCGGGAGAGTCGCTCGAAAGTGTCACCTCACGCGTGGACGTGATTGCCGCCGTCGCCGTCCAGTCCCTGCCGGCACGGTAGAAGGCACGGGCTGATCCGGAACGGTGTTGTCCATCACAAGGGGCGCCGCCTGCTTGGCGAAGGCCCATCCCCGGTCAAAGTCGGTCTTGTGCTGCCACAAGAATGCCCCCCGGATTGTCGGGAACTCCTTCTCGACCATCCGCCATGCTGCGCGGACCTCATCCAGGGAGGAGTAGTTCGTCCCGCTGTCCATGCCGAAGCCCACCACGATCTTGCTCGCGTCCCCACCGGCGACTTTTTCCACCCATTCGCGCGTGCTCTTGATGATGTACGCCGGGTCCGCCAACTCCGGGCCGTCGTAGAACTGGGGCCCGGCGTAGGTCATGAGGTCCTTTGACAGGGCTTCCTGGATCATGGCCTTGTCCTGGGTCTTCCAAGGGGCAGGTGGGCAGGTGATGCCGAACTCCTGGCCGAACCGGCGCTTCAGCTCTCTGAACATCCACAGGTATTCGTCGGTGTTCGGCGTGGCGTCGGATTCGAAGGTGTTGAAGTCTACGCCGTCGATCGCCGGCCGGGCCGTGGTACCTCCCAGCTCGGTGTTGATACGCACAACACTGTCAACGAAGCGCCGGCTCACCTCACGGGAGGAAAAACTGATCTCCTGACCCGCGCCACCAGCGGAAAGCACCACACGCTGACCCCTGGCGCGGACAGTCCGGATGTCGGCGGCGATCTCATTCATTCCCCACGCGATGCCCCCAACGTCACCGGAGCGGCCGGCCGCGAACAGGTAAAGCACGTTGTACGCCTGGGGTAGCTGCGTGAGGTGGATGCCGGAATTCCAGCGTGTCCAGTAGACGCCGACGACCTTGCTGGGCAATTCGGCTATGACGCCCTCCTCCTGCTTTCCGCCCGGACGGGTGCCCGGAGCTCTTCAGCCGTCCATTTCCAAGGCTGGGCTGACAGCATCCCCGCGCACCTCTGTGGTGGCGCACAGGCCCCTCTCGTTCATTGCGTCCACGATGGCCTGAAGCGCGTCAAGGGACTCGATTCCGGGCCCGTCGTGCATTGTGATGATCGAGCCATCCCGCATCGATCGGATCGTGACGTCGGCTATTTCCTGTGTGGTTGCACCCTCGTTATCCCTTGTGTTCACGATGTTGTCGTTGGCGTTTCCCCAAGACATCACGAGACGCAAGCCGAGATCCCGGGCGATCCCGTCCACCTGGCTGTTGACCGCGCCGTAGGGCGGGCGGTAGAGCGTGGGGCGGGGGACGCCGGCCGCCGTTAGCGCCGCGTTCGTCCGCTCCAGCTCGCTACGCACCCATTGCGTCCCCCAGGTTTCCTTGCTGCCATCGGGTTTCTCACCGGTCGTGAGGTTGGCGTGGTCCCACGTGTGATGGCCGATGACGTGGCCCTCGGCAAGGGCGCGGGCCACGGTGTGCTCACGCCCCTTGACTTTGTTACCGTTCCAGAAAAGGACCGCATCAATGCCGAATCCATTAAGCGCATCGAGCACCCTCCCGGTGTTCTCGCGGGGGCCGTCATCGAAGGTAAAGGTGACGAGGCCGGCCGAGCAGCTGCTGTTCAGTGGGCGCTCGACAACGGGGGCGCTCTGCGATGCATTGGTGGCAGCAGCAGCCGGGGTTGAGTGTTCCTGGACTACCGTATGGATTGCTCCGGCAAGGGCAAGGGCGAAGGCAACCGAAGCGGCCACAGCCGTCGTCGTACGACGGGTTCGAATCATGGAGTGTCGCCCTCCCCACAGGCCACGCCATCCTTATTGCTGTCCAGCTTCAGCGTGTCCTTGCCCGGGTCAACCTTGATGCCTTTCACGAATATGGTGCGCGTCTCCCGGCAGGTCCAGGTGCCCACCATGCCGTGGGCGGCGTGGCTGGGTGGAACGACCGGCAGGCACTGACCGGGGTCCCCATAGCCGATAACGCAGCCACCGTTTCCGCCGGCCTTCAGTTTCTTGGTGTCGACCTCTGGTGCCTCGCGCATCTTTACGCCGGTGGCCTGCCCCTGGTGGCCGGCATTCACTGCCTGGGCCTCGGGCTCGACGACGGCATGCGGCCTGGTGACGGGCTCGCTGACAGCCCCTTCGCTGCCGGGCGGCGGCGCGGCCGTTGCCAGCATCCCGCCTGCGGTGGCCCAGGTGGCGAGGAGCGTTACGACGCCGACCAGGGTTCCGGCCGCACTCCTGCGCCAAGTGCTCGTGCGCTGCTGCTTCGTCACGGTTTGTCCACTCATGGTCTTCTTCCTCATCGGATGTTGATCCAGCGAGCCACCGAGGGGACTCCCTTGTCGTCCAGGACTGTGAGCATGTACGGCCCCGGCGGCAGGAGCGCCCGGTTGGTGGGGATGGTGGCGGTTTTAGCGGCCCCGCCTGACAGAGGCAGGTCCACAAGACGGGAGTTGGTGTCCGTCTGGTGCGTGGCCGATCCCGGGCTCGTGAGGGAGGCGCTTATGACGTTGCCCGTTGTGCCCAGCGCGAAGGCCTGCCCATACTTTGCGTTGGCCGGCGCGCCTGTAATCGTCGGGCGCGCACCCTTGAACAGATAGGGCGGCTCGTAGACGCTGAGCCGCTTCTCGTAGGAGTTGTCGACCGGGTTGGACCCGATGGCGACGACGCGGCCGTCGGGCAACAGGAGCGTCGAGGAGTGGTAGTTCCTCCCCACCGGGTCGGCAGCCACCTCAGCCCAGCTGTTGCCGGCCGGCGAATAGATCGCGGCACGCCGGACGTCACCGGTCCGGTTGCCTGTGGATCCATGGCTTGCCAGGACGCTGCGATCCGGGAGGTTCGTCAGGTTCAGGTACATGCGGCCCTCGGTCCCGGGCAGATTGGGGCCAGGTACCCAGGCCGGGTTCGCCTGGTTCATATCCACAATGTCCACGGTGTTGGTGGCGCCGCCGAATTCCGTGCTGCCACCGCCGGCGATCATGAACTTCTGGTTCTGGGCCGGCGGCAGCAGCACGGAGCCTGCCTGGTCGCGGAGCTGCGGCACGCGCAACCCGGGGATGTCGCCGATCCGCGCCCGGCGCCAGTCGTAGATAAAGGACCCGGAACCGGGCTGTGCATCACCGAAGGTATGGCCTCCGGTGTAGAACATCCGGCTGTCCGCCATCAGGAACATGTGCGGGTACGTGCCCAGGTACCGGTTAGTCTGAGGGACTTCGTTGCGAGCGAGCCAGCGGTTCTGCGAGAAGCTGAAGATCTCGGTCGCGGTCGAGCCGCCGCCGTTCTGGTCGTAGCCGCCGGCCATCCAGATGTCACCGGTCTCGAGCTTGGTGAGGGTGGGGTACCAGTGGCCGTCGATCGCGTCGTTCGTCTTTGTGTAGGCATTCGTGGCCGGGTCGAAGACGTAAGACGACTTCAAGCCCTTGTACGACGCGCTTTCCGGGGTACCCGCGTAAGCTTCCGTGCCGCCCTGGACGAGAATCTTCCCGTCCGGCAGGGTCACATGCCCGGAGCAGAACATGTCCGACGGCGTGGGAACGCTGGTGTAGGTGTTGGTCGTCGGATTCCAGATGTGCGTCTGGAACGTGCCCGGCAGGAATTGGCCCTCCCAGTCGTTGCCCGAGCCCGAGATCAGCAGGATCCGGCTGTCGCGCAGGAGGGTCGCGTGCATCGCGCGTCCCGGCATGCTCGACGGAGTGGTCCAGCGGCCCGTGGCTGCGAAGCCGGTGGTCGGGGGTGGCGTCGCTGCCCCGCCTGTCATGGTGAACCGCGCGGCGGCGTCGCCATAGCGCTCGTAGTGCTCCACCACCACTGTGTGGGGACCGGCGGCCACGTTCCGGGTGGCCATGTAGGTGGACGCGCCCTGGTCTTTCCAAGCGTCGATGATGGTTGTCCCGTCCAGCTTCACGCGCACGCCGTCGTCACTGGTAATCGTGAACGTCTGGTCGCCGGCGGGGAGGTCGAGCGTCCGGGTCCACCGGGTGGAGTCCTCTGTCCCATCCAGCCCCGCTCCGGCCCCGGTTGCTCCGGGCCAGGAGAAATTGATCTCGGCGTCACACCGGGTCAGGGCGGGAGTGCCGCCCAAATCGATGTTGTTGAAATACTGGCCCGTGAAGCCGGTGCACTCACCGGGCGGCGGTGGCGGCGGGGGCGGCGGGGCGCCGCCGGAGGCAGGAGAAGTCACCGTGGCACCGATCTTGGCATTGGCGATGAGCCAGCTGCGCGACTCCCCGTGGCCTGACAACACGAAGCCGCCCTCGGGAATCGCCAGGCCCGGCGCACCGGTGGCCTGGCGATCATTGAAGTCCGTGACCTTGCCACCGACGACCGCTGCCTCGGCACCCCACTGGTTTGCAGGAGAAGCGGTCTGGCTCGCAGTTTTGGTGTAGCGGACCAGGAAGTCCGCCGCACGATAAATATTGGTGCCGTTGATGGCATGGGACTGGCCGTTGATGGTGGCCGTCGAATCGTTGACCTCCGTCGGAGGGGACGGGGGTGGCGCAGTCCCGTCGCCCGGGACGGTCACCGTGATGGGCGGCGTGCGACCGGCAGGGCCACCGGCGGTGCGGGTCCACTCCTCGTCCAGGACGTGGGACTCGATCTTGTAGGTGCCGGTGGTGGGCAGCGTATAGGTCCTGGTGCCGGGGTGCTCGTAGTCCCCGTCACGCGTCGTGACCGTGCGGTTGGCTGGTACTGTCCAGGTGCCGCGCCAGGTCCCGTTGAGCCGGGTTCCGGTCGACGGCGCGAGGGTCTCTGCCATGAGGACCTTGCCCTCATGGTTGTTCGGGTTCTGCTCGATGAAGCTCGGGTGGTACAGCCACCACTCGACCTTCACGATGTTGCCACGCGCCTCCTGGAGTTGGCGCGCCGTCGACTCCAGGGCGACGGCTCCGGCGAGAACAGCACCATCCTTGGGGGCGACCAGCTGGACGTCGATACAGACGGTGGGGCCTACCTCCACCCAAGGGCACGGGGCCGCGTGGGCTGACGTGACCAGCGCCGACGGCACGGTCAAAACCGCCAGGCTCAGTACGGCAGCGAACGCGGCGGCTCGCTTTGGACGCGTGTTCATTTTGTCTCTTTCTTGGTGAAGACGAGCCACATATCCGTCTCGGAGTGCTCGCGGGCGGGCATGGTTGCGGTGAGCTTGTAGTGAGGGCTGTCCCGCAGGGCCTGGAGCAGCACGGCCTGTCCTGCATCCTGGTCGGGTGCACCGGTGCTGGCGGAGCGAAGGATGACGGATTGGAACCGCTGATCCTCCACAGCCACCCTGATGGCCTCCTCCCCTTGGGGGTAAAGGGAGAAGGTGGTTTCCCAGGTGATCTCCGGGCGGTCACGCAGGTGGTACTTCAGGGAGTCCGTCGCCGAGGAGATGTAGATGCCCGGCCTGGGGCTGTCCCCAATTACGTTAAGTACGGGCTGGACGCTGACCCAGGAGGCGAACATGGCCTCAGAGCGGGAAACGCCGAACAGCAGGGCCGCCAGCAGCAGCACCGAGACCGGGAGCAGCTTCCATGTGCGCCTGGACAGCTTGGCCAGCGCGTAGCCGGCCAGCGGAGCCAGGAAGAGCGCGGAGTAGGCCATGTGTTTGTCGAAGGAGACGCCCTCGCCAAGAATCAGCTGCGCGGCGGGCAGCGCCATGCCGCCACCGAGCAGCCCCAGTCCCAGCAGGGCGTGACCCTTCCCGCGCCGGGCAAGCATAAGTCCTCCCGCCAGTGCGACAAGGATCAGGATGCCGATGTCGAGCGCCATCCACGCCAGGAGATCCTCCGTGGAGTGGGGGCTGAGCGCGGATCGATCGGCGGTGGTGAAGGCGATGCCTGCCGCGATTTGGGGGGACCAGGCGAGCCATGCGGCAGCAGGGATCGCCGCCGCAATGATCCCAGCCACCCCTGCCCGCCAGCGCGGCGAGGTCAGGAACACCACGCCGAGCACCACCGGGATGAAGATCGCGCCGGTGTACTTCATGACGGGGACCATGCCGAGGATGGCGCCGGTGGCCACTGCCGATGGCCAGCCCTTCTGAACGCCTGTCCAGAAGGCGCCGGCGAGCATGGCGATGACCAAAGCGTCAAAGGTGGCCAGTGCGCCAGCGAACACGACCGGTCCGGTCAGAGCGAAGACGGCAGCGGCGAGCATGCCCTCACTCCGGTATCCCAGGTCGGCCAGCGCCCGGTAGACGAAGATCGTCGCCGCCAGCACGCAGAGCAGGCTGAACACCCTCACCAGGAGGAGCCCTCCGAGGGTGTCCAGGACGGCAGCGAGCACGGGGTAGACGAACGGTACGCCGGAGAACGAGTCGCCGTACGCCTCGACGCCGTCGCCTGTCAGCCAGTGCCTGAGGTAGTCGTGCCCGGCGTTGATGTAGAGCGCTTCATCGATGAAGGCTGTGTTGGACAGCCGCAGGCTGAGTGCGGCCAGCAGGGCCAGCAGCGTGATGAGCGGGGCAAGGCCCACCCACCGTGGTGTGCCCGCGACCCGCAGCCTGGGCGGCAGGGCCTGGCTGACGGCCTCGTTCCAGGGTGGGCGGCGGTAGGCGTCGACCGTGCGGGTGAGGGCCTCAGTCACGTGGATTCCCTCCTCGGAGGCAGAGTGCTGTCGTGCTTGTGCTTGGGCAGGATGCGGCGGATGGCGATCGCGAGGATCAACAGCGTGAGAGCTGTCAGCGCAGCGACCCCAGCCATGAAGCCGTCGTGTGTGACCTCTTCAAGGAGGCCCAGAAATGTGTCCATCAGGTCAGCCACTCCTTCTCTCCACCGCGCAGCGCAAGGCGAAGTGCCTGCCAGTACGCAACCGATTGGTATGTTTCGTAAATCCACAAAGGAATGATGAGGGTGGCGTAGATGCGCGCTCTCCATCCCGCGTTCCAGGTGGCTACCAGCTGGTCAAGCATGAATACCGGGATGATGAGCAGCCAGAATGGGTAGAACGCCACCCCCTCAAAGGCCAGGGCGTAGCCCCAGGTCATCAGCATCAGCAGGGGGATGACGCTGCGGAAGTATGTCCACGCCTGCACCGCCCAGGCCTTGCGGGTATGCTCCACGAACCCATAGGTGAACAGGGTCTCCAGCGTTCCCCGCTGCCAGCGCAGTCGCTGGACCATCCAGTCGTGCCACGTTGGCATTACGTCGGTGACCACGACGCAGTCGATGGCACAGCGGGGGTCGTAGCCCACCCGCTTCAGCGCCACGGTCAGTTCATAGTCCTCAGTCAGGGAGGACTCGTCGTAGACCAGTCCCTTCACTCCGGGGATGAGAGTGCTGCCTCGCATCCCGGCCACCTTGCGCAGGGATGCGACCGTGAACATGGTGGCGGCGCCCGATAGCACATGGATGCGCCCGGCACGTCGGTGCACTGTGCGAAGCCCCTGCGTGTACTCGATCTTTTGAAGGAGGGCCACGCGGGATGGGTGGTCGGCGGCAACATAGGAGCCACTGATCCCGCCCCTTAGCGGCCAGCACTCGAAGTAGGCCATGCCGGCAGACACGAAATCATGGTTTAGCCGGCTGTCTGCATCCATCATCAGTACGACGTCATGAGGCAGAAGATCAGGAAGGACCATGGCGAGCCCCTGATTGAGCGCGCCCGCTTTCCTGGCGGTGTTGTCCCGGGTTTCCAGGACCTCCACCCCCATTGCCCTGGCGATGTCCACGGTGCCGTCGGTGCAGTTGTCTGCGGCGACGAGGATACGGTCCGGGGCCTGGGTCTGGCGGCGCAGGCTGTCGATCGTCTGTGCGATCCCGATCTCTTCATTGTGTGCAGGGATGATCGCGATCACCCTCGCAGGCGGCCGCAGCTTGTCTGTCGCTTGGGCGAGCGGGCTTTCGCTGCGGTCATTGCCGAGTTTCACGACGGCGTCGTTGGTGGTGGTCATGAGAGCTGCTCCTCGCGAACTGAAGGGGCGGGCAAGAGGCGGCCCGCATCCGGACGAATGCGATAGATGACCCGGGACGTAAAGGCGAAGCGGATCAGGAACGCGGCCGCGAGGGTGGCGGCCTGCGCGACGAGGCCGGGAACGAGCAGGACGCTCACCAGGAGTACCAGCACCGGCATCCGCACGAGCGTCTCTATGTTGTTGAAGCCGAAAGCCGCCAGGATGCGCTGCCGCAACGGTCGGCCCCCGCGATTGTCCTGGAAGACCAGCCGCTCCTGCATCAGGAAATTGCTCAGGATGGTCAGCTCGGTGGCCACGATCGCAGCCGGAAGGTAATGCGAGCCCAAGCCGAGCATCGCCGCCATGATCGCCAGGTTCAGGACAGTGCCGAAAGCACCCACGGCCGCGAATCTGGTCATCCGGCCGACCAGAGGATTCGTGGTCATTTTTCTCACTTGTGGGAAGACCCTCACAGCTGCAGGGGCGGGGCCGCTGTGCGTGTCCTGAAAGAGAGGAGGAGCCATTTTCACCGTAGTCCTGAGCTCGAAAATGCTGCCGGGCAGTCTTACTGCCTCCAAGCTAGGCATGGCTGGAGCCCAATCATCCGCGCGGGTGGACCACGGTGCGGGTAATGGGTGGTTCATTGGGGAAGCTGCGGGAACTGCGGGAATCGGCCTGACACGAACGGCGTTGGTCAGTCCTCAAACAGCGGGGAAAGCCGGGTGTCGCCTGAGCAGAACCGCACGAGGGCATGGCAAGGCACCACTAATCAAAGAAGGAGCCCTCGAGGATGCCCCTGCGTACCGCAGAACCATGCTGCACTCAAACGCCTGGTGCGGCGCGTTGTGGCTACCCGCACTCGGCGAGCTGTTGGCCCCACGTCATTTTGGAAAGTTACTGGCCGGCGGAACCGTAAGCCGTCCGGAAAAACAGCTCCGTCACGGCCGCCAGGCGCCGCGGATCCTCCACACCGCACAGCTCCCGGGCCGAGTGCATGGACAGCAGCGGAACCCCAACGTCCACCGTACGGATTCCCAGCCGTGTGGCCGTCAACGGACCGATGGTGGAACCGCAGGGAATCGCGTTATTGGAGACGAATTCCTGGAACGGCACGCCGGCCTCACCACCGAGCCGGGCCCAGAACGCGGCGCCAGGCGCGTCCGTCGCATACCGCTGGTTCGCATTGATCTTCAGCAGCGGCCCGCCATTGAGCACCGGGTGGTTGGCGGGGTCGTGCCGTTCCGCATAGTTCGGGTGTACCGCATGCCCGGCGTCTGCCGAGACGCAGAACGACGCCGACATCGCCTGCCGCCGCTGGCTCACCGAGGCCCCCAGGCCGTCGGAGATGCGTACCAGAACATCCTCCAGAATGGGCCCGCAGGCGCCGGAGCGGGAGTTGGAGCCGATCTCCTCGTGGTCAAAGGCGGCAAGGACGGCGATGGGCCCGGAAGCAACCCCACCGGAGGCGTGCGAAATCAACGCAGCAAGCCCCGCATGGGTGGACGAAAGGTTGTCCAGCCGCCCGGATGCGAAGAACTCACCTGAGCCCCCGAAAACCGCAGGGGCCTGCGTGTCCGCAACAACGACGTCGTACCCGCCAATGTGTGCAGGATCCACGGAAGCATCAGGCACAGAAGAAGCCAAAACGTCCAGCAGGTCAAAATCAGCCGGGTTGCCCAGCCCCCACACCGGGTGCATGTGCCGCTGCTTATCAAGGGTGAGCCCCTCGTTGACGGCCCGGTCCAGGTGGATGGCCAGCTGCGGAAACCGGAGCAGGGGGCCGGTTTCCGTCAGGTGCTCGGTGCCGTCCAGCATCACCAGCCGGCCCGCAAGCTGCAGTTCCCGGTCAAGCCAGGAGTTCAGGAGCGGCCCGCCGTACACCTCCACACCCGCCTGGAGCCAGCCGTGGGCGCCGGTGGTCGGCTTGGGTTTGAGCTTGAAGGACGGCGAATCGGTGTGGGCCCCCAGGATGTTGAATCCGGTGGTGGGTCCTGCGCCCCCCGGAACCACCCACGCGATCAGGGCGCCGTCGCGGATGATGAAGAACGAGCCCGGCCCGCCCTCCCACGGCTCCAGCTCATCAAGGTGTGTAAACCCCGCGTCCTCCAGCCGCCGGCCCGCCTCGCGGACCGCGTGAAAGCTTGACGGCGATGCGCTGACATAGGCGCCAAGGTCCCGAATGTGGTCTGCGGCGGAGGAATCGAAAGGCATGCTCCCGAGTCTAGATGGTCACGTTAAGCCCCGCCGTGTACCCCTGCGCTGCCGATCCGGTCATCGTGGCGAGCTGGTAGATGCCGCCGTCGTTCCGAAAGACGCTGTCCGACTGCAGGGTGGTGCGACGCATCGCGGCCACGCTGTCCTCATACCCGGAAGTGGCATAGACGTCGTCACAGGCCGCTTGGGTGAGGGCAATCTGGGAAACGGCCAGCACCTGCCCCGCCGTGGTGGCATTGCTCATGGACTCGAACACCTCAAAGTGGATGTGCGGCCAGCGGCCCGGATAGGCGCCGGGGAAGATCGATGTGAAGGTGGCCTGACCGTTGGCGTCCGCTTCCTGGACCCCGCGAAGGTAGTTTTCATTGGCCAAACCGGAGTCGTACATGGAGTACTTCCCGTCCCGGTCGCAGTGCCAGGCATAAACGGCCGCCCCGGCCAGCGGCCGGCATCCGTTCGCGTTGTCCAGGAGTGTCAGGGTGAAGGTCAGCGGGACGCCTTCCGCCTTGCCGGAAAAGGCACCGAAACTTGACGTGATGTCGCGGCGGACCACTCCGGAGGCTGTCAGTGCATCCGGTCCGTTGGAGCCATCGGCCGGGAAGGGCCCTGCCGTTTCCTTGGGGATGTCTACGCCGCACTCTGTAATCGCCCGGGTTACCGTGGGGCTGGCCGGAGCGGGCACTATCCCGCCAGGTGCCGGGGCGGCCGGGGAGGGGGAAACGGACGACGGCGACCGGCCGGCTGGTGTGCCTTGCCCGGGCGTGCAGGCAGCCAGGGCTGCCACGGCGCCGCCCGCGCCAAGGAACCTTCCAAGGAAACGGCGGCTCATCATCGTTGACAGGTCGAAGTCGAGTCCCCGGTCATGGTTCGGATGCGGCTGTCTGCCGTCCGCGCCGGGATCTTCGGGCGTGCGGAAAGTGGTCATGACTCCATCAAAGGCCACCACGCGTGCCTTGCATAGGTCCGTATCAGCCGTGCATAGATCTGTATCAGTAGTCCGGGTTGCTGGGGACCACCAGGCCGGTCTCATACGCATAGACCACTGCCTGGACGCGGTCGCGGAGGTGCAGCTTGGTGAGGATCCGGCGGACATGCGTCTTGACGGTGGCCTCGGACAGGAAGTAGCGGTGGGCAATTTCAGCATTGGAAAGACCTTCAGCCATCGCCTCCAGCATCTCCGTCTCCCGCGGCGTGAGGTCTGCCAGCAGGGGGTCCGGTGCGGGCGCGGCAGGTGCCGGCCGGGCCGAGCCGCGGACGTACGTTTCGAGCAGGCGCTGGGTGATCCGGGGCGCCACCACGGCGTCGCCGCTGGCCACCACGCGGACGGCATTGATCAGGTCCGACGGCGCCGCATCCTTCAGGAGGAAGGCCGACGCACCTGCCTGGAGACCGGCGAAGGCATACTCGTCCACATCGAACGTGGTCAGGATGATGATCCGGGCGCAGGAGCCGGTGGCGGTAATGGCCCGGGTTGCCTCGATACCGTCCAGGACAGGCATCCGGACGTCCATCAGCAGCACATCCGGGTTCAGCTCGCCCACCAGCCGGATGGCCTCGGCGCCGTCGGACGCCTCACCCACAATCCGCAGGTCCTCCTCGCCTTCCAGGATCAGGCGGAAACCCATCCGCAGCAGGGGCTGGTCATCAACCAGCAGGACGGTGATCGGGGCGTTTTCGGTCATACCTTGCCTTGCAGTTCGTGCGGATAGGGACTGAGTTCCGGCTGGTCATCGCCCGGCCAGCACAGCACGGCGTGGACGCGCCAGCCGCGGCCGGTTGGACCGGCCTCCACCGTGCCGGCGTAAATGCGCGCACGCTCCGCCATCCCCGCCAGCCCCTGGCCGGTTCCGTAGGAGCCGCCCTGGACGCCTCCCTCACTGGGCTGCTGCCCCGGAACCCCCGCGCCGTCGTCGAGCACTTCAATGGTGACCGTGGAACCGGACCGGACGATGCTGACGTCCACCCGGCCCAGTGACCTGGCGTAGCGGAGCACGTTGGTGAGCGACTCCTGGACGATCCGGTAGACGGTGAGCTGGAAGGCGGCGTCATCGGGCAACGCCGGGCCGCTGTGGGAGTAATGCAGCGGCAGCCCGGCCGTGCGGAACCCTTCCAGCAGCTTGGCCAGGCTGTTCCCGGCGGCGATCGGCAGCCTGGGGGCGGTTGCGCCGGCATCATCCCGAAGGACGCCCAGTACACGCCGCATATCGGCAAGGGCGGTGCGGCCGGTCCGGGACAGCTCGCCCAGCACGTCACCGGCGCGTCCCGGGTCTTTCCGGACAACGACGGCGGCCCCGTCCGACAGGCTGATCATCACCGTCAGCGAGTGGGCAACGACGTCGTGCATTTCCCGGGCGATCCGGTTCCGTTCGTTGACCGACGCCAGGCGGGCTGTCCGTGCCGCCCAGGCCGCCACCTCCTGCTCGTGTTCCCGCCGCTGCTTCACGCCGATGCCGATGCCGGTGGCGATGACGTTGGACAGCGCGATGCTGGCACCGGTGGCAATGCTGGTCAGGAGGTTGAAGTCGCCCGGGTTGGCCCCCACGTCGTGGACGAAGGAGCTTTCCATGGGGTGGGTGTGGGTACCCACGGCGGCCAGCAGGTAGAGGAGGGCCAGCGGCGCGGTGGCCACCGCCATGGTGATCAGCGCGAACCGGCGGGTGTGGACCACGGCCACGGCATAAAGCGAGAACCACAGCCCGGCGGAGACGTTGGAGCCCCAGGGATGCAGCAGCGTAACGGCCACCTCCACCACCGCCACGAAGGCCACCAGGCCTACCGGGTGGGCCCGGCGAAGGAACATCGCTGCCGCCACCACCGCCAGCAGGGCTGCCGCGGGCCAGTTGCCGGAGATGACGGCATCAACCACTGTCGGCGTCACCAGCAGTGCATAACCCAGCGCCACCACCGCATCCATGACGCGCGGGTGCTGGTAGAGATACCGCCGGACAAGTCCCCGGCGGCGGGCCGTGAGCTCGGCAAAGGACGCGTCAGCCTGTCCGGCTGCCGCGTCCATTGCTGGTCCCCCCTGGTTCATACGGGTCAGACGTCGCGTTTCTTCAGCACGATCATGGCCGGAATGAGGAACAGCAGCACGTAACCCAGGAAGATCAGGCCGCCCTGCCATGGATCGATCACGCCGTCCGTGTGGCCAATGGACAGGAACCGTCCGCCGGCGTCGCTCGGAATGTACTGCGGAACGTACTTCCAGAAGTCGCCGGGGATGAGCGTGAGGAAACTCGCGGCAATGGACAGGACGAAGAAGATGCCCACCAGGACGGTGATGCCGCCGGCCGAGTTCCGCAGCAGGGTTCCCAGCGAGAGTCCGATCAGGGCAACGCCCGCCACATAGAGGCCGCCGGTGAAGATGCTGTACAGCACACCGTCGGTGGACCAGTCCAGGTCGAAGCCGATGCCCTGGAACACCGGCATGGCGATCAGGAACGTGGCCACGCCCGCAATGGTGGTGATGACGTACGAGATCACCGCAAGAATGATGGCCTTGGCAACGAAGGCCGGTGTGCGGCGCGGAACGGCATTCATGGTGGAACGGATCATGCCGGTGGCGTATTCGGAGGACATGAACAGCACCGCCAGGGATCCGAGGACCAGGATGCCGATCTGCAGGCCGGCGTTGGGCAGGTTGTAAAGGTCGAATCCGGACCCCGGCGGGAACGTCTGTTCCATCATTTCAGGGGTCAGGGTCTGGCCCTGGTCCCTCGCATTGCGGATCATCTCGTCCAGGAATGTGTAGCGGATCAGGACGGCCAGGGCTCCCACGCCCACGATGGCCACCAGTGTGAGCAACAGCAGGATGCGGGTGGACATCAGGGACCAGAGTTTGATCCATTCGGAGCGGAGTACGCCGCCGAAAGTGACGCCGTGGGACCCTGCCGAGGAACGGGCGGGGGCGGCAGCGGTTGGTGTTTGGGTGCTCATGGTCCTTACTTTCCTGCCGTCGCCGGGGAGGCCAGGGCAGGCCCTCCGGTCAGGTGCGAGTGGTATTCAACTTCGTCCTTGGTGAGGTCGAAGTAGGCGTCTTCCAGGCTCGAAACCTGCGGCGTGAGTTCGTACACCAGGACACCGTTGCGGAGCGCCACCTCCGCGATTTCGCGCGGCCCGATGCCGGTCACCGTCAGGGTTTCCGGTTCGCTTTGGTCCACGGTGACTCCGTCTCCTGCCAGCAGTGAAGAAAGCTGCGGGGCGGAGTCCGTGCGGACCAGCGTCCTGGACTGGCGGGTGCCGGCGATGATTTCCTGTACAGGGGCGTCGGCGATGATGCGGCCGCGGCCGATGACGATCAGGTGGTCGGCGGTCTGGGCCATTTCGCTCATGAGGTGCGAGGAGAGGAAGACGGTTTTGCCCTGGTTCGCCAGGTAACGGACCAGGTTCCGCACCCAGAGGACGCCTTCGGGATCCAGGCCGTTGACCGGCTCGTCCAGGATGAGCGTCTGCGGGTCGCCAAGGAGGGCGGCGGCGATGCCCAGCCGCTGCCCCATACCCAGCGAAAAGCCGCCGGCTTTCTTCTTTGCCACGGCATCCAGGCCGGTCATCTCAATAACCTCATGGACCCTCGCCTTGGGGATGCCGTGCGTGGCAGCCATGGCCAGGAGGTGGTTGTATGCGCTGCGGCCCGTGTGCACGGCCTTGGCGTCCAGCAGGGCACCCACCTCGTGGAGCGGCGCCTTGTGGTGCGCGTAGGGCAGCCCATTCACCGTGACGGATCCCGACGTTGGCCGGTCCAGTCCCATGATCATGCGCATGGTGGTGGATTTACCGGCGCCGTTGGGGCCCAGGAAGCCGGTGACTTGCCCTGCCCTGACAGTGAAACTGACTCCGGCCACGGCGGTTTTCGCGCCATAGACCTTGGCCAGGTCTTTTGCCTCAATCATGGATATGTTCCTTCGGACGGCAGCGCAGGGCTGCGGATGGGTTCAGGTACGCGGTGTACCCCTTACGCTACCGATGCCGATGCCCCATTTCGCCTGTCTCAGGGATGATTCAGGGGCAACTCAGGGTAGTCCCCGTGGATGACCGTCAGCCCAACAGGCGGCCCGCTCTCCTAGGAGTGGGGCGTGTAGTAGGCGAGGGCCCGGGGAACCACGCTGTACTTCACGCTGCGCACACCGGCCAAGGCCTCGCCGTCCACCGCCAACGCCATGGGTGCCCCGCCGGCGTCGATGCGGACCTCAGTTGCCTCCCTCAGGTGGGTGATCCGCGAACCTGCCACCGTTCCGGTCAGCACCGACCACAGGAGCCGCAGCCGCGCAAACGATTCATCGGCCGTGATCAGCCTGACGTCCAGGACCCCGTCGTCCAGGACCGGGCGGAGCAGCGGCGCGTGGTCCCGGGGATAGTAGCGGCCCCGCCCCAGGTAAGCGATCCACACCTTGTGCAGGACACCGTCCACCGTGAGAGTGACGGGCGTCCCCGCGGCGAAGGTCCTGATCATCGCCACAACGCCGGCGAGTGGTTTCCCGAGCGCTGACTGCAACTGCTCGCGCCGCCGCACCAGGTCCGGGTAGAGGCCGATGCTGGACGTGTTCAACATGATCAGCTTCGCGACTTCAGGCTGTCCCGCGAGCCCGCGCTCCACGGCGACAATGCCGATGTCCGCCAACGCGGCCTCGCCCCTGGAGGCGGCCGCAACGGCTTCCTTGAGGCTTCCTGTTCCTGCGTCGCGGGCAAAATGGTTGAGCGTCCCGCCCGGGAGGACCAGGAGGGGGATGGAACGTTCGACGGCGGCCGCGGCCGCTGCGCCCACCGTGCCGTCGCCTCCCCACACACCGAGGGCGCGGGTGCCCGGCCAGTCCGCAGTTGCAGCGATTTGCGCCAGCAGCTCATCCTCGGGCTGAACGGTGTTGATATGCGCCTTCGGGAATACTTCTTTGAGTGCGGCGGCCGTCTCTTCCCTGAACGAGCCACCCAGGGTGTTCATTACGATGCTCAGGCCCTCGCCTCCCGGCAATTCGGGCGCAGGCGTCCAGGTCCGCGCGGGCTGCGGGAAGGGTGGACGGACCGGCCACCACCTGCGGGTTACCAACGCTGCTCCTGCCCCCAGCGCTGAGCCAAAGAAGACGTCCGAGGGCCAGTGCGCCCCGGTGTGGACCCGGGAGTAGGCCACCCCCAGGGCGGCCGGCGCCAGGGCAGCGCCTAGGGCGGGCCGGACCAGGCCCACTCCCACGGCAAACGCCACGGCTGACGCGGAGTGTCCCGACGGCATGGAGGAGCTGGTGGGTTGGGGATGGACGAACCTGAACACCGGGAGATGCTCCGGCAGCGGCCGGGTGCGGGGGAGCAGCGTTTTGAAGACGCCGTTGGTCACAGCCGATGCAACAGCCTGGGCCAGCAAACCATGCAGGGCTGCCCGGCGGGTCTTTCCCGGGAAAGCGGCCATCACGGCGGCCGCCGCAATGCAGAGCTTCCCATGATTGCCCGAAGCCGAGAGCCTGCGGAAAAAGTCGTCGTGGTTGCCGCCCGGCAGATCGGAAACATGCTTTACAAGGTATTTATCCAGGCGGCCGATCCATCGATGGCTTTTACGCCATGTGCTGTGCATGCCCTCACCCTACCGCCATGGCAGGCACGGACGCCCCATCACCTTTGGGGCTTAAAACCCCAACGCTCCATCACCTGTTGCGGCGAAACCCGGAACGCTCTCTCACTTATGGCGGCGAAACTCGGAACGCTCTCGCAGGTCCAGCGGCTTACGTGGTTTCAGCCGCCTGCTTCGTTTTGAGCGGCTTGGCTGCACCGGCGAGCAAGAGTGCCAGGAGAATCGGCGCCAGGATCGCAAGCAACGCCAGGTGGATGCCGGTGAGGTCCCCGAGGTACCCCAGCAGGGGAGGACCGGCGAGGAACGAGATATAACCGAGGGTGGATACAACGGATACCCTTGCGGCGGCGTGCTTCGGGTCGTCGGCCGCGGCGGACATTCCCATTGGGAATGCCAGCGCTGCTCCGACGCCCCACAGCGCAGCACCAGCTGCGGCCAGCCAAACGTTCCCGGCGAGGACGAAGAGGCAAAGACCGGCGGCGGCCGCCGCCATGCTGGCCCGCAGCACGGCAACGCGGCCGTACTTGTCGATGACCTGGCCGCCGAAGAACCGCATGGCTGTCATGGCCAGGACGAAGAGGGCAAACATCAGTGCGCCGGTTGACTCTGATGTTCCGAGTCCGTCGACCGATGCTTTGGCAATCCAGTCGTTTCCGGCGCCTTCTGTCAGGGTCGCCCCCAGGACCACAACACCGATGAGCAGGGTGCGGCTGTCCCGCCATGCGGAGGGTCCCTTGGCGGGCTTCGCTTCGCCGGCGGGGGTGGCAGTTGGGATGTGTGGCAGGAAGTAGCGGGGAGCGATCATGGTGACCACAACGACGATGCCGACGATGACCAGCAGATGCACGGGAAGGTCCACGCCCAGGTTAGAAAGCCCCGCGCCGATAAGCGCGCCCACGAAGGCGCCGCCGCTGAATGCTGCGTGGAACTGCGGCATGATGGTGCGGCGCATTTTGTGTTCAACGTCGGCCCCCTCAATGTTCTGGGACACATCCCACAGGCCGATGGCGATGCCGAAGAAGAACAGGGAGACGGCCGTGCCGGGAATCGATGCGACGGCCAGTGACAGGGCGATGCCGGTACCCGCTGCGGCGGCCAGCAGCCCGCCTAAACGGACAGTATTGGCCGTTCCCAGCCGGCCCACCACCAGGCCGGCCGTGGGCAGCGCGAGCAGTGAGCCGACGGCGGTGCACAGCAGGAGCGTCCCCATCTGGCCCGAGGTGATCTGCAGCGTTTCGGTGACTGCCGGAATTCGTGCAGCCCAGCTCGCAAAGACCAGGCCGTTGATGCCAAAGACCACGAATGTGGCCACCGCTGCTGCCTTTAATCCCGCTTCATGTGCCGTGCCGGTATTCAGGCTCATACATTCACTACTTCCACTGAGTATTTATCGAGTTGTGCGCGCTCTTCGGCGCTGAAATCTTTGTCCGTCACCATTACATCTACCCGCTCCAGGCTTGCCACAAGTACCCTTGCGTGCGCGCGCCACTTGGCCGCAGCGGCTGCCAGCACCACACGTGCGCCGGCTTCGAGGCCTGCGCGTTTTACCGCCGCATCCTCCAGGTCGTGCGCAAGCAGGCCGTCCTTGAAATCCACCGCGCAGGGCGTAACAACGGCGGTGTCAAAACGCAGGGACCGAATGTTTGACTCTGCCAGCGGGCCCCGGAAGCACAGTTCCCCGGGGACCAGGTTTCCGCCGGGCAAGAGGAGCGATGGGCGGACACCGGCACCGCCTTCCTCACCGGCTGCAGCATTGAGCGATCGTAGAGACATGGGCATCAGCGTCAGGTCCCTGCCAGCCACGGCGCGTGCCACCTCCGTGGCCGTACTGCCGCTGTCCAGCCATACGTGTTCACCGTCCCGCAAAAGCTTGGCAACGGCCGTTGCAATCCGCTTCTTGACGTCCTGGTCCTCCAGCTCGCGCTGGCCGTAACCCGGGTTCCCGCCGTGGACTATGAGGCTTCTGGCTCCGCCGTGGATGCGCCGCAGGACACCGTTGGCGGCCAGGACTTCAAGGTCGCGCCGGATCGTCGCCCCGGACGCATCACAGGCGAGGATCAGCTCATCCACGCTGACCTCGGACCGTTTGCGCAGCATCTCTGCAATGGTGCGATGCCGCTCGTCCGTCTTCATGATCAAATGCTAGCAATTAATGATCATTTAATCACCAGCGTGCGCAAGGCCGGTGTCGGTACAAAACCGCGAGAGGTGATGGAGCGTCGCGGAAAAACCCGCGAAAGCTGATGGGGCATCGCGGGAAAACCCGCGAAAGGTGAGAGAGCGTCCGGGGTTAGCGGGCGCGCACCACCCGTTGCTCGTCCCAGACCGGCTCGTCTGATTCGTACACTTTTCCGTCGGAGCCGAACACCAGGAAGCGGTCGAACGTGCGGGCGAACCAGCGGTCGTGCGTGACCGCCAGGACCGTCCCCTCGAAGTGGTCAATGGCCCGCTCCAGCGCCTCCGCGGAGTGCAGGTCCAGGTTGTCCGTGGGCTCGTCCAGCAACAGCAGGGTGGCTCCGCTAAGCTGCAGCAGCAGGATCTGGAACCGTGCCTGCTGGCCGCCCGAGAGGGACTCGTACTTCTGCTCCGACTGTCCTGCCAGCCCGTAACCGTCCAACGCCCCGGCGGCGGCCTCACGGCCAAGACCGGAACGGTGCTCGTCGCCGCGGTGCAGGATCTCGAGCAGTGTCTTGCCCAGGAGATCCGGGCGCACGTGGGTCTGGGCAAAGAATCCCGGCCGGATGCGGGCCCCGAGTTTTACCGTGCCCTCGTGGGGAACTTCGGCGATCTCGACGTCAGATACCGGCAGGTGCTCGCGCTCGGGGTCGGTGCCCCCGGTGGCCAGCAGGCGGAGGAAGTGGCTTTTGCCCGAGCCGTTGGAGCCGAGGACGCCCACGCGGTCGCCGAACCAGACTTCCGTGGAGAACGGCTTCATGAGCCCGGTCAGTTCCAGCCGTTCGGCCACGATGGCGCGTTTGGCAGTCCTGCCGCCCTTGAGCCGCATGTGCACGTTCTGCTCAATGGGCAGCGCTTCCGGCGGGCCCGCCTCGAGGAACTTCGCGAGGCGGGTCTGGGCCGCGTGGTACCGGTTGGCCATGTCCGAGCGGAAGGCAGCCTTGTTCTTGTACATATTGACGAGTTCCTTGAGCTTGACGTGCTCCTCGTCCCAGCGTTTGCGGAGCTCCTCGAAACGGGCGTTCCGGTCAGCGCGCGCCTCCACGTAGGAGCCGAATCCGCCGCCGTGGATCCAGGCCGCAGCGCCGTTGATTCCGGGCTCCAGGGTCACGATGCGCCCGGCGGCGTTGTTCAGCAGTTCACGGTCGTGGCTGATGAAGAAGACGGTTTTCCTGGACTCGTTGAGCTTGTCCTCGAGCCAGCGCTTACCGGGCACGTCCAGGTAGTTGTCCGGTTCGTCCAGGAGCAGGAGGTCGTCCGGTCCGGCGAAGAGTGCCTCCAGGACCAGGCGCTTTTGCTCACCGCCGGAGAGGCTCGACGCCGGGCGGTGCTGCGCGCGGTCAAAGGGGAGTCCCAGCGCGGCCATGCAGACCTCGTCCCAGACGGTCTCCACGTCGTAGCCTCCGGCGTCGCCCCAGTCCACGATGGCCTGCGCGTAGCGCATCTGGGTGGGTTCGTCGTCGTGCTCGATCATGGCCAGTTCGGCCTCGTCAACCTCGCGGGCGGCGGCAGCCAAGGCAGGCGGTGCTGCGGACACGAGCAGGTCACGCACGGTGGATTCGTCCCGGACCTGGCCCACGAACTGGCGCATGATGCCCATGTTTCCGGACCGTCCGATGACGCCCTCGTCCGGGGTGAGGTCGCCGGCGATGATCCGGAAAAGAGTGGTTTTTCCCGTCCCGTTGGGTCCGATCAGCGCCGTCTTGGTGCCATCCGGAACCTTGAAGGTCACCCCGTTCAGCAGCTGCGTGCCGTCGGAGAGAAAGTAATCGATACCGGAAACGTCAATATGGGCCACGCAGTCCATCTTCCCACGCGGCCCGTCGGGTTGACGGTCAGCCGGCGGCGGTGAGGAACTCCTTCAGCAGCGGCCCGGATGTTGTTGCTCCCAGTCCGCCATCCTCCACGAAGACGGCCACGGCAAGGTCTCCGTGCACGGCCACAATCCAGGCGTGGGTCTTGGGCGGATTCTCTTTGCCGAACTCGGCGGTGCCGGTCTTGGCGCCCACGGGCTCACCCGGAACGGACGAGAGGAACCCGGCGTGTCCGGAGGTGACGACGGCGCGCATCATGTCCGCGAGGGAAGCGGCCTCGGCCGCCGTGATCGGCTGGCCGGACGCCGTCGAGGGTGCTTCAGCTGTCGCCGTCGCAGACGGCTGGGCGGCCGGAGCTGTGGAACCGCTGGTGGTCCCGGCGGCGGCAGCACCGCCGTCGGGGTTCAGGACCAGCTGCGGCGAGACAGGCGCGCCCTTGGCCACAGAACCTGCCATCATCGCCGCCGCCAACGGTGACAGAAGTACCTTGCCCTGGCCGATCATGGAGGCGGCATGCTCGGTTCCGGCTGCTTCGGCGGGGACGGAACCGAGGAATGCCTCCGCCCCAAGTGCGGGTGCCTCCACGGCCAGGCCCATGGCCATGGCTGCCGCTTCGAGCTGCCCCTGAGACACCTTGTCACGCGCGGCAATGAAGGCGGTGTTGCAGGAATGCGCGAAGGCATCGCGGAGGGTGACGGAACCGAGGGAACCCTCGGGATACCCCTCCGCATTCTTGAACGTCCGGCCGTCCACCGTGAGGGTAGGCGTGCATTCAACCTTGGATTCGGGAGTGAGGCCGTTGCGGAACATCGCCAGCGAGTCCACCATCTTAAAGATCGAGCCCGGGGCGTACTGCCCCAGCATTGCGGTGTTGTAGCCGTTGCTGCCCGGCCCGGAGGCGGCCGCAAGGACCGCTCCGGTGGAGGGGCGCAGGGCCACGATGGCGGAGGCGGGACCCACTTTTTCCAGGGTGCTTTCGGCGAGCGTCTGCAGCCCCGGGTCCAGGGTGGTCTTCAGGGGCGTCCCCGGCGTCGGCGCCACCTCAAAGAGCACGCGCCTGGGGTCGGTGGCTGACGACTGGATCTGTTCGCGGGTCAGGTCTGCACGCTGGGCGCGGATGACGACGGCGTCCGTCCCCCTCAGCTGCTCGTCGTACTGTTGCTGCAGGCCGCCGATGCCCGTCACATCGCCCGGCGTCAGCGCTCCTTCCGAGGCTTCGATCTGCTCAGCGGTCGCCTCACCAACGGAGCCGAGCACAGCGCGGGCAAAAGTCCGGCTGGGCGCCAGCGGCATGGACGCTGGAATGGCCCGTGCGCCCGGGATGGCGGCAATCTGCTCATTCGTGATGGTCCGGCCCTCTTCACGCAGGGTGATTGCCGGCACGAAGGCGGAGGCACCGGATGCCTTGACCTGCTCCACATATCCGGCGGGATCAATGCCAACCAAAGCGGCCAGCTTTCCGGCTGAATCGGCAGGATCGGCAGCACCCAGCTGCGGCTTGTCGATACCTACGTTCACCACGGGGCGGTACGTGACCAGCGGGACGTCGCCGGCACCGAGGATATCGGCGCGCTGCGGAGACTGGGCACCCTTGGTCAGGATTTCGGAATCCGCGAGGCCCGGCACCAGGAGGGCTGGCTCCCAGACTGTGAGCCACTTGTCGCCGGACTTCTTGAATTTGGCCGACACCGTGTACTTCCACTGCGCGTCACCGAATGACCAGGTGTAGTTCAGGGGCGACGACGCGTTGTCGCCGTCCAGGGTGAGTTCGCCGGCTTCGACGGTGGGCTTTTGCGGATCAAGGGCAGCAAAAACGGTCTTGAGCTGGTCGTTGGCAGCTCCGGCATCCTTGCCGTCGAACTCCACCGACGCGATATCCAGACCCGAAACGGCGGTGGCCAGCTGTGAGGCTGCCGCCTCGGCACCACTGCGGCCGTCGTCGCAGGCTACCAGCGATGTTCCGAGAATGAGCGCAGCTACGGCTGCCGAAAGTTTTGTTTTTTTCCCCATCGCGCCATTATGCCCCGGTTTCGCCACTCCTTTTGCCCACATTGCGACGGGTGCCTTTCGGCTCACTTTCCTCGCGAAGCCGACATTCCCAGCGCCGGCACTCCCATCCCGAATATGTCCTTAAGGGCATGTGTCGCGGCGTGCAGTCCGGGCATTCCGGTGACCCCCGGACCCGGCGGAGTGGATGACGAACATAGGTACACGCCGTGCAAGGGGGTGCGCCATGGGGCACGGGAAACCACCGGCCTTTGGACCAGGCCCCGCAGGTCCATGGTCCCCACGCTGAAATCACCGCCAATGTAGTTCCGGTTGTATTCGGCCAATCCAGCGGCGGTGACCGCATTCGTCTGCACTATGAGGTCGCGGAAGCCCGGCGCGTAACGCTCCAGCTGCGCGGTGATGGCCTCGGTCATGTCCTTGGTTGAACCTGCCGGAACGTGGCAGTAGGTCCACACTGTGTGGTGTCCTTCCGGCGCCCGGCCGGCGTCGAACCGCGAGGGCTGTGCCACCAGGACGTACGGCCGTTCCGGATGGCGGCCCGCATTGACCTCATTCTCTGAATGGGCCAGGTCCCTCCTGGTACCGCCTACATGGACCGTGCCGGCGTCGGCCAGTTCGGGCGCCTGCCAGGGCACCGGCCCGGACAGGATGAAGTCCACCTTGCACGAGCCGTTTCCGTAGCGGAATGACTCCAAGGCCCGCCGGTAGCCGTCAGGCAGCGACTGGCCGGCCATGGCGACCAGTCCGCGCGGCGAAACGTTGAGCAGCGTGGCCTTGGCAGTGGGAAGGTCTGCAAGCCTGTCTATCGGAGCGTTCGTATGGATGGCGCCCCCGTGCGCCTTAAAATCCTCGGCAAGTGCGGCAGCGATCGAAACGGAGCCTCCCAACGGGATGGGCCATCCCTGTGCATGCCCGAGGGCGCCCAGCATGAGTCCGGCACCGGCGCCGGCGAGGGAGGGCTGGCGGGAGATGGCGTGGGCGGCAACGCCGGTGAGCAGGGCGGGAGCGTTCTCCTCGCGGAACCTGGCGTTCCAGGCCCCCGTTCCCTGTTCCATGGTCCGCAGCCCAAAAATACCGGCGGCTGCAGGGTTGCGCGGAATCCGGAAGAGCTGGTTCTGTGTGAAGTCCATGATCCCGTCCACGTTCCGGACCAGGGGCGCCATGAGTCTGCGATAGGCGGCGCCGTCCCGCCCGAGTTCCGCTGCCGTCCGGTCGAGGGACCGGTAGGCCAGGGCGGCGCGTCCGCCGTCCAGCGGCGAACCGTAGGAGATCTCCGGGGTGACCATTTCCACCCGGCGGGCCAGTTCGAATGCCCGGAAGAAGGGCGAGGCGAGGGCCATCGGATGGACAGCCGAGCACACGTCGTGGAAGTGGCCGGGCTGCATCAGTTCGGTGGTGCGTGTCCCGCCGCCGATGGAAGCGGCTGCCTCGAAGACCTCCACCGAAAGTCCGGCGCGGGCCATGACTGCCGCTGCCGCCAGCCCGTTGGGGCCGGCTCCCACCACCACAACATCAGGCATTCGAAGGTTCCTTCCAGGGCAGGAGTGAATCCGCCGGCCGGCGCAGGCTCAACCGAATCCGTCCGGCGCGCCGGCAAAGGGCCCGCCATGGGGATCATCGGTGTGGTGGCGCCGGATGGGATCATAATTCGGGTCATAAATGTCCCACGTAACGCGGGCCATGAGATAGGCCACCGCAAACATGTGGGCAGCCACGGCGAGGACGTAGTAGGGCATATCCAGGTTGTGCTGGGAGGAGCCTGCGCTGGTCACCTGTCCAAGGTACATCCACACGGCGGCCCAATGCAGGCCCTCAATTCCCTGCCAGACCAGGAAATCGCGCCACCGGGGCCGCGCCAGCGCCAGGAGCGGGATCAGCCACACCACAAACTGCGGGGAATACGCCTTGTTGGTAAGGATGAAGGCGGCCACCAGAAGAAAGGCCACCTGGGCAAGGCGGGGCCGCCGGGGAGCGTTGAGGGCAATAACGGCAATGGCGGCACATGCCACCACCAGGAGTGCGGGCGAGAGCAGGTCCACAGCGGCCGGGCTCAGCTCTGGCCAGCGCAGCCTGCCGGCCACCAGGTTGTAGGCGAACCAGGGCGAACTGTAGCCCGCATCGCGGTCAGCCGTGTACCTGAAATAGTGGGCCCAGCCGTCAAAGTTTGTGGCCGCGAACGGCAGGTTCACTGCAATCCAGCTGCCGGCCGCCGCCCCGCCCGTGACCAGCAGGGCGCGGAGCCGGCCGGTGCGAAGGGCGAGCAGCAGGATGGCTGCCAGGAGCAGCAACGGGTACAGGTTGGTGGCCGTGGCGAGTCCGATCAGGATCCCGGCCGGCACCAGCCGCTGCTGCGCGAAAAAGTACATGGCCACAGCGAGCAGGCAAACCGTCCACAGGTCCCAGTTCACGGTGCCCGCGAGAATGATCCCCGGGGCCAGGGCCACCATCGCTGCGTCCCAGGGCCGGCGGGCTGACATCCTCGCTGTTGCCAGGACGGCGATCATGGCCGCCCCTGCCAACAGTGCCGCGTTGATGTCGAAATACGCCAGGACCCGTCCGTCCGTCACGCCGGTTCCCGGGACCAGCCACGCCGTCAGCCCGGCGATCAGTCCTATGAGGACGGGATATTCGAACTGATTGGTGAGGACGGGGAAGCCTCCCTCAGCCAGACCGCGGTGTGAGAAAAGCTCGGGAAAATCCGAATAGCAGGTGGCGTAGAACTGGGTGGGGGACTCCCAGCCATTGGCGCGGCAATAGCCTTTAAGCAGGACGCCGACGAGCGCGGCGGCAAGGGTGAGGAGGATCAGGACCCGTTCCACGGTGAATATCCCGGGTGAAATAACGCCGGGGTCCGATCTGCGGCCCAGCGGACCGCCAATGACCTCCGTGAAGTTCCGCAGCAGCATGTCGCTGCGGCTGGGAACCACCAGTCGGGACCGTCCTCGGCGCCCCGGGGGCTGGGTCTCCTCCATGGAGTTGAGCTTACCCGTGTGGCTGCAGGATGAGGTTTAACGTCGGAAGGGCCTGTATCGTCGCAAGGTGTGCCGGGCAGTATTTTCCCGGCAATTGTCCTTCCAATCGTGAACGAATGTACGGCTGCTTGCCGCAGGGAACCAGCAGTCTTCAGGGGGTTATAGGTGGAGAGCCAAAGGGTCAGCGGCCATGCTGCCGGACGACGCTCCCGGCTGGCCGCAGTGCCGGGCCCGGCTGCTGCGCAGTGGTGGATGCCGGCGTCCCTGGGCCTGCTGGGCTTCTGCGCGGCGTTCATAGGATCGTGGATTCCCTCGTTCTGGGATGACGAGATCGCCACCATTTCCGCGGCCGGCCGGTCTCCGGAAGAGCTGCTTCTGCTGCTGCAGTCGGTGGACGCGGTTCACGGCCTCTACTACCTAATCATGCATTTCTGGACGTCCGTCTTTGGTTTCTCGGAAATTTCCATGAGGATGCCGTCGGCGTTTGCGGTGGGGCTTGCCTGCGCCGGGACGGCCCTCATCGGGCGGAAACTGGGGTCCGAATCCCTGGGTTTTGCCGCCGGCCTGGTGCTGGCCGTCCTTCCCCGCATGGTGTGGGCCGGAACCGAGGCCCGGCAGTCTGCTTTCACCGCCCTGCTGGCCGTGGCCCTCACCCTCTTGCTGCTCCGGGCATGGGAGTCCAACCGGATCCTCGACTGGGTCCTCTACGCTCTCTGCGCAGTGGTGGGCGTATGGATGTTCATGTTCTTCGGCTTGGCCGTCGCGGCGCACGCAGCCGCAGCGGTCATACTCCGGCGCCGGATGCTGGCCACTTTGGTGGCCTGCTCCGCGGCCGGGGCTTGTGTGCTGCCGTTCCTGATCTACGCCCTGGGGCAAAAGGCACAGGTGGACTGGATCCAGAACCGTTCCCTGTTGCAGAACCTGATGACCGCGGCCGTCAAACAGTACTTTTACGGCGACGACCGTCCCACCGGGAACATGCCTCCGCAATGGGTTCTGGCGTTTGTGGTGCTCCTCGGCGTGGTGGAGATTGGCTTGCTGGCGTGGGGCCTTTGGTCCGCCCGGCGCAGCACTGCCCTGCGTCCCCTTCTGGTCCTGTGCTTGGCAGGCGTAGCAGTCCCCGTTGCCGGGCTCCTGCTGGTCAGCGTCGTGGCCCAGCCCGTCTACGTCGCCCGGTACCTGACATTCACCGCCCCTGCGTTTGCCCTGCTGGTAGGACTGGGGATTTCCAGGCTTCCCGCCAAGCACACATGGCTCCGTCCCATGGTGGTAGCTGGAGTTATCTGCTGCAGCCTGGTCCCGCAGCTCACACTCAAGAGCCTGGTGAATGAGCCGGCCGATACCGAACGCCGGATTGCGGCGCTGCTGGATCAGCAGGCGCCGCAACCCGCCGCCATGGTGTTCGGCGAGCCGTACCTCCGTGACATGGTGCTTGCCTATCCGGAACGTTTCGACGGCGTCCAGGACCTGTCCCTGGAGGAAACGCCGGCAGAGTCCGGGACGTTGTGGGGCCTGGATGCCCCCGTCACCGCCGCTGAACTGTCCGGCCGCGGCGAAGTGCTGTTTGTCGGGCTCGGAAATGCCGCCCCCAGCGACCTCTCCGCTTTCGCCGCCGCGCAGTGCCGGGAGACCGGCAACCGGCCCTTCCAGCGGCTGGTCCTGATCTCCTTCACCTGCTCCTGAAAGTCCCGGCCGCAGAGGTCCCGCCGCACATGCGGCAGGACCTTTGCGGCCGTACATGTCAGCGCAGCCCGCTCATCTGTTGGTGCATCAGGACAAAAACGTCATTCCGCTGCCGCTCCAAGAGGTCTTGGTTGAACAGCATCCTGCTCCTGGTCCGCCGTGGTGCAGTGAACAGGAACTTCCGGAGTTTTCGGATCATTGGTTCTCACCTCCCTACGGGGTGATAGCCAGCCTTATAAATGGGCATAACAAAATAAGGCCGCGTTGAAAAGGAATTAGCGCCCACATAATGGCGCTACAAATTCGCCGAACTAATCGAGGGTATTTTGGCGGAAACGGGATTTCCGGCAGGCGACCGAGACCCATCGGAAAAATGGTTCCGAATTATGGGATGCGGGAGTCCGCGCTCACAGGAAATGCCCGGAACCGCCGCAAGCTGCACGCCACCCAGAAAGGGGAGGCAGGCCTAGGGACGCGAAATTCCGCCTAATATACCGTGAATACCTTGCCGCCCCAGCAGGGGACGGAGGACAAGGGCAGGCGTCAGCAGCCTGGCTGGCCCCCGAACAGGTGCGCATTGTGCGCGGAGGCCGGGTGCGCGGTGATGGTGGTCTTCCGTCCGCCAGTCAAAGTCATCATTTCTCCCAACCTCCTTTTCCTCTGTTCGCTGCAGACAAAGCGTGCAACCCGGGCGCTGACCCCGGCAGTTGGCTCTGGGGTCAGGAATAAAAGTACACCAGGATTCTTCCGGTGACTACTGCTTTTGGGGAATTCAGCAACGCTAATTTACAAAAAGGGAATTAAAGGCCCCAGCGGACAATTGCGGGCGTCCTCTTATCCCACCCCAGTGTGCAGACTTTTGCGGTCCCCAGGATGAAGTGCCTGCCCTCTGTGGGCGCCAGTTCCAGCCACCGTGCCGTGAGGATCCGCGAGAAATGGCCGTGTGCAACGATCAGCACATTGTCCATTCCCGATTCCAGGACCCGGCCAATGATCTTATCCGCCCTGGCCGCAACCTCGTCCAGCGTCTCGCCGTTGGGAACACCGTGCGTCCAGATGAGGTAGTCGGGGTTGTCCTTGCGGATCAGGTCCGAGCTGATGCCTTCGTAGTCGCCGTAGTTCCACTCCACTGCCAGCGGTTCGTGCTGCGCGTCCGGAAATCCCGCCAGTTCCGCGGTCCGCCGGGCACGCCGCAGCGGCGAGGTGAGCACCAGGTCGAAGTCGACGGCGTCGAGCACTTTACGGGCTTCCACAGCCTGCTGTTCGCCTTCGACCGTGAGCGGGAGGTCCGTGAGCCCGGTGTACTGGCCGCTCTTGGACCACTCGGTCTCGCCGTGCCGGAGGATCCAGAGCTGGGGGCGGGGGGCAAGGGCGGGATCGGTCACTTGGTCTCCTCAGACGGGGAAGGTTCGACGGCGGCGGGAGACTTTCCGGCCTCCGCTGCGGCAGGAGCTGATTCGGGCTGTCCGGCCCACCAGCGGAGCAGCCGGGCCTCCGCGTCCTCGACGGGCAGGGGACCGTGTTCCATCCGCTCATTGAGCAGGAACTTGTACGCCCTGCCCACCACGGGTCCGGGCTTGAGGCTGAGCAGTGCCATGATCCGGGCGCCGTCCAGGTCCGGCCGCACAGCATCCAGGGACTCCTGCTCCCGCAATGCGGCGATGCGGTCTTCAAGGTCGTCGTAGGCAAAGGCCAGGCGCTCGGCCTTCCTCTGGTTCCGTGTGGTGACGTCTGAGCGGGTGAGCCGGTGCAGGCGTTCCAGCAGGGGCCCGGCGTCCGTGACGTAGCGGCGGACCGCCGAATCGCTCCAGCCTGCGTCGCCGTAGCCGTAGAAGCGCATATGCAGCTCCACCAGCCGGGCCACGGCCTTGGTGGTGTCGTTGTCGAAACGCAGGGCCTTCATGCGTTTGGTGGTGAGCTTTGCCCCCACCATGTCGTGGTGGCGGAAGCTGACCGCCCCGCCAGGTTCGAAGCGCCGCGTCGCCGGCTTGCCGACGTCGTGCATCAATGCCGCGAACCGCAGCACAAAGTCGGGCCCGGGCACCGGGCCGTCACCGTCCGTCTCCAGCTCCGCTGCCTGTTCCAGCACCTGCAGGGAGTGCTGGTAGACATCCTTGTGGCGGTGGTGCTCATCGGACTCAAGGCGGAGGGCGGAAACTTCGGGCAGCACGAACTCGGCGAGGCCCGTGTCCACCAGCAGGTCCACGCCGACCCGGGGCTGTGCCCCGCAGATGAGCTTGACCAGTTCGTCGCGCACCCGCTCGGCGGAAATGATGGTGATGCGTTCGGCCATGCGGGTCATGGCTTCCCGGACGTCGTCGGAAACTGACACGCCCAGCTGCGCCGCGAACCTGGCGGCCCGCATCATCCTCAGCGGGTCATCGGAAAAGGAGGCCTCGGGCGCGCCAGGGGTGGCCAGCACGGAGGCGTGCAGGTCGCGGACGCCCCCAAAGGGGTCCACGAGCTCCATGGCGGGCAGTTTCAAGGCCATGGCATTGATGGTGAAGTCCCGCCGCAGCAGGTCGTCGGTCAGGGATGAACCGAATGCCACCACGGGTTTGCGGGATTCGGGATCGTACGCCTCCGCCCGGTAGGTGGTGATCTCAATCTGGAACCCGTCCTTGCGCATGCCGATGGTTCCGAAGGCGCGCCCGATCTCCCAGAAGTTGTCAGCCCACTTCTTGATGAGGGCCACGGTCTGGTCCGGCGTTGCGTCCGTGGTGAAGTCCAGGTCGGGGGAGGTCCGCCCCAGGAACAGGTCCCGCACCGGCCCGCCCACCAGGGACAGTTCGTGGCCGGCGTCCACAAAGCGCTGGCCGAGCTCCAGGACCACCGGGTCCACCTGGAAATCGACGGTGTGGGAATCAGTCTTGTGATGTGCGTGCGCCATAGTTACTTAAGCTTGGCAGAAACCTGCCGCCCGGCAGGCCAAAAAAGCGTCAAGATCCCGTGGATTCGGTCCGCCGCCGGGAAACTGCGTCATATGCCGTCCATGTTGGTGTCATGTTCCGGTCATCACGAGCGGGCAACAGTCGTTAGAGTGGACTCCATGGCCCATCCAGTACCGAGCGCTCCAGGCAGGAGGACGAACGCACCATTGCCGTCGGCAATCGGTGCGCACGTTGCGCCTGCCCAGCATTCGGCGCCGGCTTCACTGCCGACGGTGGAGGAAGTCTCCGCCGGCGGCGTGGTGGTGGACACGTCCGACGCCGAGTTGAGGGTTGCGATCATCGCCCGCCTTAACAGGGGCGGACGCCTTGAATGGTGCCTGCCCAAGGGCCATCCGGAGGGCAAGGAAAACAACGAGGAAGCGGCGGTCCGGGAGATCGCCGAGGAAACCGGCATCGAGGGCAGCATCCTCGCCCCGCTGGGCAGCATCGACTACTGGTTTACCGTCAGCGGGCACCGGGTCCACAAAACGGTCCACCACTACCTCCTGCGCGCCACCGGCGGTGAGCTGACCATCGAAAACGATCCCGACCAGGAAGCCGTGGACGTGGCATGGGTGCCTATCCAGGAGCTGGCCCGGAAACTGTCCTTTCCGAATGAGCGGCGCATCGCCGACCTTGCCCGCGAAGTCCTGCCCGGACACCTGTAGCGCCGCACTGCCCGTGGCGGCGTTGCGGCGATAGCGGCGTCCGGGTGAGACGATGAACTCGATGTCAGCTTCCAATTTTCCTTCCGATAAACCCGGCCGGCCCGGCGATGCGGTTCCCGAGGGTGTACCCATGGAACCGGCAGGGCCGGACACCGGTCCAGTAGCCGTCGGCGCCAGCGAAACCCGTTCCAGCGCCATCATGGCCGCCGGCACGCTCGTGTCGCGGTTCCTGGGGTTCGGCAAGACCTGGATGCTGGGCACGGCGCTGGGGCTTGGCTCCACGGTCAATGACACGTTCATCAACGCCAACAACCTGCCCAACCTGATCTTCCTGCTGGTGGCCGGCGGCGTGTTCAACGCCGTCTTGGTTCCGCAGATCATCAAGGCCAGCAAGGCTCCGGACAGGGGAGCGGACTACATCAGCAGGCTGCTGACGCTTGCTGTCCTGCTCCTGCTGGGCCTGACGGCGCTGGTCACCCTGGCAGCCCCGGCGGTCATTGAACTCACCACGCAGGGATACACCCCGCAGCAAAAGGCCCTGGCGGTCACGTTCGCTTTCTGGTGCCTGCCGCAGATCTTCTTTTACGGCCTCTATGCCCTCCTGACCCAGGTCCTCAACGCCAACGGCGCCTTTGGTCCTGCCATGTGGGCGCCCATCCTCAACAACCTCGTGGCCATCGCCGGCCTCGGAATGTTCATCTGGATCTTCGGCACCAACGAGTTCAGTCCGCACACCCTGGAGAACTGGGGTGAGACGCAAACACTGTTCGTGGCCGGGTTCTCCACGATCGGCGTCATCTCCCAGACAGCCATCCTCCTGATACCCGTATTCCGGCTCCGGCTGGGACTCCGGCCACGCTTTGGCTGGCGCGGCGTGGGACTGGGCCAGGCAGCCAAGCTGAGCGTCTGGACCCTGCTGACTGCCGCCGTCGGGCAGCTCGCGTTCCTGTATGTCATGCGCATCGCCACCATCCCGGGTGCGGAACGCCTCCGGCTGCAGGAGGCGGGCGCCCCGGCCGCGGAGATGCTGCCAGGCAACGCCGTGCTGGAAGTGGCCAGCCAGCTGTACCTGCTGCCGCACTCCATCATTGCGCTGTCCCTGGCCACGGTGCTGTTCAACCGGATGACCAGGGCCTCGCAGGACGGCAACCGGGACGAGCTGCGGGATGCCCTTTCGCACGGGCTGCGGACCATGGCCGTTGCCACCGTTTTCGGTGCCCTGGCCCTGTTCGCCCTCGCCGGCCCGCTGGGCATGTTCTTCTCGGGCGGGGACAGGCAGGACGGCGTGATGCTGGCGCAGACGCTCACCATCCTGGCGCTCAGCACACCGTTCATGAGCGCAAACTTCATGATGTCCCGGGTGTTTTACGCGAACGAGGACGCACGCACCCCCTTCTACATTCAGCTGCTGCTCGCGGTGGTTTACGTTGCCGGCGCCTTTGCCATCCAGTTCCTGCCGGTCAACCAGATCATCTATGCCATCGCGGTCCTCTACATGGTGGGCAACATCCTGTCCGTGGTCATCAGCGCGTACTTCCTGCGCCGGCTCCTCGGACACCTTGACGGGGCCCGGATCGCCAGCTCCTACATCCGGATGGGCTACGCCGCCCTCGGATCCGCCATCGCCGGTGCCGGTGCGCTGTGGCTGATGGGCAGCTACGACCCCAACGGCTTCGCCTGGCATGACCGGCTGACCGCGCTGATCACGGTCATCGTTGTAGGTCCCGTGATGCTGGTGGTCTACTTCTTCCTGCTCAAACTGTTCCGCGTGGCCGAACTGCGCGACCTCCTCCGCCCCCTGCTCGGCCGCCTGGGCCGCGGCGGCCCCGCTGTGCCCGCGGCGGCAGGCGGGGCCCCGCCGTCGTCCTCTCCAGAGGGAACGCCCTCCGTGGAAGGTGCGGTCGCCGCAGAACGCCCCGTCCGTCCCGAGCGGGCCACGACCTCCGTGGACACGGGGCTCATTCCCCGGATTTCCGGCGAGTTTGATGCTGCTTCCTTCCGCGCCGGCCCCGAGCCGGAGCGTGTGGGCAGCCGCCCGGATTCTTACGACGGCGGCGGCCAGGGAACGTCCGACGGCGGCTACCTGCCGGGCGAGGACCAGCCGGGGACAGCACGCGGCGGGTTGCTCCGTGAGCAGATCCCGCTGCCCGGCCGGCGCACGTTCCAGGGCAAGGCAGGGGAAAACCCTTATTTCAAGCGGCGGCGGCCGCGTAAAAAGTGACTGCCCTGCCGTTTCCGGAGGTCTTTGTCCACGGCGCGCCGGACGCAATCCGCTAGGATCGAAAAGGTACAGGGGGAGTTGTATCCAGGGGCAGGCCGCGCGGCAGTCCCTGAACGGCGGTTGCGTCATCTATGCCGGCAATCCCGGAAAATCTAGGAGGAACACGTGTCCAACCCGATCGATGTCGGATCAGTACTGGGCGGCCGCTACAAGGTCACAGCCACCGTATTGGCCTCGCACGACCACGATCTGGTGCTGGATGGTGTGGACCAGGTCCTGAACCGGCCCGTCAGCATCCTGGTCGCCGGACCCGAAAACACAGAGCAGGTTGCCCAGAGCGCCCGCGAGGTTGCCACCGGTGAACGGCCCGGCACCGTACAGGTGCTGGACCTCGGCGTCACTGAGGCAGCCACCTACCTCATCACCAACCACACATCCGCCGCTGATCTGCTGGACCTTGTGGTGGCATCAAATCCTCCGTACGTGGAGCCCTTTTTCACCGACACCCTGGGCAGCGAAATCTTTGGCCAGCCCCGGTCACACGAGCCGGAACCCTACGACGATGAAGATCACGTCGACGCCGGCTACATCAACTACGGCCAAACACACCCCAGCCAGGTGGACCCTTACCGGACTGCACCCGTTGTGCCGCCCAGGCCTCCCGTCCGGCCCGCAGCATCGCCTGGGGTTGGCCGGTCTGGAGCCTCCGCAGTCGGTGGGTCCTCGGCTGATCGTGGGTCCTCGGCTGATCGTGGGTCCTCGGCAGATCGTGGGGCCGCCGCTGTTGGCGGCGCTGCGGCTGTTGGCGGCGCTGCCACTGCGGCTGCTGCCTCCGGTGCCGGTGGGGCATCACGCGGTGGCGCGACTGCGCCCGAAGCTGATCCGGACGCCACCGCCGCGCATCCGGTTCAAGACGCTTCCCGTGGCGCCGATGCCGGTGCTTCGTCCGGTACTTCAGCCGAAGCAGCAGGCTCCGGGAAGCCCAAGGTATCCCTGTGGTCGGACGACGATTACGTGCAGTCGGACCAGGAGGGCTACAACCACCACGAAGAACCGGTGGATGAGCCCCAGCCGGTGAACAAGAAATCAGCCGTCTTTGCCCGGGCAGCAGCCCCGGCGGCCGCGGGAGTTTCTTTTGCCGACCCTGGTGACTACGACGGCGACCGGGACGAGCCTGAACGTGAACCGCGGTCCATGCGTTGGCTGGTGGGCGGACTCCTGGCTGTTGTCCTTATCGCCGGTCTCGTGTTCGCCGTAACCAATCTGGGCAGCCTCTTTTCCCAGCCCCAGGCAAATAATCCGGCTCCAGCCACCAACACAAGCGCACCGGAAGGTTCGGCCGCTCCCTCCGCAGCTCCCAGTTCCGCTCCGCCTGCCGCGCCGCCCGTCATTGAGAGCGTGACCCGGCAGGGCAACTTCGACTTTGCCGCCACGTTCGACGGCGACCTGGTCAAGGCGTACGACGGCAATGCCGCAAGCTACTGGTCGGACATGGAATTCGCCACCGACAACTGGGGCGGCCTGGCAGCACAGGGCGTTCCGCTGGTGGTGAAGCTCGAGAGCCCTGCCACTGTTTCTTCCATCACCCTCTCTCAGCTTGGTGGCTCTGGCGGAAACATCACCGTTTACACCAACGACCAGCCATCCCTGGACGGCGCCAAGGCTGTTGGGACCAACAGTTTTACTTCCACGGACCTCAACATGCCGTTGGCAGCGCCTGTGGAAGCGGAGTATGTCATCGTTTCGGTCAACTCCCTTCCCCGGCTCGCTGCACCGAAGACCCGGTACGGCTACGGCATCCGTTTGGCGGAGATCAAAGTCCAGTAGTCTTCCGCTCTTCACCACCTGCGGCCCTTCCCTTCAACTGGGGGAGGGCCGCTGGCTTTTAATACGCTTCCGGGTTGCGCTCTTTACAGCCGGTGATGGGGAACTGCTGTGGGACGGTAATCTGGAAAGAGCGTCTGGCGGAGATGGCATGATGCCGTCTACCGGCGGTCTTCCATGTCCAGTCGCCGGAATATCCAGCATCCAGTAGCAGTTGTGCCATATGGCCGGCCTCCAGAGGGAGGTGCGTCAAATAAGGAAGAGGTTCACCGTTCAGTGACCATCGAAGAAAACACCGCGTCCGAAGTGCGTGATGTCATCATTGTCGGCTCCGGTCCGGCGGGTTACACGGCTGCCGTCTACACGGCCCGTGCAAATCTCAAGCCCTTGCTGCTCGCTGGCTCCGTAACCGCCGGCGGTGAACTGATGAACACCACTGATGTCGAGAACTACCCGGGCTTCCCCGACGGCATCATGGGTCCGGACCTCATGGAGAACTTCGAGAAGCAGGCTGCCCGCTTTGGCACCGAAATCCAGTTTGAGGATGTCACCGCACTTGAGCTCGATGGCGCGGTCAAGACGGTGACCATCGCCACGGGGGAGACCTTTCGGGCAAAGGCCGTTATCCTCTCCACCGGCTCTGCATACCGGGAACTGGGACTGCCGAACGAGAAGCGCCTTTCAGGGCACGGCGTCAGCTGGTGTGCAACCTGCGACGGTTTCTTTTTCAAGGACCAGGACATCGCGGTGATCGGTGGCGGAGACTCCGCAATGGAAGAGGCACTGTTCCTGACCAAGTTCGCGAAATCGGTAACGGTTGTACACCGCCGTGATTCGCTCAAGGCTTCCAAGATCATGGCGGACCGTGCGCTGGCCCATGAGAAGATCAACTTCATCTGGAACAGCACTGTGGATGACGTTATTGGCGAAGACAAAGTCACCGGACTTAAGTTGAAGAACCTGGTTGACGGAACTGTCTCCGATCTTGCCGTTACGGGTGTGTTCGTAGCTATCGGCAACGACCCGAGGACCGACCTCGTGAAGGACGTCCTGGCACTGACCCCGGAGGGAACCATTGCCGTGGAGGGGCGCAGCTCCCGTACCAGCATTCCCGGAGTATTCGCTGCCGGCGACGTTGTTGACCCCACCTACCGGCAGGCAATCACAGCTTCCGGCTCAGGTTGTGTAGCCGCCATCGACGTGGAGCACTACCTGGCAGACCTGGCCGCATAAGTTTCGCCCATCGCTATCGGAAAGAAAGACAAGGTATATGAGCAACGCAAAAGATGTAACTGACGCAAGCTTCGGGACGGACGTACTGTCCTCCGACAAGCCGGTTATCGTGGATTTCTGGGCGGAATGGTGCGGTCCGTGCCGCAAGCTCGGTCCGATTCTCGACGAGATCTCCGTTGAGTACAGCGAGAAGGTTGATGTCGTGAAGGTGAATGTTGATGACAACCCCGCCATCGCCGCGGAGTACGGCATCACGTCCATTCCTGCCGTTTACCTGTTCCAGGGCGGCGAAGTGAAGAACACGGTTATCGGTGCGAAGCCGAAGCAGTTCTTTGAAAAGGAATTCTCCGACGTCCTTTCCTAGGGATTCCGATTCTCAGATTGCCATCTGAGACATGCGAAAGTGGTCACTGCCCTCGGGTAGTGGCCATTTTTGGTTGTCCTGCACATCGGATCCTGTGTTCTTCAGTGCGATGATCCTTTCGGTTGGCCTTCGATCCAGATACAGCACCTGCTCTGCCAACGTTGAGACGCAGAGGTGTCGTCGAATCCAAACGTTCGCCTACCCCATGTTTCACGTGAAACACGCGTGACCGTTAAAGCCCTGGTCCTGTTAGATGGCCGCAAATGGTCTTCTGCTTCCCGATACCGCAGACCCCAGCTTCGTGAAGATCGTAGGAAAGAGCTGCGTCCTAGTGCGCCTACGGCTGCCAGAAACCCAGCGAATGCTAATCAGGCAACATCAAGAGCGTGCGTTTATAATCATCGCGGAGTACGACACGTAGGCGGTACTCGTCACAACTTCAAGGAGGAAACGTCAAGGGACTCATCTAGCGACGAGGGCTTGGTCCTTTAGCGCTCGACGAGCAGAGTGCTGCTCATACGCCTGCGATTGGCATCCCATTCATAAAGGCACCCCCCAATGGTTCAACTTGGCTCAGGCCAACGAGGCCGCTGTTGTAGTGTTCCACGTGAAACATTAGGCCTACCATGCACGCGTTGCCCAGCTCCGCCGTGGGGAAGGGGGCATTCTGCCGATGCACCTGGTAGCGCCATCATCCACCGCCCGGTGAATTGCACATCGCTTCATAAGCGCCCGCTGACAGCCAGATTGTGCTCTCTTCGTATATCCACGAACCTTTCAGTCTCCGCTGATGCCGAGATGCCAGCCGTGGTGCGAGCGACTCATGTTTCACGTGAAACAGCGCACCACCCGGGGGAAAGTAGCTAGGGAGCATGTAAGCAGGCCTACATGTCGTTTTTCCTACTTTCACGTATGCAAGCTTGATTGCATCGACGCCCTTCTCCGCCAACGGCGAAGCGAATTTGGCATCCCCTAGGAGCTGTTACGGGATCCCTAGGCCGCAAACGATAGTGGACCATTAGTTCGAAGAGTGCGCGCACGTCGATCGCAGCTTCTTCGTTTGACCCGAACCAGGGGGAACCCGGACGAGTCTCGCACCCATCGCGACCTTCCTCTCAGGTGCAGCCCGTCGACACACGCTTTCGACGCGCCAGCTCCAAATCCCACTCCAAGCGCGGAATACGAGAGCACGTTACAAGGTCCAACTTCTAAAACCGTTCGGGCCCCGGGCCTAGGCCTCCAGAAGGAACATCGGCCAGCGACGTGTTTGACGACAGACGGTCAAGTCAAGCGGGAGAAGCGTGTTCCGCCTAAAGACTGGACGAGTCGAAGGGCCCTTCCAGCTGTTCCGGAAGAAGGCGACACAGCTTCAGCTGCGTACCGTCACCTTCGTCGTGAAATAACATGGCAGCCGCCGGCAACGTCGCCACGTCGTTGAAAAGCTGGAGCTTCAGCCGAGACTTTCGACCCACGCGCCTGATCCATCGCTGCCACATAGCAACGACTGCCGCCCTATCGGTTCTCAGGGACACCAGGAGATTGGCCAGCGGTATCAACTTGGAGCCCAACCCTAACGTGTGTGGTGTCCTTACTGGCCGTGACTCAGAGGATACAGACGATCAGGGCACGACAGTCGGTACGGGCCTAGGCAGCCTTGCCTCAGCAAGGACTGACTAGTGCGACCGAGCAGACCCCGCAAGGAAGCCGTAGAGGAACGGCATCTCTAAATGTTTCACGTGAAACGAAAGGCCGCCAGCGGGAGGTGCCAAGAAGCACGAGCTGCACCCGCTCTTGAACCACGACAAATCTTCAAGTCGGCCGACATCCAGAAAGTCACCCGTAACCCGGCCTACCACTGGCCGCCCGCTGTCGATGGATAACCACGACGCTCGGCACCTTGCCAATGCACAGGCCGGGAATGGCCCTCCGTAGCGAAAGAAGGATGTAGAGGGCCAAGATGGGGCGCCGTACCAAGAACTGGGGGAGATGGGCGGAACATACGTGCATTACGACTGGAGGCTCAACTACAGTTACTGCCTGAGCCGTGTTGCACAACGAGCTTTCAGAGGAAGACCACTTCATCTGTCCGAAGGCCTCGCTCCTGAACTACCCTGGCCTCGCAGGCAGATGCGTTCCTACCATAGGGGCATCCACACCTCGGCGAGTAGACACAAGCTCAGCCGGGCCTTCCACTTCAAACATCCATGTTCCCGGTACATCACGCCGTCCCGACGACCACACCTACCGACCCGACACGGAGACAAAGTCGACTCCAAGTCGTCCTTGTCCGGCGAGAGACGCGCTGCCGATACCCCCCTGATACGGGTCAGGAGACTCCTATGCGCAACCCCAATCCACAGGTTATCCACAAGCGGTGACCCTGGTTATCCACGTAGTTATCCACAGCCCTACGATGCGTGCTTGTTGTGGTCCGGGTAGCCGCCTCCCCTCATTGGCGTAGCGCCGGGCAGGGTAGGCGGCTCTATCCGCCTATGGTCCGCCCTTCAATCTGAACCGACAGCATTACAAGACGCAGCTAAACGCCTCTAAAACCACCGCATTGATGCGAATATTGGCTGTATAGTCCCCATTCCGGTGTCTTCTTTGGTGTTTCACGTGAAACAGGAGTGCGCGGGGAACGGGCGCTAGGCGAACTGGATGTCACAAAATTGGGACCTATCCTTCCAGGCGCCCCGCACCCGCATACAGTCCTTGCCGCTTATCCACGGTTGGACGCCTTGTAATCCACAAAGTTATCCACAGCGATATCCACTGCCTATGATGTTGCTCATACTCGCAGGTCAGCGTGGAAATCCGACTGGCCTTGTCGTCCCGTTCGACCTAAAGGATCGTGACAAGACGTTGTACTGGAAGTGCTGGCTGTGACCAGAAGTTCACCCGACTGCGACACGTTGTTGGCCCGCCTTAGGTCTCGACCGTGCTGCCGCCCTGCTGATCGCGAGCCGCGGCACCATACGAAAGTAGTTCACCCAGCTTCGAAGGGTGCCTGGTCGCTGCAACCCATCATTCGCGTCCTTGTACGCCAAACTGAAAGGACAGCGCGAATGCAAGGAGTGGTCTCCCTCGAACTCCGCCGTTGTCGGCGCCAGTATCGCGGCGGATAAAGAGCATCGAGCTAGTGTCCATTTTGAGACTGGTGCCTTCACGTCGGCACAAAGTGAACGCAGGCTTGATGTGATCTCGGCGCAGGGGTTCTACCTCGGCGACCACAAAAGCAGCGCGCGGGGTTAGTGGAATCCAAGCAGGGGGGAAGAATAGGACGGGGATCATGTTTCACGTGAAACACTCATCTATGACTAACAGGAGGACGTGAGAGATCGTGGGGCCAGGGCCCTGACGATATGGTCGACTCACGGCCGGATTTGCTGCAACTCCAAATTTCCAGGTCGCCCCCTCCCCCCTGGGAGGCCTGCGCACTTGCCGCTCGACCCCAATCCGCTCATCAAGGCATAACGCTGGGACCGTGTCGTCCTGGTGGCGTCTGATCCTTCTTCCTAGTACAGCCTTCCGTGCGGTGCCATCGATCGGGGCCTACGAACGCTTGCCTCGGCGACCATCAGTTCTAGTGATGGCAGCCCTTTGAGCGGAGGTCTATCGAGAGTTTAGACACCAGTGAGCTCGGAAAGCACTAGGGCACAGGGATGGCGCCCTAAGGTGCCAGCGAGACTGGCGCCGTTTCACGTGAAACATCGAGGGCGCCGCGACCACTGACGCGTCACCGTCCATGAGGGAGGGGATGGAGAGCCTCAAATTCCCGCGCCAAATGAGCGGCTGGGGCTCACGGGCTCAGAGCGAAAAACACCATACTGACATAAGGAGCATGCGAACGATGGGTACGCGGCCTGCTGCGTAGGTCTCGACTATGGCCTGCTCCGCATCATGCTTAGGAAGCGCTGATGCGTAGAGGCTACCAACACCTTTGGTGCAAACCCACGTGAACAACTCCCGCTTGATCTCATCAGGATGGCATACGCGCAGTGCAGCTGTCGCCGTGCCGGACGCACACTGGTGCCCGCCTGACAGGAAAACGAGATGCCGTGACTTTTCCGCGTCTGGTGACACCTGTATTCTGCTTCGCCCCACGCCTGCATGGGTGCGCCCCAAGAACCCCATAAAGGATTCTGCTGGGCCGAACGATCAGGGGAGAGACCCGCGTCCGGAACGAGTCCCCATCCACGAGAAGCCCGAAACCGGCCGTCGAGCCATCCTTCGCTTCGGATCACGTGATCGAGCGCGAGTTCTGATGCTCCAGAACCGATAGGCCGGAGCGGCCTACCCCTAGCGGCGGCCATCAAAGTTCCTAACGTTGTTGATCGCCCTTCAGGACCATAATGCCCTCGAGACTCTTGAATGATCTCAGGGTGGATACTCGGGTCCGCTCCATGGCGGGCATCATGCCGAACACTGCCACCCGTCTAGCGGGGCCGTTTCACGTGAAACAGTAGGGTTGCCATACGACGGGTTATCAAAGTCGCTCAGGCTCCCGGGTGCCATCTCCGATAAGTCACACCTGAATTGCTGTGCGGCGAACAAATGGACCAGCTGTCACTTCCCATAAAAGCGCTGAAAGAAGTGCGACCTGAGGGGAGTGCACACGGGGCGGCAGTGCTCCCACGGCCGGCCCATATGCTTCGCATATCGGTGTCTGTCCCATCCATGGAAAGGCTGCGCATGCTTTTGATGCAGCAGATCGAAGAGGATCCTTGAATGCCTTTGTGTATGACCGAACGGACAACGGTCAGCATGTGGATCTGAATGACGACGCCCGTATTCAAAAGAACTATATTCAGGCCGAAAAAGGCCCGGTTCGTGGTGAACCGGGCCCTTAGGAAAAGATTAGTTTGTTGAACCGGGAGCCAACACATCCATGATGCGGTTCAGGTCTTCTACACTCGCGAATTCGATGCTGACCTTTCCTTTCCTGACACCCAACGAAATCTTCACGTTGGTATCGAGGCGGTCTGACAAGGATGATGCGAGGTAATCAAGACGCTCATGACGCGCGCCGGGACGAGGCACATTGTTTTTCGGCTGCTTCGTCGCGTCCTGGTAAAGGGTGACAGCCTCTTCTGTGGCCCGTACCGACATACCCTCGGCGACGATCTTTTGGGCCAGACGCTCCATTGCGGCAGCGTCTGGAAGCGACAGCAGCGCGCGGGCGTGACCGGCGGACAGGACGCCCGCAGCAACACGACGCTGCACCAACGGAGGAAGCTTGAGGAGCCGGAGGGTGTTTGACACCTGGGGGCGTGAGCGACCGATACGGTCAGCCAGCTGCTCATGCGTCGTGCCAAAGTCCTCCAGAAGCTGCTGGTAAGCCGCAGCTTCTTCCAAGGGATTCAGCTGGCTGCGGTGCAGGTTCTCCAACAATGCGTCGCGAAGGAGATCGTCGTCGGTGGTATCCCTGACGATCGCGGGAATGGTTTCGAGCCCCGCAGCCTGAACGGCACGCCACCGACGCTCACCCATGACGAGCTCATATGGCTCACCACCGGATTCGGTTGATTTACGGACGACAATTGGCTGCAGGACGCCGATCTCCCGAACCGAGTGAACAAGCTCGGCCATGTCATCTTCATCGAAGACGGAACGCGGCTGCTTCCGGTTGGGATGGATCTCGGAAACGGGTATTTCGGCAAAACGGACACCCGGAACTTCAACAAGCTCAACATCGGCATTGGATCCGACGAACTCATCCAAAGGCTCGGCGGCAGCAACGTCCGGGCGGACCTCGGGGGATACCTCAGGCTCCTGGCCGGACTCAGCATTGTCGGACTCGCCTTTCCCGGCTGCAGGAGCCGGTGGAGTGGCAGCCTTCTTGGCTGTGGCAGCACTGGAAGATCGGGAAGTAGCTTCGGCAGCCGGGGAGGCGGTGTTCCTGGCAGTCGACTTCGCCGGGGCCTTCCGGGCCGGCGGGGCGGTCAACTTCTCCGCTACGGTCTTTGCTGTACCCGCGGCATTTTCTTCCGAGGGTTCGGTCTTCCTTCTGCCCTCGGGAAAGAAGAGATCTACAGGACGGGATACGGCTGCACCGTTACCCTGCCCATTGGACGCGGCGGAACTTGGAATCAGCGCGCCAAGACCGCGGCCTAGGCCCCGTCGCTTCTCGCTCATGGGTAAATCCCTCCAGTGGTAGAACCAGGCGTGAGCCGGCTCCGGTCGTTGCAGTGTTGAAGATATTAGCGTTCTGCTATTTCAGCAGCGGCTTCCAAGTAAGACAGGGCTCCACTGGAGGATGGGTCGTACGTCATGACCGTCTGCTGGTAGCTCGGTGCCTCTGAGATCCGTACCGAACGGGGGACCACTGCAGACAGCACCTGGTCGGGGAAGTGCGTCCGCACCTCGGCAGCAACCTGCGCAGCCAGATTGGTGCGGCCGTCGTACATGGTGAGCAGGATGGTTGAGACGACGAGATCAGCATTGAGGTGCTTCTGAATCATCTCGATGTTTTTGAGGAGCTGGCTCAAACCTTCGAGGGCATAGTATTCGCACTGGATAGGAATCAGGACTTCATTGGCTGCGCAGAAGGCGTTGACGGTGAGGAGCCCCAGGCTTGGCGGGCAGTCGATGAAGATGTAGTCGAGACGCTCTTCGCCGTTCTTTTCACGGGTCTTTGCGTAGACGTCGATCGCCCGGCGCAGTCGCTGCTCCCGCGCTACCAGCGATACCAGCTCGATCTCGGCACCTGCCAGGTGAATGGTGGCCGGCGCGCAGATGAGCTTGTCGATATCGGGGCACTGGGCCACCACATCTGCCAGGGCAACATCGTTGATCAGGACGTCATAGATGCTGTCCACATCGGCATGGTGCTCAATACCCAGCGCGGTGGAGGCATTGCCCTGGGGATCGATATCGATCACCAGGACGTTCAGTCCCGCTGCTGCCAAAGCGGCGGCGATGTTGACGGTGGTGGTGGTCTTACCCACGCCGCCCTTCTGGTTGGACACGGTGAAGATGCGTGTCTTTTCGGGACGCGGCAGTTTACGTCCCATCAGGCGCTCACGGCGCTTCGTTTCATGGGCCAGCTCCCGGGCAATAGGGCTGGAATCGTCGATTGCATCAATGATGTTGGTTCGACCTGCTGAGGTTGTTTCACGTGAAACAAGCGAGGAAGTTCCAAGGTTTGATACTTGTTTTGGGTGAATTCCCCCTCTGCCGGGGACCGAAAACGGGCCAGCGACAGAACGAGCTGACCCCAATGACACAAACGGTGGTATCCGTTGTGCGGAGGCTTCACTACTGGTCACTGGGGCACACTCACTCTCGTTCAGCCAATTTTGCTGCCGTTGACTAGCCTAACTGCTTGACCCGGCAGACTTCGGTCACCGGGCCTTGATTAGGATTTCTTTTGGGACTTGTTCACAACGATGCGGACTACGGTGGTGGGCTCCTCAAGCAGGTTGTCACCAACTGTAAGTACAGACGTCTGAACACCGCCCAATTTTCGAATGACCTTGGCGGCCTTCTCGATTTCCTCGGCCGCGCTGCGGCCTTTAATGGCAACAACCTCGCCATGGCCGGCCAGGAGGGGGATGGTGAGGCCGGCCAGGTTGCTCAAAGCAGAAACTGCCCGCGCTGTCACCACATCGGCTTCCACTTGGCCCACTGCCAGCTCAGCACGGGTCCGCATCACCGTCACGTTATCCAGTCCGAGGTCGTCGACCACTTCCTGGAGCCAGATCACCCTGCGTTCCAGCGGCTCGATCAGGGTCAGTTCCAGGTCCGGCCGCGCAATCGCGAGGCAGAGGCCGGGCAGCCCGGCGCCGCTTCCGACGTCGGCCACGTGGCTGCCCTGGGCAATCTCGCTTTCGATGACGGCGCAGTTGAGTACATGCCGGCTCCAGAGCCGCGGAATTTCCCGTGGACCAATCAGCCCGCGCTCTGTTCCGGAAGTAGCCAGATGTTCGACGTAGCGCTTGGCCAGGACCAGCCGGTCGCCGAAAATCTTCTCAGCGGCCAGAAGCTCAGCTGCCGTGATGTCAACCATGATTAGCGGGTCAGCAATTCTCTAGTCTGCGGAAACAACAATGTGGCGTCCGGTGCCTTCGCCCTCGGACTCGCTGACGAGGCCCAGGTCAGCAACAGCGTCGTGAACAATCTTCCGCTCGTAGGCGCTCATCGGTTCCAGCGCCACGGACTGGCCGGTCTCCTTCACCGTAGCCGCAGCGTCTTCCGCGATCTTCTGCAGGTGGCCGGTGCGTTCCTGCCGGTAGCCGTTGATATCCAGGACCAGCCGTGAACGGTTCTCCGTCGCGGACAGCACAGCAAGCCTGGTGAGCTCCTGAAGGGCTTCAAGGACTTCCCCGTCCTCGCCCACCAGGCTGTCCAGGCCTTCGGTCTCCTCTTCGGCAACGATCGAAATATAGGTGCGGCCGTTGCGGACCTCAATGTCGATGTCACCATCGATGTCAGCGATGTCGAGCAGTTCCTCCAAGTAATCCGCCGCGATGTCGCCTTCTTCTTCAAGACGGCTGACAGCTGAAACCTTGGGGGAGGAAGCTTCTTCGTTCACGGACTCGTCCTGATCTTCGAGGATCTCTTCAGAAAGGGCGTGTTCGGTACTCTCGGCTGACATTACTTCTTCTTCCTGTTCTTGCGTTGTGGCTGGACACGCTGGCCCTTGGATTCAGCGACGGCGGCCGCAGCAGCAGCGTCCGCTGCTTCATCCTTCTTGCCGCTCAGGATCGAAAGGGCCGGAAGGCCCTTGGCGGCACGGCGCTCGGCGAGGGCCTTGGCGGCGGGGGATCCCGGCGTCGGCATGCGGCGGATGACGAAGAACTGCTGGCCCATGGTCCACAGGTTGGTGGTGGTCCAGTAGATCAGGACGCCAATGGGGAAGTTGATGCCACCCACGCCAAAGACGATGGGCAGGATGTAGAGCATCATCTTCTGCTGGCGCATGAAGGGGCTGGCCATGGCTTCTTCAGACATGTTCTTGGCCATGATCTGCTTCTGGGTGATGAACTGCGAGGCCGTCATGGCCAGGATCATCAGGATGGAGAGGATCCAGACAGCGACGACGTTGCCGCCAGGAGGAGTCCCATGGAGCAAAGTCGCGGAAAGCGGAGCGCCGAAGATGGTGGACTGGTCGAACTGCACCACCTGCTCGTGGCTCATCGCGCCGATGCCCTCACCCTCGCGGCTCGCCGTCGAAATGCCGGACAGCACAGTGAACAGGGCGAAGAAGAACGGCATCTGGATCAGCATGGGCAGGCAGGCCGAGAACGGGTTGGTCCCGTGCTTCTTGTACATGGCCATCTGTTCCTGCGCCATGGCCTGGCGGGACAGCTGGTCCGTCTTGCCCTTGTACTTGTCCTGGAGCTTCTTCAGGTCCGGCTGCAGCAACTGCATGCCGCGCTGGGCCTTGATCTGCTTGACGAAGACGGGAATCAGGGCGGCACGGATCACCAGCACGAGGCCAATGATGGACAAGGTCCAGGTCCAGCCGGAGGCTTCAGGAAGCCCAATAGCAGTCAGGCCCTCATGGAAGCCCACCATGATGATGGACACAAGCCATTTGAACGGAAACATGATTGTTTCAAAGAAGTCCATACTTATCCCTATTCGTCAGGCCGCACTGCGGCCTTCTTCATCAGTCCGAGCAGCCAGGTACTTGTCCGGGTTGTTCAGCACAACAATTGTGGGGGCTTGGCTCTCCGGCCAATCCCGCTTACCGGCGGGGACAGGGTCCACGCCGCCGGCATTCCATGGATGGCAGCGGCCAAGGCGCCTGACTGCGAGCCAGCTGCCCTTGACGGCTCCATGGACAGTAACCGCTTCAAGGGCGTAGGCCGAGCATGAAGGGAAGAATCGGCAGACCTGGCCGTACAAGGGAGAAATCACCTTGCGGTAGGCCTTGAGCAACACGATGAGGATGTTCCTGGGCAGGTTCCACAAGAACATCCCGACGGCGGCGGCAACAGGATGGGGACGGGCGACGACGGCGGTGGCGTTACGCACGCGGTGTCCCCTCCTGTGTTGTACCGGCCGAACCGTTGGCGGCAGCCTTCGGGAGGCGGCCGGCCAGCCGGGTCAGCGTCGATTCCAGTGCAGCGTTGTAGTCCGACAGCAGCTGATCCCAGCTGGCAGTCGCGGACGCAGGAAGCGCCCGGACCACTATGGCGAAGCCTGTGCCATGCTCGCGCAGCGACGCAGCACCTGCTTCTCTTAGTCTCCTCTTAACGAGGTTCCTGACCACAGCGTTCCCTACACTCTTGGAAACGATGAACCCGATCCGGCTGGGTTCGTCGGCAGCAATAGCTGCCGCATATAACACTACGTTCCGGCGCCCATTGCGGACACCGGAACGTACAGTTGTTGAAAAATCGGATGCAGTCCTTAAGCGGTTGCGGGTGGCCAGCACCTTAAACTCGCAAAGAGATGTCTACCGAAAAGTTCAGTTATTTAAGCCGACAGCTCGGTACGGCCCTTGCCACGACGGGCTGCCAGGATGGCGCGGCCGGCACGGGTACGCATACGAAGGCGGAAGCCGTGCTTCTTGGCTCGACGGCGGTTATTCGGCTGAAAAGTCCGCTTGCTCACGTTAGTTACTCCAGTGGATCAAAGGTGCGCCCACCCGATCAGTATGGGGAAGAACTGGCCGACGCTAAGTTTTGTATATGCACGCTTCCCCCGGCTGCTCAAACGCGGAGCGCCTGAGAGATTCAGATGGGGCCAAAAAGCGGACACAAAGGACTTCACAACGTTAGGGCAATTTAAGCCTTCGAGTCAAACCGGCTGGTCGCCCCCACGCTATCCCCAGCTGTGCCTAACCCACCCGCCGTGCCTGTGGATGAAGTGGCTCACAAGCCCCTTTTTCGAACAACAGCCGTGTAATTATCCACAAGCTACTTGCCAGCTATCTTCTAGGCTTTTCATCCCCTAGAGTGGCTCAGTAGCCGATTATCCACGGACTGTGCATAACCCTGTGGATGAAGCTGAACCGATAGCGGTTCACGACTTGCGGCTGCAGGCAATGCAGGCAAAGCAAGTTTTGAGGGAACCGATTGATGACAGTAGACGAAGCCAACCACGCCAATACTGTCGGAAGTTCCTGGCGGCGCGTTGTCAGCCTGCTGGAACAGGACCACCGTGTTTCACCGCGGCAGCGTGGCTTTGTCATCCTCGCCCAGGCGCAGGGCCTGATTGGCTCCACCCTCCTGGTGGCGGTTCCCAATGAACTCACCCGTGAAGTCCTCCAGACGCAGGTCAAGGACGCCCTCGATGATGCCCTGCACAACGTCTTCTCCGAGGACATCCGGTGCGCCATCGACGTCGACACGGACCTGGTTCCCATCCACGAGGAGCCCGAACCTGCCGTCGAGCCGTCCTTCGCTTCGGACCAGCTGATCGAGCAAAAGCCGCAGCCCATGCTTCCCAGCACCTCCCATGAGTTCGGCCGGCTGAATCCGAAGTATGTCTTCGACACCTTCGTGATCGGTTCCTCCAACCGGTTCGCCCACGCGGCCGCCGTCGCCGTCGCCGAGGCCCCGGCAAAGGCATACAACCCGCTGTTCATCTACGGCGATTCCGGATTGGGCAAGACCCACCTCCTGCACGCGATCGGCCACTATGCCCGCCGCCTGTACAGCGGTATCCGCGTCCGCTACGTCAACTCCGAAGAATTCACCAACGACTTCATCAATTCCATTCGCGATGACGAAGGCGCCAGCTTCAAGACCACCTACCGGAACGTGGACGTCCTGCTCATCGACGACATCCAGTTCCTGGCCGGCAAGGACCGGACGCTGGAAGAGTTCTTCCACACATTCAACTCGCTGCACAACAACAACAAGCAGGTGGTCATCACCTCGGACCAGCCGCCCAAGCTGCTCGCGGGATTCGAAGACCGGATGAAGTCCCGCTTCGAGTGGGGCCTGCTGACAGATATCCAGCCGCCGGAACTTGAAACCCGCATCGCCATCCTCCGCAAGAAGGCCCTGAGCGAAGGTCTGTCCGCGCCCGATGATGCCCTCGAGTACATCGCTTCCAAGATCTCCAGCAACATCCGTGAACTCGAAGGTGCCCTGATCCGCGTCACGGCCTTCGCCAGCCTCAACCGGGAGGCCGTGGACGTGGCGCTGGCGGAAATGGTCCTCAAGGACCTCATCACCGACGACGGCGCCCAGGAGATCACCTCGAGCCAGATCCTGCAGCAGACGGCCGACTACTTCAAGCTCAGCATGGAAGAGCTCTGCAGTAAGTCACGGACCCGCACTTTGGTAACTGCCCGGCAGATCGCCATGTACCTGTGCCGGGAGCTGACGGACATGTCCCTGCCCAAGATTGGCCAGGAGCTCGGCGGCCGCGACCACACCACCGTCATCCACGCCGACCGGAAGATCCGCGAGCTGATGGCCGAGCGCCGTGTGATCTACAACCAGGTGACAGAGCTGACCAACCGCATCAAGCAGCAGCAGCGCGACTCCTAAGCGCCCCGCCTATACCTTATTAACAGGTGCATGTGGATAAGCCTGTGGATAGTTAAGGGGACAACCGCGGTTAATGGGCTTAAAACCCTTAAGCCGCCTGTGGATCGGCAAAATCGCCAAAATTCTTATCCCCATCCACACCCTGTTTAAAACCTGCTGCGCCCACAGTCCATGAACAGGGCTTAACCGCCGGAACGCGGGGCGGGACGAGGTTATCCACAGTTTCCACAGCAGTTATTAACACTACTAATCCCAGAAAATTGAAATCCCTCAAACAACAAGATCGATTCGCACCCTAGGAGGGTCGGGCCGGGCGGCCCCGGCCTTCCCCAGGACGGACTCGGGGGATGGGTTAATCCCGGATCTTCCGGCTAAGCTGTCAGCAGCGCTCCCATCCCCGGGTTCCTGCGTGGTTTCCATCAGCAGGGACCATGCACGTTCCGGGTGTGGGGCACCACTTTTTGGGATTCCCCCACGGGAGTTTCCAGTCCACATGGCAGCAGCAATGAAAGGCGGCACCCTTCCGTGAAGTTCAGAGTCGATCGGGACGTCCTGGCAGAAGCCGTCACCTGGACAGCCCGGTCCTTGTCTCCGCGGCCGCCTGTGCCCGTCCTTTCCGGGCTGCTTTTGAAGGCTGAAGCCGGAACAGTCAGCCTCTCGAGCTTTGACTACGAAACCTCGGCCCGCCTGGAAATCGCAGCCGACATCCGGGACGAAGGCACCATCCTGGTGTCCGGGCGCCTGCTTGCCGATATCTGCCGCAGCCTCCCGTCGGCTCCTGTCGACGTCGAAACCGACGGCAACAAGGTGACTCTCACCTGCCGCCGCAGCAGCTTCCACCTGGCCACAATGCCTGAAGCCGAATACCCGCCGCTGCCGGCGTTGCCGGCTATCAGCGGAACCGTGCCCGGGGACTCCTTCGCCCAGGCTGTTTCCCAGGTGATCATCGCTGCCAGCAAGGACGACACCCTCCCCATCCTGACCGGTGTCCGGATGGAAATCGAAGACGACCTGATCACCCTTCTCGCCACGGACCGCTACCGCCTTGCCATGCGTGAGGTTCCGTGGAAGCCGGTGACCCCCGGCATCTCCACCAGCGCCCTGGTCAAGGCAAAAACCCTGAACGAAGTAGCGAAAACGCTCGGCAACAGCGGAGATATCAACCTGGCCCTCTCCGACGACGACAGCCGCCTGATCGGCTTCGAAAGCGGCGGACGCACCACCACGTCCCTGCTGGTTGACGGCGACTACCCGAAGATCCGCTCGCTCTTCCCGGAATCCACCCCCATCCACGCCACGGTGCAGACCCAGGAACTGGTGGAGGCTGTCCGCCGCGTGTCGCTCGTGGCCGAACGCAACACCCCGGTCCGGCTTGCCTTCACCGAGGGCCAGCTGAACCTGGACGCCGGTACCGGCGAAGACGCCCAGGCATCAGAGGAACTTGAAGCCCAGCTTTCCGGTGAGGACATCACGGTGGCCTTCAACCCGCACTACCTGGTGGAAGGCCTGAGCGTCATCGAAACCAAGTTCGTCCGGTTCTCCTTCACCTCGGCTCCCAAGCCCGCAATGATCACCGCCCAGGCAGACGCCGACGGCGAGGACCAGGATGACTACCGTTACCTGGTGATGCCCGTCCGCCTCCCCAACTAAATAGCGCCAACTGTCGTTTTGGAGGCCCACAACGACAGTTACTGCTACCCAGTTGGGCAACCTCCCATCCCTAGCGCAGAAAAGAGTTCCATCATGCACATTGGACTGATCGGCCTTGGCAAAATGGGATTCAACATGCGCGAACGGCTGCGCAAGGGCGGCATCGACGTCACGGGTTATGACCGCAACCCGGACGTCACCGACGTCGCCTCGGTGGATGAACTCCTCGCCGCCATCCCGGCGCCCCGGCTGGTCTGGGTGATGGTTCCGGCCGGCGCGGTCACCGATGCCGTCATCATGGAACTGGCGGAGAAGCTGGACGAGGGCGACCTGGTGGTCGACGGCGGCAACTCCCGCTTCACCGAGGACCAGAAGCATGGCGAACTCCTCGCCGCCAAAGGCATCCGGTTCGTTGACTGCGGAGTTTCCGGAGGTGTCTGGGGGCTGCAGAACGGCTATGGCCTGATGGCCGGCGGTGACGCCGCAGACATCGAACGTGCACTGCCGGTCTTCGATGCACTGCGTCCCGAAGGTGAACGCGAGGACAGCTTTGTGCACGTAGGCGGCATCGGCGCCGGCCACTACGCCAAGATGGTCCACAACGGAATCGAATACGGCCTGATGCAGGCCTACGCCGAGGGCTACCAGCTGCTCGCTTCCAAGGACATCATCAATGACCTGCCCGGGACCTTCCGCGCCTGGCAAAAAGGCACCGTGGTCCGATCATGGCTCCTTGACCTGCTGGTCAAGGCACTGGAAGAGGACCCTGGGCTGCAGAACATCGACGACTACGTCGAGGATTCCGGCGAAGGCAGATGGACGGTGGAAGAGGCCATCGCCAACGCCATCCCCGCCCCGGCCATCACGGCCGCACTGTTCGCCAGGTTCGAGTCCCGTGAAGACAGTTCCCCTGCCATGAAAATGGTGTCTGCCCTCCGGCACCAATTCGGCGGACACGCAACCCGTCCGGCCAAGTAGCATCCACCGGGGACAGCTGCTGTCCCCAGAATTGTCGAAACCCGCGTGTATCTGGAACACCTTTCCCTGACCGATTTCCGCAGCTACGCCCAGGTTGACCTTGCCTTCGAACCGGGCGTCACCGTCCTGGTGGGATACAACGGCATCGGCAAAACCAATCTGATGGAAGCCATTGGCTACCTTGCCACGCTGAGCTCCCACCGGGTCAGTTCAGACGGACCCCTCCTGCGGTTCGGTACAGACCGCGCACTCGTCAGGGCACGGCTTGTCCGCGGCGGGCAAACCACGGTCCTGGAACTGGAAATCAATGCCGGGCGGGCTAACCGCGGCCGCATCAACCGCAGCAACCCGGTACGTGCCCGCGATCTGCTGGGCATTTGCCAGACCGTCCTCTTCGCTCCGGAGGACCTGGCGCTGGTCAAGGGTGACCCGTCGAACCGCCGGCGTTTCCTGGACGAACTGCTCGCCAGCCTCATCCCGCACCACGCTGCCACCCGCAGCGACTACGACAGGGTGCTGAAACAACGCAACGCCCTGCTCAAATCGGCGCGCGGCGGAAAGTTCACCTCCGGACACGAGGCAACCCTGGACGTATGGGACCAGCACATGGCAAAAGCGGGCGCCGAACTGCTCCACGCGCGCCTCGAACTTGTGGAACGCCTGCGCCCGCACCTGGCACGCGCCTATGCCGAACTGACTGACGGGTCCAAATCCGCTGACGCCACGTACCGTTCCACCCTGCAGAACCAAATGGACGACGACGGCGCGCCGCTGCCAGGTGGGCCACGCACCGCATTGCCAGGCACCGCCGTCGAACCGGACGACCTGCGCGCCTTATCCGTGGAAGAGCTCACCGAACGCTACGTCAGGGCCTTCGCCGAATCACGGAAAAAGGAGGTGGAGCGCGGTATTTCACTGGTGGGCCCGCACCGGGACGACCTGGAACTTGTCCTGGGACAGGCGCCGGCGAAAGGCTATGCCTCGCACGGTGAAACCTGGTCCATGTGCCTGTCCCTTCGGCTCGCTTCCTACTATGTGATGCTCGACGACGCCCGCACGGGCGGTTCCGCCCCCATCCTGATCCTCGACGACGTTTTTGCCGAACTGGATGTGCAGCGGCGGCGTAAACTGGCCGCTATAGTCTCCGGCGCGGAACAGGTCCTGGTGACCGCCGCCGTCGACGCCGATATCCCGGAAGAGCTGTCCGGACGGCGGGTGAAAGTCATCCCGGGAGGAATTGATGGTCAGGGACAGTGAAGACGGCGGGCTGCAGCCCGGCCGCGATCCCGACAACATTGATGCCCCGCAGGCAGCACTGAACAGAATGCGGGAGGCCGCCGCGGCGCGCGGCGAAATCCGCAGGAAGGCAGTGCGCCCGGGGTCCGCAAAAGCCAAAAACGGAATCCGGGACACCCGCGGCTTCAGCCAGTTCCACGCCACCGGCCGCGACCCCCTGGGACTGGGCAAAGTGGTGGGCCGGCTGGTAGCCGAACGCGGCTGGACATCACCTGTGGCCGTCGGCTCCGTCATGGCCGAATGGGCCACCCTGGTGGGACCGGAAATCTCAGCCCACTGCACTCCTGAAAGCTTTACGGCCACCACGCTCCACGTCCGCTGCGATTCGACCGCATGGGCAACCCAGCTCCGCCTGCTGAGCGCCAGCCTGCTCGAGAAATTCAGGGTGGAACTCGGCGACGGAGTGGTCACCAGCATCCAGGTGCTGGGCCCCTCGGCCCCGAGCTGGCGCAAGGGCGGCCGGACCGTCAACGGCCGCGGCCCCCGGGATACCTACGGCTAGCTTCGCTGCCGACTCTTGAAAATACCCCCAACGGCGTGTAGAGCGCTGAAAGGGCCGGAGGGTGTATAGGCACCCGGAGGCCGTCCTTCTGGGGCGCCCTAGGCGCGGTCAACGGCCTCACACGGCCACGTTGCCGCCTGTCCACGCCCCTGGAATGCGGGGTTATGGCCTGTTTCGCGGTAGAATCGTTGCAGATAACTGGGCGCGGGTGAAACGTTGACTGAGTCCGTTCTCCGTGCGCATCCGGCACACGGAGTGCGGGCCCCCAACCGTCAGCAAGTCACCGGCGCCATAAGTTTGTGCCTGTTGGCGGGTGACTTTTCCGGACGGAAGGGAAACCGGCCGGCCATCATCGAGAACAGAGGAGTCGACAGCGCCTGTGGCTAACGACAATACAGATATTCTGGCAGTTGAACCCGCAGTCGAGGATGCCCGTACCCCTGACACCCCGGCTGAATCCGCGAAGCCGCGCGAGTACGGCGCCAGCGACATCACTGTCCTTGAAGGCCTCGAAGCAGTCCGGAAGCGACCGGGCATGTACATCGGTTCCACCGGACCGCGCGGGCTCCACCACCTGGTGTACGAAGTGGTGGACAACTCCGTCGATGAGGCCCTGGCCGGGTACTGCACGCACATCGAGATCGTCCTGCAGGCCGACGGCGGCGTCAAAGTCGTGGACGACGGCCGCGGCATCCCCGTGGATATGCACCCCACAGAGCACAAGCCCACCGTCGAAGTGGTCATGACCATCCTGCACGCCGGCGGCAAGTTCGGCGGCGCGGGCTACGCGGTTTCCGGCGGCCTGCACGGCGTGGGCATCTCGGTGGTCAACGCGCTGTCCAGCCGCGTGGACACCGAGGTCCGCCGCCAGGGCCACGTCTGGCGCATGTCCTTCGCTGACGGCGGCAAGCCCCAGGGCAGCCTGGTCAAGGGCGAAGAGACCGACCGCACCGGCACCACCCAGACCTTTTACCCGGACCCGGCAATCTTCGAAACCACCGAGTTCGATTTTGAGACCCTCCGCGCGCGGTTCCAGCAGATGGCCTTCCTCAACAAGGGCCTGCGCATCACTCTGACGGACGAACGCGCACCCGCCAAGGATGAAGCCGATGCCGATCTTGACCTGGACGCCATCGCCACCGAAGGCGAGGTCAGCGCGGAGCACCGCACCGTGGTGTACCAGTACGACGAAGGCCTCCTGGACTACGTCAAGCACCTGAACTCCGGCAAGAAGGTGGACGTTGTCCACGAAGACGTCATCGCCTTCGAAACCGAGGACAAGGAACGCCGGATTGCCCTGGAAATGGCGATGCAGTGGACCAACGCCTACTCCGAGAGCGTCCACACCTACGCCAACACCATCAACACCCACGAGGGCGGAACCCACGAAGAGGGCTTCCGCGCTGCCATGACCTCCCTGATCAACCGCTATGCGCGGGAAAAGGGGATCATCAAGGAAAAAGACGACAACCTCACCGGTGACGACATCCGCGAAGGCCTGACCGCCGTCATCTCCGTCAAGCTGTCCGAGCCCCAGTTCGAGGGCCAGACCAAGACTAAGCTCGGCAATTCCGAGGTCAAGGGCTTCGTCCAGCGCGTGGTCACTGATGGACTCGGCGACTGGCTGGAACGAAACCCGGGCCCGGCCCGTGATGTCATCCGTAAGGCAATTTCCGCAGCGCAGGCCCGCATGGCGGCACGTAAGGCACGGGACAACGCCCGCCGGAAGAGCCCCCTGGAATCCTTCGGCATGCCCGGCAAGCTCTCCGACTGCTCCTCGAAGGACCCGGAGAAGTGCGAGGTCTACATCGTGGAGGGTGACTCCGCAGGCGGATCCGCAAAGCGCGGCCGCAACCCCGAAACCCAGGCCATCCTGCCCCTCCGCGGCAAGATCCTGAACGTGGAGCGCGCACGCCTGGACAAGGCCCTGGGCAATGCCGAGGTCCAGTCCATGATCACCGCTTTCGGCACGGGCATCGGCGAAGACTTCGACCTTTCGAAGCTGCGGTACCACAAGATCGTCCTGATGGCCGATGCCGACGTGGACGGCCAGCACATCACCACCCTGCTGATGACCCTGCTGTTCCGCTACATGCGGCCCCTCATCGAAAACGGCTACGTCTACCTGGCGCAGCCCCCGCTGTACCGGATCAAGTGGTCCAATGCGGCCCACGACTACGTCTACAGCGACCGGGAACGCGACGCCAAGCTGGTGGCCGGCCAGGCCGCAGGCCGCAGGATTCCCAAGGACAACGGCATTCAGCGCTACAAGGGTCTTGGCGAGATGGACTACACCGAGCTGTGGGACACCACCATGGATCCGGACAACCGTACCCTGTTGCAGGTCACCATGGACGACGCCCTCGCCGCTGACCAGATTTTCTCTGTCCTCATGGGCGAAGACGTGGAATCACGCCGCAACTTCATCCAGCAGAACGCCAAGGACGTCCGGTTCCTGGATATCTAGAGCGCCGCTCCTAAATATTCAGAACCTGACATATACCTGAAACGGAAATAAATAAATGAGCGACGAAACACCCGAGACCCCGGCATCAGACGCCGGGACCCCGGACACCGTTCTTGAAGGCGACGTGCTGATTGACCGTGTGGAGCAGGTGGACCTGCAGACGGAAATGCAGCGGTCCTACCTGGACTACGCCATGGCCGTCATCGTGGGCCGTGCCCTCCCCGACGTCCGTGACGGACTCAAGCCCGTCCACCGACGCGTTCTCTACGCGATGTTCGACGGCGGCTACCGCCCCGACCGTTCCTTCAACAAGTGCGCCCGCGTGGTGGGCGAAGTCATGGGCCAGTACCACCCCCACGGCGACACCGCGATCTACGATGCCCTGGTCCGCCTGATCCAGGACTGGACCATGCGCTACCCGCTGGCACTCGGCCAGGGAAACTTCGGTTCCCCCGGCAACGACGGGGCTGCCGCACCGCGTTACACCGAAACCAAGATGGCGCCGCTGGCCATGGAGATGGTCCGGGACATTGACGAGGAAACCGTCGACTTCCAGGACAACTACGACGGCAAAAACCAGGAACCCACCATCCTTCCGGCCCGGTTCCCCAACCTGCTGGTCAACGGGTCCTCCGGCATCGCCGTCGGCATGGCCACCAACATCCCGCCCCACAACCTCCGCGAAGTGGCAGACGGCGTTCAGTGGTACCTGGCCAACCCCGGCGCCAGCCGCGAGGAACTGCTCGAAGAACTCCTGCTGCGGGTCAAGGGCCCCGATTTCCCCACCGGCGCCACCATCCTGGGCCACAAGGGCATCGAGGACGCCTACCGTACCGGCCGCGGTTCCGTCACCATGCGTGCGGTGGTTAACGTTGAGGAACTGCAGGGCCGCACCTGCCTTGTGGTTACCGAGCTTCCGTACCAGGCCAACCCGGACAACCTGGCCATCAAGATCGCCGAACTGGTCAAGGACGGCAAGATCCAGGGCATCGCCGACCTTCGCGATGAAACGTCGGGCCGCACCGGCCAGCGGCTGGTCATCGTCCTCAAGCGCGACGCCGTGCCCAAGGTTGTCCTGAACAACCTCTACAAGCACACCGAACTGCAGAGCAACTTCTCCGCCAACATGCTGGCCATTGTGGACGGCGTGCCCCGCACCCTGAGCCTGGATGCCTTCATCCGCCACTGGGTGACGCACCAGATGGACGTCATTGCCCGGCGCACCCGCTACCGCCTGCGCAAGGCGGAAGAAGAAGCACATATCCTTCGGGCGCTGCTCAAGGCCCTGGACATGCTGGACGAGGTCATCGCCCTCATCCGCGCGTCGAACACCACCGAAGCAGCACGTGACGGACTCATGGAGCTCCTGGACATCGACGAACTGCAGGCCCGGGCCATCCTGGACATGCAGCTGCGCCGCCTCGCCGCCCTGGAACGCCAGAAGATCCAGGACCGGCACGCCGAACTCGAGGCACTGATCGCCGAGTACAACGCGATCCTGGGCTCCGAGCAGCGGCAGCGCGAGATCATCAGCACCGAACTCGGCGAGATCGTGGACAAGCACGGCGATGACCGGCGCACCAGGATCCTCATGGGCTACGACGGCGACATGTCCATGGAGGACCTCATCCCCGAAGAGGAGATGGTGGTCACCATCACCCGCGGCGGCTACGTCAAGCGCACGCGGAGCGACAACTACCGCTCCCAGCAGCGCGGCGGCAAGGGCATCAAGGGCGCGCAGCTCCGCGGGGACGACGTGGTGGAACACTTCTTCGTCACCACCACCCACCACTGGCTCCTGTTCTTCACCAACCTCGGCCGGGTGTACCGCGCCAAGGCCTATGAGCTGATGGAAGCCGGCCGGGACGCCAAGGGTCAGCATGTAGCCAACCTGATGGCGTTCCAGCCTGACGAACACATTGCCCAGGTCCTGGACCTGAAGGACTACCAGCAGGCACCGTACCTGGTCCTCGCCACCAAGCGCGGCCTGGTCAAGAAGACGCGGCTTGAGGATTACGACACCAACCGTTCCGCCGGCGTGATCGCCATCAACCTCCGCGACGGCGACGAACTGGTCTCGGCGCAGCTGGTGTCCGAAACCGACGATCTGCTGCTGGTGTCGCGCAAGGGCCAGTCCATCCGCTTCACTGCCACCGAGGACGCGCTCCGGCCCATGGGCCGGGCCACGTCCGGCGTCACCGGCATGAAGTTCCGCGAAGACGACGAGCTGCTCGCCGCCAACGTGGTCACAGACGGTTCCTACGTGTTCATCGTGACCGAGGGAGGCTACGCCAAGCGCACCGCAGTGGAGGAATACCGCCTCCAGGGCCGCGGCGGCCTGGGCATCAAGGTGGCCAAGCTTGCCGAGGAACGCGGCGACCTGGTGGGGGCGCTCATCGTCCAGGAGGAAGATGAAGTGCTGGTGGTCATGGAAGGCGGCAAGGTTGTACGGTCCTCGGTGGCCGGCGTGCCTGCCAAGGGGCGCGACACCATGGGCGTCATCTTTGCGAAGCCGGACAAGAACGACCGGATCATCGAAGTGGCACGGAACAGCGAACGGGGTCTTGAGGGCGAGGAATCGCTGGAGGATGACGTAACGTTGGCTGAAGATGGCGGGACCCCCGGGGAATCCGCCGCGCCAGCAATGGCAGAAGAATCACCGGCCGTTGAGTCAGAGGACGCCTCGGGCGACGCTGAGCCGAACGAAGACAACACGGAGGTAACGAGTGAGTAATTCCGACTCATTTCCCAAGCCGAACAGTACTGTTCCCGACGGAAACCGGCCCTCGGCGGCGCCCCGCGTGAACGCCCCCGTTCGTCCGCAGCAGCGGCCGGCAGCGCCTGCCGGTGCGCCGGGCCAGCGTCCTGCCGTCCCCGGCCAGCGTCCCGTCCAGGGCCCGCAGGGAACGCAGGGCCAGCCCGGCCAGCGGCCGGCGCAGGGCCCCCGTCCTGCCGCTGTGGCTCCCGGGCAGGGAACGCCGGGGCTGGTCAAGCCGGCGCCAAAGGCAAAAGTCCGGCGGGCCCGGCTGCTGGTCAGCAGGGTTGACCCCTGGTCCGTCCTGAAAATGGCGTTCCTGCTGTCCGTGGCTTTGGGAATCGTCACAGTGGTGGCTGCCATCGTCCTGTGGACCGTCCTTGACCTCACCGGCATCTTCGACCAAGTGGACAGCCTGCTCGGCACGCTGGCCGGCTCCGAAGGCGGCGGCTTCGAACTGAAGAAGGTCGCATCCTTGGGACAGGTGGCTTCATTCGCCACCATCATCGCCGTGGTGAACGTGGTCCTCCTGACGGCGCTGTCCATGCTGTCCGCCGTGCTGTACAACATCTCCGCCACCCTTGTGGGCGGCATCGGCGTTACCCTCACCGACGATTAGGACCCCGTTTCCGACGGCTTCAGGCCGGCGGAAAGGCCCGATTTGAGATCGGGCCGGGATGTGCTGTAAAGTCATGTCTCGGCCCGATGAGGCATCGGGGCGTATAGCTCAGGCGGTTAGAGCGCTTCGCTGATAACGAAGAGGTCCCAGGTTCAAGTCCTGGTACGCCCACGGAACCTGTGCAGGTTCAACTGGAGGTTTGGTTCGGGGTAACCCGCAGCCGGGCCGGAACGGGGAGCATGTGAAGAAGTTGCTGGTACTTGCAGCTGCAATCGCAGGCGTCCTGGTCTACCGGAAAGCACAGGAATCCGAAGCCCGGAAAGATGTCTGGAGCAAGTCAACCGATACGGTGGACTAGCCTGGACGCCCGGCCCGGGAGCTGGTCAAAGGCTCTCCGGTTCTAGGGTATGATTGACGGGTTGCTTCTTATGGGGGCATGGCGCAATTGGTAGCGCACCTGCTTTGCAAGCAGGGGGTTCGGGGTTCGAGTCCCCGTGCCTCCACCATAGGAAAGTCCCGGTCAGCGGAAACGCCGGCCGGGACTTTTGTTTTGCCCCGCAGGTACCGACATTAGGGTTGGACAGTGAACCTCTTACTCGCGGCCCTGGGTGTCCTGGGTGTTGCCTCTTCCGGCCCGCTGATTGCGGCTACCCTGGGTGCCACCAGCGTCAGTGCCCTGGCTATCGCCTTCTGGCGGAATGCCATCGGAGCGGCCGTTATGGCCACCCCCACCCTTGTCCGTGAACCCGGCCAGTTCGGCAGGGTCACCCGCGGTGAGTTCCACTGGTCGCTGCTGGCCGCCGTCGCATTGGCCCTCCACTTCGCCTGCTTCATCACCTCGCTGCAACTGACGTCCGTTGCCGCGGCCACCGCGCTGGTCTGCCTGCAGTCAGCCTGGATTGCCGTCTTCCAGCTGTTCCGCGGCATCCGCCACCGCTGGCAGGTGATGGCGGGGCTCAGCATCGCCTTCGCGGGCGTCGTGGCCATCACGGGGTTCGACATGGGCTCGTCCCCGAACGTGCTGCTGGGTGACCTCCTCGCCGTGGCCGGCGGAGCGCTTGCCGGCCTCTACACCCTGGCAGGGGGCAAGGCCCGGCAGAGCATGACCACGGGAACGTACACAACCCTGTGCTACGGGATGTGCGCTGCCTTGGTGGCACTGATGGCAGTGCTGGCAGGCCAGCCGCTGGCGGGCTTCGAGGCGGCGGGATGGCTGGGAATCCTTGCCATCACCGTGTGCGCGCAACTGGTGGGCCACACTGCTTTCAACCACCTGCTGGCCACCATGAGCCCGCTCCTGGTCTCAATGATCATCCTCCTCGAGATTCCGGGCGCCGCCCTGCTGGCGGCCGTCTTCCTCGGGGAGACGCTTCCCGCCGGCACCTATGCCGGGCTCGGCCTCATCCTGGCGGGACTCGCCGTCGTCGTCCTCGGACAGAAGCCCGGGAGGGCAGGGCGGCGGAACAGGGCACCCGGGGACGAACCGCCGTCGGACCGTCCCTTGGCGGAGCTGGGCACCGACTAGCAGAGTGGCGGCTACTGGCCGCCGCGGCGGACCGGCTGTGCTGTATTGACGGTGTGGATGGCCCGCAGGATCTTGGCCGGGAAATACACCGAGAAGAAGACCACCATGGGAGCCTTCAGCGCCATCTTCTTGACGTTGTGCGCCTTGTAGGTGCGGTCGAACCGCGTCACGTAGTAGCGGTAGTCCCGGGGTGAGTCCTCCAGCCGCCGCGCGGACATCCCGGAGACCATCTGCGGGCAGTACTGGATCTTGAGTTCGTGGTCGGCCAGGTGCAGGGACAAATCGATGTCCTCGTGCATCTCATCCCGCTCATCGCGGCAGGTCTCAGCCCGGATGGTTGCCCAGGCGGAGGCGCGCAAGGCCATGTTTGACCCGAACAGGAAATGGTACTGGTGCTTGGCCAGCTTCAGCATCAGCTGGCGCATCTTGTCGTCGGCCTTGAGCCCGAAGCGGCGCATGGGCATGTCGTAGTAGACCACCGGGCCGGTGGCTGCCTGGACCGAGGAATCGAGGAACGCCCGCTGCACCTGCTCCACCCAGTCGGGCTCCAGCACCGAATCAGCATCGATGCGGCCCAGGACGTCACCCGTTGCGTTGTCCAGGCCGAAATTGCGGGTGGGAATCAGTCCCTGTTCCCGGTCCTGGCTCAACAGGATAAGGGGGCTTTCCGGATACTCAAGCTGCATTTGCCGCACGATGTCAGCTGTGCGGTCTTTGGAAAGGTTGTCCACCACGATGATTTCGTGGGCAGGGACGGACTGGTAGATGGCAGCTATAAGGCACTGCCGGATGACGCTCTCCTCGTTGTACGCCGGGATAACGATGGACACACGGGGCAGCTCGGCTGCGTCGTTCAAGGCATCCCCAAGGGATTGATCGGCTGACATCACCTCAAATCTAGCACCGCCCGGCAGTCCTGCCCGGAAGGGGAAGCAGGACATCGAATGAAGATTAGGAGTCCCGGAGACAGCAGAAGGGGCCCCGTACAACGGGACCCCTTCCGGTGCATGCTGTGACTAGGCCTGGGTGCTGCCCTTGTCTGCGTTGCTCCTGGTGGCCGACTTGGCGTCGGCGGCAACCGTGGCAGTGCTGTCGGAAACATCCTCGGCCACGTGCTTGGCCTTGTCGGAAGCGTCCTCGGCCTTTTCCTTGGCGGCGTCCGCAGCACCGGAGGTCTTGTCCCCACCGGCGGCTGCGAAGGACGCGGTGGCGTCTGCCGCCTTGTCCGAGGCGTCCAGGGTGGTTTCCTTGACGTCATTGACCGTCGTTGCGGGGACCGGAGCCGGCGTGGACGTGACGGGCGACGGGGTCTTCCAGGGGTCCTCGACCGGCTTGGAGGCCTTCCAGGCCGCAACTCCTGCAGCGACCGCCGCGGCGATGACGCCAAAGACCAGCCAGCCGCGCTGCTTCTTGGGCGGCTCCGGCTGTGCCAGCTGGATGCCGACGGTACGTCCTGCTCCGGTGGCGGCCGCCTTCAGCTGGCTGCCCGTGGCCTGGGCCTGCTCCTGGATGATGTGGACGATTCCCACGTCACCAAGCTTCTGCGCGACGGCGTCAACGCGGGCCGGGGTGTTCTCCAGGGTGCGATGCACGGCCTCGGAAGCGTGGCCGATCTGGTCCGACAGCCGGGGCAGGTACTCCACGACGACGCGGTCGCGGGCGCTCAAGACCACCGGGGTGGCCTTGTCCAGCGCTTCATGCAGCCGCGGGGAGGCGCCTTCCACGGCGTCATTGATCCTGGGGGCGAGCTGCGCCAGGCCGTCCTGGATCCGGGGAGTCACGGTGGCCACGCCGTCCGCCAGGTTGTGCGCCGCCGACTTCAGGCCTTCCTGGATCTTGGGAGATGCGGTGTCCAGGCTGTGCTGGAGGCGAGGAACAGCCCAGTCCACAGCTGCTTCCACTCGGGGGCCCGCCCAATCCTTGGCATTCTCAACGGCGCCAATGACTGACAGCTCAAGGTCACGGGCAATACGATCCGATTTCTTCACAACTACCTCCCGATTAATGTGACGGTTTGTGGTTAGCCTACGTGGCTTGGTCATCACCGGCTATTCACACGGCGGATTTTAGGCAGATTTCACCCAGCGCGGAACTGTTGCCGAGGCCGCCTGCGCCCTTGGACGGCGTGGAAGAATGGGCCCTATGACTGCCATCGCAACTGCAACAGCAACCATCCACACGAGCCTCGGCGACATCAGGGTTAACCTCTTCGGGAACCATGCGCCCAAGACCGTCAAGAACTTCATCGGCCTCGCCACCGGCGAGCAGGCGTGGACCCACCCCGAAACCGGCGAGGACAAGACCGGCACCCCGCTGTACAACGGAACCATCTTCCACCGCATCATCAAGGACTTCATGATCCAGGCCGGCGATCCGCTGGGCCGCGGAACGGGTGGCCCCGGTTACCGGTTCGACGACGAGATCCACCCTGAGCTCAGCTTCAACCAGCCCTACAAGCTGGCCATGGCCAACGCCGGCATCCAGATGGGCAAGGGCACCAACGGCTCACAGTTCTTCATCACCACCATCCCCACCGACTGGCTTCAGGGCAAGCACAGCATCTTCGGCGAGGTGGCGGACGACGAATCCAAGAAGGTTGTTGACGCCATCGAGGGTGTCCGCACCGGCATGGGCGACCGCCCGGTGGAGGACGTCACCATTAACAGCATCGACATCGAACAGCTGTAATACCGCACCATGAGTTACGGAATTCCGTCGGCTGAGCCGTCCGCCCAGGTCCCGGTGTGCCCCCGGCACCCGGACCGGCCTTCGTATGTGCGATGCCAGCGGTGCGGGCGCCCCGCGTGCCCCGACTGCCAGCGGGCGGCCGCCGTCGGATTCCAATGCGTTGACTGCGTCAACGAAACAAGGCGTACGACGCCGGAAGTACGGACCGTCTACGGCGGCGCCGTTGCCACCGGCAAACCTATGGTGACGTTTGGGATCATCGCCGTCTGCGCGGTGCTGTACGTCCTGCAGTGGCTGATCCCCAACGACGCCGTCTACCAGAGCCTGGGCTTTGCGAACATCTATGCCGAGCCGCGTTACGGGCAGTTTGAGCCATGGCGGATGCTCACGGCCGCATTCCTGCACTCCCAGGGGTTCATCCTTCACATCGCGCTGAACATGTACATGCTCTGGGCGTTTGGCCAGGCCCTTGAACCGCTGCTGGGGCGGGCCCGGTTCCTGGCGCTCTACCTGATTTCCGCGATCGGCGGCTCTGTGGGCTATCTCCTGCTCACTCCCCTGTACCAGCCGGGCCTTCCGCTTTATGGTGTGGTGGGTGCTTCCGGCGCCATCTTCGGGCTCTTCGGCGCCATGCTGCTGGTCCAGCGGCACCGGGGCGGCGACACCCGCCAGCTGTGGGTGTTGATCGCGATAAACGGCGTCATCGGCTTCCTCATCCCCCAAATCGCGTGGCAGGCGCATCTGGGAGGCCTCATCACGGGCGGGCTCTGTGCGGCGGTGCTCGCCTACACACCCCGCGGACGCCGCCAGGGGCTGATCCAGGCCGCAGGCCTGGTGGCGGTACTGGTCCTGCTCGCAGTGGCGGTATGGGCCCGCGTCTCCATGTAATACCCGCGAACCCCCACCTGGACAGTTTCCATCACAAAACCCCCGGCGCTCACGGCGCCGGGGGTTTTTGTTTTCCACAGCCGTTATCCACAGTGTTGGTAACTTACACGCCTGTGATTCATAAGAACCAGCAACTTTCGCGCCGCGTTGCCGGGGTTTTCCCCGTTTGGCGCCTGTATTTCTCCACACCTGTGGATAACTCTTGGGGATAGGCATGTGCTTAAGTGGACAAAATGCCCCTGCTGCGCCGAACTGTGGAAAAGTCGCGCTTAGCTGTGGCTTTTCCGTGCCCGCCGTGCCGCGAGAGGGTGTGAATCAACAGCCTTATGCACACTGTTAATAAGTTCCGCCCATGTCATTCCGCTTGGAGAATCCCGGCGGATGGCAACGTGCAGGCCTCGGACGCCGAATTTTCCCCCAGCTGTTTCCACAGTTGTGGATAACTTGTGGGTATCGGGATGTTGGTAAGTGGATAAGCTTCTGATGGTCTTATCCTGCCGCCGGCTTCCAGGAGGAAACCTTGACCGCCACCACCAAGCACATCTTCCTCGACAAGCAGCATCCTGCGCTCTGGCGGGCCATTAACGGGCTGGCACTCAAAATCAAGGAAGCTGCGCAGGACGCCGGCATCGACGCGAAGACCCTGGAACTCCTCAACGTGCGGATTTCCCAGATCAACGGCTGCGCCTACTGCCTGGACCTCCACGTGAGGGACGCGCTGAAGGCGGGTGAAACTTCCCAGCGGCTGGCCGTGCTTCCGGCGTGGCGGGACACGGCACTGTTCACGGAGAAGGAACGCGCCGCACTGGCCCTGGTCGAAAGCATCACCGAACTCCCCTCCGAGCGGCGGCGTGAGCAGGAGGAGGGTTTTGCCCGTGACTATCTGACCGAAGAGGAATTCTCGGTAGTGAGCTGGGCGGCTGCCAGCATGAACGCCTTCAACCGCATCTCCATCACCAGCCACCATCCTGTGCGCCGGGAGCGCTGACCTGGAGCGGCTCTCCGCGCCCGCGATTGTTTATCCACAGGTATTCCACACTGTTAATAACTGCATTTCGGGGGCGTGATTCGGAAGTTGGCCCCAGTTCTGGCCCTCGGCCCGGGCTGCCCATGGTTATCCGCAGGTTTTCAACACTGTGGATAACTTTCCCAACAGCTGGGGAGAACCCGCTAGCCGGTAGAGACGGTCCATACCCCTGATGAACCCCTCCGGTGGCTGTCCACGAGGTGTGTGTCCACCATTCCAATGGCTTCCATCAAGGCGAACATGGTAGTTGGCCCAACGAAGGAGAAGCCCTTTTTGCGGAGGGCTTTGGAGAGCGCTACGGACTCCTCGGACTGGGTGGGGATATCGGTGTGTACCACCGGCTGTGGAGTCTCTGCAGGCTGGAATTTCCAGACGAAGTCCACCAGGCCGCCCTCTTGCCGCAGGGCGAGAGTGGCCCGGGCGTTCCTGATGGCGGCCAGGATCTTCAGTCTGTTCCGCACGATGCCGGGGTCCTGCAGGAGGCGTTCCACGTCAGCGTCGGTAAACAACGCCACGGCATCGGGATTAAAGTCCGCGAAGGCGGCACGGAAAGCCGGACGCTTCCGCAGGATGGTGGCCCAGGAAAGCCCCGACTGGAAGCCTTCCAGGCAAATACGTTCGTACAGGCCACGTTCGTCCGTGACCGGAAGGCCCCATTCATGGTCGTAGTAGTCCCGCATCAGCGGATCCACTGATGCCCAGGCCGGCCGGGCCAGGCCGTCGTCGCCCACCACCACGCCTGACGTGTCAGCTGCCATACGTATCTCCCGGCGGAATGGGCCCGTGGGTGGTGTGGAAAAGTCTAGGAGCGCCAGCGCGTGGTCATCAGGAAGCCCACGATGGCGATGCCAAAGCCGGCCACGATGTTCCATGATTCCCACGCCTGGACGGGAAAACGTCCCTCGCTGATGTAGAACGTGATGATCCAGAACAGGCCAATAATCATCAAGCCAAACATCACGGGCTTGAACCACACCGGATTTGGTTTGTATGCCTGGGGGGAAGCCTTCTCGGCTGTGCTGGCAGTCTTCTTGCGCGGCTTTGACTCGGGCACTGGCTCTCCTTGGCGGGCTGAGGCAAGCTCGGCGTCCCGGGCTTGATATCCTGCAAGAAGGAAATTGCCAGCGGTCTGCGCGATCTTGGTCAAATCTGGATTCTTACTAGCAGCCAATTCTAGCCGGAGTTCACGGGCCGCCGGTGCCCACCGGAACCGCCCCGAGGAGAACGCGTGGTATTGCAGGAGAAGGTGAGGCCGGCCGCTGCGCCAGCTGCCGGCGGCGGAATTCTGCGCGGAACCATCCAGGTGCTCGGTGAGCTGCTGATTACCGCCGGCATCATCCTCCTGCTGTTCGTCGCCTGGCAGCTGTGGTGGACCAACGTGGAATCCGACGCCAAACAGAGTGAAGTCATCAAGGAATTCGCCCAGGACTTCGGCGGCGCAGCCCCCGAAACCCCTGATGCTGCCGCTCCGCCGGCCGTCGAGGATTTCGGGGCGCCCGTAGTGGCGGCCGCCCCCGGCCACGCAGGGACGATCGGCATCATGTACATCCCCCGGTTCGGCGCCAACTACACCCGGCCCATCGTGCAGGGAACCACCGGGGATGTCCTGGACACCCTGGGCCTGGGCCACTACGCCAACACCGCCATGCCGGGCGCCGTGGGCAACTTCGCGGTCGCAGGGCACCGGCAGACGCACGGTGCCGTGCTGGATAATATCCACACCCTGGTCCCCGGCGACAAGATCTACGTCCAGACCAAGGACGGCTACTACGTCTATGTGTTCCGCAACAACCAGATCGTGATGCCCTCCCGCACCGACGTCCTGGAACCCGTGCCGACCCTTCCGGGCGTCACCCCCACCGAAAGCTTCCTGACCATGACCAGCTGCAACCCGCGCTTCGGTGCGGAAGAACGCATCATTGCCTACGCCCTGCTGGACAGCTGGCGCCCCGCATCGGCCGGGCCGCCGGCGGAAATCGCAGCCCAGGTGGCCGCAGCGATCGGAAAGGGCTGAGCATGTACGGCTGGATCTTCCGCCACCTTCCCGGGCCGCTGTGGCTCAGGATCGTCACCTCACTGGTACTCATCGCCGTCGCACTGGTATTGATGGTGCAGTTCCTTTTTCCGTGGATGTCCGAGTACACCCAGTTCACTGACTCAACGATTGGTGCAGCAAGCCAGCCATGACCACAACCAAGATCCTCGTGGTGGATAACTACGACAGCTTCGTCTACACCCTGGTGGGCTACCTCCAGGAACTCGGCGCCGAGACCACCGTGGTCCGCAACGACGACGTCACCCTGGCCGAGGCCATCGAGCTGGCCAGCACCCGCGACGGCGTCCTGATCTCGCCCGGCCCCGGCAACCCGGCCGAGGCCGGCGTCTGCATTGAGCTGATCAAGTGGTGCGGTGAAAACAGCGTCCCGATGTTTGGCGTCTGCCTGGGGCACCAGGCGCTGGCGGAGGCATTCGGCGGCAAGGTGACACACGCCCCCGAGCTCATGCACGGCAAGACGTCACTCGTTGAACACATCGGAACCAGCGTTTTCGCCGGGCTCCCCTCCCCCGTCACGGCCACGCGCTACCACTCGCTTGCCGCTGTCCGGGAGTCCATTCCCGATGTCCTTGAGGTCACCGCTGAAACGGCCTCCGGCGTCATCATGGGCCTCCAGCACCGCACCGCCCCCCTCTGCGGGGTGCAGTTCCACCCGGAATCGGTCCTGACCGAGGGCGGCTACCAGATGCTGGGCAACTGGCTGGAGTCGCTGGGCATGGCGGGCGCAGCCGCGCGGGCAGCCAAACTGAGCCCGCTCATCCAGCACTGAACTGACAGCCCCAACCTGACAGCACCGGCCTGACAGCACTGACCCTGGCACGCCCCCGGGCGCCCCGCTCCGGCTCATCCCCTCCGGGACGACGTGGGTGAGGGCGTGGGCGTGGGCGTGGGGGTTGGTGTCGGGGAGGGCGACGGCGGCGGAGGCGGCGCCTTGGCCACCACGATGGTCACGGTCTTGCCCTGCTCCACGGCGGCGTTGACTGGGTCGCTCTGCTCCATCACCCTTCCCGGCTCCACCTGGGCATTCTCCGCCTCGATGACGGCGGGAACCAGGCTCAGCTCCTTGAGGGCAGCCTCGGCCTCCTCACGGGTACGCCCGCGCAGTTCGGGGACAGCCACCTTGCCGGTGGACACCACCAGTTCAACACTGGTTCCCACTCCCACCATCTGCCCGGGGGCAGGACTGGTGGTGATGACGATTCCGGCAGGTACAGAGGCGCTGTTGGCTGTCGTGGTGGACGGCGCCCCCACCAGGCCGCTTTGCCGCAAAATATCGCGCGCTGCCGCTTCTGTCTTGCCCGGGAGGCTCTCCGGGATCTTGACCGCACTGGGCCCCTCGGAGATATTCAGGACCACTTCGGCGCCGGGATCCAGGGAAACACCGGATGCCGGGTCGGTGCCGATGGCCTGGCCCTTGGGGACGGTGTCGTTCTGGCTGCGGACAATCCGCGGCTTCAGGTCCGCGTTGTAGAGTTCCTGCAGTGCCGCCGATTCGGTCAAGGTGGCCACCACCGGAATCTGCACCTTGGGCGGTGCCGGTTCGGGCCGGTTTACCGTGTTGTACAGCCACAGCCCGCCTCCGGCCAGGACCAGCAGGGTAAGAACCACCAGGGTGGCGATCCACGCACGACGGCGTGACTTCTGGCGGGCGGTCGGCTCACGTTCCGGAACAAGGCCCAGGGGCAGCGGTTCGGCGTCCCGGGGATCCTCCATCCCAACGGCCGGTCCGCCGTCGGGCTCGTATGCCGTGACGGCCAGCCGGCCAGTGGGCGCATCGTCCAGGAAGCTGGCTCCTGTGGCCGCAAAAGCCTGGGTCGCCGGAGCGGCCGCCGGTACATGGTCGTTCGGGTCGGTGGGAGCCTCGGAGGCGGCCACGGCAGGCACCGGAACGCCGGACCGTGCGGCGCGCAGGGCACGCCGGAAGGCGGCAGCGTCCTGGAACCTGTCATCCCGGTTTTTCTGCAGGGCCTTGGCCAGCACGGTGTCCAGTGCCGGCGTTACTTCCGGATTCAAGCTGCTGGCAGGCGCGGGGATTTCGCGGACGTGCTGGTACGCAACGGATACCGGGCTGTCGCCGATGAACGGGGGCCGGGACGTCAGCATTTCGTAGAGCAGGCAGGCGGCCGAGTACAGGTCGCTCCGGGCGTCCACGGTCTCGCCCCTCGCCTGCTCCGGCGAGAGATACTGTGCGGTGCCCACCACTGCCTGTGTCTGGGTCATGGTGGCTGAGGAATCGGCGATGGCGCGGGCGATGCCGAAATCCATCACCTTCACGGAATCGGTACCCTCGCAGTACATGACATTGGCCGGTTTGATGTCCCGGTGGACGATGCCCGCCTTATGGCTGTATTCCAGCGCACCGAGGACCCCGAGGCAGTAGTCGATGGCCCGGTCAATGGTGACGTCGTTCGACCGGATGAGGTCGCGGATGGTCTTGCCCTCGACGAACTCCATCACGATGTAGGGCACCCGGACGTTTTCCGCCGACCCGTCGGGAACCAGGTGTTCACCGGTGTCATAGATGGCGACGATGGACGAGTGGTTCAGGGCGGCAACAGCCTGGGCCTCGCGCTTGAACCGCGCCTGGAACTGGGGATCCCGTGCCAGGTCCGGCCGCAGCAGCTTGATGGCGACGGTCCTCCCCAACCGGGTGTCCACACCGCGGTACACGTCCGCCATGCCGCCACGGCCAATCAGGCCACCCAGTTCGTAGCGGCCGCTCAGGACACGCTGGTTATCCACCGGGAGGCTGTCCTCACGGTGCAACGGTGTGCGCGGTGACTCGTTCACTGATCGTCCTGGCGGTTATGGCGTGCAGGTGGGCGGCGTTCCCGGGGTCTCGCCGGGGGCACACGTGGGCAGGGTCAGCCGGGGCGAAGGAGCAGATTGGGCGGTGGTGGGCGACGCAGTCTGGACCGGAACTGGAGCGCTGCTGGTCGTGGCTGGTGGCGGTGCCACGGCGTAGGTCACGGTGATGGGCGATCCCACGGGCAAGGGTCCAGTCGGGTTTAGTCCCACTACCCTTCCCGGTGCGGCCTCGCTGGTTTGCAGCGGCTCCACCGTCACGGCAAGCCCCAGGTTTGACAGCTCCGACTGGACCTGGCGGTAATCCTTGCCCAGGTAAGCAGCAGGTATCACGTTGACAGTCTCCGGCGTGGGCTCCTGCGTGGGCGTCGGCGTATTCCGCGTTTGGGTTGGAGTGGGAGTTGGTGTTGCGCTGGTGGGGGTTGCGCTCGTGGCGGGCGGGCTGCTGGACGGCGCGCTGGACGTGGCGTTATTGGAGGGGAAGAGGACTCCCTGCTGGTTCAGGAAAAACCCCACCAGGGCGAACAGCACCAGCAGGATCAGCGCGATCAGCGGCCAAGTCCACGGGCTGCGGCCGCGACGTTCAGGCTCATCGGCGGGCTCGTCGTCGTACGTTGTTTCTTCCGGAACCCACGTACGCTCAGCGGCCAAGGCATTCGCGCGGGCCAGCTGGCTCTGGGGGCCCTCCGGATCAACCGCCGAGGCACCGGCAGCGCCGGCTGCCACCCCGGCAGCTGCACCGGCCGCGCCGGCACCAAGCACCGGCAAGGCAGACGTGGGAGTTGGTGATGAATCCCGTGAGGCGCCGATGATTCCGGTCGGTGCCGTGGCTGTATCCACAGGGGCAGTAATGGGGCCCGTATCCGGGGCGTCAAAAAGCAGCATGCCGGGGACGGCGGCGCGCGCGGCGCTGACGTCGCCGTTGCGGATGGCTTCGGCGGCTTCGGCCAGCTTGATGGCGTTGGCCGGCCGGTCCTTGGGATCCTTGGCCAGCATGGACATCAGGAGGGCACGTACCGGCGTGGGCAGGGTTTCCGGCAGCGGCGGCGGAGCATCGTTGACCTGGGCCAGGGCGATGGCGATCTGCGATTCCCCAGAAAAGGGGCGGTGCCCGCTGAGGCATTCATAGCCAATGACGCCCAGGGAGTAGATGTCCGAGGATCCCGTGGCGGTCTGGCCCGTTGCCTGCTCGGGAGCGAGGTACTGGGCGGTGCCCATGACCTGGCCCGTCTGGGTGAGGGGCACCTGGTCGGCAAGGCGGGCAATGCCGAAGTCCGTGACTTTGACTCGCCCTTCGGGCGTGATCAGCAGGTTGCCCGGCTTGATGTCGCGGTGCACGAGGCCCTGGGCGTGCGCCACGGACAGGGCACGGGCGGTCTGCGCGATGATGGACAGGGTCCGGTCCGGGGACAGCACCTGCTCGTGTTCGATGATGCTGCTCAGCGGCTGGCCCGGAACGAGTTCCATGACCAGGTAGGCCGAGCCTTCTTCCTCGCCGTAGTCAAAGACATTGGCGATGCCCACATGGTTCAGGAGTGCTGTATGGCGGGCCTCCGCACGGAAACGCTGAAGGAACCCGGGATCACCCGTGTATTCCTCCTTCAGCACCTTGATGGCGACGATGCGGCCCAGGACGAGGTCTTTCGCCTTCCAGACTTCCCCCATGCCGCCGATCGCGATCCGCGTGGTCAGCTGGAATCTGCCGCCGAGGGTGATTCCGGTTGTAGGCCTCACTTATTCAACACCGCCTCAAAAATTCTCTTCGCGTTCGGACTGGTCAGCTGTGCGCCGGTGGTGATGTCTACGCCCTCCATGACGATCGTGACACCCACCTGCGGGTTGTTTGCGGGGGCAAATCCGGTAAACCAGGAGTTGTTGCTCCCGTTGCCCAGTTCGGCGGTTCCGGTCTTTCCCGCCACCTGGACACCGGGAACGGCGGCCCGGTTCGCGATGCCTTCGCTGACCGCACTCACCATCCATTCCGTGATCTGGTTGGCGATGTCCGGGGTGGTGGAGGTCCGCAGCGACTTCGGCTGCGGTTCGTCAATCACCCGCAGGTCCGGAGACCGCAGGGTCTTGATGAGGGTGGGCTGCATCTGGACGCCGTCGTTCGCGATCGCGGCAGTCATCATGGCCACCTGCAGGGGCGTGGCACGGACGTCCTTCTGGCCGATGACGGACTGCGCCAGCCCGGGGCCGTCGAGGTCGTCGGGGAAGGTGTTGCCTCTGGCATAGTCCAGCTTCAGCTGGTCGCCCATGTCCTGGCCGAAACCAAACTTCTCCGCCTGTTCGGCGATGGCGTCCCGTCCCAGGTCCAGGGCAATGCTTGCGAAGGGGGTGTTGCAGGACTGCTGGAGCGCGAAAGCGAAGCTGGCCGTGTCCCGGGTATAGCAGTTTCCGCCCGCATAGTTGGGCAGGCGGTACTGGATGCCTTCGAACGGGAGTTCCGCAGGGTTGGGCAGCACGCTGTCCTTGTTGTACTTGCCGGATGCAAGGGCCGCTGCGGTGTCCACCAGCTTGAACACGGATCCGGGGGCGAGCTGTTCACCGGTGGGTCCGCTGACGTTCGGGTTCAGGTTGATTCCGGGAACCTTGATCAGTTCATCCATGCTGGCGTCAGCCGCGGTGAGGTCCTGGGTGGCCACCAGGTTCGGATTGTAGGAGGGCTTGGACACCATGGCCAGGATGGCGCCGGTCTTGGGGTTGGTGACCACAATGGATCCGCGCTGCCCGTCCGGGATCAGGCTGTAGGCGAGCTGCTGGATTTCGGGGTCGATGGTGAGTTCCACGGACGCACCCTTGGGCTGGTTGCCGAGGAACAGCTGCCCCACCCGGTCCAGGAACAGCTGGTCGGACTCGCCGGCCAGCTCGCTTCCAATCGATTGTTCCAGGGCGGTGGCACCAAAATTCTGCGAGAAGTAACCGGTGATGCCCGCATACAGTTCCGGCTGCGGATACGTGCGCTGGAAGGCGCAGGTCTCCGAACCGGTCTCCACGGACTCTGCCACGGGTGATCCACCCACGATGATGGCGCCGCGGTCGTTGCAGAAGCTTTGCAGGACAGCGCGCTGGTTCCAGGGGTTCGCCTTGAGTTCGTCGGCGCCGATCACCTGGACGTAGCTGATGGCCCCGAAGATGAGGGCAAACATGGCGATGGCCGCCACCCATGAATGCCGTATTGCCTGGTTCACAGGTGCTTCACCGCCTCGGTAGGAGTATCAATGCCGGTTGCTTCAGAACCTTTGCCAGCAGGCAAGGGAGTGGTGTCCACAGGGCCGCGGGCTGTATGCGAAATCATCAGCAGCAGGCCAACAATGATCCAGTTGGCCAGCAGGGAAGAACCGCCCGCCGCCAGGAACGGCGTGGTCAGGCCCGTCAGGGGGATCAGGCGGGTCACACCGCCGATCACCACAAAGCACTGCAGCGCCACCGCGAAGGACAGGCCGCACGCCAGGAGTTTCCCGAACGCGTCCCGGGTGCCCAGCGCAGCGCGGAAGCCGCGCGTGAACAGCAGGAGGTACATCAGGACGACGGCGAAGAGGCCAATCAGCCCCAGCTCCTCGCCCAGGGAGGCAATGATCATGTCGCTGTTGGCGAAGGGAACCAGGTCGGGGCGCCCCTGGCCCAGACCGGTGCCCACCAGGCCGCCGTTGGCCATACCGAAAAGCCCCTGAATGATCTGCCGGCTTCCGCCGGGAAAGCGGTCGTAGACCTCCGGTGTAAAGGCGTTGAGCCAGCCGTCGATGCGCAGCTGCACGTGCGAGAACACCTGGGCTGCCACGAACCCGCCGCCCGCGATGAGGGCCAGGCCGATGACTACCCAGCTGATCCGGCTGGTGGCCACGTAGATCATCACGATGAACAGGCCGAAGAACAGGATGGAGGAGCCCAGGTCGCGCTGGAAGATGAGCACGCCGATGCTGACCAGCCACGCCGTGATCATGGGGCCCATGTCCTTGAAGCGAGGGAACTGCAGGGGCCCGATCTTCCGGCCCGCCAGCAGGATGAGGTCCCGGTTGGAGGAAAGATACCCGGCAAAGAATATGGCCAGGGTGATCTTGGCGACTTCACCGGGCTGGAACGTCATGGGGCCAAGCCTGATCCACACCCGGGCACCCAGGATCTCGCCGGCGCTGATGCCCGGAACCAGCGGCAGGACGAGCAGGAGTGCACTGGCCGCAAGGGAGATGAAGGTGAACCGGCGCAGGATCCGGTGGTCTTTAAGGAACCAGATCACGGCGATGGCCACGGCCATCGCAATCAGGGTCCAGCGCAGCTGGTTGTTTCCGGTGTCGTCGCCCGGCGCGTCCAGCCGGTGGATCATGGCCAGGCCAATACCGTTCAGGGCGACCACCAGCGGAAGTATTACCGGGTCAGCATATTTAGCGCGGAAGCGAAGGACGCCGTGGAAGACCAGCGCGGCTACGGCCAGGAGGCTGGATTGGAACCAGAAATCGGAGTCAAAGGCCTTCTCCTGGTCCACGCCCACCAGCATGTTCGCGCCGATGCCGATGGTGAGGGCCAGCAGGAGCAGTGCAAGCTCCACATTGCGGCGTGGTTTGGGAGTAGTGCTGAGCTGGCTCATTGGCCCACCTCGCAGGTAACAGTGGGAGTGGCTGAGGGGGACGGGCTTGCCGGAGTAGAGGCAGATGCCTCGGCAGCGGGGCTGGCCGCCGGATCCGTCGGTGTTGGGGCGGGAGCGGATTGCGTGGCGGGGGCGGAAGCCGACGCCGTGGGGCACCCCTCCTCCGGCGACGTGGTGCCGGTGAGCTCCAGGTTCTTTACGATCCGCTGGGCGTCATAAAGGTCATTGGCCGGAACGGTCTGGCGGACCCGCTGCTGGGAGAACGGAGGCAGGGAACTCATCGGGAGTTCCGTGACAGTTTCAAGGCGGGACAACTGGATGGGCCCGAGCCGCTGGGACACGCCGTTGTAGATGGCTACGCGCGAATCGAACTCTCCCACGTAGTAGCGGGTCTGGGTCCAGGCATAGCCCAGCCACAGTCCGACACCAAGAACCAGGAGGACCAGGCCGGCAATGGACCAAGTAATCCACCGGCGGGGCTTCAGCGGGACGAGGGTTTCGTCCTCGTCGCCCTGTGCCGGTTCTGCCTTGTGGGTGAGGAGGGTGGCCGCCCGTCGAGCGACGGTGCGTCCGCCGATGGTGGGGATGGAGCCGGTCTCGGCCGCCGAGGCCGCAGCCCCCACAAGTTCATGGGGACGCGAGGACAATTCTTCCCGGAGGACCTCTGCGGTCAGATGTTCACCCAGGTGGGGGTCGGTGGAAGCCGGCTCCACAACGCTGGACCCTGACCTTTCCGAGGCCGGCTCCGCTGCGCTGTCTGCATCGGGCTCGCCGTCGTCCTCGGACTGGTTCCCGGCCGGTGCGCCGGGAGCCTCAGCCGCGGCAGCGGGCTTGGCGGCGCCGACGGAAGGGATGACGTCGACGGCGGCCGTGCTGACGTCGTCGGGCGTTTCCTCCACGATCTCCACCATCACGACGGTGACGTTGTCCGGGGATCCCGCTTCAAGGGTGAGGTCAACGAGGGTTTCCACGCACTCCCGGAGGTCCTTGGTTTCCTTGACGGTGCGCTCCACGGCATGGCCGGCGACGTAGTTGAGGCCGTCGGAGCAGAGCAGCCAGCGGTCGCCCGGCTTCACGTCCAGGGTGTCCAGATCCAGCTCGGGGCTGGCATCAACATCGCCGAGCACGCGCATCAGGACATTCTTGTGCGGGTGGGTTTCCGCTTCCTCGGGCTTGAGCCTGCCTTCGTCAATGAGCCGCTGCACAAAGGTGTGGTCAACGCTGACCTGCTCGAACTCGCCGTCCCGGAGGCGGTACGCCCGGGAGTCGCCGATGTGGGCGAAGTGCAGTTTTCCCTCGGCCAGCAGGAGGGCGGTGACCGTGGTGCCCATGCCCGCCAGCTTGGGGTTGATGTGCACGAGTTCCGAGAGCAGGGAGTTCGCCGTCTGGATCTCGTCGGCGAGGATGGTCCCGGCGTCGCCGTCGTAGTCATCGCGGTCCAGGTGGATCATGTCCAGGACGGTGGCAGCGGAGGCGACGTCACCGCCCGCATGGCCGCCCATGCCGTCAGCCACCACGGCCAGGTGGCGCCCGGCATAGGCCGAGTCATCGTTTTTGGAACGGATCCGGCCGACGTCGGACCGGGCGGCGAACCGCATGATGAGGGGCCGCTCCGCGGGCTTCTGCCCGTTAGCGGGGTTCTCGGGGACGGCCACGGCTATGGCCTCAATTCAATGACCGTCTTGCCGATTCTCACAGGTACGCCTGGCTCGACGGGCAGCGCACGGGTAAGTTGCTGGTCCGCCAGGTAGGTTCCGTTGGTGGAGCCCAGGTCTTCGATGAACCAGCGGCTGCCCTGCGGGAACAGCCTGGCGTGACGGCCGGAGGCGTAGTCGTCCTCGAGTACCAGCGTGGCTTCCTGCGCCCGTCCCAGCAGGATGGGGCTGGCAGCCAGCGGAAGGGTGGTTCCCTTTAACGGACCCTCGACCACCACGAGTTGCCGGGCCTGCTGCTTGACGGGCTGCGGCGGGGCCTCGGCGAGCTCCGGATTCTTGCGGACCTGGCGCGCAGTGGGTGCCCCGGCAGCAGCCTTGCGGCCCACCATGAGGTCGCGGCGCATCGCCGAAACGATGCTGAAGATCAGAACCCAGAGGAGCAGCAGGAAGCCAAACCGCAGCGCGGTGATGGTCAGGTCGCTCATGCGTTGCCACCAGGGCTGGCAGGAAGCAGGCGGAAGATAATCTTTGTCCGTCCCATTGTGATGGTGGATCCGTCAGTAAGTTCAGTACTTCCGGAAACCTTTTGCCCGTTGACGTAGCTTCCATTGGTGGAGCCCATGTCCACGGCGCTCGTGACGCCGTTTGCGGTGCGGATTTCCAGGTGCCGGCGTGAAACCCCGGTGTCTTCGACGTGGATGTCGGCCTCCGAGGACCTGCCCAGCACGATGGACGGGGCGTTCAGTGAGTAACGCTGCCCGTCGATGTCCAGCACGGGCTGCAGCCTGACGGGCTGGCGGCTGGGGGCGGCCGGAAGGTTGGGGCGGGCCGGTGGATTGCCGGGGGCGCCTGTCGATTTTTCGGTCGAGGAGGCAATTTCAAAGTCCCCGGCGCGCAGTTCCGCATCGCGGCGGAATGAGATCCGCACCGAGCCCTGCAGGGTGTAGCCCTGGCTGCGCACGTGGTTGATGACAACATCGCACAGTTCTTCTGCAAGCGGAGTGCCCCATTCCTGGGCCCGGCGGAAGTCGTCGTCACTGAGCCGGACGTCAAAGACGTTCGGGACCAGTGTCCGTCCAGCCGCTACCGTGAGGGATTTGTGGTCCACTTCGCGGCGGAGCCGGCTGGCGATCTCCACGGGTTCAACCTGGGCCTTCGAGCCGGTGGAGAAGACGCCCCGGACAGCCTTTTCAATGCCGCGTTCAACTTTGTCCAGCAGTCCCATGGTTCTTCTCCTTTCCCCCCGCGTGCGGGGCCGTTTGCGTACCGGAACCCCACTTGCCGTGCAGTTCACAACTCAACAGTGCGCCTGCCTGCAGCAGCCACCTCTACATCCGATACTACTGGGCAGGCCTGTGAATGACCTTAATCCACAACGGCCGGGCGCCGGGAAAAGTTCAGTTTTCATGGACGGCCGGCCCTGGGTTGGCACCGGTTGCCGCGGCACGAAGGGGCCTCTTTTCGTTGCGTTGAACGGGGCTTCCCGGGTCCTTCCGGAGCCCGATTGGTGTTTTTCCGCATCAGTCCGTTATGCTTGATCTCGCTGCTTTTGCAAGACTGCGGATTCGGGAAACCGGCCGTTGTCGGGCGAAAGAAGTTGCGCGCGAGTGGCGGAACGGCAGACGCGCTGGCTTCAGGTGCCAGTATCCGAAAGGGTGTGGGGGTTCAAATCCCCCCTCGCGCACGCAAATGAAAGAGCCCCGGTCTTAGGACCGGGGCTCTTTTGCATTCTCCAGGGGTGCCGGACCTAAGCTCGTTCGCAGATCCGGCCCTTGATGGTCCGGATTTGCGAACAGGCTTAGGTTTCGGCAGGGGAGGCTTCCGCTGCAGCGGCTACGGGCGCGCGGAAGCCTTGAACCGGCGTCGGGAGTTGGCCAGGTGGCTGCGCATGGCGGCCGCGGCTGCTGCTTCATCGCCGTCGGCAATGGCCTCGGCGATGGAGCGGTGTTCCTGCACCACCTGGTCGAAGTGGTCCCGGGCGTAATGCTCGACGTCGGTCATCAGCCGCGTGCGGGGCATGGCGATCATGGTCTGGCCGAGCGCGGCGAGGCAGTCCGAGTAAAAGGGGTTGCCCGATGCCGCGGCCACGGCCCGGTGGAATTCGAAGTCTGACTTCATGGCGTGGGCCGGATGTCCGGCGCTGGCCGTGAACTCCTCGAGCGCCGAGGTCACCGCCCGCAGTTGGCGCTCGGAGTGGTTGCGGGCAGCCAGCGCGGCGGCTTCCGTTTCCACTCCCATCCGGAATTCCAGCATGTGCAGCCGGTCCTCGGTGGTGGCCACCGGACGGGCCCCCGGCGCTGCCGAGGGCCCATCGGAGGGCGGAGTAAGGGCAAAGCTGCCGCGTCCCCGCTCCGTTTCCACGAGCCCTTCGGCCTGGAGCCGGGTAAGGGCTGCGCGGACAACGGTGCGGCTGACGCCGAAATCACTGATCAGCGTGTTTTCGCTCGGAAGCTTCTCGCCTGGCTGGATCACGCCGTCAACAATGCGGTTTCGAAGGTCGGCGGCGAGGTCCGCGGTGAGGTTCCGGCTCATGGCTTCAAGGTTACGCGCCGAACTCCACGGACTCGGTTGTCCAGGCGCGGGCCTGGTCGCTGAGGGTGACGCCGAGGCCGGGGCGGTCCGGGACGATCATCCGGCCGTTCTTGGTTTCGAGGCGCTCGTTGAACAGCGGGTCAAGCCAGTCGAAGTGCTCCACCCACGGCTCGCGCGGATAGGCGGCGGCGAGGTGGAGGTGGATTTCCATGGCGAAGTGCGGGGCCAGGCCCAGGCCGCGTTCGTCCGCGAGGGCGGCGAGGCGCAGGAACTGGGTAATGCCGCCGACGCGCGGGGCGTCCGGCTGGATGATGTCGCAGCCGTTCGCGGTGATGAGGCCCTTGTGCTCAGCCACGGAGGCGAGCATTTCGCCGGTGGCGATGGGTGTGTCCAGGACCTGGGCCAGGTGGGCGTGGCCTTCGAAGTCGTAGGCGTCCAGGGGTTCCTCGATCCAGATGAGGTTGAACTCCTCGAGCTGCCGGCCCATGCGGAGGGCGGTGGCGCGGTCCCATTGCTGGTTGGCGTCCACCATCAGCGGGACGTCCCAGCCGATGTGCTCGCGGATCCCAGCAACGCGGCGGAGGTCCTCCTTGCTGTCCGGGAGGCCCACCTTGATCTTGATGCCGCCGATGCCTTCTTCAATGGACTGGGTGGCGCGGGCCTTGACCTCGTCGAGCGTGGCATTGAGGAAGCCGCCGGAGGTGTTGTAGGTCTGGACGGAGTCGCGGTAGGAGCCGAGGAACTTGGCAAGCGACAGGCCTGCACGCTTGGCCTTGAGATCGTAAAGGGCTATGTCAATGGCGGCCAGCGCCTGGGTGGCGACGCCGGAGCGGCCCACCGAAGCGCCTGCCCAGAGCAGCTTGGTGTAGATCTTGGCGATGTCGTTGGGGTCCTCGCCGATGATGCCCTCGGCCACTTCCTTGGCGTGGGCGTATTGGGCGGGACCGCCGGCGCGCTTGGAGTAGCTGAAGCCGACGCCGGTGTGTCCCAGTTCGGTGGTGATCTCGGCGAAGAGGAAGACCACCTCGGTCATGGGTTTCTGCCGGCCGGTGAAGACCTTGGCGTCACTGATGGGAACAGCGAGGGGAAGGCGGGCGGTGGACAGCTTGACGTGCCGGATCAGGTCAACGGTGCTCATGGATTCTCCTAAAGGCGGGGCTGGGCTCCTTCGCCCACACCCTTAGGATATAAGTTACTAACTTGTATTACAAGTGTTTCCAGGGCCCTTACCCCTAATTGCCGGAATAACCATGTCCCCGGACGCCGGCGATAACTACACTGGGACGCATGACCGGGCACGAACCGGCTCCGTCCGGGGCCGCTGAAGCTCACGACGGCGGCGCGAACCTTTCGGAGGAAGCGGCGGCACCATTCAGCCAGGGTGGGGAAGACCGCCCAACCGATCCTGCCGCCGTCGACACGTCCCTGCGGAGCCCGGAACAGCGGTCCCGCACCTTCACGGGAATCCTGGTGAACACCGCGCTGGCCAACATCACCACCAGCTACCTGTGGTTCGCCCTGACGTTCTGGGTGTACCTGGAGACCCGCAACGTCATTGCCACCGGGGTAATCGGCGGCGCGTACATGCTCCTGATTGCCCTTTCCAGCATCAGCTTCGGCACCTTCGTGGACCGCTACCGGAAACTGGCCGTGATGCGCTTCGCCGCGGGCTTCACCCTGGTGATGTTCGTGCTGTCCGGCGTGATGTTCCTGCTGACGCCCACGCCCCGGCTGCTGGACCTGACGCAGCCGTGGTTCTGGATTTTCACCATGATCATCCTGGTGGGCGCGGTGGTGGAGAACATGCGCAACGTCGCCCTCTCCACCACGGTCACCATCCTCATCGAACCGGACCGCCGGGCCAACGCCAACGGCATGGTGGGCATGGTGCAGGGGCTCGCGTTTATCGTCACCTCGGTGCTCTCCGGCCTGTCGGTGGGGCTGCTGGGCATGGGCTGGACGGTGGTCGTCGCCGTCGTCCTCACTGTGCTGGCCTTCGCGCACCTGCTGACCCTGCGGATGCCGGAGGAAGTACGCGTTGCCGCCACCGACGCCCACGGTGCGTTTGACCTGCGCGGGTCCATCGCAGCCGTCATGGCCATCACCGGACTGTTCGCGCTGATTCTGTTCTCCACGTTCAACAACTTCATCGGCGGCGTCTACATGGCGTTGATGGATCCGTACGGTCTCGAAATGTTTCCCGTGGAGGTGTGGGGCGCCGTCTTCGCGTTGGGGTCCACCGGGTTCATTATCGGCGGTGCGCTCATCGGCAAGTTCGGACTTGGCGCCAACCCGCTCCGCAGCCTGCTGCTCGCCGTGGTGGCAATGGGGTTCCTCGGCGCGGTGTTCACCATCCGGGAGTGGGCGTGGCTCTACATCGCCGGCATCTGGCTGTACCTGATCCTGATCCCGGTGGTGGAGGCGGCCGAGCAAACGGTCATCCAGCAGGTGGTGCCGCTGAACCGGCAGGGCCGTGTGTTCGGTTTCGCCATGGCCTTCGAGTCTGCCGCGGCGCCGATCACCGCGTTCCTCATCGCACCGATCGCCCAGTTCTGGATCATTCCGTACGCGCGGTCGGAGGAGGGATCTGCGCAACTTGCCCCGCTGCTGGGTGAAGGCGTTTCCCGCGGCATCGCGCTGGTGTTCCTGATCGCCGGGATCATCATGATTGCCGCCGCGCTGCTCGCCTTCCTGACCCCGGTGTACCGGCGTGTTTCAGCCACCTATGCCCAGGCAGCCGCGGAGAATGCCAACGACAAGGCCGCCGGTGACGATAGCGCCGGCAGCGACGCCGACGCCGGCACCATCAGCGAGCGGGATGCCGCACCCCGTCCGCCGGCCGGGTAAGAAAGGCTTCAGCCCCGCAGGGCCCCCAGACCGGAAATCAGCGCCTCCAGTCCCAGGCTGAACGCCGTGTCCGCCGGACGTTCCGACGACGGCGGCCCGCCCAGGCTGCGCACGGCGGCGGTGAAGTGCGGGGTTGATTCAGCCATGGTGCCGGGCTCGAAGATGTCCTCAGGCGCGGTGACGTCGTACGCGGAGCCGAAGATGAAGGACTCCAACGCCACGATCGATGACACAATCCGCGACTCTGGAAAACCGGCGTCGAGGAAGCCCTTGCTGATGGCTTCGTACATCGCCAGGGTCTGCGGCGCGTCCGTCACGGGTAGCACGGCAATCACCGGAATCAGCGGCGTATGCTCGGCGAACACATTCCGGTAGCTCCACGCCCAGGTCCGCACGGCCTCCTCCCACTCCGAAGCGCCGAACCCGGAGACGTCCACCAGGGACATAAGGTGGTCCTCCACCAGGAGCAGCACGTCCCGCTTGGATGCCACGTGGTTGTACAGGGCCGAAGGGGCGACGTCCAGCTGTTTCGCCAGGGCGGCCATGGTCAGCCCGTCGTAGCCTTTCCGGCTGACGAGCTCCAATGCGGCGGCGGTGATACCGGTTTTGTCCAGAACGGCGGCCGAGGGCCTGCCGGCGCGCCGCCGCCGTGTCTCGGCATTGCCGGACCCATTCGCGGCGGCGGTCCCGGTGGCGCGCCCCTGTGCGGCTGATACTGCCGGCATTCCCGCCCTTTCTTTGGTGGTCTCCAGCATTATTCCACCCGGGCACTTCCGGTCCCTGCCAAGAGCCGCTATAGTTCTAATAAATGAATGGCATTCATTTAGTGGTCCCGGTCACCTGACGGGCCGCAGAAAGGACATCATGCTGAACCTGAACCGCGACGTTGTGGTCGTTGGAGCCGGGCCGTCCGGATTGACCGCGGCACGTGAACTGAAAAAGGCCGGCCTTACCGTCGCCGTGCTCGAGGCCCGTGACCGCGTGGGCGGCCGCACCTGGACGGACACCGTGGACGGCGCCATGCTGGAGATCGGCGGCCAATGGGTCTCGCCGGACCAGACCGTACTCCTGGAGCTCCTGGACGAGCTGGGCCTCAAGACCTACCCCCGGTACCGCCAGGGCGAGTCCGTCTACATCGGCTCGGACGGCATTCCCGTTCGCTACACCGGCGACACCTTCCCGGTGGACCCCGCCACCGCCGTCGAAATGGACAGGCTGGTGGCACTGCTGGACGGGCTCGCGGCGGAGATCGGTGCCACCGAACCCTGGGCGCATCCCAAGGCGCGCGAGCTGGACACCATTTCCTTCCATCACTGGCTGCGGCAGAACTCCGCCAACGAGGAGGCCTGCAAGAACATCGGCCTGTTCATCGCCGGCGGCATGCTTACCAAGCCCGCGCACGCCTTCTCCGCACTGCAGGCTGTCCTGATGGCAGCCTCGGCCGGTTCCTTCACCCACCTCACGGACGAGGACTTCATCCTGGACCGGCGCGTGGTGGGCGGCATGCAGCAGGTTTCCCTGCTGCTGGCGCAGGAACTCGGCGACGACGTCGTCCTCAATACCCCGGTGCGCACCATCAACTGGGGACCGGACGCGGACGGCGGCCACCGCGTCACCGTCGAATCAGAGCAGGCCACCGTCAATGCCCGGTTCGTGATCATGGCCGTGCCGCCCAACCTGTACTCACGAGTCTCCTTCAACCCGCCGCTGCCGCGCCGCCAGCACCAGATGCATCAGCACCAGTCCCTGGGGCTGGTCATCAAGGTCCACGCCGTCTACAGCAGGCCGTTCTGGCGTGACGCCGGGCTCTCAGGCACCGGCTTCGGTGCCGACGCCCTGGTGCAGGAGGTGTACGACAACACCAACTATGGCGATACCCGCGGCACCCTGGTGGGCTTCATCTCCGATGAAAAGGCCGACGCCGTGTTCGAGCTCAGTGCCGAAGACCGCAAGAAGGCCGTCCTCAACTCCATCGCCGGCTTCCTGGGCCAAGAGGCGCTGACGCCGGAGGTCTACTACGAGTCCGACTGGGGCTCGGAGGAATGGACCCGCGGCGCCTATGCCTCCAGCTACGACCTGGGCGGACTGCACCGCTATGGCAAGGACCAGCACGCCCCGGTCGGACCGATCTACTGGTCCTCCTCCGACCTGGCGGCGGAGGGCTACCAGCACGTGGACGGCGCCATCCGGATGGGCCTTCGCACCGCCGCCCGGGTCGCCGAAGAAGCGAAAGTAACTGTTCCCGCCGGCTGGTAAATAAGCATGCTTACTAATAGGCTGGCCGATGGGGAACGTCCCCGACCCCAGACGAAAGAGGTGAGGCATGACTGACGCCCAGAGCATCAGCAAGGTTACGGAAATCATCAATGATTCCAAGATCGGAATGTTGACCACCATCAACGAAGAGGGTGCACTCGTCAGCCGTCCGCTGGCCGTCCAGGAAGTAAAGGACGACGGCGACATGTGGTTCTTCACCGGGCTCGGCACGTCCCAGGTTGCGCATGTCCGGGCCGACTCCCGCGTCAACGTCGCCTTGGGCAAGAACACCGAGTGGGTTTCAGTGGCAGGCCGGGCCGAGGTTGTAACGGACCGCGCCAAGATCCACGAGCTGTGGAACCAGGCGGTGGAGGCTTGGTTCCCGGACGGGCCGGACACCCCGGAGGTGTGCCTGCTCCGCGTCGACTCGGACTCGGCGGAGTACTGGACCAGCCCGGGCGGCACCGCAGCCACGGTGCTGCAGTGGGTGAAGTCCAAGGTCACGCACAGCAGGATGAGCGTCGGCGAAAGCGGCACGGTAGAGCTGTAGATTTACGTGAAACAAAGGCGGGGCAGCTGGTGCTGCCCCGCCTTTCGCATGTTTCCGCTAAGGCGCGGGTGTAGCGGCGGGCTGACAGCCAGCCGCGCTACCCCTGGCCCGTCAGTGCCCCGAGGACTGCCGGCAGCAGCACGTCATTGCGTCCCCATACCGGGTCCAGGATTTCCACGTACCAGGAATCGGCCAGCAGGAGTGCCAGGGCGTCATTTGTCTCGTCGGCCCAGTCACTGATCTGGTCGTCGTCCACGGGGTTCTCGCTGGACCCCAGCACGGTGGTTACTTCCGTTCCGGCCAACGTCACAGGAATGGCCGCGCTGCTGGCCTCACCGGGGGCGTGGGCCACGGTGACCAGTTCCGTCCGGGTGCTGAGTGCCAGCAATTCGCCGGCCAGGGAGGGACCGCAGAATCCCGTGACATACTGCCGCTGGGCCGCTGAAGCCGTGAGCAGGCCGGGCTGGGATTCCTTGGTGAAAAGGCCGTTCCGGTTCAGCTCTGCCAAAGCTCCGGCGATGGGACGCGTTTCCTCGTCGAAGCCCGCCGCCAGGTGACCCGGCTGGTAGGAGCTGCCACCCTCCAGCCACCGCGCGGTCAGCTCGCCGGCGGCTTCCAGGGTGGTGGCCTGCCGCCAGACCCCGCGGTCCTCCAGCAGCCGGCCGAACTGGTCACGTGCTGGTATTTCCTCTGGCTTCATCTTCGGATGCTATCCCCGCGGCCGCGGACCCTTCCACCGGGGCGACACACCACTTAACGTCCGGCCCCCGGTGTACGCGGCCTAGGCCTGCTCGGCGGGAATTCCCGCTGCCCGCTCCGCAGCGGCGAGGGAGGCGGCCAGGCTGGTGACGGCGTCGGGATATCCCTGGTGCGGATTGCCGCGCAACTGATCCGCAGCCTTCATGGCCTTGATGAGCGCGGACGTCTCCGGCAGCCGCACGTCCGTCAGGGACGGGTAGTCGATGCTGCAGGCAGGGTCCAGCTCGTAGCGCCGCCACCGGGCAATCAACGCATCATGCTGCGCCTGCGCTGCCAGGTGCGCCGATTCCAGCGCCTGGTAGTCACGCCGGGCGGCCCGCCGCGCCAGGTAACGGGGAGTGCCCCGGTAGGCGGCGATGCCGGCAGCCACGCCCGCGCCGCCCAGGAACAGGCCGGTCCACGGCGACACCAGGGTAGGGATCAGCAGGGCTGGAACCGCAACGGCAGACCCCAGGAACAGGTCCCAGAACAGCTGGTCCGAGCGCTCAGCCTGGGTGTCCCCGCCGGCAAGGGCACGGCGGCGGACCACAAAGACCGTCGCGGCAATGCTGGCCACCAGTACGGGACCGCAGAGCAGCAGCGCCCAGGCTCCCTGGATCAAACCCTCGAACATTTCCCCCATGGCTGACACCTGACCTCCAGCGGACGCCCGGGCCACGGATTCCCGGGCTGGTCATTCCATTGCACAGTGTCCGGGAACCAGCGTCAATGGGCTGGCGGATTCGAAGCCTGCACCCGGCCGGAGCACCTTTCCGCTGTCAGTGCTGCCGCGTACCGTGGGGACCATGAGACTCAAAATGTGCAGCATCCACGTCAAGGACCCCGCCGCAGCCCACGCCTTTTACACTGGCACCTTGGGCTTCGAAACCCTGATGGCCATGCCGGAGTACAACCTGTTCATCATCAAGGATCCGGGCACCAACGAACAGGGCGCTGACGCCGGGTCCGTGGGCCTTCTGCTTGAGCCCAGTGACAACCCCATCGGCGCCAATTACATGAATGCCCTCCATGACGCCGGGATGCCCGCCATCGTCTTCGGCGTCCCGGACGTGCAGGCGGAGTACGACCGGCTACGGGAAGCCGGCGTGGTGTTCAAGGGTGAGCCGGCCGAAGACCCGTCCGGCATCAGCGCAGTGTTTGACGACGGCTGCGGCAACTTCGTCCAGCTGCACCAGGACTGATCCCTTAAACGCCAGAGGCTTGTTCGCGGATCCCACCCTTCAAGGTCCGGATCCGCGAACAAGCCTCTGATACGAGGAGGACTACTCCGCCTTGGCGCGGGCCTTCTTCGCTTCCTTCTTGGCGGCCTCTTCCTTCACGCGCTGGGCTTCGGCGCGCACCGCGGCGTGCGTGGCGCGCTCGGTGACCAGCCACTGCGGGGGAGCCTGGAGCAGCGCGGTGATTTCCGCCGTCGTCAGCGCTTCCTCAACGCCGCCGCGGGCCAGGCCGCTGATGGAGACGTTCAGTTTCTGCGCCACCACGGGACGGGGGTGCGGGCCGTTGCGGCGCAGTTCGGCGAGCCATTCCGGCGGGTTGGCCTGGAGTTCGGCGAATTCTTCCCGGGTGATGGTTGATTCCTGGAACTCCCGGGGTGTTGCGGGCAGGTAGATGCCAAGTTTCTTGGCAACGGTGGCCGGCTTCATGGACTGGGAGTTTGCAGAGGTCATGCTTCAAGGGTATCCGGGCGGACGGTACTGTGAAGACGTGCCCTCCGACAACACCTCCCCACCTGACGCTTCCGCTGAGCCTGACGACTCCGCGGAGCAGGCTGCGCCCCGGACCCTCCGCATCGCCTACGTGGCGGGGGTGACGCCCGGAAAGTGGATCCGGCGGTGGGAAGAGCGCATGCCGGACATTCCCCTGCAGGCATTTATGCACGACGGCGGCACGAGTGTTGAGGCAGTGCGCGCGGGTTCCGCGGACATGGCCTTTGTTCGCCTCCCCATCGAGCGCGACGGCCTCAGCGTCATTCCCCTGTACGAGGAGCAGCCCGTGGTGGTGGCTCCCAAGGGCCACGAAATCTCGGTGTTCGAGGAAGTTGCCTACAACGACCTCGGGCAGGAAGCGTTCCTGGACGTCGACGCGCTGGGCGGGCCGGAACCGGCCCTCGAGGTGGTTGCCACCGGAGCCGGGCTGGTGATCCTGCCCATGTCCGTGGCCCGCCATTTCAATGTCAAGGACACCGTGGCCCGGCGGCTTACCGGCGCACCCGCAACGGAAATTGCCCTCGTGTGGCCGGTAGATTCCACCGACGAGGTGCTGGAGGAGTTCATCGGGATCGTCCGCGGCCGCACCGCGCAAAGCTCACGGCAGCCGTCGGCGCAGCCGGTCAAGGTGAAGAAGGAACCCAAACCGGACCGGCGCGGCAGCGGCACCAAGAAGGCGCCGAAGGTGGCCCAGCGCTACGCCCCCAACCCGGACAAGGGCCGCGGCAAGGGCTCACGCAAAAAGGGCAAGCGCTAACCGGACATGACAACAGGCCGGCTCCCGTGGGGGAGCCGGCCTGTCCTGTCTGCCTAGGACACCGTTTTAGGTGTTCTGGACGTGGTCCTTGGCGTCTGTGGCGCGGTCCTTGACGTCGGTGGCGGCGTGCTGGCCTTCGGCTTTGACGTTCTGGGCTGCGTCGGTGGCGGTGGCCTTGACGTTTTCCATGGCTTCCTGGGCCGGTTCCTTGAGGTCCTGGACCATGTCCTTGGCGGCGTCGGTGACCTGGGTGGCCAGGGGCTGCGCGGCGGTCTTGAGCTGGTCGGCCGCTTCGCGTTCCTTTTGGCTGGCCGGGATCAGGGACGAGACGAGCATTCCGGCGCCGAACGCGATCAGGCCTGCGGCCAGGGGGTTGCCCTGGGTTTTGGCTTTGACCTGGTCCGGTGCGTGGGAGATCGCGGTGCCTGCGTCGCTGAGTTTGGCCGCGGCGGTGTCCTTGGCTCCGTGGAGGGTGTCGCCGGTGCTGTGCAGGGCGTTGCCGGTGTGTTCGGTGCCGGTGTGGACCCTGTCCTGGACCCGGGTGGTGGCGGTGTCTGCTGCTCCCATGATTTTCTCCTTGACCCCTGTGACAGCGTCTTTGACCTTGTCGGTCTGGCGGTGGACGATGTTGGACGGGGTGACCTTGTCCGCGACGGCGTCCACGTTGGTGCCCAGGCGTGCGCGGGTGGCTTCTATGTCTGAACGGATTGCGTCCGGGTTATCGCTCATCGGTTTACCTCACCTGGTTTTAGGGTTGGGGGGATTTCGGACAGTGTTTCGCCGGTCTGGGGCATGCCCTTGATCTGCTTGAGTTCCTTGCGTCCGATTGAGGCCAGGACCGCGGCGATGATGCCCCAGATTACGGCGACGATCACGGCGGCCCAGCCCAGCGGCATCAGGGCGCCCAGGGCGAACATCAGCGCCAGGGACAGGAAGACCAGGACGAAGTGTCCGGCCACACCGGCGCCGCCGAGCATCCCGGCACCCTTCCCGGCCTTGGTGGCAGACTGCTTGGCTTCGGCCTTGGCAAGCTCCACTTCCTGGCGCATCAGGGTGGACAGGTCCCGGGTCACATCACCCAGCAACTCACCCAGCGACGCGTTATCCGCCTTCTGATGCGCCTCACTCGGGGGCATCTCCGGAATCTGACTACTCACAGCTGGCGTCCTTCCGTTGACCGGTACGTGCCGTCTGCAGCGTGGTAGCTGCCGTCCTCATCGCGGTAGGGGTCATCCTCGAAGCGGAGGGGGGTATCTTCCGTAGTGCCGGAGGGCAGCGTCGAGGTGGAGACCGGCGTCCGGGAGCCCACTACCGGCTCCGTGAAGAGGTCGTCAGTGCCGGCGGCATAGACGGTTTCCTGCCGCAGCGGAGCAACCCCGGGCTGCACGGACCGCTGCGAGGGCGAGCCCTGGACCGAGGATTGGGACTCGGTGGCGCCTGCGGCAAGGCCGCGGGTCAGGCGGCCGGCCAGCACGCCGGCTCCTGCTGCAAGGAGCAGGAAGGTGCCCGGGCGGTTGCGGGCGAAGCGCTGGACCTCGCCGAGCAGGTCGCCCGGCTGCTTGTTTTCAAGCCAGGAGGCAACGGTCTCGGTGCTGCTGGCGGCCTGCCGGATGAGGTCGCTGGCCACGCCCTGCTGCTCAGGAGCGTTAGCCATGCTCTGCAGCTGGCTGGAAATGGTGCGAATGCCCTCGGCCGCCTTCTGCTGCTGGGTGCCGGCCTGGCTGCTCAGCCCGGACTTCGCCTGGTTCAGCAGGTCCTGCGCGCTGGACTTCGCCTCGTACGCAACGTTGGCCGCTTCTTCCTTTGCCGTCTGGGCTACACCCTGGGCTGCCGATGCCGCCTGGCCGGCCACGTTCGAAGCTTCTTCCTTGGCCGCCTGGGTCTTTGACGTTCCGGATCCAGCCGGAACGGTTCCAGCCGGGGCGGCGGAGGTGGTGAAGCTCTGGTCAGGTCCTACCTCTGATGCGCCAAACGGGTCGGTCGCAGCGGTATTGGGGGTCTGGGGCCATTGGTTCTCTGTCATCGGGCTCTCTTTCCATGAAGGGTTAGCTGGCGATCAAGAACCAGCAGTGCTGGCGGTTAGTAAGCAAGGTTACTAATTAGATACTAAGCACACTTCCCTTTTGATGCGCAAGGGGCAAGTGAAGATGTCCGTCCTGTTCAGGCGCCGTTGCGGCGATGGATAGTAAGCCTACTTGCGAATATGATGCTAAGCATGCTTATTGTAGGTAGGTAGCAACGGAGGCAACCCCCGCACTTTTCCACCTACAGGAAGGCCGCGGCCGATGACCAGCAATCCCGATCCGGATGCCCGGAACAGCTACCGCCTCATCACTCTGGCGGCGCGCCTGGTTCAACGGCGCCAGGATGACGCGTTGGCCCACCTGGGCCTGACGAGGGCTGCCGTGATCGCCCTGGAAGGATTGGCTGCCGGACCGCTGAACCAGGAGCAGCTGGCGGAAGCAGTCCGCGTCCAGAGCCAGACGCTGGGCCGGGTACTCACGCGGCTGGAAGCTTCGGGGCATATCACCCGGACCCGGCACGCCGCAGACCGCCGGCAATTGAAAGTGGAGCTGACAGACCATGGGCACGCAGCCCTGGAGGCCGCCCGGGCGGCCGAAATCAATGCCTATCCGGATGATCCCGGCATTGCCTGGAAGGTGCTGCGGGAGGAACTGTCGAAATTCGTCAAGGCGCTGCCGGCGGGCCACGATCCTGAAGTTGTACCGTTTGTGGCGCCCGAACACCGTTCTGTGCGCCGTCAGCACACCGGTCGCGGCGGCCGGCGCGCACCGGATCAGCATCAGGACTGGGACCAGGATTCCCAGTCCTGATGAGAAGCAGTGGTTAAACGCCGATGGTTGAGCCTGTCGAAACCCGGCTCGGTTTCGATAGGCTCAACCACGGTTTCGAGGGTCTATCCCTGGCCTTCCTGATCTTCCCCGAGCAGGCCGCGCTGGGCGAGATCGGCCTCTTCTGATGCCTCCGGGGGCAGTGGGTCGGTGGCCGGCGGAACGTCGCCAGGTGCGTAGTCGGCAAGGCCCGCTGCTACCCGCTCCTGCTCGGCTGCCGCCTCATAAGCGTCGTCGTCGATATTCTCGGGCATTTTTCCATGGCCCGTCCGGGTGGGCTGGGGGAGTGCGTCCTCTTCCGGGATGATCACGCCGGGGACGGCGTCCGGGTTTTCATTTGCTGTAGTCACGATTTCACCTTCCGATCGGTAACTTTCGCGGGTGGCAATGCGAATTTGCTCACGACGACGCAGGCGCGGCCGGTCCCGTGGGCCAGCGAAGCAGGGCGGCAACGTCCACGCCCTCCGGCAGGACAGGGCCGGGAACCAACAGGACGCGTGCATCGGTCAGGGCGGCCGCCCGCAAAAGTGCTGCAGGTGCCGGAACCTTGCCCAGGACGTTGGCCGCCAGGGATTCCTCCTCGGCGGTGGCGATCCACGGTTCTGCGTCGAGGGCCAGCAGGGTCCGCTCGGTCAGGGCTGCATCGTTCAGGATCAGCACGTCCACCTGTGCCTGCTGAAGCGCATGCACAACGGCGCCGATCCCGGTGGCGGACTCGGGGTTGGCCTGCCCCTCCTGCATGGCCAGCCGGTCCATGACCTCCTGCTGCTCTGCTGCCCAGAGTTCGGCGACCCGCTGGTTGACCTGGTCATCGAGGAGGGCGTCATCGGAACCCTGTGTGTGGGTATGCGAATCAACCACCGATACCAGGTCCTGGCTGGCCTTCGAGAGCTGCTCCTGGACCAGGCCGCGCGCCCGGATATCCCCGGCCAGGACAATCAGCCGGGCCCCACTCTCGGCCACCACCCGGTCAATTTCACCGGCAACTTCGTTCGCGTTCCGTCGCCAGACGTCTTCGGTGTGGTGCTGGAACCGCAGGTGCGCCCAACCCCCGCCCTGGAACTTGCTCACATGCTCGGTTTCGCCCTGGACTTCCCGGGTGCTGTCAGGAGCGCCGGCACCTGCGTGGTACAGCCTGATTTCGCCGTGCTCCCGGCTGACCTCGGCAACAACATAGGGAAGGTCTTCGGGCCGGTGTTTCACCAGCGGCAGAAGGTCGGGGATGGGGTCCACCGAAATCCGCTCCGGCAGTACGCGGTCTCCCGCGAGGACTTCATTGATCTCCGCCTTGCCCTGATGGACCAGGACGAACCTTGAGACCGGGGCGGGAATCCCGGCTTCGGGCTGGAGTGACTGTTCCACCGCGTCAAGGTCGGCAGCGGACGCTCCCTGGGCCTCCAGCTGGGCGCGTGCGTTGCCGGGGCGGACGTCGGCCGCTTCCAGGGTGTCCACTGTCCCGGTGCCCGCATCCACGTAGGCCGTGCACCAGGGGCCAGGCAGCTTGTACAGATCCGCGTATTCCTTCAGGCTGCCGGTCACTGTTCCCCCTCCTCATCGTCGAGGGGGTCCGGTGATGCCACGGGATTCAGGGCCTCGCGGACCTCATTGGGGTCCGTGTCGTCCGGGAAGGGCTCGGTTTCGCGCCATTCCTCCGCGTGGGCGGGCTGGTTTCCGCGCACCAACCCTTGGGTTTCGTGCTGCATCTGGTCATCCAGCTCGGAATTGTGCTTGGTGTTGCCTCGTTCAGCCATGACGATCTCCTTCGCGCGTGATTAGTATCACAGGCTTACTAGTTCGTCATTTCACCGTAGCACCAAGATGCAGGGGGTTAAAGAGGGAATTTTTAGGGCAATTCCTACGCCGAACAGGCGTCCCTCAAGGCCTGGACCGAGCCTGCCGGCACCTGGTCTCCGGCCGCCGCAATCTCGCCCAACGGCTTCGTAATTTCCGTGGGCACACCCGCTGTCCGGGCAGCGGAAACCAACCCTGCCAGCACCTGCTTGTCCTCCACGCTGACCAGCCCATCATCGATGACGGCACAGATTTGCCGCTTCACTTCGTCGGCGGCAGCGGTGGCGACTTTGGACGCAGCATCACTTGCTGCGTTGCTTGCTGCTTCCTCCACGGCACCACAGCCGGCAAGCAGCAGCATCAGGGGGACGGCGGACAGGGCGGCAAGGCGGCGTTTCATCTGTCCAGCCTAACCCTTGGTGCGCCGGGGGACCGGCGCGGGTGAACGGCTCAGCGGGCGCTGGAGGCGGGTACGCCCAGGATGCTGTCCAGCAGCGCATTGCGGAACTTGCCCTCGGGATCGTGGGCCGACGCGAGGGAACGGAACGCTGCGAAGCGGGGATAGAGCTGCTCCCAGTCGTGGCCCTCCGGCGAGAACAGCTTCCCCCAGTGCGGCCTGGCACCGAAGGGCCGCAGCAGGTCCTCGAGCTCCGGCAGGACGGCCTCGACCTCCGGCTGCAGCGGCTTCCACGTGAAGTGCAGCGCCACGCTCTGCTGCCGGTAGAAGGGGTTGAGCCAGAACTCGTCCGCGGCGCCCGTGCGGATCTCTGAAACGAACAGCAGGGGCGCCAACCTGTCGGCGATGCTGCGCACGGCCTCTATTGCGGCCGGCGCGTGCTCCAGCGGCAGGATGAACTCGCTTTGCAGCTCCTCGCCCTTGCTCGGGGTGAACTCGTGGCGGAAGTGCGGCAGCCGGTCGAGCCACAGGCCGGGCTCGTCCATCTGGAGCGTGCAGTTCTCGGCTGACATGTCCGGCAGCGGATGCCGGGGAGTGAGGGCGGCGGTGGCGCCGAACAGGTCCGCCAGCGCGGGCTCTTCATCCAATGCCTTGAACCAGGCCTGGCTAATGGATTGCCCGGAGTAGTTGGTAAAGAGGCTCACGCTGTAGGCGCCGGACACGAGGTCATTGAAGCTTTCCAGGGCACGGTCCCACGGCAGGTCCACCAGAACCCGCTGGCGCATCCGGAAGCTGGGTCGGACTGCGAGTTCCAGGCCGGTGATGATGCCCAGGGCACCCACGCCCACCACGCTTGCCAGGAACTCGTCCCCGTCCGCGCGGGACAACCGCACCTGTTCGCCCGAGGGCCTCACCAGTTCGATGGCTTCGACGGCGCCCGCCAGCGACTGGTTGTCCACGCCGGAGCCGTGGGTGCCGGTCTGCACTGCCCCGGCCACCGAGATGTGCGGCAGCGAGGCAAGGTTGTGGATTGCCGCGCCGGACTGCTCCAGGGTGCGGCACAGGGCACCGTAGCTCACGCCGCCGCTGACCCGGACCGTCCCCTTGGCCGAATCGAGGTCGATCTGCTGCGGCAGGGCATCCAGCAGGATGTGCACGCCGTCGGTATCCCCCACCCGGTTGAAGGAGTGCCGGGAGCCCAGCGCCTTCACGCGCGATGAGCGGGCCACCACCTCGGCGAGCTCAGCCACGGACTCCGGCCGCCGGACGTCGGCTGAGGCGTATTCAAGGTTTCCTGCCCAGTTCTTCATTCGGTCGGCTTTCCGCTTGGGGTCGAATTGGCTCCCCTTACTGTCAGCGCTAACAAATGCGCTGTCAAGGCGAGCCCAAGACTGGAACGGGATCACGCACCTCTGACCAGTAGTTTCTCGTCGGGTTTTGTGAGGGAGCGGCCAGTACCCGGCAGGGTACTGGCCGCTCCTGCTAGTGCTTTTGCTTCGGGCCCGGCGCGTCCTGCCTGGCCCAGTGCCCGGGGCGGTAAAGCATGCGCGGCAGCTGCGTGGCCCAGGTGCCCCGGGCTGCGGTGACCTGCGCCTGGGTGAGGAAGAGCGCGCCGGAGAGGTCGGCGCCGTCGAGCCTGGCATCGCGGAGGTCGGCACCCAGCAGGTCCACGCCCGTGAGGTCCGCGCCCCGCAGGTCGGCGGCGATGAGGTAGGCGCCGCGGAGGTCTGCCCCGCACAACTGCCCGCCGCGGAAGTTGGCACCTGCCAGGTCTGCACCGGGCCGCAGACCTGTGCCAGTGCTGTCTTCCCCGCCGAAATAGCCGGCCCGGACCTCCTCGCTGACCTCGCGCAATATCCCGCCGGTGCGCTGATGGAGGGACTCGAGGTCAAGGTCCAGCAGGTCCTCCACGGGGCCGTCGGCCGCGGCCTGGAGGATGGACCGCAGCCGGTGGACCTCGTCCGCGGAGTCCGGGCTGAATGTCCGGGCTTCAGCTTCGGCAAGGTGCCACAGCATTTCGTGCAGCTGCTTCATTCTTTTGAAGGAAGCGAACATGGCCTGCTTGGACTCCGGTGCCTCCCGCCAGCTGATGCCCTTGAACAGGCGCTGGCTGACCGCCTGGCCGGCACCGAAGCAGTCAAAGACGGTACAGCCGCGGAAGCCCCTGGGCAGGAGCCGGTCATGGATGGTGCAGGAAAAGTCCGTGGCCAGGTTGGGGCACGGTGCGGCGGGCGGCTTGTCGATGGCGAAGTCGGCCGAGCGGGTAAATCCAAAGGCGGTGCAGCAGAGCGCGAAGCAGCTGGAGCAGTCAGGGCGCAGCGCATCCTGTTCGAGGAGGGGTGCAGCTGTGCCGGGGGTTGGGTGGGCGTTCATGGGGTCTCCCGAAAGTGGTTCCGATGCTGGTGCGGGGAGGAGGGGAACCCGTGGTCGGGTTCCCCTCCTGGGCACGCGGAATCACCGCTCCGGTGGGGAGCGACGGGAACTGCGGAAGGCTGTGGGTCACAGGCAGGATATGAACGTCACTGCCACCAGCGTAGCCTCTTGCGCAGCCGGCCGTCAGGCCTCTTCAGTCTCTTCCGGGGACGTGGTGCGGGGCGGCGGGACACGGCGCGTGCCGGTGGCCTCAAAGGCCGCGGCCAGCTGCAGCAGGTCGGCATCGCTGTAGGCCCTGCCGGCCAGGGTGAGGCCCACGGGCATGGCGATGTCCGCTGCCATTCCCAGGGGAACGGTGACGGTGGGGATGCCCAGGTGACGGGGAACCAGGTTCCCGTTCGCCACCCATACCCCGTTGCGCCACGCGAGGTCGGCGGATGCCTCGTTGCGGTCCGCGTCGGCGGGCGCCACATCGGCAACCGCCGGGAACACCACAGCGTCCAGGCCCAGGCCGTCCATCCACTCTTCGAGGTCCACGCGGCGGGTTTCTTCAAGTCCGTTGAGCCCGTCATTAAGATGCGGGATGTCCGTCAGGGACGGAACCCCCTCCCTCCGGATCCAGGCGGGATAGTCGCTGATGTCGTCGTCGAACCCGTGATAGCGGTCCGGCAGCGATCCGTCCGGCGCGGGGAAGATCGCGGCGCCGTCGACGTCGGCCAGGCTGCTGAGGTGCGGATCCCCGTTGGCGTCGAGGAAGTCGTTCCATGCCCAGGCTGACAGGTCCACGATTTCGCGGCGCAGGTACTCCGGCGGGACCAGGCCGCGGGTGGCGATGGTGGGCGCGCCGGGACGGTCGCCTTCGTAGTTCGAGACCACCGGGAAATCCACCTCGATGACCTCTGCGCCGGCGGCTTCAAGGTCCTGCCTTGCCGCATTCCACAGCCCGATGATGGAGTCGCGCGTCTGGATGCGCTGCCCGGTGGGTCCGCCGATGCCGGGACTGCTTGCCGTGCCGGCATCCGGGTCCGCGTTGATATACATCCGCGGAACACCCACGCGTTTGCCGGCCAGCACGCGGACAGCCGCGGCCCGGTCCGGAACCGCCAGTTCCACGTAGGAGTCAGGTCGGATTTCGGATGCCTTGGGGAGCGGGACCCAGGGCTGGACGCGCCAGAAGTCGCCGCGGGTTTCGGCGTCGTCCGCCACCACCACGTCCAGGACTTCCAGCATGTCGTCCATCGTCCGGGTGTGCGGAACCACCACGTCCATGGTGGGGACCAGCGGCCAGTTGCCGCGGACGGAGATCACGCCCCGTGACGGGGTGTAGGCGCAGAGGGCATTGTTCGACGCCGGCGCACGGCCGGATGACCAGGTTTCCTCCGCGAGGCCGAAGGCTGCGAAGCTGGCCGCGGTGGCTGTTCCGGACCCGTTCGAGGACCCTGAGGCGAAGGCGGCCGTGAGGTAGTCCGCGTTGTAGGGGCTTTCCGCCCGGCCGTATACCCCGCGCTGCATGCCGCCGTTGGCCATGGGCGGCATGTTGGTCAGTCCGATGAGGACAGCGCCGCCGGCCCGCAGCCGTTCGATGGTGAAGGCGTCCTTCTGCGCCACGAGGTCCTTGAAGGCGGGGGACCCGGCGGCGACGGTCAGGCCCTTTACCTGGTAGCTGTCCTTGGCCGTGTACGGGATGCCGTCCAGCGGTCCCAGGATGCCGCCCCTGGCCCGGCGCTCATCCGATGCCCTGGCTTCGGCCAGCGCTTCCGGGTTCATCACCACAAGCGCGTTCAGGCATATGCCTGATGAGTCATACTTCTCGACCCGCTGCAGGTAGAGGCGCACCAGCTCCTCGCTGTTCACCTCACCTGCCTCAAGGGCTGCACGAAGCTGGGCGATGCCTGCTTCCACGATATTGAACGGGCTCACGCCGGAGCTCCCTTCGGTGCGGGCGCGGGCTGCTGCTGGGTGATGCAGTGGATGCCGCCGCCGAAGGCGAAGATGTCGCGGGCGTCCACCAGCTCTACGGTCCGTCCCGGATAGGCGCGTTCCAGGATGCCGGCGGCGATGGCGTCGTTGGGGTCGTCGAAAGCGCACAGCACCACCGCGTTGTTCGCCACGTAGTGGTTGATGTAGGACCAGTCCACGAAGCCTTCCTCGTCCTGCAGGACGGTGGGTGCGGGGACGTCGATGATCCGCAGGGGACGGCCCTTGGCATCCACCTCGCCGGCAAGTACGGAGCGGAGTTCGAGGTAGACCTCATAGTCCGGGTGGGCGGGGTCATCCTGGCGGTGCAGCAGGACGGTGCCCGGGCCGGCGAAGGCGGCCACGATGTCAACGTGCCCGCGTGTTCCGAACTCGTCGTAGTCCCTCGTCAGGCCCCGCGGCAGCCAGATGGCCTTGGTGGTGCCCAGGCCTGCGTGGATTTCTGCTTCAACCGACTCTTTGGTGGCTCCGGGGTTGCGTCCCGGATCCAGCTGGACCGTCTCGGTGAGCAGGACGGTGCCCTCGCCGTCCACATGGAAGCCGCCGCCTTCATTGACCAGTGAACCGGGCCGCACCGGAACCCCGGCCTCCGCCGATACTGCCCGGGCCACCTCCTGGTCATTGCCCCAGGCGGCCCACCCCTGCGCACCCCAGCCGTTGAAGATCCAGTCGACGGCGGCCAGTGAGCCGTCCGGCCGGTGGACGAATGTGGGTCCACTGTCACGCAGCCAGGCGTCGTCCAGCGGGACTTCCACCACGGTGATCCCGTCGCCCAGCCACTCCCGGGCGGCGGTGGCGTCGCGCGGATCGGCCAGGACGGTGACCGGCTCGTAGCGTGCGATGGTGCGGGCTACGTTAGTCCAGGCGGCCCGGGCGCGGTCGAGCGTGGGACTGCCCACTTCGCCGAAGGTTTCATTCGGCGGCGGAAAAGCCATCCAGGTGCCGTCATGGGCTTCCCATTCGGCAGGCATAAAGCCGGTGGCAGCCGGATCGAAAGCCGTTGCGGCCTCAGCGGGGGCGGGGGCTGGTTTCATCTGTCTTCCTACGTTCTTTTCTGGTTGTCTCTGGGTGCGCTTTAGGCGGCTGCGGTGCGGCGGGAAGCTGCGGCGGTGCCGGCGTCGTACGCTGTTGTGCCGCCCACTACGGTGAGCCGGGCGTGGTTGGTGAGCAGTTGTGAGGGATCTGCCTGGAGCGGGTTGGTGTCCAGGACGGTGAAGTCGGCAAGGTAGCCGGCCGCGATCCGGCCCTGCTGCTCCTCCGCCCTGCAGGAGAAGGCGGCGTCGCGCGTGGCATGGCACAACGCGTCAGCAAGCTCCATGGCATAGTCCGGCAGGTTCGCTTCAAGGGTGGAGTCCAGTGCCGAACGCCGGGTGGAGGCGACGTACATGTTGGGCAGCGGCTGGTGCGGAGCGGTGGGTGCATCGGTGCTGAACGCAAGGGTTGCGCCGGCTTCCGTGAACTCCGTCCAGGGAAAAGCCCGCTCGATGCGGTGGTCGCCAAGGACGCTCCGCCAGTTGTCCTGGATGGCCGGGTCCGCGTGGACCGGCTGCATGGAGGCCACCACCCCGAGGGCGGCCAGGCGCTTCACGTTGGCCTCGGTGACCGTTTCCAGGTGCTCAATGCGGTGCCGCCGGTCCCGCGGACCGTTCCGGAGGTACGCCTCCTCGAGGGCGTCCAGCGCGATGTCGGAGGCCTTGTCACCGATGGCGTGCAGGGCTATCTGGAGGCCCGCGGCGTCCGCTGCCGCCACCACGGGGGTCAGGGATGCCCGGTCCCAGATGGGCTCGCAGGTGCTGCCGTCGGCGTACGGTTCCTTCATCGCGGCGGTGCAGCTGTCAATGACGCCGTCCACCATCAGCTTGATGCCGCAGATCTGCAGCCACCCGCCGTCATGCTCGGCAGCGAGCCATGCTGCCTTCGCCACCTGCGCCAGGTTGTCGGCTTCGGATTCGTGGCGCTCCACCAGGAGGTGTCCCTTGACCCTGATGGGCAGGGTGCCGTTCCGGCGTTCCATGGCGCGGCGGAAGGCGGCAAGGTCGTCGTCCTGCACGGCCATGTCCACGGCTCCGGTGACACCGACGGCAAGGTAGTTCGCGAAGGCCTCTTCCAGGTGGGCGTCCCGGTCCTCGTCCGTGAGGTAGCCGGCCAGGGCGGGCCAGACGATCTGCTGGACTGCGGTCTCGTACAGCATGCCGTCGGCCTTCCCGGTGGCCGGGTCGCGGCCGATCCGTCCGCCGATGGGGTCGGGAGTATTGTCATCGATCCCCAGTTCGGCCAGGGCTGCGCTGTTGACCCAGACCGAGTGCAGGTCGTTGGCATCGAGGTAGACGGGGCGGTCCGGCACGGCTTTGTCCAGCAGCTGCCGGGTGGGGCGCTGGCCGTCCAGGGAACTGTAAAGCCATCCTGCGCCCAGGATCCGGGGGGCGTCGCTGGCGGCAGCGGCCTCGCGGAGGCGGCGCTGCAGATCTTTCGGATCCGCGGCCTCGCGGAGGGGGACCTTCTTCAGGGCCTGGCCCATCATCAGCAGGTGCGTGTGGGCATCGATGAAGCCGGGCAGGACAAAGCCGCCGGCAAGGTCCACTTCAACGGCTTTTTCGCCGGCGGCTTTCCGGGCATCGGCTGCAGTGCCGACGTAGAGGAACCGCGCGCCTTCCACCACGAAGGCCTCCGAAAGGGAGCCGTCGGCTGTGAAGACGGTGGCGTTGGTATAGAGCGTGCGTGCAGGCAAGGGAGTGCTTTCTTTCAGGAAGGGGCGGGTCATCAGGCGATGGCTGCTTTGTTGATGTCCGACGGCGGCGCGGCGGCGGCTTCTTCGGTCCGGACGGAGATCCGGGAGATGAGGAGCAGCGGAACCATCAGGACGAGGGTCATCCCGGCCAGGACATAGCCGAGGACGTCGTACCCTGCGGCAGTGGAAACGAAGGTTCCGAAGAACGGCGCGAAGGAGGATCCGATCAGGTAGACGCCGAGCACCGGCGCGGACCAGCGCCCGGAGGCGTCCAGGGCGGCGGCGGTTGCCACGATATAGATGAAGGCCAGGATATAGATGGTGTTCCAGGCGATGATGACCGCGATGTACAGGTTGGGCTCCGTCACGGTTCCGGAAAGCATCTTGAGTGCGGCTCCGGCAAGGAGTGCCACGGCCAGCGGTGCGGTCCGTCCGAGCCTGCGCCCGGCGAGTCCCACCAGCCCGGAGGCGAGCAGTCCGCCCAGGGTGGAGAGGCTCAGGACCAGGCCCATGCCGGTCTCGTCGAGCTGCGCCTGGTCGGCTCCCATGGTGGCCGCGACGGCCCACAGGGAGTCTTCGCTGAGTGCCCAGAGGGCGAAGCAGGCCAGCAGGCCGATGCCCGCCAGGGTGGTGGGCTTTGAATTTTTGGCCGGAGCGGCGACTGCCAGCGGCGCGGCGTCGGAACTGACGGGACGGTCCGGGAGCCAGGCGGTGGTGAAGAGGGCGGCCAGGGCGAGGCCCGCGAGCAGGCCGAAGGCGCTGCCCATACCTGCGCCCAGCGCGGGAATGATGAACAGGACCACCGAAACGATGGCGCGGTTGGCAAAGCCGCTGATGCCGGAAGCGCGGTCAGGGTTGCGGAGGGCGCCGAGCGCGGCGCCGCCTGCCGAAACAGCGCCGCCCGCTCCAAGGCCGCCAATCAGGACGCCCGCGACGACGACGGGTGCGGACGGGATAAACGCGGCAGCGCCGAAGCCTGCCGCCGTCAGGACGAGTCCGGCCCGGGCCACGGTGTACCGCCCGTTCGCGGCAGCCCACTTGGAGGTGAGCAGGCAGGCGACGGCGCAGGCGAGCAGCGAGCCGGTCATCAGCGTGCCCGCCTCTGTATCGGAAAAGCCGAGTTCTCCGGTCAGGGCGACGATCATGACGGGCACCAGGTTGGCGGTCATGAAGCCAACAACACTGATGCCGAATACGGAAACCGCCCTGGTGGCGGTGAGGGGAACGCGCCCTGTGTGGTTATCGTCCGGGGACATGGGCTTCTCCTTGCTGGGATGGAGTGAAGGCCGTCACAAAATGAATGGCCTTCATTTATTATGAAGATGCCTGGCCGCCAGCACAAGGGTTTTTGTGAAAGCCTTTCAGAAACTTGCTTTTGTGACCGCCCTAATCCCGGCCAGCAGTGTCTCGAGTCCGAAGGAAAACGCGGTGTCCGAACGTTCCGCCGGGGACCCGAGGTCGGCAATGGCCCCGGACAGTGCCGGGAACTGCCCCGGCGGGGGAGACCAGACGACGTCCGGGGCAGTGAGTTCCAGCGCCGAACCAAGGACCAGGTAGTCCAGCGCGGTGATGGCGGGGACGATCGCAGGGGTTGCCAGGCCGGCCTTGCCCAGGACGATGGCCATGTCCTCGTAGATGCGCATTACACCGAGGTCCTGCACGGTCTGCGTCACGAGCAGCGGCACCAGCCGGGGGTGGTCCACCAGGCAGTCACGGTATTTGTGGGCAAGGATCCGGAGCGCTTCATCCCAGGGCAGGTACTGGGCATCGAGGGGGTTCCGCTCGGAAAAGACACGCCCCCGCATCAGTTCAATGATGTGTTCGCGGTTGTCGATGTAGTTGTACAGGGACGCCTGGCTGACCCCGAGTTCCCTTGCCACTTTGGGAAAGCTGAAGTCGCCGGTGGCGTCCACCAGGGAGAGGGCGGCGCCAACGATGGCGTCGACGGAAAGGAGCGGGGATCGGGGGCGCGGCATATGGACTCCTCGGCAGGTGGTCCGTTCAATCTAGCTGGCCGTTGTCCGCTCCACCGCCGCCAGGATGGCCCGGGCCAGTTCCGAAGGCTTGGTGAATTGGGGCCAGTGGCCGGTTGGCAGGTCCACGTATTCCACATCGCGGACGCGGGCCAGTTCGGCAACAAACGGGTGGCCGGCCGCGATCCATTCCTGAAGCATGGCGGAGGGGAACTCGCACGCGATGATGGTGGCCGGCACCTCGTAGCGGCGTTCGTCGTGGAGGTGCTGCTGGTCGTAGGCAACGCCTTTGGGCTGCGGAATGGCACGCGCCCGGAATGCGTCGCGGAGCCGGTCATCGAGGTCCACCAGGTCGGCGTCCTCGAACCCTTCCCACGACGGCAGCGGGACGTCGTCCCCGTCGGCCGGCAGTTCATCATTGATGACCCCGCCCTCGCCAAGGGGGCCGCTGTCCACGTAGATGGCCCGTTCCACCTTGTTTGGCCGGGCGTCCACCACGGCGTGGATGATGGCGCCGCCGCCCGAGTGTCCCACCAGGACCACCTTTCCCTCGATGGCGTCCACCGCAGCCGTGACGGCAACAACGTGCTGGTGAAGGCCGATCCCGGCACGGTCGGCGTCCACGCTTTCAAGCCCCGGCAGAGTCAGGGGATGCGTGCGGTGTCCTGCGGCCTCGAGCGCCGGCGTCACCTCCTCCCAGGAGGAAGCGTCCAACCAGAAGCCGGGAACCAGGATGATGTCCATGACGGAACCCTACTCCGGCCGGCCCAAGGCCGCCCACGGTCCATCGAATCCGGACTGCGGCAAAGCAGGGGTTCCGCGAGGTGGCGGGCAGCAGTAAAGTCCGGAAGTAGTCCGTGAACTCACCTCCAACGCCAGCTGAGAGAGCACCGCATGAGCACTTCCTCCCCGGCCAGCCCGGACACACCGGTCAAACGCGAAACCTTCTCCTCCCGCCGGCTCTTCATCCTGTCCGCTATCGGTTCCGCCGTGGGCCTCGGCAACATCTGGCGCTTCCCGTACATTGCCTACGACAACGGCGGCGGCGCGTTCCTGATCCCCTACCTGGTGGCGCTGTTGTCTGCCGGCATTCCGCTGCTCTTCCTGGACTACGCCGTTGGGCACAAATTCCGCGGTTCCGCCCCGCTGGCCTACCGGCGGCTACACCGTGCGGCGGAGCCGCTGGGCTGGTGGCAGGTGCTGGTCTGTTTCGTGATCGCGGCGTACTACGCGGTGATCATCGCGTGGGCACTGATGTACACCATCTTTTCTTTCACGGAGGCTTGGGGTGATGACGCCGAAGGCTTCTTCTTCGGCAACTTCCTGGCAGTCGCCGAGGCGCCGGGCCTCGGATTCGAGTTCGTCCCGTCAGTGTTCTTTCCGCTGCTGCTGATCTGGGCGGCGGTCATCCTCATCATGGTTGCCGGGATCCGCAAGGGCATTTCCCGTGCAAACGCCGTCCTGCTGCCGCTGCTGGTGGTGATGTTCGTCCTCCTGGTGATCCAGGCGCTGTTTCTTCCAGGGGCAGCCGAAGGCCTCAACGCTTTCTTCACTCCCGACTGGTCCGCGCTCGCCGACCCGGGAGTGTGGGCAGCAGCCTACGGGCACATCTTCTTCTCGCTCTCAGTGGGCTACGGGATCATGGTCACCTATTCGTCCTACCTGAAGCGCAGGACGGACCTCACCGGCTCAGGAATGGTGGTTGCGTTCTCCAATTCCGGATTCGAGATCCTGGCAGGCATCGGTGTCTTTGCCGCCCTTGGTTTTATGGCCCAGGCGGCGGGGACCGGAGTGAACGACGTGGTCACCCAGGGAATCGGCCTGGCCTTCGTCGCCTTCCCCACTATCGTGTCGCAGGCGCCCTTTGGAGCGGTCATGGGCGTGCTGTTCTTCGGATCACTGGTCTTCGCGGGAATCACGTCCCTGATTTCCGTGCTCGAAGTCATCGTGGCCGCCGTGCAGGACAAGCTCGGCTGGGGCCGGGTCAAGGCCTCCCTGGTGGTCAGCATCCTGGTGGCCGCCGTTTCGCTGGCATTCTTTCCGACCTCGACCGGCCTGTACCTGCTGGACACCTCCGACGCGTTCGTCAACAGCTTCGGGATCACCCTCGGCGCCTTGGTCACAGTAGTGGTGCTTGCCTGGTTCCTGCGCAAGCTCCCGCTGCTGTCCGCCCACCTGAACCGGATCTCCACTGTCAAGATGCGCGGGACGTGGATGGTGCTGGTGGCAGCTGTTGTGCCCCTGGCGTTGATCTACATGGTGGCTAACGAGTTCATCAGCAAGATCTCCACCACCTACGAGGGGTATCCGGAGTGGTTTGTGGGCGTGTTTGGCTGGGGTATGTCCGGGGCGCTTGTGCTGGTGGCGCTGGTGCTGACCTTCATCCCCTGGAGCCGCAGGTCCAAGGCGCATGACGATCCCGAGTATGACGCCCTGGTGGAGGAAGACGCAAAGGAGGCAGCGCTGTGACACCCATCGCCATCACCATGATGATCATTGCGATCGTGACCGTCTGGGGCGGGCTCGCACTGGCGCTGCTCAACCTGAAGCGGCACCCGGAGGATGAGGGTGCCCTGCCGGAAGAGCCGGCGCGGGAGCTCTAGACCACCCTGGCGGACATGGCCCGTGGTGCAGGGCAGGGGAAGTTGTTCGGGGCGCGGAGAACCGCAGGGGAATCTATAACGCCTTCCCGCAGTTGCCCACCATCACGCCGCGGCGGATGCTCAGTGGTGGAAACCTGGTGATCGCCGAAGCGCTGCTGGATTACGGCGGACCGCAGTACGAGACGGTGTTCATCTTTGAATTTCGCGACGGCCGCATTGCCAGGGAAACGGCGTACTGGAGTGAGGCCTTCGAGGCGCCTGAATGGCGGTCCCAGTGGGTTGAAAAGGCGTAGCAGGGACCGCAGTCTGCGGCGCCCTGCAGTCCGCAGGGCGCCGCGGAGCGGTCAGCGCCGTTTCCGGTCCTTGCCGCCGGAGCGTTCCTGCCGTTCGGCCATGCCGCGCTCGGCCCAGCGCTGCGACTTCCCGGCCGCCACCACCTTCTGGTGCCACTCCCGCTGGTAGGCGCGCTGGGCTGCCACATCGCTCCGCCGGGCGAGGGCTGCCAGCTCGCGTTGCAGCTTCAGGTAGCTGTGCCAGCGCCGATCGGTAAGCCTCCCGTCCGCGATGGCGTCCTGGACTGCGCAGCCCGGTTCGCCCTGGTGGGAGCAGTCCGCGAACCGGCAGTTCCCGGCCAGGTCCTCCACATCCGCGAACATCTCGCCCAGGCCGTCCTCGGCGTCGAACAGCCCGAAGCCCCGCACCCCCGGGGTGTCCATGAGGACCGTGCCGTTGGGCAGCGGCACCAGTTCCCGGGACGTGGTGGTGTGCTTGCCCTTGAAGTCACCGGAGCGCACCGCCCCCGTGTGCTGGACCTCGTGCCCCACCATTGCGTTGATGAGTGTCGACTTGCCCGCCCCCGAAGGGCCCAGGAGCACGATGGTCCCGCCGGGCGGGATGTGGCCCAGCAGTTCGTCGATGCCGTCGCCGCTTTCTGCCGAGGTGGTGACCACCTCCACGCCGGCGGCCTGCAGGATGACTTTCCCGACGACGTCGTCCGCCACCTCGGCGAGGTCCGCCTTGGTGATGATCACCAGGGGAGTGGCGCCGGAGTCCCACGCGGCAACGAGGGTCCGCTCCAGCCGGTTGTGCGTGAGGGGCCGGTCCACCGCCACCACCACGCCCACCATGTCCATGTTGGCGGCCAATATTTGCGCGGCTGAGGAGTCCTCAAATGCCCGCTTGCGGCTGAGCTCGGACCGGCGGGGCAGGACGCCCAGGATCTGGCGTTCCCCGGCGCGGTTGGGTCCGATCCACACCCAGTCGCCGGTCACGGCAGCCTCGCCGGTCAGCGGGTAGGGCAGGTGCAGGAGTTCGCCGTCCACGGCCACCAGCAGCAGGTTCCGGTCTACCCGGACCACGCGCCCCCTGCCGCTCGCTTCCGGCATGGGGTGGGCATCAAAATGGTGGGCCACCGCGGCTGTGTACCCGTAGCCGGACGGTCCGTCAGTGCGTAAAGGATTGTTGGTTGTGGTGCTGTCCAGGGCGTTGCCTGAAGAAGTATTCACTGTGGTTACCTCGGGAAGGTCCCCGATGCACCCGGAAGCCCTGGCGGAACCAGGCTGAGGAACGCCGCCCGGAAATTGTCAGGCGGGGCCGGTGCAGTCGAGGGAAATGGTCTGGTTGATGGGTGCAGGGCGCTCGCGGCGCGCGGCAATCGCAGTCATCAAAACCACCTCCATTCCCTCGGGGTCCCGTACTCTGCCAAGCCACGGCAGGGGGACGGGACCCACTCTAGCTGCGGCCTCCGCCGGGGGCCAGACCCCCGGGAAGAAAAGCCGGATCCAGTGCGCGCGGTTGTCAGCCCTGCAGCTCCAGTGCCCTCTTCTGGCGGGCGGAAATGGATGAGACGTACCCGCAGTTGCTGCAGGTGATGAGGTACTTACGGGACGTGGTGAGCACCGGAATGAAGAACAGGGTGAACTTGGTGGCCCGCTCTTCAAGGTGGTGGTGGACGAACGAGCGGCAGTACTGGCAGCTCGCTGCCTTGCCCTGAAGTGCTTTCTGTACCGTCTTGAAGCCAAAGAGAAGGAACATGGCCGGCCTTTCGGGTAGTCCGTATGCTGATGGTACGCATGCTTATGAACCACCCTAGGTGGTCCGTCGCGTATTTCTCATGGTGCGGGTTCTGCTGCTGCCTGGGGGAGTGCGGTGCGATACTGGGGGCAGGCAGCATTTCGGGCGTTTGGGGGACTTCGGAAAAATGGCTCTGGACACGGCGACCCTCCGGATCGCATTCGGCCTGATGGCGCTGGTGCTGGTTGTCCTTTTCTACTTTTCCGCTTACCGGGTCACGCGGTCGCCGTACAGCGGCTGGTGGTGCCTGGCGCTGGTGTTTTTCCTGGCCGGTTCAGGATTTTTCCTGCTCGACGGCACTCCCCACCAGATCTGGGCCAACCCGGTAGGGAACGTGATGCTGGTGCACGGCGGTGTGGCGGTCTGGGCAGGCGCCCGCTCCCTGCGTACGGTGCCGCCGCCGAAGTGGGCGTTTACGGGCATCCCCCTGGTTACGTTGATTGCCTCGGTCCTGGACGACCCGGCCACCAACACGTGGTCCGGCGGCCCGGTGTTCCTGGCCGCCATGACCCTTTCCATCGGCCTGGCGTCGCGGGAGCTGTGGCGTCTTGAACCCGGCTATTCACGCGTCAGGGTTCCCATGGCGGTGGCGGCTGGCGGGTTGGCTGTCTTTTACTTCTTCCGCTGGCTGGTTTTCCTGGCGGAAGGCCAGCACGGGCCCACCTTCGTCACGGTCTTCGGTTCGGCGGTGACCACCCTGGTGACCATGGTCCTGCTGGTGGTGGTTTCCTTCAGCATGGCCGCCCTGAGCAGCGAACAGCAGACCCGTGCCCTCCGGGTGGTGGCGTCCCGTGACGACCTGACCGGGCTGCTTAACCGGAAAGCCTTCCTGGACCTCGCTGCCGAGCAGTTGACGGACCATGACATCACCAAGGGCTCCGGTGCGCTGATCCTGGCCGACCTTGACCACTTCAAAATGGTCAACGATACCTACGGGCATGCCGCCGGGGACTTTGCCCTGCAGTCCTTCGCGGACGCCTGCACCGCCACCGTCCGGTCCACCGACCTGGTGGGGCGGTACGGCGGGGAAGAGTTCGTCCTCCTTGTTCCGGGGGCCAGCGCGGAACGGGCGGAATTGATCGCCGAGGAAATCAGCCGGCGCCTGGCGTCGGCCCCCACGGTGAACGGAATGGAGATGCCCACCGCCAGTTACGGGATCTCCCTCTACGATTCCCGGACCCCCGACGTGGAGGAGCTCATCGCCTCGGCCGACGCCGCCCTGTACAGGGCCAAGTCACTGGGCAGGAACCGGACTGCCCGCAGCGACCGGATGACGTAACCGGCCACCACCCTCCCGCAGCCTGCCGGACCCCGTTGTCAAACTGTGGCCTGCAAGGGGGGACATGGACCGGGGCGGCACGGAAGGCGGCTGATAAAATGGCCGGGTTGCAGGGCGGCCTTCATGCTGGTCCAACCAGCGCCGTATTCGAAGTAGGGGACCAGACGACATCATGACGGCAGGCGGGTCACACCTCGGGACTTCGGAGAGCAGGCCTGGCGCGCCCGTCAAGGCCTCCGGCCCGGCAAAAGGCCACGCCTACCTCGCCACCATTGAAGGTTTTGTTGGCTCCCTCATGATGTTTGTCGGTTCGATCGGGACCGGCTGGATAGCCAACGGTTCACCCATGATCCGCCAGCCGCTGGTCATCGCGCTCCGCACCGAAGGCTGGGGCGTCACCGTCTCCACCATCCTGCTGACCGTTGGCGCCATGGTGCTGATGCGGTCCTGGCTGCGGCTGGGGCAACGGCTTGCGGACTGGGGAAAAAATTCGCTGCGTTCCGTGGTGATCGCCATCTCTGCCTGGTCCCTGCCACTGCTCTTCTGCGTGCCGGTGTTCTCCCGGGACGTGTACGCGTACACGGGGCAGGGCCGGCTGGTGATGGAGGGCCAGAATCCCTACGAGGTGGGCATCTCCACGCTCAACAACTGGTTTGCCCTCGGTGCCGATCCGGCCTGGGCGGAAAACCGGACGCCGTACGGCCCGTACTTCCTGTGGCTGGCACGCGGCGTGGTGGGGCTGACCGGAGCCCAGCCGGACGTGTCCGTCCTGCTCTTCCGCCTGCTGGCCGGCGTCGGCGTGCTGCTGTGCGTTATCTACGTGCCCAAGCTTGCGGGGCTGCACGGCATCAATGGCGCGCGGGCGCTGTGGATCGCCGTTGCGAATCCGTTGTTCCTGATCAGCTTCATCGCCAGCGCCCACAACGACGCCCTGATGGTGGGCCTCGCCGTGGCCGGCGCCTATTTCGCCGCCACGCGCCGCTACCTGCTGGGCATCCTCCTGGTCACCGCATCCATCGGCATCAAGCCGATCACCGTGCTGCTGCTGCCGTTCATCGGAGTGATGTGGGCAGGTGCCTCCGCGTCCTGGCCGCGCAAGTTCCTGATGTGGGGCGCGACGGCGGGGATCAGCTTCGGCGTGCTGCTCCTGAGCGGTATCCCCTACAACCTGGGGATCGGCTGGACCTGGGCCATCATGGACCCCACCCCCGGCTACACAGGCTATTCGCCCTCAGGCTTCCTCGGCCAGCAGGTGGAAATGCTCGCCAACGCGCTGGGCCTGCCGGGCGGAACACTCGCCACCTGGCTGCGGACCGGCATGAAGTGGGCTGCCATCGCGCTGGTGCTGCTGCTGATGTTCCGCGGCGACTATTCGCGGGCGGTGCGCCGGATGGCGCTGGCGTTCACCGCCGTCGTGATGCTCTCGCCCATCATCCAGCCGTGGTACATCCTGTGGTTCCTGCCGTTCCTGGCCGTTACCGGGATCCGGGACGACTGGCAGATCCGCTCCCTGTATGTGGGCGTCACGTTCTTTGTGGTGTTCGGCGCGCAGGACCAGCTCTCCGTGTGGTCCTTCGTGGAGCTGCCCATTGATGCGTCGTCCCTGGCGTTCGTGACGGCCCTTGCCTTCACGTTCTACCTTCTATTCCTCGATGTGCATACACGCAAGCTGCTGATCGAGGGCAGGCCGCTGGACCTGGCGAAGCGCGGCTGGCGCTGGGTCCTGGAGCGGCGGCAGGGCCTGCAGAACGCGGGCAACCGCTAGCTACGCGCCCGCGGCCACCGGCGACGGCGTCTTCCGGCCGAGCTCGGCCGTCCGCTTCACGGACCACCAGAGCAGGACCACCAGGAGCACGTTGCGGGTGGTGAGGATGGCCGCCATCACGGGGTGCGCATGGATGAGCGGCGTGTAGAACAGGGGATAGATCACGAAGGTGGTCATGGCGATGCCCATCAGCAGGGCTGCCGGCACCTTCCAGCGCTCCCAGTCGTGCGTGAGGCCAGCGATGATCACCGGCGCAAGCCAGATGATGAACTGCGGCGAGCCCACCTTGTTGAAGACGATGAACGCGGTGACCATCATGAGGGAACCCTCAAGGAACAGTTCCTCACGTTCGGCGCCGCGCTTCATTGCGCGGACCAGCAGGATGGCGGCCCCCACGGCGGCGAGGATGAGCAGCGGCTGCATCAGGAACGCCGCCGTGCCGGCTCCCGGGCCGTAGACCTCGGTGGAGTTGATGGCTGTGTTGTCCGCCATTTTGGAGCCGGCGATGTTGAAGACGCTCAGCCAGACCCAGGGCGTGGAGAAGGTGGCCTCCAGTTGCATGCCGCGCTCGCCCTGGTTGGTGAGGAAGTCCATGATGTGCGGCAGGCCGCCGGAAAGCCAGGTGCCCAGGGCTACGACGGCGGTGACGGCGACGCCGGACAGGACAACCTGGATGCGCTTGTGGCTGGCGATCACGATGGGTGCGAGCACCGCTGCCGGCCAGACCTTGATCCAGGTGGCGATGCTGAGCAGGATGCCCGCCACCACCGGCCGCTCGGCGGCGTAGAGCAGCGCGATCAGGACAATGGGGGCGGTGATGCCTTCCACCCGGGCGAAGCTGAGGTAGCCCATAAAGACGGTGAAAAAGAGCCACCACCAGGCGGGGGCTATTCCGCTGGCCTTCCGCCGTCCGCGGGTGAGGTAGGAAAGTCCGACGGCGTTGAGGGCTGCGATGAGCAGGAACCAGACCAGGAGGTAGAGGCTTGGCCCTGCGATGTTCGCGAGGAAGATGGGGATCTGTGCCAGGACGGGATAGACCCAGGGGCTGATTTTGCCGTTGAGGTCTGCGGGGTTGTAGCCGTCCATGGCCCACTGGCGGTACTGCTCGGTGTCGCTGAAGGTATCGCCGTGCAGGAAGAAGGACGCCATCCAGCCCAGGAAGTAGAGATGGACGACGGCGAAGCCCCACCACACGCTGGAAGGGCGGGCGAACCAGTCCACCACCTTTGCGGGAAGGACCCTGCTGCGGATGCTGACCAGGCGGTCAAAGAACCTCGTGGAAATGTCAGGACTCCTTGAGCGCGGGGGTTGCCGCCGGTGTCTTCTTGCCCAGCGAATACAGCCGGCGGACGCTCCAGAGGAACAGGACCACCAGGAGGACGTTCCTGATGGTCAGCACCAGGGCCATCCACGGGTTGTTGTGGCTGAGGGCGTCGTAGAACAGCGGGTAGATGAAGTACGTTGCGACGGCGATGACGATTAGCATGGCGGCCGGGACGCGCCACTCCCGCCAGCTGTGCGCCAGTCCGACCGCGACGGCGGGGGCGAGCCACACCATGAACTGCGGGGAGCCCACCTTGTTGAAGACCACAAATGCCGTGGCAAGCGTGAGGGCGCCGGCCAGGAGGAGTTCGGTGCGGTCCACGCCGCCGCTGGCTTTTCCGTTATGCAGGGCCCAGAACGTCAGGCCGGCCACCAGGAGTGCGGCGAGGACCAGGAGGGGCTGCATGAGGACGGACATCACCGCGGTACCGGGGCCGTCCACCTGCATGGAGTTGATGTCCGTGTTCATGTACATCCGCGAATCACCGATGTTCAGGACGGACAGCCAAAGCCACGGGGTGGTGAAGGTGGCTTCGAGCTGCATGCCGCGGTCACCCTGCTGGGTGAGGAAGTTCAGCAGCTTGGGGACACTGCCAACCGCGGCGGCAAGCGCAACAACGCCCGCCGTCGTCGCGACTCCTGCCAGCACCACCTGGAGCCTGTTCTTCAGCACGGCGAACAGGGCCAGCATCACGGCGGCCGGCCAGACCTTCACCCAGGTGCCGATGGCCAGCAGGACGGACGCGATGAAGGGGCGTTGCACGCCGTAGGCGAGGGCCACCAGCACCAGCGGGGCGGTGAGGCCGTCCACGCGGGCGAAGCCCAGCCAGCCCATCATGAAGGTGAAGACAAGCCACCACCAGCCGGCGGGGATGGCCTCTTTGGTGCGGCCGCGTTCGGTGAGTTTGAGGAGGGCCCAGCCGTTGAGGAGGGTGGTCATCAGGACCCAGAGGAAGAAGAATGGTCCGGGCCCGGCGATGCCGGCGATGGCCATGGGGATGAGCGCGAGGATGGGGTAGACCCAGGGGCTGGGGCCGCCGGTGAGGTTGGCGTCGTCGAAGCCGGCCATGGCCCAGTCGCGGTAGATGAAGGTATCGCTGAACGCCTCACCGCGGAGGGAGTGCGAGGCGGCGAAGACCAGGAAAACAAGGTGCACCACGATGAACCCGCCCAGGAGGCCGCGGCCGGTGTTCAGCCGATCGCGCACCGGTGCCGGGAGGATGACGTTGCGGATCCGGGTGAGATTGCCGAAGAAAGCGTCGGTGGAAATGGCGGAATCCTTGTCAGGTCGTTGCACAGACAGGTCGTTGCGCAGTGGTGCACGGGTCATGCCGGGAGGCTTCTCCGGGGCATTGGAGGCGTTTAAAAACAGCTTCCACTCCCCATCAACTCTAAGTGACCACCCCTCGGGGCCCGTAATTGCTGTGCCTGCTGACAGGAGCGCACGCCGCTGACCTGCGCTTCTTTATTACTTGATTTTTCAAGTTGCTGGCGGGGCCATGCTAGGGCATTATGAACTGGGCAGTAAGATGCCCTGCCGCGTCGGTAGCTTGGGGGAGCGGAACGGCGTTTGTCCCACCCCTAAAACACTAAGGCTAGACCCATGACCGCCAATTTTCCTCTGACCTTGACCGTCGCAGACCGCGCAAGCATGGACAGCGAGCTCGACGCCGCTGTCACCGCTGCCAAGGCCCACGCCCTCGCTGAGAAGCGCCACGGCATCCTTGTAACGCGGCACGGCGCGGACAAGTTCACGGTGGCCCTGAGCGAGACGGTCCCCTTCGGCCTGACGCGCGAACACCAGGCCTGGTAGCCACCTTTTCTTTGAGACGGGTCCGGCGCTGCTAGCTGCCGGGCCCGTTTCCGGTTACACGGCCGCTGCGCTGCTGCAGCCTGTCGATGTGCTTGGACGCTTCCGCTTTGCTGAGGTCTGCCGGGAGCTCTTCCCCGGCCTCCCGTGCCAGGGTGTCCAGGTAGCTCCGCTGCGCCGCGGTCATGGGTTCATCTCCCGTCACCCAATCTTCCGGGTCCCGGGTGAGGCCTGCGTCCGGTTCAGGCGTAGAGCTGCCGATGGTTTCCTTGTTTTCGCTCATGCCAGAAAGTCTAGGCTGGGCCACCGACAGTTTGAACTGCACATGCAGCTGTGTCCTGCCCCGGCAGGTTCCGGGTGCTTCGCTACGCCGCTACGGCAGCCGGGTAGGCCGCAGGAGGCTCGGAACGCCGGCCTGAGCGCGGTCCAGCGGAACGGGGCTGACGAGTACGGCAGGTCCCCGGTGCAGCAGGCCACTGGACAGTGCCCGGCAGCGGATGCCGCCCCGGCCCCGCATCGCTGCATGGGCGCCCGGTGCCAGCACCTCATTCATCCACGCGCACGGGTGCGCGGGACGGCCACCGTGGAAATGGACCACCGACCCGTTGGACTCCAGTGCGAAGTCCGCACCCACGAGCGGAGCCAGCTGGACGCCCCGGAGTATGACGTTCCGCCGGGTGGCCAGCGGGTCAAAGGGTCCGGCGCCCAGTTCAGCGGCGATGGCTTCGAGGGATTCGACGGCGAACAGGGTCACCGCCGCGTCCATGTGGGCGGCCTTGCCGAAGAACCGGTCGCCCACAATCCCCTTGCCCGCCACCACCTCAGCCTGGGCGGCGTCAATGGTGGGAACATCCGCGGGCCCGTCCTTCGCCCGGCCGAAGTAGGCGTGCGACGGTGACACCAGCAGGTGCAGGATCTCGACGCCGTACCGGTAGGTTTGCCCTGGCTCAACCACCGACATAGGCTGCCAAATGCTCGCCGGTCAGTGTGGGCCGTGCCGCCACAAGCTCAGCCGGCGTTCCCTCGAAAACGATCCGGCCGCCGTCGTGACCTGCTCCCGGCCCCAGGTCGATCAGCCAGTCGGCATGGGCCATGACCGCCTGGTGGTGTTCGATGACGATCACCGACTTCCCGGACTCCACCAGCCGGTCCAGCAGGCCCAGCAGGTTCTCCACGTCGGCCAGGTGCAGGCCGGTGGTGGGCTCATCCAGGACGTAGACGTCGCCCTTCTCCGCCATCTGGGTGGCGAGCTTGAGCCGCTGGCGCTCGCCGCCTGACAGTGTGGTCAGCGGCTGCCCCAGGCTCAGGTAGCCCAGGCCGACGTCGTCCAGCCGCTTGAGGATGGTCCGCGCCGGAGGGGTCTTGGCCTCGCCCTCGGCGAAGAAACCGGCGGCCTCCGTCACGGACATGTCCAGCACTTCGGCGATGTTGCGTCCGCCGAGCGTGTATTCCAGCACGGCGGCCTGGAAGCGGCGGCCCTCGCAGTCCTCGCACGGGGATTCGACTGTTGCCATCACGCCCAGCTCGGTGAAGATGACGCCGGCGCCGTTGCAGGTGGGGCAGGCGCCCTCGGAGTTGGAGCTGAACAGGGCCGGCTTCACGCCGTTGGCCTTGGCAAACGCCTTGCGGATAGGCTCAAGCAGGCCGGTGTAAGTCGCAGGGTTGCTGCGCCGGGACCCCTTGATGGCGCCCTGGTCGATCACCACCACGCCCTCGCGCTTGGCCACCGAACCGTGGATCAGCGAGCTCTTTCCCGAGCCGGCCACCCCTGTCACCACGCAGAGGACGCCCAGCGGAATGTCGACGTCGACGCCCTGGAGGTTGTGCATGGAGGCCCCGCGCACCTCGAGTGCCCCGGTCGCCTTCCGGACGGTCTCCTTCAGGGAGGCGCGGTCCCCCAGGTGCCGGCCGGTGATGGTGTCGCTGGCCCGGAGGTCCTCCACGCTGCCCTCGAAGCAGACCGTGCCGCCGGCGCTGCCGGCACCCGGCCCGAGGTCGACGACGTGGTCGGCGATGGCGATGGTCTCGGGCTTGTGCTCCACCACCAGGACGGTGTTGCCCTTGTCCCGCAGCTGCAGCAGCAGCTGGTTCATCCGCTCGATGTCGTGCGGGTGGAGCCCGATGGTGGGTTCGTCGAAAACGTAGGTGACATCGGTGAGCGAGGATCCGAGGTGCCGGATCATCTTGGTGCGCTGCGCCTCGCCGCCGGAGAGGGTGCCGGCCGGCCGGTCCAGGCTGAGGTAGCCCAGGCCGATGTCGGAGAACGAGTCGAGCAGGTGCTGGAGTCCTTTAAGCAGGGGAGCCACCGAGGCGTCCTTGAGCCCGCGGACCCATTCGGCGAGGTCGCTGATCTGCATCTGGCACAGCTCAGCGATGTTCTTGCCGTTGATTTTCGAGGACAGTGCTTCCTTGGTCAGCCGCGTCCCCTCGCATTCGGGGCACAGCTGGAACGTGACGGCCCGCTCCACGAAGCGGCGGACGTGCGGCTGCATGGCCTCCACGTCCTTGGACAGCATGGACTTCTGGATCTTGGGGATGATTCCCTCGAAGGTGAGGTTGACGCCCTCCACCTTGATCTTGGTGGGCTCGGCGTAGAGCATCGTGTCCAGCTGCTTCGGGGTGAATTTGGCGATCGGCTTGTCCATCGGCAGGCCCATCCCCTCGAACAGCCGGCCGTACCAGCCGTCCATGGAGTAGCCCGGAACTGTCAGCGCGCCCTCGTTCAGTGACTTGCCGTCGTCGTACAGTGCCGTGCGGTCGATGTCACTGACGTTGCCCATGCCCTCGCACCGCGGGCACATGCCGCCGAGGTAGACCGCCTGGCTGACCACGGCCTTTTCCACGCGGCCGCCCTTGTCCGTGGACATCACGCCGCTGGCTTTGCGGGTGGGCACGTTGAAGGAGTAGGCCGTGGGCGGCCCGACGTAGGGGGTGCCGAGGCGGCTGAAGAGGATGCGCAGCATGGCGTTGGCATCGGTGGCTGTGCCCACGGTGGACCGCGGGTTGGCGCCCATCCGTTCCTGGTCAACGATGATGGCCGTCGTCAGGCCTTCGAGGAAGTCCACCTCGGGCCGGGCGAGGCTCGGCATGAAGCCCTGCACGAAGGCGCTGTAGGTTTCGTTGATCATCCGCTGCGATTCCGCGGCGATGGTGGCGAACACCAGGGAACTCTTCCCGGACCCGGAGACACCCGTGAACACGGTCAGCCGGCGTTTGGGCAGTTCGACGCTGATGTCCTTGAGATTGTTTTCCCGCGCACCCTGCACGCGGATCAGGTCGTGGGTGTCGGCGACATGTGTGCCGTCCGGGGACCTGCTGGTGCTGGTGGCCGTATCCGTGTCCGTGCTCATCGGGTCTCCATCTGTCGTGCGGCGCGAAGGGGAGGCTGCGCTCGCAGCCTCCTTCGGCGTCGCTGGTTATCAGCCTACGGCTGCTGGTTGATGCGGACGGTGTTGCCGGCAGGGTCCCGGAAGGCGCAGTCGCGGATTCCGTAGGGCTGGTCGATGGGTTCCTGGACGACGTCGGCCCCGCTCGCCTCAACCTGGGCGAAGGCGGCGTCGACGTTGGGGGAGGAGAGGACCACCGTTGCGTAGGTGCCCTTGGCCATCATTTCGGCGATGGTGCGGCGTTCTTCATCGGTGACGCCGGGGTCCGCGGCGGGCGGGTACAGGACGATGGAGACGTCCTTCTGGCCGGCCGGGCCTACGGTGATCCAACGCATGGTGCCGCGGCCCACGTCGTTGCGGACTTCGAAGCCGAGGGCGTCGCGGTAGAACGCCATGGAGGCGTCCGGATCGGTGTGCGGAAGGAAGCTTGAGCTGATGGTGATGTCCATGGCAGTCATGCTAGTTGCGGCTCCGCGGCGGGTGCTTCTCGATTCCTGACCGGTCTTGAAACCTGCTTTTCGACGCACGCGGGGATTCCCGCCGTCTGGCGTTCCGCCTCCTGTTTATAGGCGCTGGGCGGCATGCCCACCAGTTCGCTGAAGCGGGTGCTGAAGGTTCCCAGCGAGGAACAGCCGACGGCGAAGCACACCTCCGTGACGGAAAGGTCGCCTTTGCGGAGCAGTGCCATGGCCCGCTCGATCCGCCGGGTCATGAGGTAGCTGTAGGGCGATTCGCCGTAGGCGAGCTTGAAGCGGCGGCTGAAGTGGCCCGCGGACATGTGGATGTCCTTGGCGAGGGATTCGACGTCCAGGGGCTGCGCGTACTCCCGGTCCATCCTGTCCTTGACGCGGCGGAGCTGGGTCAGTTCGCGCAGGTAGGGGTCTGTGGGGGTCACACCTCAGATCGTGCTACCTGGCCGGGAAGATGTCCAGATGCAGGGCACTGTTGGCCTCTTTATCCCGCTGTTTGCGCGTGGTAATTTGACCGTCTCACCCCGCTTATAAGGAAGCGATCCAAGGAGGAGGCCAAGTCATGAGTGATACCCATTCTGCCGGTGCGAACGTGGACGTCGTGGACATCCTGACCGCTGATCACCGGGAAATGATCGGACTGATCGCGCAGATCCACGCCGCGCCCGATGGAAGCCAGCGCCGGGATCTGGCGGACACCCTGATCGCGGAGGTGATGCGTCACGCCGTGGCGGAGGAGATGTTCGTGTACCCCGCCATCGAGGACCACGTGCCCAACGGTAAAGAGGAAGTGGAGCACGACAAGAAAGAGCACGACGACATCGTCAAGCTGATGAAGCAGCTGGAGAAAGCCGAGCCTTCGGATTCCTCTTTTATGGACCTGGTGCGTGAGCTCGAGGGACAGCTGACGCATCACGCGGGTGACGAGGAGTCCGAACAGTTCCCGAAGCTGCGCCAGCACATTCCCCGGGAGAAGCTCGTGGAGATGGGCGAGAAGGTGGAGAAGGCGAAAAAGCTGGCGCCCACCCGGCCGCACCCCAGCGCGCCGCATTCGGAGCTTTTCCACAAGACGGTGGGAGCGGGTGTGGGCATGGTGGACCGGCTGCTGGACAAGCTCACCGGCCGGAAGACAGGCTCCTAGGACCGGCGGATGGAGTGCGTTGTCCTGTACAGCCTGGCCGAGGGCATTGACCGCTCGCGCGTTTTCGAGACGTACCCGCGCCATCAGGCCTACTTCGAAGCGTTCCATGCCGACGGCGGCGGGCTGATCGCACTGGGCCCGTTCCAGGCGGACGATCCGGCCGGCGCCTCGATGGGGATCTTTTCTTCGCGGGCGGAAGCGGAGCGGTTTATTGGCGGGGATCCGTTTGTGGTGGAGGGCCTGGCCCAGCCGCGGGTGCTGGAGTGGGACGCTGTGCGGTTCGACTAAGGGTTGTTGCTCCGTGGCTTTGTCAGGGTGAGGGCTATGACCTTCCCGCGGGTTTGTCGGGAAATGGTGGTTTCGGCCCTATTCTGACGGGTTTTTGGTGGTTCCCTGACGTCAGGTTGGGGTGTACCCATTTTCAGCCCTGGTCTCTGTAAGTGAGGACAAGAAAGCCCACCGATGGGGGATCGGTGGGCTTTCCGCGTCCGACGCTACAGGCTGCGGGTTTAGTCATCGAGTGGAGCATCCTATAATTCCGGCAAGGGGTTTTGAGGCGTGATCCGCAGGCCATGTGGGTCTTTGGCGTGTACTTGCTGGGCCCGCTTCATTGCCAGCGTGGATTGTTGGGCGAGCTGTTGTTCGCCGGCGACGCGGTAGAGGTCGGCTGCCCATTGGAACTCCGCGGCCGCATCGCGGTAGCGGGCTTCGTCGAAGAGCCGGCGGCCAATGTGGTGCCGCACGTAGGCTTCTCCCACGCGGGTGGAGGCGAGTTGGAGTGCTTCTTCGTGCAGTTGAGCAGCTTCATGCCAGCGGTACTGGTGTTGAAAGGCCTGGGCGAGTATCAGCAACAATTCCGCCCTGTCAGGGGCACCGTTCAGGAGGTCGAAGCCTTCCTGCAGGGCCTCGTCCTCGCGGTTGAGCAGCGTCAGAAACCGGATACGGTCTACTGGAGGGCAGCCGCTGGCGAGGGCATTCTCGAGCGCCTTCGGGTCGACTGCCACATCGCGGAGCGTGGCAGGGTCAGTGCGCCAAAAGACTGAAGCATCGTTCACCAATTCTTGCCTTCCGTAGAACCTGCTGACGGAAAACCAGCCGCTATCAAATCACCCACGGCAGCCTATAACGTCCTCATGCCCACTGGCCACGAAGGGCCGGGTAACAAGAGCGGGCAGCACGGCGCGTTGACTCCACGAGCGGCTGGTGGTGCTGGCCCTTGGGATGTACTTGCTTCTTTCGGACATCGGTTGCCGTTGGGGGAGTGTGCAACAGCGGCGTTCCGGTTCCACGGAAGGATATTTACGGCTCTGCCCCGCTCCCATGCCTCAGTAAAACGGGGCCGTTTCCGGTCTCAGCACGACCGAAGTCAGCCCTGGTTCAGCCGCTAAGAGAAACGGCGTCATTCGAGGACAGACATCGCTAGGGGCGATCACAGCCGTCCGCGGCTTGCTTAAACAAGGGTGTGCCTAAGCCAATCGTCGGATCGCGAGTAGTGTGAGGTCGTCGGTGGGGTGCAGCGGGGCGTTGATAAGTGCTTTCATGGACGACTTTGCGTCTAAGCCTTGGGTTGTTAGATTCCTCAGTTCGGCCTGAAGCTGCTGGATGTCATCGTTGGCGAGTTCAAGGATGCCGTCGCTGGGGATGATGAGCCAGTCACCTGGCTTGAGGACGAATGTTTCTGTAGTCCAGTGGTAGTCAGGCATGATGCCAAGAGGCGGCCCGCTGGCGCCCAGTTGAGTGATTTTGTCGTCGGCTGTGATGTGGTGGGCGATGCCGTGTCCGGCATCGGAGTAGCGGACTGAACCTGTTTCGAAGTCAAGGTTGGCATGGAAAGCGGTGACGAACACGTCATCGAGTGCCAGGTCGGTGTCCAGCTGGTCGGAAAGCGCGGTAAGGGAGCGTCCTGGTTCGGAAAGGTTGTTTGCCCGCAGCCGGGACTGGACGGCGGCGGCCAGGATTGCGGGCCCTGCTCCTTTTCCCATCACATCGGCCAGGGTGAAGGTCAGCGTTTGGTCGTTGAGCTGCCAGTCGTAGAAGTCTCCGGAGACGTCGCCGGCGGGCCGGGAGAAGGCCTGGACTTCATATCCGTCCACCTCGGGCGGGGCAGCGGGCAGCAGGGCCCGTTGTATTTTGGCGGCGTTTTTCATTTCGACGGTGACATTGATTTCGCGTTGGACGATTGCCGCGAGGTCACGGAATATCTGCTCCTGCTCCACGGAAAAGCTTCGTGGCTGCTGATCGATAAGGCATAGGGTCCCGATGTTCCAGCCTCCTGGCCCCTGTAACGGCTGTCCCGCGTAGAAGCGGATGTTCGGTTGGCCCAGAACGAGCGGGTTGGTGCTGAAGCGCTCGTCTTCGCGGGCGTCTTCAACGACCATGGTGTTTGGGGTCTTGATGGTGTGGGTGCAAAAAGCGTCTGCCCTAGGAATAACTTGTTCAAGGCTCCCGGCCAGCGACTTCAGGAACTGACGGTCGTCAGCGACGAGGGCCACTGTTGCGGTGCTGACCCCGAAGAGCTGTTGGGCCAGTCGCGTGATCCGGTCGAACCGTTCTTCCGAGGGGCTGTTGAGAAGCTCGGTGGATGCCAGCGACGCCAACCGTTGCTGCTCGTCCTCTCCAGAAATCGTCTCGGTTATCTGCTCAATCATCTGTCCGCCTCCTTGTGCCGGCTGCCCGGGCACTGTTGTCACGCCATCCTAAATCCATGGCTAACTGCCAAGAGGCAGCCGGTGTTGTTGCTGTGGCACTTCATTACTGCTGGTTCAGAGTTCTAACGAACGTAAGAGAAGAAGATGTTTGGCCCCGCCGGTTCTGTCATTTCAGCGGGGGATGATCTGGAACAGGAACCGGGTCCTGACCATGGTCCAGAGCAGGGCGAGGATCACTATGTACGCGGCGGTGTTGATCCAGATGTCCCCTTGCCGCAGTGCCGGGACGTTGGCGGCGGCGAGGATCAGGAATACGTGGAGGATGAAGACGTAGAGGGCTGCCTGGCCCAGGGGGATGAGGAACCAGCCCAGTGCCCGTGCCAGGGGTTTCCAGTAGGCGCTGAGCAGGGCGTACCCGGTGATAATGACCAGCAGCACGTTCAGCAGTCGGCCCGGGCCGAGGTAGGTGCGCCCGAAGAAGCCGTCGTAGACGGTGCGGAAGGTTTGTTCCGGTATCAGGGCCAGCCTGACGTCGTAGGCGTTGGAGAAGTAGGTGCTGGTCCAGGAGAACAAGGCCAGGGCGGTCGCCAGGAGGATGCACGCCCAGAGCAGCGCTCTTTGGCGCGGGCGGGAGAACCAGGTCACTATCTGGCGGCGGTAGTAGCCTGCCACCATTCCCAGGACGAACAGCACCTGCCAGACCAGCAGGGGGAAAGAATCCTCAAACTGTGAGGGCAGCAGCCGAAACCGGGTTGTGGTGCCCACTGCATAGAGTCCCAGGCTGATGGTGAGGACCAGCCATGCCCGTCCACGGCTGAGCACCACAAGCACCGGTGGGCTGATGGCCAGCAGGATCACGTACAGGCCCATGACGTTGAATTGCCAGGGTCCGAGCTGAAGCAGCAACAGTGACGGGATGAGGTAGTCAGGGACGGGGAACTGGAACAGTGACTCCATGCCGGCGTACAGGTCGTAGGTGGAACCGACACCCCCTGCGCCGGTTGCGCCCGTGCCCTGATCGGTGAAGGTGGTAACGGCGGTGGCGTTGAGGAACGGCAGGCGGCTCAGTGCGTAGATGAGCAGCACCACCACCAGCGCAGTGACGTAAAGTTTCCAGGCCCGCTTGCTGGTGCGGTCCACAACGTCGCCGAGGTTGTCTTTGATCCGGGGCCCGTACACCATGCCCAGGACGGCTCCGGAGAGGAGCACGAACAGTTCGGCCCCGGAGACCACACCAATGGTTTCTTGGGTCAGCAGCTGGAAGAACGAGGTGAGCCCTACATGGTTCACGACGACGAAGATGATGGCTGCCCCGCGCAGCATATCGATCCTGGCATCGCGGGAGGAATTGCCCGGGTAAGCCCACCGGCGCACCGGGCTCCACAGGGGCAGCAGGCACAATGCGAGGGCCGTTGTCATGCCGGCAGCAGCTGCCGTCCATGCGGCGGTTCCGTCAAGGACGGCGCCGGTGGCAGCCGGCGCGGCCCCGTCCAAGGGTGTCTGCTCGAACACCGGTCCGGTGACCATGCCGGTGTCCTTGATGCGTTGGGCGAAAGCGGCGGCAAGGTCCGGCCTGTGCGTCGAGCGCCAGTCCACTCCGGCAGTTCCCTGCTGGCGTGGCTCGGCCGTTTCGTTCCAGACCACGGCTTTGATCCGGTCATATCCGTTGGCGGGTGCGGCCATCACTTGGTCCCACCAGGACCTCTTGATGTCCGTCTCCGAGGGCCCGCCGTTGGTGCCGGGGCTGTAGAAAGCTGCTGTCTCCACCATCAAAGGTTTGTCCCGGGCAGAAGCGTAGGCGCCGTAGAAGTCCTCCGCGGCAGGCCCGTCCCGGGACGTGGGGCCGAGCAGTGCCTCGAATTGTCCGGGTGCCGGTACGGTGTTGGGCTCCAGCGTCCCATCAGTTTTGTCGTGATACGCGGACAGGCCCATCCAGTCGACGACGTCGTCGCCGGGATAGTAGGGAGCGTACGCGTCGTCATCGAAGTTCCACTCCCCGTTCCCGTCGGTATCCAGTGCCCCAAGCGGTCCACCCGAGGGTGACGTTGCGGACGGGTCCCGGAAGGGATAATCCTCAGCCGCGGTAGGGGACCACACCATCAAGGGGTCTCCCAGCTCCTCATCCATGGCCGCCCCAAGGACGCGGAACGCCTCCCGGTAGGCCTCGGGCTGCTGCCCCCACGGCACCCAGGGAGCATTCATCTGCGGGGCGAAGCGGATGAACGCCGTGCCCTTGTAGCCCTGTGCCGCGTCAGCGACCTGCGCGGCGAACGCCGACGCCAGGGGATCGTCGACATCGGCCAGGGGGACGTCGGGCCGGACCGTGAGCAGTGCCTGGGCTCCCTGGGCTGCCACCTGGCCAAAGTATGAGCGCAGGAAGCCTTGTTCCTGCTCACTCATCGGCAGTTGCACCGGCCGGCCGTACAGCGCAGCGGCCGTCCCAAGCCGCTCTTCGTATGCGGCGGGGGAGTCCGTGGACCAGTCCAGCAGCGCACCCAGGTAAGGCCCACCGGTCGGCGGGGGAGTGGGGGACGGGCTGGCAGCCCAGGCGGGGACTGCGCTGAGCAGAAGCAGCGCCGTGAACAGCGGAAGGAGAAGGAGTGCAGTGAGCATCGGCAAGGGCGGGAGCCGCCGCGGGTTGGATGTCATGTTCTCCCTCAGGATCGCTCGTGGGTAGGTACTATCCTGCCCTTACCCGTTGCCCCTGCCTACAAATCCGCAGATTGGACTACTAGGCTGGTGGCCCTACCGCCCCGGTCCACGGCGCGGTATAACGACGCGCGGGGGTGCGTACGGGAATTAGTAGCCCGGTCATGAAAAGGGAGGGACAGCATGCACCGTTTCGTGCTTCGCCTGCTGGTGGTGCTCACGGTAATCCTTGGGGTCAACTACGTGGCCTGGCGGTGGCTGGAGTCGCTGAACTGGTCTGCTTGGTGGATCGCTGTGCCGCTGGTGCTGGCCGAGACGTACAGTCTCATCGATGTGTGCCTGTTCGGGCTGACGATGTGGAGGCTGAGGGAGAGGACACCTCCGGAAGCTCCGCCGGGACTGACGGTGGACGTTTTCATTACCACCTACAACGAGCCGATCGAGATGGTGATGGAAACCGCGCTGGCGGCACAAAAGATCCGCTACCCCCACAAGACCTGGATCTTGGATGACGGGGCGCGGCCGGAGATGCGGGAAGCGGCAGAGGAGCACGGCATCGGGTATCTGACCCGCAGCGCCGACTGGACTTCCAGCCTGCCCCGGCACGCGAAGGCAGGGAACCTCAACAACGCCCTGATGATGACCCAGGGCGAATTCATGATGATCCTTGACGCCGACCAGATCCCGAAGCCGGAGATCCTCGACAGGACGTTGGGCTACTTCAACAACCGCAAGGTCGCCCTGGTCCAAACCCCGCAATGGTTCATCAATGTCCCCGAAGATGATCCACTGGGCAGTCAGGCGCCGCTGTTCTACGGGCCCCTGCAGCAGGGTAAAGACGGGTGGAACGCTGCGTTCTTCTGCGGCTCGAACGCCCTGCTGCGCCGGGAGGCACTCATGCAGCTGGGCCTGGCCGGCTACGTCGCCGAGGTTGAACGGAACATCCGTGCCGCCCTGAAAGGGTCCCGAAAAGCGCTCCGCCACGCACGCAAATCCACCCAGGCAGCGGACCCAACGGTCGCCAGGTTGCTTGATGAAGTGGAGCGGGCGACCACGAAAGCCGCAGATGACCTGAAGGCCGGGCGGTCCTACAGCGAGATCACCTACGAGTTGCGCCGCACCGTGGACGCTGCCGTCGAGGAGCTCGTGGCAGCGGACTTCTCCGCCCTGCAGGCAGACCTCGCCGAAATCCAGGCCATGGACCTGGATGCCGGACAGGGCCAGCTCACACCCGAAGAAGTCGACAGCGCAGTGGCGCAGCTGTCCTCCCGGGAATGGTCACCGCTGGGCGCGCTGGAATCCGTTCAGGCGGTACTGGAAGCCATCTCCGTGGAACGCGGCGACGAAGCACAGCCGCTCATGCCCCTGGCCACCATCTCCGTCACCGAAGACATGGCCACCTCCATGCGCCTGCATGCCCTTGGCTGGAAAAGCGTCTACCACCACGAAATCCTGGCCCTCGGCCTGGCCCCGGAAGACCTCAAAACCATGCTCACCCAGCGGCTGCGCTGGGCCCAGGGCACCATCCAGGTACTCCTGCGCGAAAACCCGCTCGCCAAGCGGGGCATGAACGGAACCCAACGGCTGATGTACTTCGCCACGATGTGGAGCTACCTGTCCGGGTACGCCGCCGTCGTCTACATAGCGGCCCCGATTATCTACCTGGTCCTGGGCATCCTGCCGGTCACCAGCCTCAGCACCGACTTCTTCATCCGGTTCATCCCCTTCATGGTGGCCAACCAGATCCTCTTCGCCTACGCCGGCCGCGGCGCCAAAACCTGGCGGGGCCAGCAGTACTCCCTGGCCCTGTTCCCCACCTGGATCAAAGCCTGCACCACCGCCGCCCGCAACGTATGGTTCGGCCGGCCCCTCGGATTCGCCGTCACACCCAAGGTGAAGGAAGGGAACAGCCGCGACTGGCACCTCATCCGACCCCAACTTATCGCCATGGGACTGCTCGCCGGCGCCGGCCTCATCGGCATGATCCGGCTTGCCATGGGACTGAACGAACCGCTGGGAACACTGGTGAACGTTGCCTGGGTCATCTACGACCTTGTGGTCTTCAGCGTGCTCTTCAAAGCCGTCCGCTACGACGGATACGTCCCGGAAGAGGAAACGGCCATGCCCGCAGAACAATAAAACTCGACCAAAGGCGTGTCCGTGCCCGCACCCCCGGGAGTGCAAGTCACTCCACGGGAAGGGACGCTGCGTAATCCTTGAGCCACACGCGCAGTTCAGGGCCAAGGTCATCGCGCTCGGCGGCCAGGATGACATTGGCCTTGAGATAGCTGAGCTTGTCGCCGGTGTCGTAACGGCGGCCCCTAAACACCACACCATAAACACCGCCGCCGGGACCGCCGTCGCGCTCCGCCAGCGTTTGCAGGGCATCCGTCAGCTGGATTTCCCCGCCCCGGCCCGGAGGTGTGTTCTCGAGGACTCCAAAGACGTCAGAATGCAGCACGTAGCGGCCGATGACGGCCAGGTTGGAGGGGGCTTCTTCCGGCGAGGGTTTTTCCACCAGCCTGTTGACGCGTACGTAGTCCTCCCCGTCCAGTATCGTGATATCAGCGCAGCCGTAAGCACTGATTTGTTCCCGGGGTACTTCCATGAGCGCCACGACGGAACCGCCGGTGCGCTCCTGAACCGCGATCATCGTAGTCAGCAGCTCGTCGCGGGCGTCGATAAGGTCATCGCCCAGCAACACGGCAAAGGGCTCGTCTCCCACGTGTATCTTGGCACGCAGGACAGCGTGGCCCAGGCCCTTGGGATCGGCCTGGCGAAGGTAGTGAATTTCGCCGAGATCGGAGGCGTGCTGGACGTCCTCCAGCAGCTCTATCTTGCCGGACTCCAGGAGCTGATGTTCAAGCGGCCGGCACGCGGTCGAAATGGTCCTCAAGGGCACGTTTTGACCTGCCGGTGATCATCAGGACGTCATCGAGGCCAGCGTCGACCGCTTCTTGCACCACATACTGGATGGCCGGGCGGTCCACAACCGGGAGCATCTCCTTGGGCATCGCCTTGGTGGCCGGAAGGAACCGGGTACCCAGGCCTGCAGCAGGAATGACCGCCTTGCGCACCCTGCCATAGTTGTTTCCACTCATGGCCCCCACTAAACCACGTCAATTCGCAGCGGCAAAGGAACACACCCACTCCCGGGCGGAACCGCCTGAGATGCCCTGCAAAAGCAACTTGGCCCTGGGCGCCTTGAACATCCCCGTGCCGTGAAGGAACGGCGGAGTTTCATCGTTCCGCCCCTCGCCCCTGATCGTATCGGGGCAAGAGTTTATGTCCCATACTGTGCGGTGTGGGAGTAAGTCTCTTACCTCTTATGTTCCTGCTGCCTTAAGTGCTTTCGGCTGGGGCGGAAGCAGGGCCAGGAATCCTCATTGTTAGACGATGTGCGGGACAGGACCCAGGTGTTGTTCCCGTACTGGCGCTCGAACGTGACGGTGGTGACCAGCGCCTCGATCAGCGCCAGGCCCCGACCGGACTCGGCGTCCTCCCCGGGGACCGCCGGTTCCATCGGGCCGAACGGGGGTTTGGCGTGGTACGCGCTGACCCGGGCCTGCAGCAGCGTGGGCTGGACCGTGATGTCCACGCCCAGCTCCACGGGTTCCTCACCGGCCGGCTCTGCGTGCTGGACGATGTTGGACGCGGACTCGATGACCGCCGTGGTGAACGTCATCTGGTCCAAGTCCTCAACGAAAGGGACGTCCAGCCAGAGGCTGTCCATGCCATTGTGGACGGATTCGATGGCATCTGCGGCAGCAGGGCCACGGAAGCTGCGCGAGGCCAGGACATCAGTCATTGCTGAACGCCTCGTCGGTCGAGGAGTATGAGGTAAGGACTTTGTCCATGCTGGTCAGCTGCAGGACCATCTTCACCTGCGGCTGAACGGCCGCGATCCGGAGGTCCCCGCCGGCCTGGCGGGCGGCCTTGAGGCAGCCGATGAGCGCGCCCAGACCGGACGAATCCATGAACGTGGCCTTTTCCAGGTTGACCACAATCCGGTTTGATCCGCGGGCGATAACGTCGGTGACAAACTCGCGCAGCTTGGGGGCGGAGACCATGTTAAGCCGCCCGTCAGCCGTAACCTCCGCGTACGTACCCCGTACCTCATAACTGAATTCCACCAGGACTCCTTTTCCATAACCACAGATTCCGCGGCCGATGCATGCCCTTACAGAGTAGGCGCTAAGAAGAAGGGCCCACGATCACCAGTTGTTGCCACCCAAGCCCGCTCGGATTCTGCGGCGCCGTACAGCCACAAAGGGCTTCAGCGGCAGGGCTCGTGTCCTATGGGAATTGCTATTTGCGGGCGGCCAGTGCCTGCTTGAGGGCCTCAGCCGAGAGGGTGCTGCTGTTGATGCGCCAGTTAGTCTCTTTGTTGAAGTGGAACCACGTCACCGCTGTGACATCACCTTGGGATGCGAGGTAGCTGATCAGGGCGGTGTTCCAGTCAGCTTTGGAACCGCCTTCTTCAGCCGAGGAGGTTTCAGCGATGAGGATCTGCTTGCCCGGGGCGAGGGTGCGGAGTTGGGACAGGCCCTCGCCAAAGAGCTGGGACGGTGTGAGCCAGGTGCTCCAGGAAGCGGAGGTGCCCCAGCTGTAGCCGTCTAACGCGACAGCGTCCACGTACCCGTCCCCCGGGTACAGGCCGGTCAAAGGCGCTGATCCCCAGTAGGGGACGTTGGGGTTCCAGACCCAGGTGATGTTGCTGGCACCAGCAGCGGTGACGAAATCGTGGACGTGCCGCCACGCGGCCGCGTAGTCACCCGCGTTGTTGCCGTTGACCTGTTCGGACCACGGGTACCAGTTGCCGTTCATCTCGTGCCCGAACCGGAGCAGCACCGGATGGCCCCAGCCAGCGAGTTCCTGGCCCCACTGGCGCAGGTAGGGATCAAAGTCCCCGGCGGTGATCCGGTCTAGGGCGAAGGCCGGCTGGTCAGTCCCACCGCCCCAGACCCACGGTTCCCAGGTCAGAAGGGTGAGGGCGCCACGGGCCCGGACGGCTTCCAGTTCCGTCAGCAGTGCAGGCTGGTTGAAGTCCTTATAGGACAGGATGATCGAGGGTGCCTCGCCCGCCAGGGCGGTGACTTCATCCAGTTCAGCCGCGGCCGACGGTCCGCCGGGGGTCCCGATGCCGAAGCGCAGCGCGGCGCTGCTCTGCGTTGTATTGGTGGATCCGGTGGAAGGGGCCGGTTCGGCTGCCGGTTCCTCCTCTGTGACCGAGGGGGAGCTGAAGGTGAGGGTGAACGGTGCCGAAGCGCTGGCGGTGGCCGTGGCGGCGCGGCACCGCAACTGTCGGATCGGCGGTTTCGGGCATCACCAGCTCGACGTTGAATAGCCGGAGGCGCTTGTCCTGAACGGGGCGCTGTTCACCCCGGCGCTGACAGTACCTGAGGTCTTTTTCGGGAACCCCGTCCCGGTTACTGTCACGGACGTCCCTGCCGGTCCAGTGTCCGGGCTAAGGGTGATCGCTGCCGTGGCCGCCTGGGCCGGTGCTGCGCTGAGTGGCAGTGCCCATGTCAGCAGCACGACAAGGCACAGCATGTACCGGAACAATTTCATAAAACCCCCGAAGCTCTTTCCCCCGTGGCGCAACATCTGATGGCCGCGGCAACACAGGGAATGGTTTATGGGGACATACTGATTTCCCCCATCCAATTGTCCGGGCCAGGGGACGTTCCGTCAGCCCTATCAGCGCAGGATCTGCCAATTTTGCCACACCAATGACCCATCGGGCGGGAGGTACGAAGCGAAGGCCGAGAAGGACTTCCTCGAGTCCTACAAGCCCAAGGACTACCCTTCCATCGCTCTGACCGCTGACTTGGTGGTCTTCGCCGTGACCGGGGGAGTGCTGCACACCGCCCTGGTCCGCAGGGGCGGCCACCGTTCAAGGGTTTCCTGGCCCTGCCCGGAGGCTTCGTCGGGCCCCAGGAATCAGCCGAGCAGGCGGCCTACCGGGAGCTTGCCGAGGAGACGGGACTGGATCTCGGGCAGCTGCCGGTGTACGTCGAACAGCTCGCCACGTACAGCGCCCCGGACCGGGCCCCCCGCATGCGGGTTGCCTCCGTCGCCCACCTGGTCTTGCTCGCCACTGACGGCCAGGAACTGCCCGAGATCTCTGCCGGTACGGACGCCGCAGCTGCGGCCTGGCATCCTGTCCACGACATCCTGGCCGGCACCAATGAACTGGCGTTCGATCACGCCACCATCCTCCGCGACGGCCTGGGCCGGCTAGCGGGCAAGATGGAATACACCATGGTGGCCGCCCGGCTGTTGCCCGACGAGTTCACCATGACGCAGCTGCGCACGGTCTACGAGGCGGTCTGGAATGTCCCATTGGCCCCCGGGAATTTCACCCGCAAGATGACACCCCAGCTGGAAGACACCGGTAAGAAGACTCGGGGAGCAGGAATCGGCGCGCCGGCAGCCCTGTTCACGGCCACAGACCGGCCGATCCACCCACCCCTGGCCAAACCCCGGGCTGCAGCGTGACTGCCCTGCTGTGACCGTAACCGTCTGACCTGCAGATATTGAACAGGCGGGGCTCGGCTACGCTATCCCTAGCCGGTCCGTTTCCGGCACGTAGTTGGGGGAACAATGCGCATCAAAACCGGGGCTGGACTGTGCCTCGCCATCCTTGCCGGGCCACTGCTTCTGGCCGCGCCTGCCCACGCCGCTGAGGTGTGCTGGACTGCCGGTAATGGCCAAGTGGTCTGCCATGACGACGGCACCGGCCCCGGGACCGGCGGAGGCAACAACGGAGGAGTCGGCAACGTTGGCGGAGGTGGGGGGACGGCCCCTGGTGCAATTCCTCCTCCACCTCCTGCGCCAGCTCCACCGGTTATCGCGCCTGCTCCACCTCCGGCTTATGTCCCCGCGCCTGCAGCTCCCGCTCCAGCACCGGCGGCTCCGGCCCCTGCCGCCCAGCAGAGCGTTCAGCCTTACGCCCCTGCCGCCCGGCCTCAGGCTCCGGTTGCCGGCCAGGCACCAGTCCCCGCCGCAGCACAAGCCCAGGCTCCGGCCGGAAGGGTTGCCCAGCCAATCCAGGCTGAGAACCCGACAGCGCCTGAGGTCGGCGCCCTGGTAGACGTCGCCACACAGGCAGCCGAAGGCGGGACTGAGACCGCGACGGCAACCCCGTCGGCTACGTCGTCAGCCACATCCTCGGTGAAAGCCACTGAGTCCGCTGCTCCGACCGTCATTCGTGCTGAGAGTGCATCGTCCTCCGGCAGACTGTCTCCAGCAGCCATCATTGGAGTCGTTGTCGGTGGCATCCTGGTCGCGGGTGCCGCGGTGGCTGCCTACATCTTTGTTTTGCGCCCCCGACAGCTCGGCCGTCGGAGCATGGGTGGTTCACGTGCGTAGGCAGGCCCGCGCATCGGTCGTCATGCTCGCGGTCCTCAGCGGACCACTGCTTCCGGCCGCGCCTGCACATGCCGCCCAGGTCTGCTACACAGCGCCCAACGGAGCCACTGACTGCTACGACGATGGCTCCGGTGGCGTGGCTCCTGGCACAGGCAGTGTCGGGGGAGGTGGCGGCAACTACACCCCGCCTGCTGCTCCGGCCGCCCCGCCAGCTGTGGCACCCGCTCCTGCTCCCGTTGTCGTCCCGGCTCCCGCAGCCCCTGCACCCGCGCCTGCCCCAGCCAACGTGCAGCTGAACATTCAGCCGGTCGCTCCTGCTGCCCAGGCCCCGGCCCCGGGTGTCGTGAGGGCACCAGCCCCGGCCAATGCCCCTGCGGCACCTGCAGCGCCCGCCGTCGATCAGCCGCCGGCCGGGCATGTTTTCCCGGATGAGGCGGCCCCGCAACAGGAGCCGCCGGCAGGTGCCGGATCGGAGCCAGCTGCGACCCAGGACCTTACGGAATCTGCTTTCCCGACTGCGAGTGCATCAGGCAGCTCGCTAGCGACGGCCTCAGAGAGTGCTGAGCGGATCGTGATCAAGGCGGACGCCGCATCGGCCACCGCGGAAGCCCCAACGGGGCTCGTCCTGGCGCTCTCTGTCGCTGGCATCTTGATCGTGGCGGCCGCTGGGGCTACCTACGTGTTCGTCATCCGTCCACGCCAGATTGGGCGCAAGGCAGGGGGTCACCGTGCATAAGCGTGCTTCTGGGGCTGCCCTTGGAGCTGTCCTCGTGGCCGCCCTTAGCCTGGGCGTGGCGGCCGGCCCTGCCCATGCTTCCTGTACAAACACGGTGATCAACGGCACCACTGTCTGTGTACCGAACAGCGATGGGGGTGTTCCCGGCGGTGGGTCGGGCGTGGTTGGCGGCGGCGGATCCACGGTCCCTGGTGGCGCAGGCGGCATTGTGCCCGGGGGAGGCGGAGCGCCAGCGCCCCTACCGCAGGCTCCCGCTCCCGCGGCGCCGTATGTCCCTCCCGTTCAGGCACCGGCACCAGCAGCACCAGTTCCTGCGGTCGTCCCTGCTGCCCCATTCCAGGGCCAGTACGTCGCCCCCCAGAACTACTCCGGTCCTCAAAGCGAAGTGTCCCTTCCCGTACCGGCGGCCCACGACGAGGCGATCCCGGCAGAGGCAGAACCCGTTCGGGCGGTGGTCGAGGCACCAGTAGCGGAAGCGCCTGTCGAAGCAACACCGGTGGCCCCCGATATCCCCAGCACCGCTGCAGTACCCACAGCATCAACCGAACCAAGCCCTGCCTCTGCCCCAACAACGACACCTCTTGAAGGGGAACAGACATCTAACGCCAGCACCTCGGTCGCCGGGTTCATCGCAGGCGCCCTAGCGGTGCTTGTGGCTGCTGCCTCGATCCTGTACTGGCGGAAGAGAAGGCCAAGCCAACACGCATCTGCACCAAAGGCCGGCGAATGAAGCGCTTACAGGTCGGTTCCTGCCGAGCATCCCTGGCACTCATCGTCCTCGCCCCGGCCTTAGCACTGGGTGCTTCTGCCGCATCGGCGACCACATGCCCGGCAGGCCAACACTGGAACTCCTGGGGCGACACGGGCTTTTGCTCTCCGGACGCCAGCGGCGGCGGATCCGGCGGCGACATCATATGCAATGCCTTGGAGGAGCCGCGCTAACTCCGGGATGCTCATGACGACGAACAGGTGTCATCATTCTATTTCGCGAGCTGAACCACCCAACTCGGAGTCGTTTTGCCCAGCCGACGGTCGGTGACGACGCGAAGTTGAGGGGCAGCGACCCACAATGCCAGGTCATCCGGATCTACGCCGGTCACGTCAAGACCGCTAGACGAAACGTTTTGTTGCTCATGATCATTGGACCCGTTCACAGGGGGCGCTCAGGTGCGCCGCTCTGAAGGACCATCAGCGGAATCCGTTTCTATTGCCTTAGGCAACTACCTTACATAATCGCTGTTATCTGGCGCTTTGCGGTGGACGAGGGAGTGCCCGGCAACGGGGCTGCTCTCGTGGCGATTGCCACGACTGCCGGAGTGGGAACTGTTCAGCCGGCGCCACGGTTCGCGGCTGTGATTCCTAAGAATGCAGGGTCAACAGGCGCCTAAGCCCGCCCATTTGGCCTACCGCCCTTTGTCTCCCCTGCTTCCGCGGTCCAGGAGGCGAGGGCAAGACGGATGGTCAGGGACCTAGACCTGAGCAGTTTGGTCATGCCCGAAGAAGTGAAGTCCGCCTTCCCTGACGGGGGCGCCGGAGGTGCCGGGGCAATGGAAGCCTTTGTTGCCGCGTCCAACTACCCCGAACTGCAAAAGGGCAGCCACGTGAACTCAGAGGCTGATTTTGCCCTTTTTGAGAACCTCCGTCCATGCTGACCCCGTCGATGTTCGAGGTGTTGAAGGCGCAGTACCTGGAGCAGGCCTGGACCGGCATCATCCCGAACTTCTCCAACTTCGATGGCGCCGGATTCAAGACGTTGGCCTACGGGGCAGTCCTTCCTGATGACAACGGCACGGTGTGGCAGTGGGAGAACGAGAAGGCCGTCGCCAAGAAGTTTGTTGAATCCAACGGCGTGGAATACGTCGAGGTCAAGATTCCCGTCCGGTTCGCCTTCAACAGCATCAATAAGGGCGTAATGAGCACATACGCTTTTCGTCAGTACTATTTCGTAACGGGTCCCAGCGGCGAGTGGCTGATTGAAGGAATTATGTGGTCGCCGGCTGACCAGCGGTCCTCTACAGACTCGGCGTCACTGCTTACTGCGAAATCTCCGATCGAGGATATGTAGGAACTCACCCATCCAACTGAAAAGGATGATCCTTTTTTCGTATGCGAAGAGCGGGCCTGTAAAGGTCAGTATGAGGGTTCTGCTTGATTTTCGAGTCGGCCCACACCCAGCCACCGACTGCAGATAGGCTTTGCCTAGCGGACGATCGGCGAATATTGGGGGAAGATATGCGCATCGCTATCCGGGCTGGCCTGTGCCTGGCATTCCTGTCCGGAAGCCTGCTGTCCGGCTCGCCTGCCCACGCCGACCAGGTATGCCAGAATGCGCCGAACGGTGCCCAGTATTGCTACGACAACGGCGCCGGCGGTGGCGGCGGAGGTAACGGTCACGCTGGCGGCGGGAACGTTGGTGGGGGAGGAATACCAGGGGTTGTGCCACCCCCACCGCCACCACCAGCCCCTGCGCAGCCGGCCATTCCAGTTCCCGCGCCGCCAGCGACTGGTCCTGCCCAACCGGTTCCAGTCCCGGTTCCCTACGTTCCGCCAGCACAAGCCGTGGCCCCGCCAGCACCGGTCTCCGGACAGGTTCAGCTGCATATCCAGCCTGTTCCCCATGGGACGCAGGCTCAGGCTCCCGGCAGCGACTCTGTGCCGGGACCGGGTGGCAATGTTGATGTGCGGGCTGTTGCCGGGCCTGGGGATGCTCAGCCGCTCGAAGGCGGGGACGCTGCACCCGCTCTGGCTAACGCCGTTCCCGAGGCCAGCGCTGAAGGTGCGATCACGGAACCTGCTGCCGTGATCTCTTCGTCGCCCGGTCCCACGGCCACCGAATTTGGGGGAGCTGGTGCTTTTGATGCAGAGACTGCATCGGCGTCACCGGACGCCCCGGCGTGGTTCATCGTGTTGGTGGCCGGAGTCCTGCTTGCCGGGCTTGCCGCTTATAGTTTCCGGTACCGCCCTCGGAGGCTGGTCCAATGGGCACTGGGGGGACATCGTGCCTAAGGGTCCCTTGTCTGCTCTGGCCGCAACTGCGCTGCTCGCCGCCTCGATAGTGATGAGCGCCAGCCCGGCCTATGCCTGTCCGCCCGGACATGCTGCCACCATAGTTAACAACACCACCATCTGCGTTCCTGACCAGACCGGTGGAGTTGGGGGTGGAGGCTCCGGAACAGTTGGAAATGGCGGAGGCAGCACGGTCCCAGGCCAGGCGGAACCAATCGCTGGCGGGGGAGGAGCCCCGGCAATGCCGCCTGCGCCCCCAGCACCTGCTCCTGCTCCTGCTCCTGCTCCTGCTCCTGCTCATATTCCACCTGCACCAGCTCCTCCTTTGCCCGTTTATGTCCCTCCGGCGCCGGCAGTACCAGCTCAAAGCCAGTACCTCGCCCCGCAGAACAACCAGGTTCAGAGCGTGCCCGAGGCCTTGCCGGCCGGGCCGGTGACCGTTGACCAAGCAGTAGCTGAGCGGGCGGCTGCACCAGCCGAACCTGCCACTTCTGAAAGCCACGGCCCCGCAACCCCCACGGATGCGGCTTGGGCATCTCCAGCGCCCATAGCGGTCCCACCCACTGGTGAGGCCAGCCCGTCAGCTGCATCCGCCGGCAACATAACCGGCGTTGCTGCCGCGGACAGCGAAGCCCACCTGACAGGTGCCGGGTTCATCGCCGGTAGCCTCGGCGTTCTGGCCGCTGTGGCGGCAGTTGTGTACTGGCGCCTGCGACGCAGGAAGACTCAGGATGTCCGGTCAACCACTGGTGCATAAAGATCCGGCAGGATCGGCTTAGGGCGGAGGTGGCTGAAGTGGGGTGGCAACGGCTCGATCAGCGTCACCCCCGGGCTCCAAGACCGGCCAGGGCCATCAAGGTCGGAGGCCGGGGCATGTGGCGCATCAGGTCGGTGATTTACTGTCAAAACAGCAATGTCACCCGGCACATCGACATTTGGGGGGAACATGCCTGACATTGCCGAACAGCATTGAGATGTGATGTTTCCGTTGCGTTCTGGAGGTCCTGGTGGTGGGCGGTCACTTGCTCAAACCGACTATTCGCGGACTTCTTGCGGACTGCAGAGCTGAAAGAGGACCGCACCAGCTGTGTTTGAAGTCAGGGCTTTTTTGGTTCTGAAAGCAACCCCCCGCAATATTGGGGGAAATACGGGGGGGGTTGCCACAGCAAAAGTACTTGTGGCTTCTTTTGTCCAACAACTGTTTCATAAACCTACTGATTTGTTACTTATCGTTTACGTCCCCCAGGTAAGCTGGCGTCTTCGTCGTTGAAGCGTCCGTAAGGGATCTGCAGCGGCGGTGAAGTTCGCTCTGCGTCTTGGGGGGCGGAGCGAACCGTGCCAACAACGTCTCAAGCCAGGGCAGTCCCGTTTGCGGTGCGTGTCGATGATGACCCACTGATTGGGGGCGATGCTGAAGTCGACAGGACTGGGAGACCAGGAGGACTTGTCTCGTTCAGTGGCTGTCGCTTCAGGTCTCCACGACTTACCGGTCGAGGACGGTTAGGTCCACATAGGACCGTGTGAAGGAATTCCGGGTTTCGTGATACCTGCTCCTTTGCTCATGTACCCGGGCATTTCCGGCTGATCCGCGGTGTGGTTTATGTGAGGGATTTGGTTTGCAGGGCTGGTTGCCGTGGCGGACGCTGTCTGTTGATACCTGGCTAGTGAAGGCCGCCCGCGTTCCATCACGACCTCCGCGGCGCTGATCAAGGTCGTTCCTCGAGGTGGAGGTGCGGACCTGGTCTACCGGCAGGAGGGTGCGGGTTTCGGTGCATTTGTGATCACTGCGTGAGGGTGCTGCTCTGGTGAGAGCGGGCTACGAATTAGTGTAATAACTGGATTATCCGCCGCAATATTTAGCCACATCCACCCCTCCTGCACCTTTTGCCTCACACCCATTGCCGTCATCGAAGGAGCAGCCCGAAGCTTTGTGGACAGTCATCGGACTGCCGCTGCACGGTGTGGTGCTGCGGGTAATTAGAAATGGTGGGATGCAATGAAAATGATAATGAGAACGGCGTTGGCCTGTACGGCGGCGCTTATTCCGGCGGGTTTTGTTATCCCTGCCGCGCAGGCTGAGCTATCACCGGCCACCAACACAATTACGATCAATGCCGGTGGCACTGGCACTGAAGAAAAAACTGTGACCGTGCCGCGCCTCCCGGCCAAAGCCGACATTCAAATTGCCATCGACACCACAGGAAGTATGTTTGGTGCGATCAACCAAGCAAAGTCGCAGGCCACCGATTTGGTAAACACCATTCACGCTGCTGTGCCTGATGCCAACTTCTCTGTTGTGGACTTCAAGGACAGTTCGGACGGTGCGCTGGAGTATGTCATTAGGGCGCCGATTACGAACAATGCGGCTGCCGTCCAGGCCGCCATTAATACCATGACGGCCAGCGGGGGTGGTGACTTCCCAGAGGCCCAGAATCTGGTTCTGTCCAGGGCCACAACCGATGACCCTGCTTTGTGGCGGGCGGACAGCCGCAAGTTCGTTGTTCTCATTACTGATGCCCCACCGCATGGTGCTGCTTCCAACGGCTTCCCGTCCTGTGGTGATGTATCGCTGGATCCCCACGGTTTGGCCACCAACACTGTTGTAGCCGGCCTTAAGGCAGCCCAGCGGACCCTTTTTGCTGTCACCGCCAACTCCGGGATGGCTGGTTGTTACAGCGATATCGCCGCTGCAAGCCTGACCGGAAGCGCCCACCAGCCCCTGGGAGGGGACCTGGCCGGTCAAATTCTGGCACTGATCGAAGCTGCTTCTGCGACCGTCAGCGATGTTCATCTTGAAGTTGTTGGACCCAACCCCGATGCTTCGTGGATCAGCTTCAGCCCTGCAGCCGTCGGCCCAGTCAGTACCCCGGCGACCATCCCCTTCACCGTCAACATCGCAGTGCCGGCTGACGCTACTGAGGGCAACCATGTTTTCGACATCGTCGCGCTGGCTGACGGTGGCGACATCGGTCACCAGACGCTGACGATCACGGTGCCGCCCAAGAACGCACCACCTGTCTGCACCGGCGCCACGGGGACCCCGAAGGCCATTTGGCCACCCAACCACAAACTGGTCAACGTCCCTCTTGGCGGCGTCACCGACCCGGACGGGGACGCCGTTGCGCTCACGGTCACCGGTGTAACCCAGGATGAGCCCATCAACGGCCTGGGTGACGGTGACACAGCTCCGGATGCTGTCATCAGTGCTGATAAGTCCACCGTGCAGGTCCGGGCCGAGCGCAGCGGAACTGGCGACGGCAGGGTCTACACCATAGCCTTCACCGCTACCGACAGCAAGGGTGCAACCTGCTCGGGAACAGTAAAAGTAGGTGTACCGCACGATCAGCGCGGACCCGCTGCCGTTGATTCCGGACAGGCATACAACTCCCTGGGCTAAATACGGCTGAGGCTGCATTCACGGCCTGCTTTTGACCCAATAAAAGCAGGACCGGTGCCGCTGAAGAATAAACGGATGGGAGGTGACGGATCCACCCGTCACCTCCCACTACGTGCCGCACGGGCACAAGGTCACCCGCGTCAGCGCCCACGGCAGGGACATAAAGTTCGAAACGTCCCGATCCCCGCAGTTGGGACTGCCCCGGCTTTTGTTGACTCGGGGTCTTAGGCCGCTGTGAGCGCGGTCCGGTTGATTGTTTCATATTCGATGGGCGTGAGTTTGCCCAGCCGTCTTTGCCGTCGCCGGCGGTGGTAGGTCCGCTCGATCCAGGTCGTGATGGCCAGCCTGAGGTCCTTCCGGGTGAGCCACCGCTGACGGTCCAGGACGTTCTTTTGCAGCAGCGAGAAGAACGATTCCATCGCGGCGTTATCGGCGCACGCACCAACCCTGCCCATCGACCCGGTGAGCCCGTGGTGCCGGAGTGATTCGACGAAGCGACGAGAGCGGAACTGGGACCCTCGATCCGAGTGAACCACTGTCCCCGCCGGGCGTCGCGCCCGCACCGCGTTCTCCAAGGCGGCGACGGCAAGCGAGGACTTCATCCGCGAGTCCATCGAGTAGCCTACGATCCTTCCGGAGTAGACGTCCTTCACTGCGCAGATGTAGAGCTTCCCCTCGGCAGTGGGGTGTTCGGTGATGTCCGTCAGCCATAGCTCATTCGGTGCGGCGGCGGTGAAGTCCCGCTCGACCAGGTCGTCGTGAACCGGTGGCCCCGGCTTCCGGTTCAGGCCCCGTTTCTTCGAGAACACCGACCAGATGCCGTGGTCCCTGCATAAGCGCTGGACCCTGTTCTCACCCGCCGCGATGCCCATCCCCGGGAGCTCATCGGCGATGAACCGGTACCCGAAGGCCGGGTCATCCGCGTGGATGTCCAGGGCGGCGTTGACCAGGTGCGCATCGATCCAATCGCGTTCCGTCACCGGACCGGCTCTCCACCGGTAATAGCCTTGCTTGCTGAATCCCAACACCCTGCAGGTCACCGCCACGGGAACACCATCGGCGGCAAGATCCGTGACCAGCGGGTAAATCTTGGGTTGATGTCCCTGGCCAGATAGGCAGCAGCCCGGCGCAGAATCTCATTCTCCTGCTCCAACAGCCGGTTCCGCTTCTTCAGCTCCCGCAGCTCGGCCGACTCCGTCGCCGCCGGGCCGGCACCGGATTCCTTACGGTCCGCGATGGCAATCCAGCGCTTCAACGTCGTGACCGAAAGCCCGAAATCCTTCGCAATCTGCGCCAGCGGCGCCTCGCCCCTGCGGGCCACATCAATAACATCCTGGCGGAACTCCGCCCCATAAGGCGTGGGCATGGTCAACATCCTTCCACGAGCACAAGCTCGCTAGGTCAAGGAGTCAACAAAACCGGGGGCAGTCCCGTTCCCGGCCAGGCATAGACCTTGAGAAAGTGGTGTCGCTAGCAGTAACGCCACGGTGACGGTGGCTGGACTAGGTTGTTCCGGCGTTGTTTTCGACGCCAAGCTCTGATGCGGAAACGGTCAAGACAAATGTGGAGTATTTGGAGTGCCGGCTTGCTGACCGGCCTGGCGCTGATTCTCGCCATTGGAGTACAAAACGCCTTCGTGCTGCGCCAAGGCCTCCGCCAAGAGCACGTCGGCACCGTGGTCCTGCTCTGCATTGCCAGCGACGCCATACTGATTTTTAGTGGCACCTTCGGAATCGGCTTGTTGACCTCTAATGTTCCTGCAGCCCTGGTGATGCTGAAGTGGTGCGGAGTTGCCTATCTTTTGTGGTGGGCGGCCCGGTCCTTCGCAGCGGCACTGAAAGCGGCATCGTTGACAGCTGTGGCTCCCCGATCCCGCGGACCAATAATCGCCACGACCCTCGCCGTGACGTACCTGAACCCGCACGCGTATCTTGACACCGTGGTGGTCCTGGGCGGCCTGGCGAACCAGCACGGCCCTGATGACCGTTGGGTCTTCGCGGCCGGGGCGGTGGCAGGAAGCGTCGTGTGGTTTTGCGCTCTGGGGTACGGCGCCCGGGCCCTGGCCGGGCTGCTTAGCAACACCAGTACCTGGCGGGCAGTCGACGTGGCCACTGGGCTGGTGATGACCGCCTTCGCCATCAACCTGAGCCTAAACTAATCGGGAAAGTCATAATGCCCCGGAGGCCGGCCTTGAAAGCGACCCACTGCGGCAAGGGACGTGCCGGCACCCAACAGGATCCAGCCCCGGATCCGGCATCGTAGCCGCGGGCGGCGGCGCTGCATATTTCGGTGCTCGAGACGCAGGCGAGGAGCACCTCAGCTGCAGCTGGGGTGCTCCTCGAGTTTATGCGCTTGTTGGCTACCTTATTACTAGCTGCCGGCCGGCTGGTTCTTGCTCTTGGTCGCAACGTAGCTGACGCAGTCACCTTGGTTCTTGAATCCAAGCGCCGGATAGTTTTTCCATCCGCCGTTCTTGCACTGATCGGTGGTGGTGGGAGCTGCTGGCGGCGGTGGCGGACCCGGCGTGAACGTCTGCGAAACGAACCACTCCGTGAAGGCGTTTCCGGAACCGATCGTTCCGCAGGTGTTGGTGTCCGGGCAGAGGTTGAACTGCGTCGTATTGGACTGCCCTTGATCAGTGGCGGTCCCAGAAGGTGTAGTGATCTGAGCTGTGTAATTCAGATCAGCCACGATCTGCCCTCCGACTTGGTTGCAGAACGCTACCGCGGTCGAGGCGTCCGGTTGCAGGGTCTTGGTACCCGTTACGGTGCCATTGACGCTGGTGATGGTGAAGGTAGCCTCGAACGATGTAACCGTCCCGAAGGGGGCTTGCGGGCCGAAAACCACAGTGCCTGTCTCGGTGAATGTTCCCGGATAGGGGCCGGTTGCCACGCCTGTGGCCGTGAATGTCACGGTCGATGTGCCGGTTGGATTACAGTCGTACGTGCTGACCGGTACCCCGTTGGGCAAGCCGGCCCCTGGCTGTACGAGCATCTCGCCCGTGAGGCTTTGCACCGTGGTTTCTGCTTGTGCCGGTCCCGCGCCCGGAAGCCAGGAAAGCACCGCGATTACCGCGGAGAGGGCCGATAACTTACGCAAACGTCGGCCGGAATGGGCTTCATTGCTCATTGCTGATCGTTTAAACACAATCCACTCTTTCTAGCTAGAAGTGGAGCGGCACGTGCCACGACATGGCTCGTTTCCCCTGCCGCTGTCGATTCCTCACCGTAGCAATGGGTCTTTCTGCCGTCACGAGTAATTCTTACTCACTTCAGGGACGGGTACGTACCTGTGGAGCGAGGGTCAGCACTTATATCAACCAGTTTGCAGCTCAGGGTAAAATGGGGGCCTCATAGGGGTAGATAGCCGCGCCGCTGGTTTGCCCCCTTCGACCAGGTGAACACCGCTTCCAATTAGTTGACTCTTTGGGACCGGATCACATAGCGCGGCAAAGCAGCACCAGGGACACAGACCAGATAACGATTATGGGCTTTTCTGCAGGTTCGTCCCGCCAATAACGACCATTCGCAGTTCTTTGACTGCTTAAAGTCTGTTCCGGACAGGTCAATAGCGACTGTTTCTACAGGCCTCGGGCACGCCTCCGAAAAAGTTGTGAAGCTCAGCGGTAAATGGCGACCCCGCCGACGATTAGTCTGCTGTGCTTCCGTCGGGCTTCGCTACCCGTCGAAGTGAGTCTGGATACTGCCGCCACGGGAGAGCTGTTCGATAAGTTCGGTGGCTACGTCGCGAAGCTTGCGGTTGCGGTTGCTGGAGACCTTGGTTAGGACCTCCATCGCTTCCGCTTGCGAGCACCTGGTCTGCGCTATGATCACTCCGCATGCCAGGTTGATAGCCGTTCGGCTTTGCATGGCTGCGTCCAAGTCCTCAGCCCGGCTCACCGCGGCGCCGATACGGACTGAGAGTTGCAGCGTGTTTCGCGCCGCATCGGCAAAGCCCAGAGCCTTGTCATAGACATTCGGGGTAAACGCTGCGGGCTTGGACGCGAAAAAGTTAAGAGCCGCACTGGCGTCGCCGCTGATTCTCAAAGGTACTCCCAGTGAGCTGTAGACGCCCTTCTGCGCGAATTTCTGGTTCAATGCCGGGAACCGGAGATCCGATGAGACGTCATCGACGACTACCGGGGACATGTCCCGAAGCGCCCTGATGCAGGGGCCGTCACCAATAGCCTGCTCCAGCTGGTCCAGCTCCATGGCGCGTCTGCTGCTGCCTGCGGCAGTTGTAGGTCTGCGTCTGACTTTGACTGTGACTGCACACTCAATCTCCTGCTTAGCAGCTTCGGAAACCGCCGCCGCAGCGAGCCCGGAAAGCCCGGAAAGGAACTCAACGGCATTCTCCGCGCTCACCAAAATTGACTGGAGCTGGGCTACGGGTTCGTTTTCTGGCTGACTGGACATTGCCTTATCTTAGTTCCCGCACCAAAGGGTGCCCGCGCCCTCACTCACGCAAATGCTGCGTCTCGGAAACAGAAGCCTTTCAAGCCCGTTGAGGCTCCGGACGAGTGGGCGAGCCTGCCGAGGTTTTGGATGTTCGCAAACACAGCTCATCGAGTGAAGCTGGTGAATCAATATGACCGCTTTTTTGGGATCCTCTTGGGTGTGATAGGGGAGCGGCGGACTGAGGCGAGGTTCTCAACCTGCTCGTATGCCGACTCGGTACCGGTCCATAACGCCCGTTTTCGCTGCGAATGAGCTGCACAGTGAGGTATCGACGCCAACAAGAGCCTTTGCCTAGAATGAATGCCCCCGGTAGCTTTCTCAGGGTGGCTGCGCAAGAGCCAAAACTGACCGGTGAAAATGCTGCACAGAGTGTGGTCCGCATTGGTGATGACGCTGTGCGGAAACCGTGGCTGGAAAACTCATGTGTGCTAGTCAAAGTTACCTCGGTGTTATAGAGCCGAGGGTAGCCGGCAATCGGCAAATGGGGGATTGGACCATTGCCCCGTTTAGGCGGTCAGAGGATAATTAATTTAGCTTGCTGCGCTGGGACGTGGGCTCAATAACCGATTAACAACACTAGGAATTCCGATGCGTATCATCCGCGCACTGACCCGCAAGTTCCTACTCGAAACCCCTGTCAAACACGATGCCCGTCGGCTCACCAGGGCATACAGCGCCCGGTGGAGTGACGCCGCCATCAAGCATGATGTTCGGCGTCTCACCCGTGTCGGTGGCCGCAAATGGGGGATCTGAGTAAAACCCCGCGCGTATCATCTGCGCACTGACCGGTAATCTCTTGCTGACACCTTGGGGCCCAACACCCGGGCCACCAGGGTGACCGGCCAGCCCGTCTCGGTGGCAGGGTGTGCAGTTTTCCCGCTGATACTGCCGAGTGCATTTACGTTGTGTCGTGCTCACAAGAAAACCTGCCCGCGGAATCCCGGGGTCCCGCTACTTCAGGTGTCCACCAACAGAGGTTGACCCCGCTCGGAATGAATTGTATACAAGCTTGAGTTAGGCGCTTCTCGCTTGAGCCTTCCTGCGTTGTTTATTTATTAGATGTCCGAGTGGTTGGATGATGATGCCGGCCAGTGGCAGCAGGAGGAAGATTGCCAGGAGGCGGCCGATCCAGTCCGAAGCCCACAACGCGGTAATGATGCCGAGGAATAGCTCTGTCCATACAAGAACTGCTGCGGCCAGCAGTCCTAGGCCAAACAGCGCAGCCACGATCACGTATAGGCCCAGGAGCCAGCGGCGCAGCCTCGAAGTCTTTGCCGTGCTGAGGACGTCGCGCGCGTACCGGTAGATGTCAGGTACGTCCAAAAGGTCGGCGAGCAACCAGTAGCCATCAAGCTTTAACAGAGGTGTGGAGTTGATCAGCACGCCGATGATGGCCAGGGCGGCTGCCTGCAGGGCCAGTTCCCGAGCTGTTCCTGCTGGCATCATCCAGCTGGCAATTACACATAATCCCGCGAGGGCGGCTTCAACGATGACTCCCGCCGCAGCCTGCCATATGCGTGCCTTCCTGGGTAGCATCATCACGGCCGAGGCGTCGACGTAGAAGGATAAATCGCCCCAGTAGAAGCCTGCCCCAACCCGCCCGATTGTTCCTCCGTAGTGCTTTAGGACCAGCGCATGAGCGAGTTCATGGATGAATCCGAGCAGGAAGGACGTTCCTAACAGGGCGAGTGCGGTCAGGATGGGTGAAGCAATCAGTCGGGCATCCCAGTCCAGCAGGCCGAGGACTGGGGACAGTATGCCCAGCAGCCCCATTGCGAGGATGAGTGTTGTTCCGAGCGGCGTGATCAAGGGGCGGAGGGCTGGATAGATTGCACCCACGAGGCGGTCAGCGCCGACGATTTCCACTCCCTGCCGGGTGATCGTCACTTTTTCCGGCACATGCGGGGGAGAGTCGTCCAGATAGCCCGTGGATCGTAGGTCTTCGACGAAGGGGGCGACTTCGATCCCAAATTCGTTTGTTAGTTCCTCAAGTGTGCGGGTGCCGTCCAGTGCTTCCAGCCAGGGAAGCACCCGGGGTGCTATCTCGCAGTAATCGCGTCCACCCGGGGCGGCAAGCACTATCCCGCGGTGGGTCTTCCGCATCTGCACCCCGGACGCTAGCCGGGGGCTCCGGCTAGGTGGCATGTGGCGGGCTCTCAGCTGTGGATTCTGCGCTTTTCTTGTCGGGTATGGCAGCAGTTGCGCGCAGTTCGGCAACTTCCCGTTCCAGCGCCACTACTCTTCGCTGTAGCGCCTGGATGCATGCTAGTGCCACGCCGTTGGCGTCGACCATGTCGATGCGCCGGTCAGAGGAACCCAGACCGAACGCACGGGCGAAGTCCTGGGCCATTGGACCTAAATGACGCACCGAAGAATGGTCGAACCCGTAGGTCCACACGCTGATGGGCAACTCGGCAGCTCTTTGCAGGATGTCGTTGGCGCTGGTGGGCTCTTCGCTGCACAGGCGAGCGTTCCCCCGTTTGTGCCGCACAAGCGAAAAAAGGGCCTGGAGGGGATGTCCTATCACCGCTCTGGCGCGGGCGCGTGACCGAGTCGTGTCCGTTGCTATCCACTCATCAGAGGACGCTTTATCGGCTAGGATTTTCTTCGCCCAAAGCATAGCGACGCCGCCCACCAATGCCAGCTTGATACTTGCTGCCCTAAACGTAATCGCGGGCTGCCGGGCATCGCACGGGTCGACGCCTAGCAACCCGGGGCCCGCTGACTACCTGACGAAGTTGCGCCGCCTGGTCAGACGCCGAACATCATGCTTGATGGTGGCATCACTCCACCGACTGCTGTAGGCCCTGGTGAGACGCCGAACATCATGCTTGGCTGGGGCTCCGTTGAGGAATTTACGGGTCAGGGCTCGAATGAGACGCATGGTGATTCCCTAAATTGATTGGCTGATTGTAGTAGGCCAGCGTCCCAGCGAAGCGAGCTAATCTCAGTATCCTCGGGCCCTGGAGAAAGGGTCAATGACCAAAACCCCCTATCTCAGTGGCCACTTGCGGGGACGTTCCAGTCCCGGCGTGGCAGGGTCTATCGGAAGGGCGGAAACTGCCACAATGCGGCCCCTAGCGACGGTACCGGCAGCGCCTACAGACGAGGGCCCACACCGCTCTGCTGCTTGTTGCCCTTCTGTTCCACCACCTGCAGATGCCTTCTTCGCAGCTGGCACAACATGTGACATCGGGAATAGCCAAAAACGACCGTTTCTGACATACCTCCCGCCAGCCTCCGAAATTGATGGCTGTAACTTTCGGCGATAAATGGCGGCTTTTTCATGGCGCTATTTGGCACCTGCTGCCCGCATGGGGCTCTCCCCATATGCACGCTGCATAGATTCGCCCTCTAAGTGCCGCTTATGCGTAGATTCCGGGATGAACGTCAGAGCGGTCGGCTACGCGGGAATCATCGACCAAAGCCGAGACGCATTCTTTGCTACCAGTGACGTAGACAGAATCAGGGTAATGATCATTTCCAACGCACCAGGTTTGGTCGGCCGACCACCACCGGACACTGCGCCTGAAGAAGAATGTTCATCGAACGCAGCTGTTGCAGCCTCGATGGGCCCTTCGCGGAAGTACATGACCCACTCGGGACGAAGGATGACCACAGGGGCTCCGCGAGCTCCTCCCTGATGTCGGAGAAGCCTGCCCAGACGGCGAAGAAACATTTGTCCGGCGTGGTCATGTGCCGGCTAAGAACGGCTGTCAGGGCAGATGCAACAGCTTTTGAGGGTGACAACGACGGCCGTGCCTGGACCGACATCTTGATCTACTGACGTTAGCTGTTCCCGTGACGGCCTTATGGGACCATGGACGCGGCGGGCAGCAGCGCCCATAGTTTAAGTGTGGAGACTCCCGATCCGGACCCGAAGGTCTTGCGGCAGCGCGCGGCCAGTAACTTGTTGCGCGCGGCGGATGACGGCACTGAGGGCGGGAGGAACCCATGAGTGAAGTCGTCGACGGGCTAATAACGGCTCTGAATGCCCAAGACCTCGAAGCGGCAGCGGCGCTCATGCACGAGGACTACCACAGCGAACACCCCGCCCACCCCGGCAGAGCCTTTGTTGGCCGTGCGCAGATGCACGCGAATTGGAAAGCCATTCTGGAGGGCATCCCTGATTTTCACGCTGAACTGGTCCGCTCCGTCGACGACGGTGACACTACCTGGAGTGAGTGGTCCTGGTCCGGGCACCGGGTTGAGGGCGAGGGTGTCCAGGTCCGCGGGGTGACACTTTTCAAAGTCAGGGACGGCAAAATTGCTTCGGGCCGTCTGTACATGGAGGACGTGGAGCGTTCCAGCAGTATCGAGGAGGACGTAGAGAGCATGTCGGGACAGCGCCCGGACGATCTCTAGTCACGCGACGGTGCCGGGCATTGCCCGGGTAAAGACCATGCTAGGTATCTGGCTTCGCCTTTCTGGGTTGCCTACACGGCGGTGGAAAGTAGCCAAAACAACTCCACCTCGAAGCGCTGACACCCGCGAAGACGGGGGTGTCAGCGTTTCGAGCAGACCTGGCTTCGGTTTAACGACTTGGTCGCTTCCGGTTATCAGTTAAAAAAATGGTCGCAGTTAGTCGGTGCAAGAACACCTTCTTTGGGACCTCCGCCCGCAGAAACACCATTCTGCGATTGCTTCACGATATTGTTAATACAATTTTCGACTGCATTTTGCTGTCCGGGGGCATTTGCAGAATTGCCTGAGCCGTTGCTGAAGGCCTGGGCTGGCCCTCCGGTTCCAAGCGCAAGCGCTGTTGCAACAAATGCAGTTGCCGTGATCCGTCGAAATGACATGATTTTCCTCCATTTGGGCTGAACTAGTTCGTTTTTATCCAGTAAATCCGCGGAATCCCAGCTCTTAGCGGTGCGCGTGCCGTCAGTGGCAGGCGACACGGAGGCCTTCAAAACAATACCTCCCACCCGGGAACTTTATCTTCGGTGCGGCGCGTCCTGAAATAGCGCGGCGTTAAATAGGGGAGGCCAGAGGGGGAAATCGGTATTGGTGGCCTTGGCCGGGTTACGGATAGGAGTCACCCGTCTCGCTTAGAAGGTAGAGGGATATCCGACGACTACGGATTACGTACCCGGCGGGACACGTGAGAGCGGAGGTATCCCCTGTGCAGGCACCTGGAGGGGGGCGCGGTCTCGATTGGCGAAAGTCGCGGGACAGGAAAAGGGCCATAGCGGGGGTGTTGAGCTGTTCACGGTCACAGCAAGGGTCTTGTGACCGGTTTCATACAGTGCCTGCATGGCGTGGTTGAGGAGTGCCTTGGCCAGGCCCTGTCTGCGATGTGCAGGGTGGGTGAACAGTTCTGCAATAAAAGCAGTTTCAGGCTTGTCGCGTCGGAAGGCCCGCTCGGTCGTGACGATGGCGGCGGTGATCCGACCTTCGGCGTCAAGGGTCACCAGGCACCCCTGGGGGACGGGGGTGCCCAAAACACCGTCCAGGACGGCGTTGATACGTGCTGTGGCCTTTGCTGCCTCCAGGCCTAAGGCCTCCCCGGCAAAGGCAACCCTATAGAGGTCAGCGAGTTCCGGAAGGTCAGGGGCAGATATGGCACGGGGAGCGCGGACAAATGGATCGAGGACCTGGGGTTCAAGGAGCGCTGCCAATGAGATGAGAGAGTCCATGACCTGAGCTGCCTTCCACTGATGCCGGGGACGAGAGCCTCCAGGCACAAGTGTCGGTCATCTCAAAGCTGTGGGGAAGGAGCCGCTACTCCAGCGCAACGAACGGGAGGGCGCGGGAAGCGCGAGCACGTAGCCTCCTGAACCTCTGCCCTCCAGGGCTCCGGGGCCTGGCCCAGCGCCCGGAGGCGGCGAACACTCGGATTCCGCGGCCATCGGGTTTAGCATCGTGCCATGTCGAATTCGTGGAAAGAATTCGAAGCCTTTGCCATGGGCGGCAACATGTTTGATCTTGCCCTGGGCTTCATCATCGGCACGGCCTTCGCCGCACTCGTGGACAGCCTCGCCAACGACATCCTGCTGCAGTTCGTCGCGGCCATTTTCGGGGCGCCGGACTTCAGTCAAATGAGCTTCACGGTGAACGACGCCGAAATCAGATACGGCAGCTTCATCACCGTGCTGATCCGGTTCCTGCTGCTGGCCCTGGTGCTGTTCGGGATCGTCAAGCTCCTGAAGCGCTTTGGCATGGGCAACTTCCGTGCCCAGGGCCAACAGGAATGCCCCTACTGCAAGGAATTTGTGGCCATCGACGCCATCAAATGCAAATACTGCACCGCCGACATCGACCCGGGGCAACTGGAGGAAGAAGACATCGAACTGCTGAAGAAACGTGAAGGCTGGCAAAACCCCAACGACGGCATCGCCTAACCCGCCCACTGATCAGCCCCCGACACCTCCAGCCGTGCCGGTAGCAAGGTAGCGCAGAATCGCCCGGGCCGTTTCCTCCGGAGCGCTGACGTGAGGGCAATGCCCGGTGGCCTGAAGCTGCATCAGGGTGCTGTGTTCCAGGTTCTGGTGCAGGTAGGCGCCCACTTCCGGCGGGGCAAGCCGGTCGTTGGAGCACTGCATTATCAGGCAGTTGGTGTGCACCTTTTTCAGTTCAGGGCGGGTGTCGGAAAAGAACGTTACCCCGGCGAAGTGCCGTGCGATGGACGGATCTGTCCGGCAGAAGCTGACACGCAGGTCCTCCGCTAATTCCGGCTCCTGCGGGTTGCCCATAACCAAGGGCGCCACGGCCGCGGCCCAAGCGAAAAAATTGCTGTCCAGAGCTGCCAGCAGGCCCTCGATGTCTTCCCGCGAGAACCCGCCCACGTAGTCGTCGTACGGGTCATCGGTATGACGGGGTGAAGGAGCAAGCAGGATCAGGTGGGAGAAGCGGTTGGGGTCCTGCACGGCGGCGATCACGGCGATCATCGTGCTGACGCTGTGGCCCACCAGGATGACGTCCTCAAGTTCAAGGGCGGCGCAGATCTCCAGCAGGTCCGAAGCGTACCCGTCCAGGGATCCGTACTTCTCCCAGTCATAGGCGCTGACGTCGGAGTGTCCTGCACCGACATGATCAAAAAGCACCAGCCGGTAATCATCAATGAAATAGGGCAGCAGCTTCCGCCACATCTCCTGATCGCAACCAAAACCGTGGGCAAACATCATCACAGGCCCATCACCCCGGCCTGTTATGGTGACATTGTTCCGGCGGATGATCGCAGCGGCTGCTTCAATCACGTTCTCACTGACCCTCGTCTAGGGTGGCTTCCAGTCCCAGACTATAGAGAATCCTGTAGGGATCCTCCCACTATGACCTTCAAGGCGCCGTCGAGCTAGCAACCCCGATGCGAGTAGGGCCGCAGGACGCGCCTACAGTTCGTTGATGGTACGAGTAGCGGAACTCCGACCAAGAGCGGTAGGCCGGAGTTCCGTGTCCAAAAGCTACACCCCACCGTTGTAGTTCGCCAGGGACGCCACCGACAGCTCAAGCAGGCCAACGAAGCAAAGGGCTAACAAGGGGGTGTCCGCCCCGTCCAGCAGGCCAAGCCAAAGAGCTGATGCATTGTGATTCCGTCAAGGATGTACTGGGGCAGGCTGCCTGGTGGCGGGGACTGCTCATGCTCCTGCCGGCGCTGCCGCCCTCAGCGAGGTCTCGCCGTTTTCCCAGCAGGCCAAGAGGTGTGTAGAAAGCCTGCCATCTATCGCCATTACTGCCGTCGCCCCGAACAGGACATCCCCAAGCAGTTCTGGTTCGGCCTCCACGAGTCCTCCTGCGAGGTCGCGGCCGGCGATCTGCTCGTGAACCGCGTCAGCCTCGACGTGCTCGTCGAAGTAGTGGGTGACCTCGGTATCGAAGCCGTGCCGCCGGAAGCCGTTGCCGTACAGGCGGTTGGGCTGGGAGGAGGTCATTTCGTAGATGGCCAGGTGTCCAGTTATGGCGCCGCGAAGCCGGCGGTTCAGCCCAAAGAGAGACATCATGTTCACTGCCGCGAGGGAAATAGCGGGTACTGCGTTGATGTAGGCGCCGTAGTGGTCGTTCATTCCCAGTCCCCGCATGGTGCGGGCGAAGAGCGCGCTGTGCATGCGTTCGGGGCGTCCTCCGCCGTACTCGTCGGCCTGGATCTCCACGAGCGCAGCCTTGGGCCTGCCGGCGAGCCGGGGGATGGCCCAGGTGTGCGGGTCCGCTTCCTTGAGCTGGTAGACGGATTTGTGGACCAGGAACTCCTTGAGCTGGTCCAGGCTGGCTTTCTTGGCAACATACCGGGACACGCTGGGTCCGGTGTCGGTGGCGGCAAGGCCGAACAGGACATCGGCGACGCCGTCGCTGTTCATGTCCGCTGCCGGCGGCAGGTCCAGCTCCCCGGCTGCCGCCTGGGCAGCGGCCCGCAGTGCTTTCTCGAAGGGCCTTTCGATCAGGCGGCGGACCTGGATGAGGCTCGGCTCCCATTCCCACTCGTCGCTAACGCCTTCAAGGCCGGAGTAGTGAAGCTCGTACAGGCAGAAGAGTGCGAGCTGAACCTCGTCGTCCCCGATGATGTCGGTGGTAGCACCAAGTTGAGCGGTGACGAACCGGCGTAGCGTCTCGACGGCGGCGGTGGCATCGTTGGTTCCAGCCGTAGTTGCCAGGGCCGCAAAAAGGGCTGTGCTGACGGGACCTCTGGGTTGGGGAATCTTCATGATGCTCCTTTATGCGGCAGCGTGCTGCGCCGTCGACGGTGACGGCTTCCATTATGGCTGGCGTTCAGCTCCCTTTGGGCGGGGCATACTAGCGTCGGCGATTGCAACACGAGGTCGTAGGCGCAAGGCGGAGTGCGCACAGGCGCCGTTGAGCGGCGGGGGGAAGGTTCACTTCACTAGCTTGTAGCATCCCTGGGGCAACGCAATACCCTAATGGTGGCCGGCATCTGCTGGTTGCTTTACTTAGGGGGACGAGGGAATGATGTGGCGGTTATGCCCAGAAGCAGACGGGCCACGATGAGCATTTCCGCACTCTGCGATGATCCGGCCATAACCGAGGCAAACCCCGAACGCTACGGATTCAATAAGCAGCAGACGCTTCTGTTGCAGGTCTTCGGGCCTCATCATTTAGATGAAACCCCGAAGGCAAACATCGGTTCAGTTTACGAAACCTTTAGCCAGGTTTGAGGTCTTCGCCGAATTCGACGCGGTCGGAGGCCAGTGACGGCGGCTTCAGGTAGCTGAGTTTGTCGCCGGTGTCGAAGCTGCGGCCTTTGAAGTCGACCCTGTATACGCCTGCGCCTCCGCCAGCGGCCACGGGCTGCAGCGCATCGGTCAGCTGCATCTCGTTTCCGCGGCCGGGTGCGGTGTTTTCCAGGACCCCGAACACGGCAGGGTGGAGCACGTACCGGCCGATTTACGGCGAGGCGCAGACTCTCCGCGGCCGGTTTCGCACTTAAAGCATTGGGACTATCAAAAGTACTGCCATCAGACCGAGGATGACAGGTATCGCGGATAAGCAGAGTGCAGCCTGGGCCCACGGACGGCCGGCATGCCGGCGGTTCGCCCAGATGCCTGCGACACTGGCTGCCACCAGGACCGGGCAGGAGAAGGCCGTGACGATCAGACCGGTCCCGGCCTGTTGGTGCTGGGCAGCAGTGCACTCGAAGATGCAGAATGACTCCGCCAACATCCAGACCCCGACACCAAACCCTGATGCGCCCGCAGCGGCAGTGATGAAGGCCGCCAGCCCCCAGCCGTAATGGCCTGCCTGCTGATGCGGTGTTTTGGAAGTTTTGGTCATGACAGCCACCCTACGAAGTGACATGTGACCGTCTGCCGCTGGTCGCTCACTTCGAAAAGTCGCCGCCGTCGCGGCCGTGCAGTCGGTGAGAAGGATATGGAACGTCCTGGTGCTCCAGTTGGGGACCTCCAGCGAGCGATAAGTTGGCCGAGTCATACCGTGCCGCTCAACTGCGGCTGAAGACCTCACTTGGATGGGTGGCCTCCGTGAGCCAGGCGATGGCGTCGGATTCCTCCGCAAAGTATCGGCTGAGGGTGGCGGATTTGTAGTTGAAAGCAGTGATCACCCTCCCCACATCATCGACCCCGACGACGGCGGTGCGAGCGGAACAGGTGTCATCGAGGAGTAACTGCCTGGCGTCCGGGGTAATCCTCTCCAGCGGTCCGATATGTACCAGTAACGGTCGCTTGCCCCGGGGGGATGCAGCAGTGACAGCGGCAATTGTCGAGTGGATGTCCTCCGCTTCTATCGTCACCCCGGGCGTCCATTGCAGGCGCAGGAAGTCTCCGGCATCCTTCAGCGTGTAGCGAGGCAAGGACAGCTGCTTCGAACCAGACACAAATTCCCCCAACTACTGCCAGTAGGCTTCAAAGCCATCCTCGCTTATAATTCCGCACGTTCAACCGGCCACCAAGGGCCAGGGGTTGCCGCACTGAACTATCGATTCGTTCCTAGAACAGCCTGCAAATTGCAAGCCCCTACAGGGGGCGACATGACAAGTGAAGCGTTGCCGGCAGTCATGAAAAGTGGCTCAGAAAAACGTACGATGAGGCTCTTGGCGCGCTGATTTCACTGATGCGGTTTGCGTACGGGGTGCTGAGGAGACGGTGGAACTGATGGGGCGAGAAAGCGACATCGTGACTGTTGAACTTTCCGGTCAGGGTATTTGCCATGTGCGGTGGGAACCCGGGGCAGTGGTCACCGAAACAGAAGCGTACGCGCTGAAGAGCCGTGCAGCTGAGCTAAGCTCAGGGCGCACCCTTCCAAGGCTGGTCGAAATGGCCAGCATGAAATGGATCGATCGCCGTGCCACGGAGATTTTCTCAGACCCGTGGCCTCTCGCGCGGATGGCCCTCATCGGCACCAGCCCCGTCGACGACGTCATAGCCAGCTTCTACACCTCACGGCACCACCACGCGTGCCCCACCCGGTTCTTCACCTCAACGGATGAAGCAATCACCTGGCTGAAATTCCGTCAACCTGCACGGAACACGCCTACGGTTCCCCGATGGTCCAAGTAGCGGAACCCCGGCCAAGAGCGGTAGGCCGGAGTTCCGTGTCCAAAAGATACACTCCCGCCCTTGAAGTTCGCTAGGGATGTCACCGACTAAACAAGGGACAGCAAGGGCGTGCCGAGCCCCCTTCCAGAAGGCCAAACCAAAGAGCCGATAATGGATATTCCGTCAAGCCTTCGGGGGTCGGGGGAGCGTCCCACTCACTCTCTCCAAGTCAGGTTGAGCATCTGGAAGACGTCCTTGATCGCATCGCTGTTGTGGTGCAGTTCCTCGGGCCTGGCGTGCGTTAGATTCGGGCTGACGTAAGGGTCGCCTGGTCGCTCGAAGATTGCCCAGAGCTTCAGGTCGTCGCCATGGCGGGATGCGAAGGTAACCCCGTCGAGGTCTGTTGTCTCGTAGAGCCAAGCGGCGATTGCCTGGGTCAACCGGCGCGGCCGGGCATCCTTTAGGGCTGCGGCGTCCAGGTCTAAGAGTCCGACGCTCAGGGCCGTGCCGATGAAGCGTGGATGAAGGACCGCGATGGACCGGGAGTCCGTGACAGCGCAGTAGCTGCCGGTCAGTTCGGCTGACGTCGCTGCACGGGCGTCAAGCCATTCCCGGGGCACTTGCCCCGATGCCAGCGTCGGGTGCAGCACAGCATCTTCGTTGTCCTCGACGATATCGTTCATCTCCGCAACGAGCCTGGAATCGACGCGGAAGCCGGCCAGCACCTCGAGCAGGCACGCCCGCATGCTGGAGCCGGCGTACACGGTCCGAAAGTTCCCGTGCAGGTCGTCCCAGCGTCCTGGAAACCTACCGTCGGTCGCCCATTCCCAGCCGCTCCACGCCCAGGTTTCGGGTCGAAAACCAATCCGCCAGACCCGCGTGTTGGCAGCAGCTATGGCAAGTTGTTGTTCAGAATTCACCCGTCAGCCTGCCGCCGCGAAGGCTCGGGCAGCGGCGAGGACCGCCTGTGCCGCGTCGTCGACCTGGCCTTCACGCAACAAGCGCGCCGGCGGGACGTCGTCCAGCTGGGGGTTCATGCCCTGGAACCAGGCCTGAACCACGGACCGAGAGTCCCGCTCGGCCAGCAACGCGGCCACGTGGTAGGCATGGCGCAGCCGGGTCATGATCTCGCCCGACGGTTTCCTTTCGCCGTCTGCCCACTGGCGTACCGCACGGGTTTCCTTCACCGAGCCGATGTAAGCAACGAGCTTCGCGCCGAGGATGTCCCGCAGATCCCGGACCAGCTCCGCTTCGGGCAGCCGGATGGAGTCCTGGTGTGCTTTCAGGCCACCACGGGCCCCTGCAACTGCTGTCATAACTCCATGGTGGCACGAAAAGCAGTCTGTTTCAACGGCCAAATCACACCCCGAATCACAAGCGAAAGGCGTCCTTTCAGGCCGTCGCGTAAGTGCTGAGGAGAGCCGTGTTTAGCGTCAGAATAAGGTGAATTTTCCGTTTAATTGACAGTCGCTGATGATGATCTCAGAACCCACCCTGACAATCGCAAGGCGAGGAAAGCGACATCCGGAGCTCGAGAATGGTCGAGATAGTTCAAAGAATCTGGACTTGATGTCATGCGCTCGAGGCAGAGAAGCGGCAACGTCACGTCCTGTGGCTCGACGGGCTACGACAACACGGGTACGAGGCCGCATTTCCCCTTTTCAGAAGCCCTAACGTCAGATTTAGGTGTACCTCAGTTGGACTAACTACCCCCGGCAAGCAAGTTCTCCGGACCTAAGAAGCCCGTCTACAAGATGGCGAGAACTCACTCAGGCTTTGATCGGGTCTAGCCCTGTCGCGCTGATCACAGTCCGTTTTTCCAAGGACGAGCAGTATTGGTGCCCACAGCGAGGCACCAATACTGCTTTAGCCGATTCCGTTGTGGTTGTCGCCTACAGTCCGGGCGTGGTGCCCGCGAACGCTTCGCTCAACAACTGGTGAAGATTTTCCTTCGTTACTTCCCGGGGGTTGGAAGCCGGGATGACAGGCAAAATTAGGTTGACTGCTTCGGGTATGTTTTCCTCGACAAGACCGTAATCCTTAAGAGCCCTGGGTGCTTCAAGGGTCTCCCGAAGCCTGTTCAGACCGGCCACGGGATCGACGCTGCCGAAGGCACTGGCGATGGTTGCTGACGCTTCAGGCGCTGCCTTGGCGTTGAAGGCCAGGACGTAGGGCAGGACAGTCGCATGGGTCTGGGCGTGCGGCAAGTTGTATGCACCACCGAGCACATGGCAGATCTTGTGGTGCATGCCCGATCCTGCCGAAGCGAAGGCAACAGCCGAAAGGTAAGCACCGTAAAGGACCTGCTCTCGTCCTTCGAGTCCCGCAGGGTTCGTTCGTACGAGGGGCAAACCAGCGTTGAGGGCTCGAATACCTTCGGCCGCTAGCGCTTGATTGATTGGGTCCGTACGGGGTGCCCACATCGAGTCGACGCAGTGGGCTAAAGCGTTAAGCCCAGAAGCAACAGATAAGTCAACTGGCAGGGAAAGAGTCAGCGCCGCGTCGTAAACCACCGTACGTGGCAGCACCAAGTCACTTACGCCCGTGGTTTTTTTCGAGGACTCAGTTAGCCCCCAGACGTTCGTGGCCTCTGAGCCCGCATAGGTTGTCGGAACTGCGATTATGGGCAGGCCGGTTGTCATTGCTACGGCCTTGGCTAGTCCAGTGGTGGAGCCGCCTCCGACGCTGACGATAAGGTCGATGTCGTTCTCCCGTGCTGCCGCCCGGGCATGGTCCGCCACTTCGATCGGCACATGGGGAACTACGTTGTGGTAATTGAGCGCCACGTCGATGTCTGAAGCGACCGCTGTGGCAATTTCGGCCTCGCTTTCAGAGGCAATCAACATTATCCGGCGGGGGCCCAGTCGTTTCACCTCGAGGGCTACATTCTCCGCAGCTTTCGTCGAGCCGAACAGAACCCGTTGGCCGAGGGTTACGTGATTAAAGGTCCAAGTCATCTGATGTGTCCTGCCTACGTGGCCGTAAGGCCCTTACTGAATATGGAAGAGAGGGGCGGACCATAGCGTTGCTGACGTTCACGCGACTCACATGGTGCCCGAAGGACATGAGATTGGGGTGCGTCGGCGAAGGCCGACACACCCCAGTCTCGTTCGTCTGCTAGACGTCGATGTGCTCGAGCTGTTCGAAGATCTCGGCACGGCGGTGCTCAAACTGGTTGGGGAGCTGGAACTTCGTGCCCAACTCCTCAGGGGATTCATCGCAGGTCCAGCCGCCGTCTTCGTCCGTAACCGCCAGCTCGAAGAGAGCTCCTCCCGGTGTGCGCACGTAGACGCTCTTGAAGTACTTGCGATCCTTCAGTTCGGAAATGTCGGTGTAGCCCGCGCCTTCAATCTCGAACTTCACCTCGTCCTGGTTTTTGAGGGTGTCCAGGTTCCATGCAAAGTGGTGGTACGTGCCGGCCCCATACGTCCAGGTTCCCTGGTCGTCCTTGCGGTTGGCGGTCAGCTCGATGTGGTTTCCGTACTTTTCATTCCCAACCTGGAAAACTGCGCGGTCTCCCTCTTCGGAGAGCTGCCCCTGCGAGAAGAAGGTGTCGTTAGCAAAATCGACCATCCTTTCAGGGGTTGTTACGTGGATGCCAACTCCGTGGATGCCGTGAATGGCATGCTCCTCGGGCACGCCATTTCCAGCGAATCCTTCCCGGGGGTCATTCTCATTGCCAACGAAGACGTATTCGATGCCTGAGGGGTGGCGGAATGCCAGACGGCGCTGATCGAAGACCTCAATGTTCTCCACATCCACCTTGTGTTCCGTCAGCCGCTTTGCCCAGAAATCCAGTGATGTTTGGGGAACTGAAAGCAGGACTTCCCGGGCTTGGTTAGTGCCGCGCTTTCCCTTGAGCCCGGCCTGTGCCCAAGGAAAAGTTGTGATAACCGAGGAGGGGTCGCCCGCTGCATTCGCGTAGTAGAGGTGGTAGACGGGCTTGGAGCCATCGAATAGAACGGTGCGCTTGATGAACTTCATTCCCAGGGTCTTGACGTGAAAATCGACGTCTTCCTGAGCGGTGCCGACGGACAGCGTGACGTGGTGTGAGCCTTGTACATATGCCACAGGTATCTCCTTTGATGGGCCATGGGTTGTGGTGCGCCTTAAGCCGACGCTCCCGTTCCTAGGTGAGAAAATCTTTCGCAGACGGTTTATTTATTTTGTATGACAATCGTCGCAGTGAAGACTTGTATGACAGAGTACAGCATCTGCACGCCTTGCGGGAGGGGAACGCAAAGTCGATTTTCGGCCCACCCATGTTTTGTATGCTAATAATACGTGGTGGCGCTTTGTTGAAAAGTTGTCCCTTCTGTCCCGGACGGCACGCTTTTCGGTCCCGTATGATGGGCATATGACGACCGCGGCTAAAACTGACAGTTTCCGGATGGATGTCCCGATGGTTCGGGTCGCCGCACCACTGCGGGAACAAGTGATCGCTGCCCTGCGGCAGGCGATCCTCAACTTCAGGTTCAAGCCAGGACAGCGGTTGGTGGAACGGGAGCTCATCGAGATGTTGGGAGTCTCCCGAACGACAGTCCGCGAGGCTATCAGGGAGTTGAGTTCGGAGGGCCTCGTTACGGTAGTGCCCCAGAAAGGGGCAATCGTCAGTGCTCCTTCTGTTGATGAGGCGATGGATCTCTATGACGTAAGGGCAACGCTCGAGGCGCTCATCGTAGAGCGCTTCGTGCAGCGGGCGAGTCAATCCCAGGTCATCACACTGGATGCCGCCGTTGAAAGGTTTGCAGAAGTAGGCCAGGCCGAGTCCGATATTCAGACCCTGCTGAATACAAAGGACAAGATATTTGAGGTTCTCATTGAAGGAGCGGGAAGCCCTGCCCTTCGCCAGATTGTCGAGGGGATACAGGCACGCGTTCGCATCCTCAGAGCGACTTCCATGTCTGGATCTGGGCGACTCGAAGAATCCGTGAAGGAACTGCGTCTGATCGTTGAGGCCGTACGTGCACGCGACGGCCAGCTTGCCGCAGAGCGCTACGCACAACATATTCGTAAGGCTGCTGAATCTGCGATCGCCCATCTGGGCAAGATTGAGGAGACGGACAAAATTGCTCTCAGCCCGGTACCGGACGTATAAGCGGCAGATAAGCCTGCGGATGCCTGCGGCTTTGTAGGAAGCGGTTGTCACAGCCTGAGGCACTGCTGCGCCTTTACGTAGCTCCCCTAATTCCCTACATAGCCGCACTGTCGCTGTTTCAGGACGTCGGGAGTAAGTCATCCAATGGGTTCAAGCGTGAGAGCCGGGTGGTCCGTGCAAGGCCCGAAGTCGTGAAGGCTTGCATAGTTTCCCCGAAAACCTGGTCTGGGTCGAGGCGGCGGAGTTCTTCGGCGAGGCAGTCGCGGAGGCTGCGGCGTGGCAGGGAGATCCGCTGGGCGGGTTGGCCCGGTTGGGTGAGTTCAGCGACGGTTTGTCCGGGGCGGAGGAGCTGGATGTCGCCGTCGGGAAGTGTGAGGCGGACCCGGCGTAGTCCCGTTCCGGGGGTTCCCGGCACGATGGTCACGGGGACGCCCAGCGCGGTGTTCAGCCAGGCGGCCATCAGCCGCGGGCTCGGGGAATCCGGGGCCCCTTCGACTTCGGCGGCAAGTACTGAGGTTGAGCTGGTTTGGTCCAGGGCTGCGGCGAGCTGGATCCGCCAGTTGGTCAGGCGGGTCCAGGCGAGGTCGGTGTCGCCGGCTTTGTAGGTGGACCGGATGTTTTCCAGGGCGGCCTGGGGGTCCGGTTCGTTGGCGGAGTCGGTGATCCTGCGGTGGGCGATGCGGCCGATGGAGGTTTCGCAGGCGCTTTCCGGGGCGCCGTGCGGCCACCAGGCGACGATCGGGGCGTCCGGGAGCAGCAGCGCGGCGACCAGGGACTCGGATTCGTGGGCGAGCTGGCCGTAGCCGCGCAGCACGATCACTTCCGAGGCGCCGGCGTCCCCGCCCACCCGGATCTGCGCGTCGAGCCGGTCCGCTTGGTTCTTGCCGGCGTCGGCCAGGACGATGATCCGGCAGGGGTGTTCCCGGCTGGCCTCGTTGGCTGCCTCGATCGCTTCTTCCTCAAGCCCGGACTTGGTGACCACCACCAGGGTCAGGACCCGGCCCAGGGCGATCACGCCGCCCTGCTCGCGCAGGGCCATGATCTTTTTGGAAACGTTCGAGGTGGTGGTGTCCGGCAGGTCTACAATCATGGCCTTCTCCAGGTTCGTCCGTCACGGGCCAGCAGCTCATCAGCGGAGGCCGGGCCCCAGGAGCCTGGGGCGTAGGGTTCGGGCTGTTCGTCCAGGGTGGCCCAGTATTCCTCGAACGGGTCAAGGATCTTCCAGGACAGTTCCACTTCCTCGTGCCGCGGGAACAGCGGCGGCTCGCCCAGGAGCACGTCCAGGATCAGCCGCTCATACGCCTCCGGGGACGACTCGGTGAACGAGTGCCCGTAACCGAAGTCCATCGTCACGTCACGGACTTCCATCTGCGTGCCCGGGACCTTGGACCCGAACCGGATGGTCACGCCCTCGTCAGGCTGGACCCGGATCACCACCGCGTTCTGCCCGAAGTCATCCTCGCCATGGTCACGGAACAACAGGTTCGGTGCACGTTTGAACACCACCGCGATTTCGGTGACGCGGCGGCCAAGGCGTTTGCCGGCGCGCAGGTAGAACGGCACACCGGACCAGCGGCGGGTATGGATGTCCACCCGGATCGCGGCGAACGTCTCGGTGGTGGAATCGGCCGGGATGCCCTCTTCCTCCAGGTAGCCCTGGACCTGCTCGCCGCCCTGCCAGCCGCCGGTGAACTGGCCCCGCGCTGAATGCGTGGACAGGTCCTCCGGCAGCTTCACCGCGGCGAGGACCTTTTCCTTCTCCGCCCGCAAATCATCGGCATTAAACGAAATCGGCTCCTCCATCGCCGTCAGCGCCAACAGCTGCAGCAGGTGGTTCTGGATCACATCCCTCGCGGCGCCCACGCCGTCGTAATACCCTGCCCGGCCGCCGGTGCCGATGTCCTCGGCCATGGTGATCTGGACATGGTCCACATAATTCGCGTTCCACAACGGCTCGAACAACTGGTTCGCGAACCGCAGCGCCAGGATGTTCTGGACCGTTTCCTTACCCAGGTAATGGTCAATCCGGAACACCGCGTCCGCCGGGAACACCGACTCCACAATGTCGTTCAGCTTCCGGGCCGACTCAAGGTCATGCCCGAACGGCTTCTCGATCACCACGCGGCGCCACTTATCACCCTCGGCCTGCGCCAGGCCGTGCTTGGACAGCTGCCGGCAGACCTGCTCAAACGCCTTCGGCGGGATCGAAAGGTAGAACGCGTGGTTCCCCCGGGTGCCGCGGAGATCGTCGAGTTCCTTGATGGTCTCGCCAAGCCGCTCGAACGCGCCGTCGTCGTCAAACTCGCCCTGGACAAACCGGATACCCTCAGCCAGCTGGTTCCACACCGCCTCATCAAAAGGAGTCCTGGCGTAGGACTGGACCGAGGCCTTCACCTGCCCGGCGAAATCCTCATCACTCCACTCCCGGCGCCCAAAACCCACCAACGCGAAACTCGGCGGCAACAACCCCCGGTTCGCCAGGTCATACACAGCCGGCATCAACTTCTTGCGCGCCAAATCACCGGTAACCCCAAAGAGCACCAACGACGACGGACCCGCAATCCGGTTCAAACGGCGGTCACGCGGATCCCGAAGCGGATTCCGCCCCCGGTGTTGGCGACGTTCAAGAGTGTGCATCTCAGCTTTCTGTGTAGATGAGCTTCAGTCCTCGCTCGTGCGGCTGTCGAAGCAGGACTTCAGCGGGTAGGTTCTCTGGGCTCCTGCACGCTCGTTCAGCGTTATCAAGGCACTTCTTTGCGCCCATTTCCCAGTGTCTTGTTCAAAGGCCAAAAAGGCGGCGGCCGGCACCCTGAGGTACGGCCACCGCCTCGCTCGGAGCTGGTATCAGGCGATGGCTGCCTTGAGCTCCTTGGCAGCCAGCGCCGGATCGGTTGCACCGTAGATGGCCCCACCGGCGACAGCCACATCAGCGCCTGCCTGCTGGACGGCCTGAATGGTTGAAGCGTTGACGCCGCCGGCCACAGAGAATGGAACGTTCGCCTCTTCACCTGCCTGAAGCAGGCCGTTCAGGTCGAAGCCCGGCTGCGCCTGCTCATCCAAGCCGGCGTGCATTTCGACGAATTCGGCACCGAGTGCGCGGGCTTCCTTGGCACGGGCGACCTTGTTGGGAACGCCGATGAGGTCCACGACGATGCCCTTGTTGTGCGCCTTTGCGGCCTTCACAGCTCCGGCAATCGTGGAATCGTCGGCGCTTCCGAGCACCGATACGAGGTCCGCGCCGGCTTTAAAGGCGATGTCGGCTTCCAGTTCACCGGCGTCCATGGTCTTCATGTCGGCGAAGACGATCTTGTCCGGGTGAGCTTCCTTCACAGCCGTGACAGCGGAGAGTCCGGCAGCTTTGATCAACGGCGTACCAAGCTCGATGATGTCCACATGCTCGGCCACCTTACCGGCCAGCTCGAGTGCGTCTTCGACGGTGAGGAGATCCATTGCAACCTGAAGTTTCATGATGTTTTTTCTTTCTATAGGGAGATGTTGGTGTGTGTGAGGTTTGAGCAGCTGTTATTCGAGGTTTGCGTGCCTCAGCCAGAGCTGTTCGGCTGGTTCTTGCGTACTGTCCCAGAGTGTCTGGAAGACCGATTCCGTTGCGAGGAACAGGACCTGTTCGAAAAGGCTTCCCGAATATTGTCGGGAAAGAGCGGATCCGTGGTCTGTCTTCTGCGCAGCAGGAATGATCACCAGTGCATCGGACAGGGCGGCGAGTGGAGATGCCTGGTTGGTCGTTAATGCAGCTACGAGCGCCCCGGCTTTGGCGGCAGTTTCGGCCGCTTTAACGATTCCCGAGGTCGTTCCCGACCCGGACGCAACCAGCAGCAAGTCCCCTGAGGAGATCGCCGGAGTTGTGGTGTCCCCTGCAACATGCACCGTGTGGCCCAGGTGCATCAGCCTCATGGCCGCCATGCGTAGTACCAAGCCGCTGCGCCCAGCCCCCGCAACGAAAATCCGGTCAGCCTGCCCGATATGCGCGGTCACTGCGGCCAATTGTTTGCTATCAATCCCCGCGACCGTTCCGGCGATCTCATCCCTGATCAGGGAAATGTTCTGAGCAAGGGAGGTCGCAGTTTGTTCCAAGGCGGATATGGCAATGCCAGACAATGGTATTCATCCTTTGTTTCGTAAATGGGGTGGCCAGGGGGCCGAGGGCAGAGGCCGGCCCGTCTCGGAACATATGCCGCCGCCGTGCATGGCCTGTAGGCGTTCTCGGATAGTCCCTGCTGGAATGCAGACAACACAGAACCAAAGAGTTCTTGCTGCGATTCCGGCGTCAGGCCTCTATCGGTGATTCGGCTCAACAAGGACTTTGATGCTTGCCCACCCGGTCCGCAACGGCCGGCCACCAGGTTCCGGAGCATCTTCGATGCGGTAAGAACGGGTCTTACTCAGCAGCTGCTCGGCGAAAATTCGCAGCTCCTGCCGCGCCACTGGAGCCCCCACGCACATGTGCGGGCCGAAACCAAAGGTCAGGTGAGGGTTCGATTCGCGGTCCAACAGAAACTCTTCGGGCCGGTCAAACTTCTCTTCATCCCTGTTCGCTGCAGCTACATTGAGAGCGACCAGTTCGTCCGCCTGGATCGTCTGGCCCCTCAAATCAATGGAAGTGGCCGCTTTGCGCGTGGTCTGGTGTATCGGTGGGCCCATGCGGAGTGTCTCTTCGATTGCAGGTTGAATCAACTCCGGCCTCGACCTGACTGCGGCCTGAAGCTGTTCATCAGCGCCAAAGTGCACAGAGAGCGAGGCCAGGGCAGAAATAGTGGTGTCGGCGCCGGCAGCAAAGAGTTGTGTCCCCATATTCAGCGCTTCCTCATGAGTAATGGGGTGACCACCGGGCTGTAGTTGAAGGATTCCCGACATGATGTCCTCAGCGGGGTCGCGCGGATTGGCCTCGCGGTCGGCTATGAGGTCCTCAACGGAAGCAGTCCATAGATTGGCTTGGAGCGCTCCGAAGGCCTTGAGGTCATGGCGGGCTGCGTCAGCTTCGTCAAGCCGGTCACTAAGTACCTGCCGCCCGGAGTCCGTCAGCCCCAAAAGGTCTGCAAGCACACGTGCGGGAATATGTCGGATAACGTCCCGGTACATATCGCCGCCCCCCGCCTGAATGAAGGGATCCAGCAGTTCTGCGATGCATTCTTCGATCCTGGGGACCAAGGCGGCAACGCGGCTCTCTGTGAAGTACTGGTTTAGGAATTTGCGGAAATAGCCATGCTCAGGGGGATTGGTACTGATCGGTATCGCTTTTGCGAAACTGGCGTACTCCACAAACGGTTGACCGCTCCGGAACCTCTTCCAGTCTCGGCTGGCACGGGAAACATCATCGTATTTAGTCAGGGTCCAAAAGCCACCAAAGTCGTCGCTGTGAACGACGGGACTATCCCGGCGAAGCCTTGAGTACTCGGAGGGAAAGTCCGTGACAACGGAGGGGACATAAGCGTGGGCGGTCCGCGCTGAATCCGTCGTTTGGGGTTGGCTAGTCATGACTGTTGAATCCGATCTCGTCGTTGAGCCAATGTATAAGGTGAAGGACAATTTATGACTGTCATACAATAGTACCTTTTGTATCTAAGCAGGGCCAGTAGCAGCCGTCAATGTCAGAGAACCGCGGATGCCTGGTGCATCTGCCGGCCAGGAGCCGGAGGGGCGGCAATCGACAGCCTGACCACTTCGGCTGCGTCTTCCAGGTCGCCAAGATTCAGCACCGACTCAATTAGCCGGTTTCGCTGCGAAGAGTCCAATAGATTCGAAGCGTTGTCTTCGAACTTGTTGAGGACGTCCGCTTCACTCATCGGGTTGGCGAATGAGCCGCGGTTGTGTTCTTCCACGGCTTCCAGTACGCGCCCATCTTTGAGGGTGACCCGGACCGCGCCCTTGAATTGCTCAGGACCAGGGTAAGCGGGGTCCACTTCGTACCGTACGAGCCTGGCAATGGAGCGGATCGTGGGGTCCGCCAGTGCAGCAGGGGAATAGGAGCCTCTATCGATTCTGCCGGATATAAGTGCTTCGGCGAGGGTGAATTGAAGACTCACTCGTCCGTGGGAGTCACTAAGAGGATCAGTCCTTTCGCATAGCGGCTCACAGACTATCCCGACTTGATATCCGGCGATTGGGCACAAAATATCCACGACGTCGGAAGCTTTTATGTCGTGTGTCTTACGCAGGTGAAGCAGGGCATCAATATAAGGGTGAATGACATGAGCGACTGGATAGGGCTTGAAGGAGGCATATCGGCTCTCCCAGTACTGGCCGAGGTCTTTGGTTAGCTGTTCGTAGTTTTCGGGATTGTCCGGAGTCTGCAGGTGTGAATTAATCAGTCCCCAGCGACCCTCTATGACGCTCCCGGGCCCGGTCACACCCGAGGCGGCCAAAGTGGCTGCTGTGATGCCCGATTGTGCCGCCCAGCCCGGATGCAGGAACTTGGATTGGGTTCCGTCGACCCAGCACTCGAGCAGCCCGGAGGCGAAACTGCCGCATATCCCTGCCGCATTACTCATTTCCGGAATGCTAAGACCAAGCAGCATTCCGGATAGGTAGGTGGTTCCGAACGTGGCGAACATGGCTGTGGGATGAAACCCGCGCTTGTGAAACTGTTGGGGGGCGATGCTTCCCACTCGGCAGGAGACCTCATTGCCGACTGCAACGGCGGTGATCAGGTCTCGTCCGCTGACGTTTTTGCTCTCGAAAATGGCGAGACCGGCCGCAACAGCGGGGCTACTCATATGCACCACAGAACGGTTATGTGTGTCGTCAAATTCCAGTGCCTGCGACAGCGCACCGTTGGTGAATGCGGCACCGGTAACCGAAGTTGTACTGCCCGAACCGAAAATGTGAGCGTCACCGACGGGGTGCAGCGTCTTTGCGGCTTTTCGCACCGCCACCCCGAAGGCAGTGTCATGTCCGGCGAGAACCAACCCGATCACGTCCAGGACGCGAAGCTTTGTAGCAGCTACCACATCGTCCGGTAAGTCTGAGTAATCAAAGCTCTGGCTCCATGTAGCCAGCTGGGCGGTGTAGGGAGCGGTATCCATTGTTTCCTGTCTATTGGCATGAGCACTGGGAAGTCGGCGGGCCGGGGCGAGAGTCCGTCACCCTTCACGGCATACATCGGGATGTTGATTCACACGTTTCCAGCGGGAAACATCGTCCTGTATCCCCCTGAAACCCCCCGGTGACGAGGATCAGCCGGGCAATTGCAGCCCAAATGGGGCTACTTCGGGGGTGCGGTCATCAACGCGCTTTCCTGCCGCTGCTGTCGTTGCAGGATGGATCGTCCCGCAATAACACGTCATACCTCAGCCCTCGTCGCCGCCCGACCGGATCAGGCGTGCCACGTGGCCGCGCAAGGTGACGAACTCCTCCGTTTCCTTTGTGGAGATCTGATCGCGGGGTTCGGGCAGATTCACGCGGAGGTCTTCCACAAGATGGGCTGGGGGCTTCGATAAAACAAGCACACGATCCGCCAGATAGACGCTCTCATCAATGTCATGGGTGACGAAGAGAATGGTCATGCCGAAATCCCGCCGGATCTGTAACACGAGATCCTCCAATTCGGAGCGTGTTTGTGCGTCCACAGAGGCAAAAGGCTCATCCATGAGCAGAAGCCGAGGCCGGTAGGCAAGGGCACGGGCGATGGCTACCCGTTGTTGCATTCCACCTGATAGTTGCCACGGAAACTTCTTTTTGTGTCCTGAAAGCCCTACCGCTGCCAAGGATTCATCTACGATTCTTCGTCGATCCTCTGCTGATCCAGCGCTCTTGGTCAGCGGGAACGCGACGTTCCGCTCAACTGTCAGCCAAGGCAGCAACGAGCGGCTGTAATCCTGGAAGACCATGGCCATTCCTTCCGGCACCCCTGTGATTCTTTTTCCCAAGAGCGAAACGGAGCCCTCGCTGGGCAACATCAGTCCCGCCAGGATTCTCAGCAAGGTCGTCTTTCCGGCACCTGAGGGACCCACGATGGATACCAATTCACCGATGCGCACGGAAAACGACAGGCCTCCGATCGCTCTGTACTCAGAAGCACCTGAGCCGTATACGTGGCCGACAGACTCTGCGTGCAGTATGACGTCACCGGAACCCGGGGAGTTGTGCTGGGGATCGGCTGTGGGGGAGGGGGAAGAATAAGTAGTCATGATTCAAGGACCTCTAAACCTTAGATAACGAATGCAAGGTACCGGCGGCCCGCCGGAAATTTTTAGCGCAGCTCATGCGAATCAGCCTCTGGTTCGAGCCAGCTTGTCCCACGCCAGAAAACGGTGCTCCACTGCTTCGAGGACCGCGTTGAGTGCAAACCCGAGCAAAGCGAGGACAAGCATCCACGCCCACATGTCCTTGATTGCGAACCTTGTTTGCGACTGGATGAGCTGGTACCCGATGCCATTGGTGGCCAGCATGAACTCGGAGACCACAGCCAGTAGCAGCGCGCCAGTCAACGAGATCCTTAGCCCGGCAAATATTTTTGGTGATGCCGCGGGCAGAATAATCCGGTAAAGGACTTTCCATGCGGGCATTCTGAAAACCTGCCCCAAGGCCAATGGGGTTGCGTGAATTGCTGATACGCCAGCTGCCGTATTGATAAGCACAAACCAGGAGACGCCGTAGGCGATGAACGCTACTCGCATTGCGTCATCTCCTCCGAGCAGAATGATGAACAAGGGCAACGTTGCCGTGGCGGGAACCGAACGTAGGAACTCGATGATGGGGTCAGCAAATTCACGCGTTGACCGGGAGCGGCCAACAGCAATACCAATAACGACACCCACGAGTGAGCCGATGGCGAATCCCAGCATTAGGCGCCAGAGGGTTTGCGATATGTCAAGGGTCACGGCGCTGGTCATGTACAGCTCCGAGGCCGGACCCGTCAGAAACATCCGGTGCGCCTGTTTGGCGATGTCCAGGGGGGTGGGGAAGAACACCGAGCTTGCGCCTGACGCGGCCCACTGCCAGAGGCCCACCAGCACCACAAGCGCACCGCTTAAGTTAAGAACCTTCAGGCCAAGAGCCCGTGCGCGGCTGCCAAAGGCGCGAACAGTGCTCGTATCAGTCGTATTCCGGGATGGTACTACTGCGCTCATCGATTCCTAGCCCTTCGTTGCATTCCAGCTAAACCATCGCCGCTCAAAGGCACCCATCAACAAGTTGATTGCCAAACCAAGGAACCCTGCTACGAGGGTGCCCGCGTAGACGCGTGTTACTTGGTTGCCCATAGCCCGGTTCTCCGCGATGTAGGACCCCAAGCCATCGGCACCGCCAGCTATCAGTTCCACAGTGATCACGACGATCAAAACGATCGAGGATGAGAGGCGGATGCCAGTTGCAACGAATGGTGCTGCGCCAGGAATTACCACTCTCCATGTAACCGCTGGCCGGGACAGGCCGAAGCTCCTGGCCATCTCCTTGGCATTGGGGTCATCGCCGTGTACTCCGTAAATTGTGTTGAACAGGATTGGCCACATTGCCGCATATACACCGACGATGATCTTCATCTCCAGCCCTTGCCCGACAACCAGCATCACCAGCGGGATTAGGGCCACGGCCGGCATCGGACGCACCAGCTCAATTACCGTTCGGGATGCCCGGTACGACACCTCGGAAAGCCCAAGCACCACCCCCAAGGGCACCGCGACCGCGACGGACAGCACGAGGGCGAAGGCCCATGTCAATGCGGTGGACAGGAGATCGGCGAGGAATTGGGGATCGCCGAAGATCAGGAAAGATTCAGCCAGCACTTGGAGGAACGGCGGCAAAAATTCGGGGCTGACCAGGCCAAGGCGCGACACGACTTCGAAAATCAGCACCAGAACGGCAACTCCGGCCACACCTCGCCACAACCCCCTTGAGGAACCTGTGGTTGCCCGAAGCGCTTCCCGCCCGCGGCTGGCAGTTCGTTGGTCGCCACTCTGCGGCGGCGCCGCCGGGGCCTTTTGCAAGGACGTCATTCTCACTTCTCTCACCGTTGAAAGTTTTGTACGACAGTCATACGCGTCTGAGGAAGCGTATCGCGGCGAGCATGAGCAGGTCAATGTTTTTACTGCCGACGAGTTTTCCGGGTATGAACGAAGGGAAGTCGGCCGCAGTAGCCCTTGAAAGCCATCACACTCGACCCTTGATGGGGGTTTACAAGGGCGACACGGGGTGTGATACTCGGTGGAATGTCCGACAATCTGTGGGGCGTGGGGCGGCCGTGGAATCCACCTTTTGTCACTGCTGATGCACGTGCTGTCTACAGTGCACCCAGCCCCAGCGGACTCTCCTGATGGTGCGATCATTGGTGCCGCATACCCGAGTTAAGGAAGCGCTATGACGATTAAGTCCAGTAATAACCGCGGTGATAGCCGATTGGGCAGGACGCTCCTATCCCTCACCGCCGTCGCCGCCCTGGGTCTCGCCGGATGCGGGGCACCTGGAGCGGCAACGGAAAGTCAGGCCAAGCCTGCCCAGACAGGGGACCCCTTTTCGCCGGAAGTGGCTACGATAACGGGAGCTCAATACAGGCAGACTTCCGCGTCACCATTTCTTGCCGCGATGGACAGTGGGGTTGCTGCCGAGCACGGGCTGACATTGAAGTACGAGTGGGCAGAAAGCAGCCCGGCGATGCTTACTCAAGTGGTCTCGGGCAATGCGCAGGTTGGTACATCGAGTCTCTGGGGGGTCGTCAACGCAATCCAGCAAGGTATGGACATCCGGATTGTGGGCGAGGATTACCGCGAAGTGACGGATTCTCTGACTGTCGAGGCACTCCCGAACTCGGGAATTAAGGGTATTGAAGATCTTGCCGGCAAGAAGGTCGGTGTGGTCGGGCTGAACAGCGGACACGATCTTCGGATCAAGTACGCCTTGAAGCTCAAGGGACTCGACCCCAATGGTCCCCAGTTCGTGGACCTGCCATTTGGACAGATGGGTAGCTCTCTGGAAACCGGCGCCATTGACGCAGGCGTGTTCGTAGGCACGGGCCTGAAGCTGGCCAAGGAAAAGCTCAAGTCCACCACAGTGATGGACTACGGCAAGGAGCCCTATAAGGACTTTCCCGCACTGCAGTGGGTGATGAGCGGCCAGTTCGTTGACAAGAACCCTAATGCGGTCGCGGCTTTTCAGTGCGCTGTCGTCCTTCAGGGCGCTACCCTTGCCCAGTCGGATCAGGACCTGTACCAGGCCGGGCTAAAAAAACACTTGGGCTGGGATGATGCCGCCATTGCGGCGACAACAAAGGTGACCTTTCCCGCGGCCAACGATGTGGAGCAGATGCAGATAGTCCCCGACATCATGCATGAACTGGGTGTTGTTCCGGACAAACTGGACTTGGCAACCGTGACGGTGCCCCTTCCGGAAAACTGTAAAGAGTAAGCCAGGATAATCCTGGCAGTGGGCAGGTGCTCGGCTGGAAGTATCTGCCGGGCACCTGCCTCAATTGCTCAGGCACCCGGTCGCGGGTGGGAATCACTTTCCGTAGGAATGTGTGGACGATGAGATGGCCCCCGCCTGTGAGCGTGGACATGATTAGCCAAGAGACCCCTGATGTGGCTGGCCGCATTCAGTGTTCCCATGTCCTGCCGGCTCACCGCCCTCCTGCCCGGAGGTATCCCCCGGGCGGAAGGGAGAAAAAGAAGAACTATGCGCGCGAAATCAGCCCGCATTCCCGGCCGCTAGAGCCGTTGGAAGTTCGTTGCCGGGCCATCGTCAGCGTTGGGGGAAGGGGCCGAGCACAGGTAAGTCATATGGACCCGATAGTGGCAACCAACCCCTGCAGAGGGCCTGAGCCAACGGGTCGAAAGCGGTTGAGAGTGCCAGGGTCGTGCCCTGGAACCAGGATGCCTTTGCGCTCCGCTAGTAAGCCCCGGATCCGGTCGAACCCCGCATACATCTTCGGCAGGTCGGCGACGTGGAGGAATGGCTGGTCCTGGTCGAACTCCTCGAGATAATGGATCGCATCGGAAGCTAAGACGACCCTGCCTTCGTCAGTGTTCACTAGCACGATGCTTTGACCTGGGGTGTGGCCGCCTACTTCCAGCAGGTCGATGCCTGGGGCGAGCTGCATTGTCCCAGTAAAGGTTGTCAGTCGTCCTTCGTCCTGGACATCGGCTAGATGCTGCAGCTCGGAGCGTTCGGTGAGGTAGGAGAACTGCCTGCGATTTGCCATGTCGCTAAGCCAGAAACTGCATTCAGTTTCACTAATGAACACCTGCGAATCTGCGAAGTGGCAAAGGTTTCCGATGTGATCATAGTGGGCATGGGTAATTACCACGTTAGGCTGCATGCCGGGAAAAACGCCCAGCTCAGCTAAGGCGTCGACTGGATGTATCAGCAGGGTCCGACCACGAGATGCTCCACCTTCCGGCGAGAAGCCCGTGTCAACAATGACCATACGTTCCCGGTTGTGGATCACCCAGAAAAAGTAGTCCATCTGTAACGGGGCATCAGGTCGGCCGTACAGATGGTAGTTGAGGTAGACCTCGCTCATAGCGGTCTGCCTAGTCCCAAATTTGACGATGCTGATTTGATACTTAGCCGTCAACCGTTGCCCCTCCTTGAATCGGGCTGAACGAAGCGCGGCACGACAAAGGTGCATCCCCGCACTCCATGTGGCCGCTTCAGTTCTCCGAGAGATCGGAATCCCATGAATGCTTCCTAAACAACACGCTTTTGAAAGATCGGCAGGCGGTATCCGGACAAGCGATCTGTTATTCGCCTCTCCGCGGGGGCTGGGTGCGGTGCCTCGACATCCCTAAATCCCGGGGCTCACCTTAAGGGGTCGTTCAGCGACCTGGACGAACGAGCTGTATCGGACATCCAAGATTCCTGCGTGCAACTGGCCATGAAATCTGCGGGCTCTCACTGATCGCGGAGCCAGCGTGCAATCTCCGTATGGTCCGCGCCTGCGGGCAAGGCTTTAGCGGCCCTTTCCCACAACCGGGCGGAGTCCTCTCCGAGCAGACTGGGCAGCCCCAGTTGCGCTGCCAAATTGGTGGCAATCTTCATGTCTTTGAGCATAAGTTGCAGGCCAAAACCTGAATTGTACGATTCCGTAAGAATGAAGTTCGGCCACTTATTCTCCGTTGAGCCGCTTCGTCCGCTGGAGCTGTTGATTACCTCGAGCATAATCTCCATATCCAGCCCGAATCGCTCGCCGGCCAGCAGTGCCTCGCTGGTGACCAGAAGGTGGGTTGCCGACAACAAGTTGTTGAATGCTTTGATTGCATGTCCGGAACCCACAGGTCCGGTGTGCCGAACGGTGCCCAGATGCGTCAAGCACTCGGATACGAGTTCCACCTGTTCCTGCGTGCCGCCGGTCATGATGGTCAGCGTCCCGTTTACGGCACCTTTAACTCCCCCTGAGACAGGGGCGTCGATCAAGCCGACGTTGAAATCCGTGCGTAGGGTTTCGGCAAGCTTTCGGGTGCGCAGCGGTTCCGAAGAGCTCATGTCGACGACGACAGCGTCGGCGGCGACGCGGCTCATCGTTGGTTGCCCCAACAAAACGCTCTCCACTACATCGGAGTTGGGAAGCATGAGGATCACAATTTGGGCGTCCTGCACCGCGTCTACGACGTTTTCGAAGGCACGGCCACCAGAATCGGTCAGTGCCGTCCGAGCTGCAGGCGCCAAATCCGCTCCTGCAACGTCGTAGCCGGCGGAGACGAGGCGGGCTGCCATAGGGGAGCCCATGTTGCCCAACCCAACAAACGCTATCTTTTTACGTTCGCTCCCCTTAGTCACGGGCACGAGTCTCCTTCAGCGTTTTCTCCGCGATCCGGAAGGCGTCCAACGCTGCAGGGACACCCACGTATATAGCCGTCTGTAGGAGTACTTCCTGGATCTCTTCGTCAGTGCATCCGTTTGTTACGGCTCCTCGGACGTGCACCGAAAGTTCGTGTGGGCGGTTAAGTGCCGTAAGCATCGCCAAATTGATCAGGCTTCGGGTCTTGAGTTCCAGCCCATCACGCTTCCAAACCGCTCCCCAACAATATTCGGTAACTAGCTGCTGAATCGGCCGCGAAAACTCCGACGCTGCACTAAGGGAACGCTCGACGTGCTCCGCGCCCAACACCGCCTTTCGCATCTCGATACCGTCCTCGTATGTCTCTTTCCGTGTGCGTTCCAGATCCATGCTTTCACTCCTTAGTTGTCAGGGAAGGACTGCTGCACTCTCGGGCATCGGAGTGAAGTGTCCTGCTAATTGTACGACAATCCGTTGGTGTTCAGCCAATATGGTCGCTGCCGCCTCATGGGGCTATGTCGCTTGGCCGACTGGGGGGTCCCCTGCGCGGGAACTATGCGGTGGATAAAGCCTTCAGCATTCTTGTGTGCTTGTATGACGATGTATATGATTGAAGCGGCGGTGTCTTGTTTGGTGGCAGATGGTGCACTTCGTAGGCCAAATCGCGACTGCACCCAAATCTTCGCTGGCTACGTGAAAGTTGACGCAGCATACCCACGGGTTGACAACACTTGGGAGGGAACTATGGTCGGACGCATTTTGTGAGCACTGACCGGAGGACCCCCGCGTCTCGCCGACTCGTGCCGGACGCAGCACTGCGCCAGCGCACAACCAGGTTTCGTACTACTACCTAGAAAGAGGCTCCAATGTCGGAGACGTTGATCGAAGCACCGGTTTCACAGTATGACCCCTTTGCCGCGGAGGTGCTCGCTGATGTCCTATACCACGATGGGATTCTGCGGGAGGTCGCTCCAGTGGTTTACATCGAAAAATATGATTTTTATGCCATAACCCGGGCTGAGGACATTCAGAAGGTCTTGCGCAATTGGCGGGTATTTTCGTCCACGGACCGTCCGTTCTATGTGCCCAACCCCTTCAGGCCGAATGCACCCCTTATGCAGGATCCGCCAGAACATACCCAGACTAAGTCGGTGATGCTCCGAATCTTCTCTCCCGAAAATATGGCCAAGATGGAAAGCTACTTTATGGAGCATGCCGAGAAGATGGTGGAAGAGCTCCTCGCTGACGGCCCTGTAGAAGTTGATGCGTACAAGGATATTGCTGCGGCCTATGTCTTGAAGGTCTTCCCCGATATTTTGGGCCTGCCTAAGGAGGGACGAGAACTTTTGCTCCGTTTTGGCGATGCAGTCTTCAATGCCTTCGGTCCTCACAACGAGCATCACTTCAAAAAGATGGAGGCCGGTCAACCTGCCCTGGAATGGGTCGGCGCCAATACCAAGCGCGAAAAGCAGTCGGAGGGTGGCATTGGCTGGCAGTTGTATCAAGCTGCGGACGAGGGAATAATCAGCGAGGCCGAGGCCGAGCAACTCCTGACAGCAGTGTTCGGAGCTGGCTTTGACACGACAGTTTTCAGCATCGCTGGAATGCTGCGCGCGTTTGCGGACAACCCGGACGAGTGGCAAAAGTTGCGGCGAAACCCTGAACTTATCGAGTCCGCGTTCGAAGAAGCGGTCCGCTACTACGCGCCGTCGCGTTTTGGTGGTCGCGTCGCTATGAAAGATACCGAAGTAGGGGGCATCAGGATTCCGGCCGGCGCCAAGATTCTCGTAATGTGGCTGGGAGCCGGCCGCGATCCCCGCAAGTGGGAAAATCCGGACCAGTTCATCATCGATCGGCCGGCAGCAAGCGGTCACCTCTCCTTTGGATTCGGCATCCACACTTGCGCAGGGCAAGCCGTCGCACGTATGGAAGGCCGATCAATCCTGAAGGCGCTGCTCTCGCGCATGGAGAATATTGAACTCACAGCGGAACCGCGGCACGCCATAAACTTCCAGGCGTTTGGACATGACCTGATTCCCGTCAGGGTTACCCCGACGGCGCTGTAGTCCACTTCAAGCCTAAGTCAGGCTTAGCCGGGGCGCGGCCTTGAGTAGGGCCACCAACTAGCGGCATACCATCCAGCCCTGCGCCCCGGCCGCTTCCCAATGCGCTGTGTTAGAGCCGCGGGCTTTGTCCAGCTGAGGCGCGAGGAAGACCACTGATGCGAGCCTAACTGAAGATACTGTGGGTACAACGCCGCGTAGGGAACCCTTCACCTGCGGCGGCTGCGCGAGGGGCTACAAGCAGGTTCCCCCCTTGTGAGGGCCTAACCTTTCGGGCCCGGCGAAAGCTAGCCCGCGCGGCGCGCGGGAAGCTTATCCGGCGTAGGGGTCGGCGATGCCGATGTACTGGGTGTAGAGGTATTCCTCGATGCCTTCGAGGCCGCCTTCGCGGCCCAGGCCGGACTGCTTGACGCCGCCAAAAGGTGCGGCGGCGTTGGAGATGACACCAGCGTTCAAACCCAGCATGCCGGTTTCGAGCTTTTCGCCCATCCGGATGCCGCGGTTGAGGTCCTTGGTGAAGACGTAGGCCACCAGACCGTATTCGGTGTTGTTGGCCAGCCGCACCGCGTCGTCTTCGCTGCTGAAGGTGGTGATCGGGGCCACGGGTCCGAAGATTTCCTCGGACAGGATCCGGGTGCCTTCGGTGACGCCGGAAAGGATGGTGGGCTGGTAGAAGTAGCCCGGGCCCTCCACCGGTCCGCCGCCCAGGATGGCCGTGGCGCCGGATGCAACGGCGTCGGAAACCAGTTCGTGGACCTTGTCCCGGCTCTTGGCGTCGATCAGCGGGCCCACCTTGGACTCGGGCTCGGTGCCCCGGGCGGTGGTCATCTCCTTCATCTTCGCGGCGAACTTCTCCGCGAACTCGGCCGCGACTGATTCGTGGACGATGAAGCGGTTGGCCGCGGTGCAGGCCTCGCCCATGTTCCGCAGCTTCGCGAGCATGGCGCCGGCGACGGCGGCGTCCAGGTCGGCGTCTTCAAAGACGACGAACGGGGCGTTGCCGCCGAGCTCCATGGAGGTGCGCAGCACGGTTTCGGACGCGTCGGAGAGCAGGCGGCGGCCCACCTCGGTGGAGCCGGTGAAGGAGAGCTTGCGCAGCCGGGAGTCCTTGATCAGCGGACCGGTGGTGGCACCGGCCGTTGAGGTGGGGATGACGTTCAGGACGCCGGCGGGCAGGCCGGCTTCCATCATGACGGCGGCGAACAGCTGGGAGGTCAGCGGCGTGAGGTTTGCGGACTTCAGCACCATGGTGCAGCCCGCGGCCACGGCCGGGGCGATCTTGCGGGTGGCCATGGCCAGCGGGAAGTTCCACGGGGTGATCAGCAGGCAGGGGCCCACGGGCTTCTTGGTGACCAGGAGCCGGGACTTGCCGTTAGGGGAGACGGAGTAGCGGCCGAAGGCACGGACAGCCTCTTCGGAGAACCAGCGCAGGAACTCGGCGCCGTAGGTGACCTCGCCCCGGGCTTCGGCCAGGGGCTTGCCCATTTCCATGGTCATCAGCAGCGCGAAGTCCTCGGCCCGTTCGGTAACCAGGTCAAAAGCGCGGCGCAGGATTTCGCCGCGTTCACGCGCCGGGACCTTCGCCCAGGACTCCTGCGCGGCAGCGGCGGCATCCAGGGCAGCGGCACCGTCTTCAGGACCGGCGTCGGCAATGCTCAACAGCACCTTGCCCGTCGCCGGGTCTTCGACGTCGAAGGTCTTGCCCGAAGTGGCAGCCCGCCACTCACCATTGATAAGCAGGCCGGTGGGAACAGAGGCCAAAAGGGCGCTTTCGCGCACCTGAGTAATTGCCATCAGAATCTCCATGTGTCGACTTCGATTTCCAGAGCCTGCCGAGCCTGCCGCAGAACTTTGTATGATCATAGTACGAACGGAGAGTTGCTCCTAGTCGTACTTACGCGACTACGAGCACGCGTCGCCCCCCGCACTATCGCTGCGGGGGCCCGGATCACTAGAGATGGGAGTCATCCAAGGCGTCGATTAGATCCAACCCCTGCTCAGCCCAGGAGATTTCTTGGTCAGCGCGGGCCACTAAGCCTTGGTATGTGTACCTCTTGAAGGCTATTGCTCGGGGCCTGTCCGCTTCTGCAAGGCCCGCCAGTCTTTTGTTGAGCATCGCACTTGTCCCCTCATCGATTTCGCGGACCTTCTCCACCCATTGCGCGCGCCGCGCCGCGTAGTAGTCCCTGTGGGCGCGCATTTGCCGTCGTGCTGAATCCGGCTCAGCCCACTCCATGTAGGCAGCCTTCAGGTGCGCAGGATCGCGCTCCCGCGAGTATTCAAGGTCTTGATTCATCCATGATTTGAAGTCCTCCAGTCCCCGCTCCGTTACGTGATACTCAACCTTCTTCCCGCGGGCACCCCAGGGCACTTCGTGCCCCTCGAGCAGTCCCTCACGCGCCATGCGGCGGAGCTCAGGATAAATCTGCGAATCCGGAGCATGCCATACGTATCCCACGGATGATTCGAACTGCTTAAAGAGGTCGTAGCCCGTCATGGGTTCCGCGCTCAATAGGGCCAGTAGGGCGTACCGAAGACTCACAGTCCATCTTTCTGCAGCTTAGTGTTGCCAATCACTATATCCATAGATAGTCTGTGAGCTCCATTACTAACTATCTACATAGATAGTTCCCGTTCTCCTCCAGTCCGCCGCTGTCATAGCCGACAGCGGCAACCGGTACCGAAAGGAAAAGTCTGTGAGCATCGCCGCCACGCGCAGTAGTACTACCAATAAGGTTCTGGGTTATCCCTTGAACGCCTGGTACGTAGCAGCCTGGGATTACGAAGTGACGCGTAAGCCTATGTCCCGTCGAGTAGCGGACCGGCCACTTGCCCTGTACCGCACTGAAGATGGAAAGGCCGTCGCGCTGGCCGACGCGTGCTGGCACCGGCTTGCGCCCCTGTCGTTGGGGAAAGCTGTCGGTAAGGATGGCATTCAGTGCCCCTACCACGGCATCGTCTACAACTCGGCGGGCCGTTGCGTTTCTATGCCGGCGCAGGAAACGATCAACCCCAGTGCCACTGTTCCGTCGTTTCCAGTAGTTGAACGGTACAGGTATGTCTGGGTGTGGCTGGGTGATGCGACCTTGGCCGATCCGGACCTTGTTCCGGACATGCATCAGATGACGTCACCGGAATGGGCGGGAGACGGACAGACAATTTTGGCCCCCTGCAACTATCAGCTTGTGCTGGACAACCTTATGGATCTCACGCACGAGGAGTTCGTGCATTCCTCCTCGATTGGCCAAGACGAACTCAGCGATTCCGACTTCGTTGTCACGCAGGACGGTAACACGGTCACGGTGTCCCGTTGGATGCTGAACATCGATGCCCCGCCATTCTGGCTCAAGAACATGCGCGACAAGTTCCCTGGATTCAGTGGAAAGGTGGACCGTTGGCAGATCATCACTTTCTATTCCCCGTCCACCATCAATATCGACGTAGGAGTGGCGAAGGCCGGCACTGGCGCCCCGGAAGGGGATCGCAGCCAAGGCGTTAACGGTTTTGTTATGAACACAATTACCCCGGAAACAGCGAAGACCTGCCACTACTTCTGGGCTTTCATGCGCAACTATCGCCTGGACAGTCAGCTGATCACCACCCAGCTCAGAGATGGCGTTCACGGCGTCTTTGGTGAGGATGAAGCCATGCTCAAGGCCCAGCAGGAAGCCATTGACGCGAATCCGGACTACGAGTTCTACAACCTCAACATTGACGCGGGCGGAATGTGGGTCAGGAGACTGATTGAGCGCCAACTCGAAACCGAAGGCCGTCTGGTCCCCACGACCTAAGCCGACTCGCACTACGTCCATGCCGAAAATGATGAGAACTGAGAAGTAGATATGGCAGCAACAAATATAGAGGTTTGGCAGCTTGGAACGGTCGTGTCGTCCGAGCCGATCGCGACTGATATTCAACGAATAGTGTTCGAGCAGCCCTCGCCAAAGAAAGCTGAACCAGGTTCACACATCGATGTGCTGGTCGACATCGATGGGGAAAGACACCGGAGGTCCTACTCCGTGGTGGACTCTACGGAGGACGGGGGACGCGTAGCCATCAGTGTCTTTAAGGCTCCGCAATCCCGGGGCGGATCACTCTTCATGCAAACCCTGAGATCCGGCGACAAGCTGGAAATCACACAGCCCCTTCAGAACTTTCCACTCCGCGTGGGGGCACCCCGATATGTGCTCCTGGCAGGGGGAATCGGGATTACTGCAATTCTGAATATGGCCAGGGTTCTGCGGAATCTCAAGGCTGACTACACGCTCGTTTACGCGGGCCGCAGCCGTGCCTCCATGGCTTACCTGACGCACTTGGAAGACCTGCACAAAGACGCCCTGGAACTACACGTCGATGACGAAGGCACTGCCCTGAGCGTCGATAAACTCCTTGATGCGGTGGACGATGACACCGAGCTCTACATGTGCGGACCTATCCGCTTGATGGACGCCGTAAAGCGGGGTTGGGATGCCCGGGACCTTGTTGCAGCCAACCTCAGGTATGAAACCTTCGGGAACAGCGGCTGGTACGACCCGGAAGAGTTCCTGGTACGAGTCCCACGTTTGGGATTTGAGACCTCCGTGCGCCCCGGCGAATCGATGTTGGAAGCCCTGGAGGGGGCAGGGCTGGATATGATGTTTGACTGCCGCAAAGGCGAGTGTGGCCTGTGCGAAGTCCGGGTGCTAGATCTCCAAGGGTCTATTGATCACCGTGACGTCTTCTACAGCACACGGCAGCAAAAAGCCGCAGAAAAAATGTGCTGCTGCGTCTCCAGGGCTGTTTCTCAACCCGCCGGCAGCAAAGCGGTGGTAACCATCGACATCTCCTGATGCAGGCTCACCCGTCCCATCCTAGGGATCTGTAATTCCGGGATCGATGTATCGCCTCGCCTCGACGTCGGCAGGGAAACGTCGGGGAGGCTGCCGGGAGACTGGACAGAGAAGGTACAAGCCGTCAGGTTTTGGCTAGATATCCGGCGCTCCGTCAAGCAACCCGATTACGGGGAACGCCCACCCGCAGGGGCCTGCCAGTAGCAGCGACACGCAAGCCTCACTCGGGCTTGACCTCATCACCAATCCGGCTCGGAGCGCTCAACGAGCCGGGATAGCTGGTATGAGCCCTCTCGCTGCGCCCCGATGGTTCGGCTTCGTGGAAGCACCAGGATGTGGTCGACCATCCCGGTGTGCAAATGATGCTCGCTGCTATCATCGGCCGTCGGAACGGCGTCCGGGTGTGGTCATGGATACAAGAGAATCGGCCATCCTGGCGTCCAGGGAACCCGACCTGCAAAAGTTGACTCAAGGCAGTCTGCGCGCTTTAGCTTGTACTGGCCACGGCAATGCCTTCGCCGAAGGGTCATTTATGCCCATGACTCTTGGTGCTTAGGTGCGGAGGGAAGCAGTTGAACTCACGGAAGACGGAGACATGTTTCCCTGCCGCCGGCGCCGCCATCAGTCCAGGTGCACCTAGATCATCAGCTTAAGCGGGCAGCCTCCCTTGGAGCGAGACACACAAATGAACATGGTGTCGCCTCTCTCTTTCTCGGAGTCTGTGAGAATGGAATCCCTGTGGTCAGGGGTGCCCTCTGCTACCTGGGTTTCGCAGGTTCCGCAGGTCCCCTCGCCACAAGATGAAATGACAGGTAGTCCGGCCTCTTCGGCAACTTCGAGAATCGACTTGTCCGCCGGGATCTGCATTACGAGCCCGCTCTCAACAAACTCCACTTCGAAGGGGACGTTTCCACCGGCATCAATTTTCTTAGGGATGAAACGCTCTGTATGTAGACTTTCGTTCGGCCAGTGCGCGGTTGCCTCTTCGACGGCATTGAGCAGGGGCTCCGGGCCACAGCAGTAGACAAGCGTGGCGTCCTGGGGTTCTTGAAGATAGGCTGCGAAATCGACCCGGCCGTCCGTGTCTTCCGGGACAAAACGGACGCGATCTCCGTACCTGGAGAGTTCGTCAACGAACGCCATGGTCTTGAGGGAGCGTCCAGCGTAGACCAAGCTCCAGTCTGCACCATCCCGTTCTGCCTGTCCGATCATCGAGATTATAGGGGTTACGCCTATCCCGCCTGCGATGAAAAGGTACCTCTTGGATGGCAAGAGAAGGAAGTTGTTTCGTGGATGGCTGACCAATAGCTGCTGCCCCACGCTGACTTTTTCGTGAACAGCCTGAGATCCCCCTCGGCTCGCAGGCTCTCTCAGAACGCCGATGCGCCATTGGTCCTGAAGGAGTTCGGCTGAACAGAGGGAGTATTGACGGACGATCTCATCGCTTACATGTACGTCGATGTGGGCCCCCGGGGTCCAAGGTGGCAAGGTAGTTCCCGGGGCAGCCCCAAGCGTCAGGGCTACGACACCCTCGGCAGCGTCCAGGCGTTCCACGACGGTTACCCCCAGGCGGGCAAGCGGATCGTTAGGAACCAAACGTCCATGGTCAGGATCACTGCCGGTGAGGTGCGCTTCCCCGAAGGCGGCGCTGCCGATGGTGTTCTTGGGACTGGGAGTTGCCTCGGCCTGAAGGTCATTCGTGTAATTGCTCATGGGTTTCTCGCTTCTTTGCGGCTGGTTCTCTGTGGGGAGTTGGCTCAGGAAGTGCCCTGATGCGGGCAGAACAAGAAATAGCCCAACCCGCCCCAAAGCTGCCGGCGTATTGCTGCCGGTGGAGCCGATGGGACTTTCGAAAACGGAGTACTTTGCAGATGACGAAACGGTGCCCATTCATGGTCCACGAGCCACTCCATGCAGAGTCCTTCCGTCATAGCCCCTATCTTTTGCTACGCCGTTTCGACTCCACGCTCACCGGGCTGGTTGATCTGAACTAGACCGGTTCACTACGATTGTATCTAAACGACAGACGATATGCTCGTCATACAATATTATTCTGTCTGATTTTTGAAGTAAGGGATAGACCCAGCGAGCACAGCTGGGACGATAGCGGCTGGAGTCTTGCCGTGGCGCCTACAATCCGCTTTCACCCCTAGCAGCGACAGTGGGCGGGTGGAACACGAACAGGGGATCCATTTCTTCTCCTGCGGGGTAGTTGCCCCCGAAGGTGGCGGCACCTGATTCCGCCAACCTGGCCTGGACGGAGGGGAAGACGATGGAGCCTCCAGGAAGCACTTGGTGGGCACCGGGGGTGAGCGTCGCTAGATGAATGCGCCTGGTTCTGTCCGGCCAGGCCGTCGCGTCGACTACAGTCAGGACCGCATTCTCGTGATCGAGTTCGATCCATGGATCCGCCACCATAACGAAGAGCATGTTGTGATGCCCTGTAAGCCGAACTTGACCCTTGAACTTGAGAGTGCCAGTGGCTGTCACTGGGTCAAATGTGCTGCCTGGTGCCGGGGCGAAGGTAAAGAAACTGGTGTGTGCAAGGGACGCACCGTCCCCGATGGCGTGTCCCCCATCGGGGACGGTGCTTATGTAGCGGATGAAGCTCCGTTTTATTCCCCAGGTGAGTCCCTCGGGAGGTGTTTCCGGATCCTCGGCTGGCCTGAGCGTTTGGGGGAAGTGCGTGTCACTCATTGGGAGGTCCTTTCGCTAAGTCGTCCTGAGCCGCCACCGACAGTTGCGTCGGGAATTTCGCCCAAAGCGGAGTGCGTTCCGGAATTCTCCAACTGCAGCCGCCGAAGCAAATCGGCGATGCGCTGAACAGAGTCGTCATTGACGTGGTGTTCCGGCTCGTCAAAGATGCGAACTTCAACCTGTGCCCCGTGTCTTTTGAGTGCAGCTGCCGTCGCCTCTACTCGATGCGCGGGTACCCAAGCATCCTCGGCTGCGGTGGCCATATAAACCTGCATCCTCTCGAGTCCCGTGCCCTTACCTGCCCACGCATCGTCGTCCGGTCCTAAGTATCCGCCGGTCAACAGGACTGCCGCAGCGAAAGATCTCTGGCTCTGCAGGATGTACTCGGAGAGCAGACATGCGCCTTGGGAGAAACCGAGTAGGACGGTCCGGCGTGCGGGGACGCCAAGGTCCTCAAGTAGTTCGAGATGCTCTTGAACAGCTGCAAGCGCTTCGTTCAGGTTCGGCTGGTTCTTCGCCTTTGGTTCCATAAACCCGTGGGGGTACCAGCTGTGATTAGCGGCTCGAGGAAGAACATAGCTGATCCCGGGAACTCCGATTCGATCTGCTAAGGCGGCCATGTAGTCAGCATCCTGCCCGCGGCCATGGACCCCATATACGACCAAGTCGGCGGTGTTCCAAGGTGACCCATGAACGGCGGGGCTTTGCTGCAGATGCGGGTTAGTGTGCATCTGAATCCTTTGAAGAGTGCTGGTGGGCAAAGACTTGCTCCGGTGATGGGGGTCCTGTCCGCTCGAACTGTATAGTTTGATGCCGCTTTTCCCGTTCCAGAGTGTCGTCATCACCACGGAATCTTGCGATCAGGCTCTTCTTCCCTGCTTCTCCTACATGGCACAGGCCCGGTACATCAGGGTTGTCGAGGCAGCGGGTGCTTCGTTCGCTTGCCGCGGCGCCCTTTCGCAGGAGGCCGGCAGTGGTAAAAAGGCGGCGCGCTTCGTTGCCGCACCGGGAGCAACTAAGCGAGCCGGGCGGCGGTGAGGTAACCAATGACTCTTGTTTTTCTCCGCAGTGCCGGCACCTGTAGTCAACGAGGATCATGTTATTCCTGGGGCGTCATTGGGCCACCAAATTCCAACCAGTCGTTAGGATCGTGGCCGATCCAGATCCTGGCGTTTTCCGTGTCCCTGATTTTCTTGAGTAGCTGGATGCTTCGCTTCCCGACCTCGGGGTTCCAGTCATGCGGGTCAGGGGCTTCCCAGTCCAGAGCTTCGCGCAGGTGCACAGTATCCCCTGTGAGCACAATTGATTGCGACGGCAACGCTACTACGCAGGACAGCTCACCTGGAGTGTGCCCGGGGGTGTGCAGAATCCTGATGGAGCCGTCTCCAAAGAGATCCAGCTCGGGTCCGCGTAGTGTTGTCCAGTCCAAGTGACGAACAGGATTTATGTCTTCAGCGCGGAAGAGGTGAGCCTGCGCAGGACTTGGATTCTCTGCCCAGTTAAATTCCCCAGGCCCAACTAAGAATTTGGCACTGGGGAAGAGGAAAAGGCCGCCGGAGTGGTCGGAGTGCGTGTGCGAAAGGATGACGTGAGTGACGTCTTCAACGCGGAATCCCAGTTTTGCGATTTGTGTATCGATCCGGTGGCTGGGGTTGGTCTTGATGCCCAAAACATCTACCAGTTCTCCGAAAACAGAGTACGGATCGTCGTTCAGAGCTGGTGTGAAGCTGGTGTCGAAGAGAATGAGCCCCCGTTCGTGCTCAATAAGGAAGGCAGGGAGGGGAAACGTGATGGTTCCCTCTGCACCTACTACAAGTTGTCCTGCGTCCAAGTTCATGGTTGGGGCATCGAGCGCCCAGAGCCTTTTGGCAGTCGCGGTTCGCGTATTCATGGCCGCCGCCCCTTCTCGCCCGTCATTGGGCGATTGTCGTTAATTTGGAGATTGCATGGATTACTAAGGACGCCGTCCGTCCAGCGGAGAAGGACGCGCAGCGCCTCTTGGTTGTTGGCTTCAAAGATCACACCGTGTCCATTGCCCTGGACTCCGTGGTCTGAAAGGAGGATATGGTCGACCGTGACTCCGGACTTTTGCAGGAAAGCGGCAGTGACTTCGTCGTTGGCTCTGCGGCCGGATGTGTCAGCGCTGACAACGGCAACAGGAACGTCTTTTAGTCTGACAAGAGTGTGAGAAAAGGACTTTCGAAGGTTGTCGGGATCATCGACCTTCGGGTCGAAGGTTATGGGTGAAGCGGTTAGGCCCCATTTGAGAGTTCCTCGGGCGCCCAAGTCCTTGAAAACCGGGCCCAACGGTTCGACGGCAATGAGAGCAGCGACAAGATGGGGACGTGCGTCCGCCGCCAGCCAGCCTGCAGGTGCACCTGCAGAATGAGTGATTATGATGGCGGGTCCGATGCGGTCCAGCAGGTCCACTACTCTGGCCTGGTCCAACTGGTTGCTGAGTTCCGTATCGGCGAGAAAGGGCTGGGCGGCAGCAACAACTGCATCCAGTTCAGGAGTGCCGGGTGTTCTGTCCCAAGGCCAAGCCGAGTGACCTATGGCATCGCGCCCCTTGGGGACGAACAACTCAGCGGCTCCGGCATAGTCCAAGGGTGGCAAGGTACTCCCTTGGAGGTCCTGGAGGTACGTTGAACGGCCATAACCAGGGCGGTCGACGACATAAACTGGGTGCCCTCTTTCGACCAGAAGAGGAGCCCATCCGGGTCTGCCGTCCGGAGTGATCAGCCAATCGGTTGCTTGGCCGCCTCCTCCGTGGATGAGTACGACGGGTAGAGCGGAGCTTTGCTCGCCGGGGGCCTCCCACTGAACGTAGGAGGAACCGAATAACCGTGGGCCTCGAGTACCCTCGACCACGTCTCCGGTCAACCAAAAGCTGCCCCGCCGGATGTTCGCAGCGGGCGCGTCGCGGTGAGGTGGCGCGTGGCGCACGCCGCTATCGACGGCGCTCATAGCGGACGCAGGGTTGGGAAGACGTCCGTGATATGGCTAATTTTGACCGGGATGGAAACGAAAGTTTTCGTCATGGCTGTTTCCTTTGTCGACTTTGCTATTCGGGTGGGAAGCAGGGCCTGGACGCGAGTCCCCCCGCTTAGGTGCCCGCTACCCTTGGTGGGGGAGCTTCGTTGGACTCCATCCAATGCAGTCTGCGACGGACCGCTGCCAGTGCGGCCTCTGGGTGCGGAAGAATGAAGAATTGGTTGTCTCGTACCGCGTCCAGCACCATATCGGCTACGACGGACGGTTCAAGCCCGCTTGAGGCGGCCTTTTCTGCGAGTTGCCGCATCATTGCGAGCCTGGTTTCCTCAGAGGCGGGTGGCACGTCGCTGGGCCGGTTTCTTTCAGCGTCGGGCATCCGGGTTTTCACTGGCCCCGGCGCCAATACAGATACTCCAACGGTGCTGCCGGCCGAGCGAAGTTCAACCTCAAGGCACTCGCTTACGCCCAGGACGGCAAATTTTGAAGCGCAATAGGGGCTCATCGTGGGTGTACCTGTTGCGAAAGCCGCAAGCGAAGCAGTGTTGACGATGTGTGCCTCGGGTTGGAGTTCCAGATACGGCAGGAATGCTTGGCATCCGTTGATGATGCCGAAAAAGTTTACGTCCATGACCCATTCCCAGGTCCGGGCGGGGATGTTCTGGAACGTACCACCGCTCTCAACGCCAGCGTTGTTGCACAAGAGGTTGACCTGCCCGTAGGCAGAAATAGTTTCTTCAGCGAGGCGGCGGACACTTTCTGCGTCACTTACGTCTGTCTGCACGCCGAGGACTTCTGCCCCATTTATGGAAAGCTTGTCTACGGCAGATTCCAAAGCCTGGATTTCGATGTCGGCGACAACGACCTTCATTCCTTCAGCGATGAATTTTTCCGCCATAGCGAACCCGATGCCGCTCGCGCCGCCAGTGACTACTGCCACGGAATCCCTAAAATTTTTCATGCTACGGACGATTCTGGGTTTGCCGAGGTGCTGATGAGGGAGGGCGTTTCCAATGACTTGGGGAACATTAACCGTGTCATGAGGGCCTCTCGATTCACGGTAAGTTGGCGTAGAGCCGCCAGGTCTTCCTCCAAGCGGACCGGATCGTCCGAGTGGTAAACAAGCCGCTTGTTGTTACTGGCAGTGGGAGAGGCTATTTCAAGGAACACCTTCCGTCGCTCCTCGGCATATCGGTCCAGGACCCCTTCAGGGGCGTCCCCGCAAATAACAGCGGCCAGGGCCTCGTATAGGACGTATGTGTCGAAGAGTCCTGAAGTCAGGCCTAATCCACCGGTGGGATTTGTCGCATGTGCGGCGTCGCCGGCAAGAAGAACGCGGCCCTTGCGGAAGCTCGTGGCGGCGCGCTGATGCATGCTGTACGGCGAAAAAGCCTCAACCTCTATACCTTCGAGACCGGGAAACACAGCGTCAAAGAACGCGGGCATTCTCGCCGCGACGCCGTCCACGGGGAGCGTTGCGTCCTCGCAGTACGTGTAACGCCACAGACCTGAGGTGTCGATCTTCGTGACGATGGCACCGTACTGATCGTCGATTAGTAGAGTCGTTTGGCCCCATCCATGCTCTTCGAAGTCAAAGCGGAGGTTTGTGGCTACAAAGCGTTCCGGCCATGTAATGCCCTCGAATTCTAGGCCTATCGCAGATCGTACTGTGCTGCCTGCGCCGTCCGCTCCGATGAGCCATGAGCCGGTTATAACCTCCGGTGCGCCATTGCGGATAACCGACACTTGCACTCCTCTTGGGCTTTGGTCAACAGCCTGGACTGAGGTATTCCAGAGCACTTCGGCGTTGGGGAAGTTTCTAAGCTTTTCGAGCGCGATCTCCACTAGGGCGTTCTGTCCCAGATGAAGGTTATGGGGGTGTTTTACGATGTTCTCCAAAGGCTGGAGTCCGAAGGATATCTCTTCGCCAGTCTTGTAGACCTTGTAGGTGTAGTCCTGCTTAGTGAAGCCCCTGGAAACGGCCTCTTCCAGAATTCCCAGGTTTTCAAGTCCCTCGAGCACGGACCAGTGATAGACCATCGCCCGAGGTGATTGGACGACGCTCGACCCTCGTTCCATCAACGTGACGCGAATTCCCGCTTGCGCCAAGCCCAAGGCATTCAGCACGCCAACTGGACCTGCCCCCGCGATCAGTACGGTCTGGTCATTCATTGATACTCCACCTTTCGACCCGTCCGCTTCCTTGCGGGCAGGGGTAGCTCGGCGTGCTATTCGATGTCGCAGCGGTCCAACACGCACATTACCGCCGGAAGGATCGTCATACAATCCAAGTAAATAGGATACATGCCGGTGATGTCCACTACATGCGCCTACAAGAAATCATGCCCGCAGGTGGTTCCGCCCCGCCCCTGTCTAGCACTACACACCCGCAACACCTCCCCGTAGAAGGGGCACTAGGGTAGCAGCGAACCACTGAAGACAATGAACCTTGGCGCTCGGAAGGGCGGACGAGCAGATGGGAAACAGGTTGTCCTACTGTATGTCAATTACTGGAATAGCCGCTAGGTCTAAACGCGACCAGGTATCGACGGGCCGATATCGCTCGAGCAGGGGCAGCCTCCCCAGACGGATGTACTTCATTGCCTACCGTTACAGCGGCACCGTCATAGAGGCCTTCCCATGGAGTTGCTGCAAGGGAGCTGGGACGTTGGGGCCAGCTTGCTTCTCTCAATAGGGGACAGCCGTGGGAAGGTTCCGGCATGTCATCGGGCTGTACATGTTTTGGCATCACATTGCTCCTTCATGAAACAGGGGGATACTTCAGCAAAAAGGCGGCTGGCCGTTTTGTTCTCGATGAGGACTACGTACGCGCTACGAATGTGGCCGATCGGCTTCACCAGTACTGCCGCGTGATTCCGCAGGGTACGTCTTGACATAACGCCACTGCATACCGGCCTGCTCCACGGCGTGTAACCGCAATTCCGACCTGGCGGGCTTTCGCCACTGGAATAAGGCGCCCTACGGCCCTGTCCAAGAGCTCATCAAGTTCAAACCGTGTTTGTACGGAAATTTCGAGGGGCTCCTCGAAGGACATGTGTTTCATTGCTCCGTCACTTCGTTGTTGTAGATCATTTTCTAGCGCTTCACCGTCCGCCCATTTCGGCATCAGTGACGCCGCTCTTGCTCCAGTAAGGGCTTCGGTCAGTCGAGGTGATGAGGCGATCCTGCCCGGCCTCTTAGAGCATCAATTTGAGAGGGCATCCGCTCTTTGAGCGTGAAACGCAAATGAACATGGTGTCACCTCGCTCTTTTTCGCTGGCCGTCAGGATCGAGTCGCGGTGGTCAGGAGTACCTTCCAGGACGGTTGTTTCGCAGGTCCCGCATGTGCCCTCTCCGCAGGAAGACAGGACTGGCAAGCCCGCTTGCTCGGCAACTTCCAGAATCGACTGGTCAGCAGGGACGCGAAGCGTTACGCCGCTGTCGACGAACTCAACGTCGAACTCTGTATCGGCTGCGGTTTCTATCTTTTTTGGAACGAAGCGTTCCGTGTGGAGACTATCCACCGGCCAGTGGGCACTCGCTTCTTCCACTGCCTTCAGCAGCGGCTCTGGTCCGCAGCAATAGATCAAAGTTTCATTCTGTACTTCACGGAGAAGTTCTGCGAAGTTGACCCGACCTTCGGTGTCCTCCGGTACAAGCCGGACACGGTCTCCGTAGGCGGACAATTCTTCACTGAAAGCCATGGTGCTAAGTGAACGGCCGCCGTAGATGAGTGACCAGGTTGCACCGTCTCGCTCGGCCTGGCCGATCATCGAAAGTATTGGCGTGACACCTATGCCGCCTGCAATAAAGATGTATTTTTTGGACTGAACGAGTGCAAAGTTGTTCCGGGGGTGACCCACTGTCAGATGGTTTCCGAGCTGCACTGAGTCGTGAATTGTTTTGGATCCGCCCCGGCCGTTAGCCTCTCGCAGGACGCCGATCCGCCAGCGCTCCTGTTCTGGAGCAATCGAACAGAGCGAATATTGCCGCACAGTTTCATCATCGAGGTGGACGTCGATGTGCGCGCCCGCGGACCACTCGGGCAAGGGAAGGCCGTCTGGATCGGCAAGGGTCAACGTCACCACCCCGTCCGAGGCTTCGCTCCGGTCTACGACCGCAACAGTCAGTCGCGCCAGGGGATCGCCGGAGGACGCACGCTTGGATGTGCTGTCCGCCTCGGGAGCATGAACTTCCGTGCGGAAAAGAGCGTCAGTGTCACCATCGTCGCTAAGTCTGTCAGCCTGCAAGGCGGGGGAGTGGTTGCTCATGATCATCTCGCTTCTTTGCGGGGATTGTAGTGAAAGGGAGTTTTCCGAGGAGAGAGTTGGGGAAGTTGTCCTAAGGGGGTCACATGTAGATGCCACCGGACGGGGAAATGGTTTGTCCCGTGTAGTAGGACCCTTCGTCGCTGGCCAGGAACAGCAATGTCTGCGCGATTTCGCCAGGCTGCGCGATACGCCGCAGCGGTTGCATGGCGATAAGTCCTTCGTTGAAGTCCTCTGGCTGCTGCCGAAAGAGTGGAGTGTCGACTGCACCGGGAGCTATTGCGTTGACTCGGATATTGAAGGGGGCCAGCTCGGATGCCGCACCGCGGGTAAGCCCCAGAATTCCCGCCTTTGAGGCTGGGTAGTACAGAGGCATTGTCACTCCGACAAGTGCTGCAGCGCTGGAGACGTTCACGATCGCTCCGCCGCCCGTCTTCTTCAAGAGTGGGGCTGCTGCACGGATGACATAGAACTGACCGAACAAATTCACTTCCATCACTCGGCGGAAGTCTTCATCGGAGGTATCCGAAAGATACTCTGCGAAAAAAGCCTCACCGTTCCGGGCGGCATGAAAAGCCCTCACATTGGTCTCCACCATCTTTTCGTTGGCAGACTTTGTCGGAGCATTGACGCCGGCAGCGTTGATCACAGCGTCAAGCCGCCCGAACTCGGCGTCGAGCTTGAGAAAGGCGTCATTTACGGCGGCACTGTCGGAGATATCCAACGCGATGCCCATCGAGCGGGGAATGGCGTTGAACTCCCGGGCCAGAGAGTCGGCAGACAGGTCCACGCCCACGACACTGGCGCCTGCCTCTGAAAAAGCCTTCGCTGTTGCAAGTCCGATGCCCGAGGCGGCACCGGTGATAAAAGCGACTTTGCCTTCAAAATTCATGATCGTCCTTGCTGTGACATTTGGCACCTCGGAGGGTGATGTATGCCACCACTATGCCAGCAAAAATAGACACGTGTCCAGTTTTTTTATTTTTGCCGATTCAGGTCTGCCCGTACGCCGGCACCGCGGTCTTCCTGCCGCATCGTTCCACGGGGAAATCATGTTTGGACGGAACTGGGGGTGCGGAAAATTGGGCAGGAGCACCGCGTGCTGGGCCGTGCGCACTTGCCGCATGACAGGTCCAGCTGCATTAGCCTAGACCTGTCAAGCGACATGGACTCCGGGATTTATCTGGAGCTGTTCATCTGGTCAGGCTCCACAAAGTAACGTCCACGACTGACCGCTGCGTTAGTGCTTCCCACCCAAAGACCGCATTGCTGCTGGTCCAGGCGTTGTAGCAACCGCCCGTCGGTGACCAGGCATTCCCAAAGCCGAGGAGCTGCGCGGCCTGCGGCGGCTCGAGCCGGCTTTGGAGCCGCCGGATTGATCAGCCCGTGAAGCAACACGACGAGCGGCACGCCCAAATCGACGGGCGCAACTAATTACCGACCGTCCGGCGCTCCCCGTCCAAGAAGCTCAGCCCATTGATCCGCAAGGGCCGCTATCATTTCCTTGCGGTCCAGGCCTGTCTCGCGAACGACGGTGAAATACATGGAGCGTTCATACTGGAACATCAACGTCAATAGGCGACTGCGTGCGCGGGTGCGAGCAGCACCCTCCTCAAATCTAGAGAGATACTGCGGCATGGCGTCGGCTGCATGCTGAAGCGTTAGGGCCCACCGCTCGGAGACGAGGGGTTCGACTGCTAACGCTCGTTCCAAAGTTTCAAATCGTTGTGCATCGCGGTCCCACAGCTTGGCGGTCTCAAACACCCAGCCCCGTACATCTGCGGCCGGAGAATTGAGCAACTTGTCCAAGCTTGAGTACATGCCGATGACCTCTGGCTCCAAGTTTTCCAGCATGCTGACGACGAGCTCAGCTTTGCTCTTGAAGTGCAGGTAGAAGTTTGACCGGCTAATCCCTGCCATGCGCGCAATCTGCTCTGCCGTAGCCAGTTCATAGCCTTGATCCCGAAAGGCGCGCAGGGCGGCGTCGGTGATTTTGTCCCGTGTCCGCTGTTTCTTGCCAACGGGAAGGGGTGCTGAACTGGCGAGCGGCAACGGGAGCATCGTCATAGTGCGTCCAATTCTAGTAAGAGGGTGGATGGACTTAGAGCCACCTGGTCGGTGCGGCGCAAAAAAACTGGACACGTGTCTACTTGTGTGTGAGTCTAGTCCTCATCCGTGGTGCACCTCACAACGCACGGTTCAGAAGTCATCGGCTCATTTGTGGCCACATCTAGAAGGATTTTGCCTTGATCAATGAAGCTCACACAGGATTCGATTCCGCTGCCTTGTCACGGATCGAACAGCGCATCGAGAACGATATTGCCGCCGGGCACTACGACGGTGCCAACATCGTCATCGCTCGTGGAGGTCAAGTAGGGCTGGAAGCCTCGATCGGTTTCGCCGACCGCAAAGCCGGCAGGACAGCCAGCGCCGACGACATTTTTCGGATTTTTTCCATGACAAAGGCATTCACCAATGTCCTGGTGCTGCAAGCGATCGACCGCGGCCAGATGGATCTCACGACGAGGGTGGTGGAACTCATACCGGAGTTTGCCGCCGGTGACCGTTTCCGTCAGGGGAAGAAGGACCGGATTAATGTGGCACATTTGTTGACGCACCGGGCTGGTCTGGTCGTTACGCCAAACCCGCTGCCTTATGCAGAACTGGGCAACCTGGATAACGTGATTCGCGCAATCAGCGAGCTGGACGTCGTAGGAGAGCCGGGAGGAAGTTTCGACTACTCACCCGCTTTGAACCATGCGCTTCTTGGTGAGATGGTCCGGCGCGCGACGGGCGCCGCGTCGTTCCGGGAGTTGATGTCTCGCGAACTATTCCAGCCTCTGAAGATGACACAGACGGCTCTTGGCGCACCCAGGGCATGGAGCGAGCGGATGGTTCCGGTGCGTGCAAGCTTCCCTGACGGAGGATGGCTGAATGCATACGACGTGGAGGTCATGGAAGAAATCATCACAGAAGAAGCAGAGATGCCGTGGGTGGGGGCCGTTTCAACCGTCGGAGACATTCACCGCTTCACTGAGATGCTAAGGCGCGGAGGCGAACTGGACGGCCAGCGGATCCTGTCTCCGGCCATGCTTGATCTGGCGACGACGAACCAGACCGGCACCTCCCCTAATAGCCTCTATGCTGGCATCGCCATCGCGCGCGGGTGGGAAGTGCCGCCAGGGAACTTCGGTCTGGGATTCGCTCTGTCTGGCACAGGGACCCATGCCTCCTTCTTCGGATCCACGACCAGCCCGCGGACCCATGGCAACTACGGGGCCGGCTCTACCTTGTTCTGGGTGGACCCGGAACTCGACCTGACTTTTTCCTGCCTGACGGCGGGCGTTATGGACGAAGGCGACAACGTGATCCGCTTCCAGCGCCTCTCCACGATGGCTGCTGCAGCAGCGGTCTGACCCGTCGACCGGTCAGAAAACTTACTCGAGGAGCAATCTTGACAACCCCAACTTATGATCGGCCGGCGGCACCGCCGGAATTCGACCCAACCGGGACAGCGGCCTTACGTGATCCTGCCAGCATGTACAAGCAAGCAAGGAAAGACAACCCCGTCTTTTGGTCTACTGAGCTGCATACATGGATCGTCACCCGCCGTGAAGACGTAGACGCTATTCTCATGGATTGGGAGTCTTTTTCCTGCCGAGGCAACGGCGGAAGCATTCCAGTGCCGGACGAGTTCGCAGAAATTGTTCCGTCCTCTCTAATGTCCAAGATCATGATCAGCATGGATCCGCCGGAGCACACGGAGGCCCGGAAGGTAGCACAGCGAGGTTTTCTTAAGCCCGCCATTGACGCCTTGATCCCCGAAATCGAAACGCGTGCGCACCGCATCATCGACAAATTCGCAAGCGCAGGTTCCGCAGACCTCATGGAGGGGTACTGCCTTGAACTGACCACGCAGACCCTTATGGCACTACTCGGTTTAACAGCAGGCGATGAGCAAATGATGCGCACGCTGCGCGACGATCATTTTGCCATCCTTGCAAGCGGCCGGGAGCCAATGGAAGAACCACGCCGCACCCAGGTCTGGGACCGTTATGTCAGGGCTCAACTGCGACTGCGGACATTGGTCGAGGAACGTCGTGAAGGAAGCGGCACTGACATCATCACGACTATGGCAACTGCCCGGAACCGCAGTGGCGAGCCGGCGCTGACTGCCGAACGTATCGCCATGCACCTCACCGAATTTGCGGCAGCTGGCACCGATACGACAGCCCAGGCTATCGCCAACGCAATTTTGTTCCTCTCCGCATCGCCTGAGCAGCTCGCAGAGGCGCAAGCGGACCCCGCACTATGGTCGCGTGTCATCGAGGAGACAGTACGCAGACGACCATCGGCCCCCTTCGCATCACGACAGGCAACCCGAGACGTGGAAATTTCGGGTGTCCCTGTCGCTAAGGGCGATATGCTCTGGCTCGCTCTGGCAAGCGCCAATACTGACCCGTCGCACGTCGAAAACCCTGAAGAATGGGATATCCATCGAGAAAATCCCGAGGATCACTACGCCTTCACCAAGGGACGTCATGCTTGTCTTGGGCAGCCCTTGGGACGCGCTCAGGGCGCTGCAGCATTGCGGGTGTTGTTCACGCGGTTACCGAGCCTGCGCGCCGTGCCTGACGCCCCGCAGGAATTCCTGCCCTTGGCGATGCTTCCGATTAGGAGAAACCTTGAAGTGGCTTGGAACAGCCAGGACGCCGTGCGGACGGCTGCGGAATTTTCTTAGCCAAACTTTTCCTCGTACTGTCAGTGAGCTTGATTCGAGTTAGCTGACAGTACGAGGCTCCGCACCCTTCCTATCGACGACTCCATTGCAGTTAGGGCAAGATGCAAAACACAAGCAAGAATCGGATTATGCGTTGTACAGAAGGCAGCCAACACCGCCCAGCCAGCAGGAACAGTTCAGTATGAAGGAGGTGCTTGCGCCCCTCACAAAACATGCCTGGGTCGATCTCGAACCAGGCATTAACGTCGTCCTGATCGACCATGAGGGACGTCGGAACGCGGGCATCGTCGACGCTGTAGCTCCGGACGGCTCCATCATCTGGGTCATACTCCACAACGGGAACGAGCGCCGGTTGTTTCTTCAGACTGAAATTTTCAGGTGGCAACGGCAGCTTCCCTAGACAGAGCGAGATATCGCAGCGCCGCCCTGGATTGACCTGCCATCGAGCAGGCTTGCTCGCAGCACTCGGAAGCTACCAACCAGCAGAACGCGCAAGCTCCAAAACCGCCCCTTTGTGCCTGTCGCAGAAAGAGAGTCGGCTTCATCGCGACGTGGGCGTTGTCTCTGGAAGGCCATGCGACCTGCCGCCGTTCGAGGTCACATAACAGCCTGAAGTCACGTAATTCACCACAACTATCTCCGCGCCACCGGCCAAGTGGTACGGCGTGCGTGTTCTGCCCTCATTTTGGATTAGGAGCCCCTCATGAAATCGTCTACAAAAGTCAGCCGCCGAGGCTTACTGGCGATGCTGTACACGTCGATTGCCCTGCTGGCCGCCGGTTGCGCCAGCTCGGAGGCTGGCCAGCGGGACCGCCAGAACGCCGCTACGACAACAGCGGCTAGCCCAACTGACAATGGACATCAAGCCTGGAGTGAACGGCTGGTGGACGGTCCATCCAAACCCGAGGACCTGATCGCTCTGCCGGGTACTGATTTTCTGGTGGTAAGCGGTATGTCCGCTGATCCCGGCAAGGAGGGCGGCGGCGCCGGACATCTCTACCTGATGGACAAGACCAGTGAGGAACTCACCGAAATCTGGCCGGAGCGTGACCACAGCATCGAGCTAGATGAGGAGCTGTACAAGGATTGTCCCGCACCACCGGAACCGGGCATCGCATCCCCGCACGGCATAGGGCTCCAGCCGCAGGATGATGGCAGCAGCCGGCTCTTCGTCGTCAATCACGGCGGCAGGGAATCAGTGGAGGTCTTCACGCTCGAGCCCTCAGCGGGCAAGGAGGTGAAGGTGAAGTGGATCGGCTGCGAGCTGCTGCCCGAAGGTACCTTTGGCAACGGTGTGGTTCCCGACCCTGCCTCGGACGGCTTCTACGTGACGCACTACTTTGATCCGGCCAACCAGATGGCCGGCTTCGAGGCTGCCTTTGCCGGGGATAACACCGGATATGTTCTGCACTCGGACCCCGCGACCGGATGGCAGAAGGTTCCCGGGTCCGAGATGTCAGCTCCTAACGGCATAGCCCTTTCAGCAGACGGAGCCGACTTGTACGTAGCGGGCTGGGGCAGTAGGGACGTCCGCAAGTTCGCCGTGGGCGGGAGCAACGGCGACCCCCAGGTTCTGAAGCTGGACTTTATGCCGGACAATCTGCGCTGGACCCCCGACGACGCGCTGCTGGTAACCGGGCAGGACATTGACAGCTTCAAGACCTTCCAAGGCTATCTGACTGGCCAGGTAGAGCCACGACCGGGTTACCAAGTCATGAAAATAGACCCGGAAAAATTCGCCGCCCAAGAGATTGCGTCCGGTACATCAAAGGGTTTTGCCAGCCCCACCACCGCCATTCAAGTCGACGGGGATATCCTCATCGGCAGCGTCAACGGCGACAAGATCATGCGGCTGAGCAGGCCTTAGCGCCCAGAAGCGGCACCAAATATAACAACTGTCCGGCCAGCTAAAGCAGCAGTCCGGACAGTTGTTTAAGCGCCTGGTCCCGTCACGCTTAAGCGTCTGGTGCCGTCACGCGCCACACTCGCCCGCCTCCATGACAAGGCCGATCATTACGTAAGGTTGATTGCCTTATTCTTCAAGTGCCTGCTCCTGTCCACGATACCTTGATCTTTGCCGGGCCCAATTGCAGTTGGTGGTTTGCAGACATCGAACGGGCCTTGTTGTTCTCGGGACACGTCAGGCAGGGACTAACTGACCAGCCGAATAGCACAATTTTTATCGCAGCATGAAAAATATCCGGCGACCCTTCACCGGCATGCGCAGAATGTATGACCATATACATCGAGTGAAAAAAGTTACTGAAGAAGTTAGACACATGTCTAGTCAGCACTCGTAATGCATGAAAGACTTCAGCGGATAGCTACGGACAAGGCAGAACTTACCGTTTTTCACAGTGCGCAGCGTCTGCTGTCTAGCCGTCATACAAGTTGCTTGGACCCCGTGGTATCTCTCACTTCACTCAGCCATTGCCTCACGGCACGTCTCATTGTCGAGAAGCGCTTGCAATGGCATTACATTCCCAAGGACCAATATGAACACGAACCCAGACTTACTCGCAGCGAAGGAAGTACCCACCAGGGGAATCCTCGACTGGAAGTACAAAGGAATGCTCATGGGCATAACCTTCTCCGGCCTCATGATGCTCAACGAAGTTGGGGCCCTCATGGCCATTCCCCTCTATTCCTCCATGAGCGCGGAGCTAGGCCTAACGCCCACACAGGTGTCCTGGGCATTGCTATCAACTCTTCTCATGGGCGCGGTATCAATAGCCTTCCTGTCTAAAGCAGGAGACCTACTGGGACATCGGAAGCTGCTGCTGATCAGCGTGTCAGTAATTTTCATCGGTTACGTGATCTCAGCACTGGCGGTGAACTTCGAAACTCTCGTGATAGGTCGGGCCCTCGTTGGCATCACCGCAGGCCAAGCCCTGGTCATCGGAATTATGAACGACCGGCTGACCGCGCTGAGCAGGAAGAAGGCGATTGGCGTTATTGCCGGTGGGCAGGCGATCGGGGTCACCTTGGGCTTCGGGCTTGGCGGGCTGATGATTGAACTGGGCGCTACGTGGCGCCACAGCTTTTGGATTGGCGCGGCTCTGACGCTCATCAGCCTCCTCGGTGTCGCCCTTTGGGGTTCAGATTCCGACGCGGCCCTCCGCAACCGCTCCGCCAAGAAGCACATCGAGGTAGTGTCTGTCGGCATTCTTGGCCTGTCTCTTACAGCCGTCTGTGTGGGCATCAGCCAGAGCACCGTCTGGGGCCCGATGTCCGTCCCCACGCTAATCTTCTTCTTCGGTGGCCTCGCAGGCCTGGCCGCATGGTACGCACGGGAACGTCGCAGTAAGAATCCTCTGGTCGATGTCATTCTGCTAAGGAGCCGGCGGCTCCTGCCCGCCTACGCCGTTTTCATAGCTATGGGCGTCGGGGGAATGATTACCTTTAACCTCATTCTGGGTTACGCGCAGACCCCGTTTCCGCTTGCTGGGTATGGTTTTGGCCTCAGTCCGCTCGTCGCCGGGTTCCTGTTCATTCCGATGACCGTCGCAGGTATCCTGGTCGGCCGCTGGATCCCCGGGATGCTGGGTCGGGTGCGACCCCGTGTTCCCTTTGTAGGGGCCGCAGTTCTGCTGCTCTTGGCGTTTGGCTGGCTGTACTTCATGCACCAGCACGTCTGGGGTGTTCTGGTCGGCGTGCTGCTCTACGGAATCGCGTACACCATGCTGCTGACCATCGCCCTCTCGGTGATCGCCGCTGAAGCGCCCGAGGGTAAGGGCGCAGGAACTGCGGCAATATATATTGGCATCGCCCTTACAGGTGCCTCAATCGGCGCGGCCTTGTTCGGCGCCGTCATCGGGATGGGCCTCACACCGGAGAACCCCATTCCTGCTTCCGGAAACTACAGCGTGGGATGGCTTATCGGGGTAGCAGCCGCAGTCCTAGCGATTGTTGCCGCGGCATCACTGTCCAAGGATGTGGAACTTATAGAAACGGCTCCCCACTAACATCTTGAAGAAACAGTCGACCGGGCCGATGTACACACGGCCCGGTCGACGGTTCGGGCAATAGGACGTGGGCGAGCTGCACCCTCGCACGCGGTGTGGCTCGCAAGCTGACCCACTCGGAGACGGGCAAAAATCCGGTTTGTCCTGTGCACTCGAAAAATGCACTCGCGGCCTCTGGGCTGTTCCGCGCGGTGACGGAAAAGGCACAGCCTCCGGCAATCGCCCCGGTGCGGTTCCCGAGCAAGGTATGGGCAGGCCCAGATCTTCATTCACCCATTGGAAGCCTGACTATTCGGGGCAATGCCGCCGCGAGAATAACCGAAAGGCACAGCCGTGATCAATTCCTCCTCAAAAACAATTTCAGTAGCAAACGACTCCATCCAAGACACCGACGGTAATGCCATCCGCAGCAAAGGCTGGGTGATAGCAAAACCGTCGCTGGGAGAATATGACCCCAGCTGCCTCCGCCTGGAAGAGCGTCCAGTAAGGTCGATGGCGAACGGTGAGGTGATCGTGAAAACGGTGCTTATGTCGTTGGACCCCACCACCCGCAACTGGCTGACGCTCAAGCCGGAGTTTATGTACATACCCCTGGCGGTCGGTGACGTGATGATAGGTTTCGGGTTGGGGACAGTCATTGCCTCCGCAGACCCAGGTTTCGCCGTCGGCGACCTCGTGACCGGGATGTGGGGCTGGGAAGAGTACTCGATAGTCGGCGCTACATGGCTCGAGAAGCACAATGCTGGCTCGTCAATCCCTGATACGGCATATTTATCCCTCTTCTCGCACGTCGGCCGCGCAGCTGCCATCGGCCTTCTCGAAATCGCTCAAACAAAACCCTCTGACACTGTCGTGGTATCTGGAGCGGCGGGAGCGACTGGTTCCGTTGCAGTGCAACTTGCAAAGAGCCTGGGCTGCAGAGTAATCGCTATCGCCGGCGGCCATGAAAAGTCCACCTACACCGTAGACGAACTCAAGGCGGATTTCGCCATCGACTACAAATCGGAGGACGTTTCTGCACGGCTGACCCAGTTGAGTCCGAGTGGAGTGGACGTATACTTTGACAACGTTGGCGGCACGGTCCTAGACGCAGTACTCGCCAATATGGCTGTGGGCTGCCGCATCGCACTGTGTGGAGCAATGTCTCAGTACAACCTCTCAAGCCCAGAGCTGGCCCATGGTGTCAAAAATCTCCCAATGCTGCTGTTCAAAAGAGCAAAGATCGAAGGATACGTCGTTCCTGACTATGCCCCTGTGATGTCTCGCATCGACCGCACCCTTCGCGAGTTGTTCTCGGAAGGCAGCCTAAAGCTACGTGAACACGTTTTGAACGGATTGGAGTCCGCACCCGACGGCGTGCGGCTACTTTTCAGCGGTGAAAATGAAGGAAAATTGATAGTTCGCCTCTAGCAAGCGGCACTCTACCGGCAACCTTTGAGGAACGAGTGCCAACCGCCGATCCTCAATGGTGTGGGCAATAGACGCTACCAGTCCCCATACTCTGAAGGGTTGATTATCCTGCCTTTTGACTCCGCCTTCCTGAACATTCCCGCCGTGAACCGGGCGCCGCCGGCTGATCAGTTCTGATCCCCGGGGTCCGGGCAGAAAACGCCACGAACGATGGTCAGGCAACAGCCCCTTTTACAGGTACTCCCCCACCTATCCCAAAGAGCCGATAATTATGATTCTGTAAAGCTGGCCGAGTAGGGGAGTGGTCCCTTGCGGACCCCTGTCCGAGCTTGCGCCGGCCGGCAATACCGTTTCATTGAGTGGGAAGCCCGTCCCGTCTACCAAGGAAGTCCTCGATGACCCGTGGCGAGGCGGTACCGATGATGATTACGAAGTTGGCTGGGCGTGCCGGACCCAGCGTGAGGACATAGTCAACGTCCGAGGCGTTCGTGCTGTTCTTGGCCCGGTTGAAGGCGTCCACCACTTGGCCGGTGCTTGCAGCAGGTTTTCAAGAGCGTCGTCCTGCTGGCTGGTAGTGGCAGCGGTGGCCCTCGGGGGTGTGACGGTTGCTGGTCCTGGGGTGTCCGGGGACATGGTGAGCCTCTTATTCGGGGTTTTGCGGTCGTGTCGTTTCTCAGGGGCCGAACTGGTGGTGTCAGTGGGGGAGGAGGCCGGAGAATGCGTGGTTTTGGAAGACGAGGGGGTCTGTGAGGCCGCCGGTGCTAAGGCCCAGGACTCGGGCCAGGACGAAGGCGTGGTCCCCGATGGGGGTGACGTTCTCGATTTGGCATTCCATGGTTGCGACGGCGCCTGCGACCAGTGGGGCACCGTATGCGCCCTGGGTCCAGAAATTTTCGGCGAAGCGGTCGGCTTCCTTTTTACCCAGCTTGCGGCAGAAGCCGGCCTGTCCGGAGCCCAGTGTGCTGATGCCGAGCACGGTGGCTTTATTGAGCTGTGGCCAGCTGGAGGACTTGTTGCCGACGAAGAAACCGACCAGGCACGGGTCCAGGGAGATGAAGACGAATGATCCGACGATCATGGCGGCGCGTTCGCCGGTGAGTTCAGGTTGTCCGGCGACGACGGTGACACTGGTGGGCACCATGGACATGACGGCCCGTACGTGGGTGGGGTCGATGGTGGTGGGCCGTTCGGTAATGGTAGTCATGGCTGCCTCCTTCGGTTACCGGTGTTGCTGGATGTAGTAGTAGTGCTGTTCGGGGTCGATCCACACTTCGTATCCGTCGAGTTTGTCGATGAGGATGCGTGAGTCGACGCCTTCGGGTGAGAGCCACAGCATTCGGGAGTCCGGGGTGGCTTCTTCGACGCGTGCGGTTCTGATGTGTGTGCCGTTTCGGCGGATTTCCACTGTTGCTGTGGGGAGGCGGAACCAGTCATCGACCCGGAAGGCCTGTGCTGGCTTGGGGGTGAAGGTTCTGTGTCCGATCGGGAAGGACCCGGCGGCTGCATGGGCTGTTAGTGCGTTCATCACGGTTCCTTAGGTGGTGGGCAGGGTTGGGCTCAGGTGCCACCGACAGCCGGGGATCGGGCCGGTGGCACCTGGGAGGGGTTGGCCGATGGAGCGGCCTTGTTATTGTTTTAGCCGACGGGTTGGGTGTCCGCGACAGGTGCGGGCGTCTGGTCCTTCTTGCCGGTGGTGGTCAGGAGCCCTGCGGTGTATTCGGAGAGCCAGCCAAGGCAGGCGCCGGCGATCAGGGCAAGGCAGGTGCCGGCCGCGTCGAAGGTGGTGCCGAAGTAGGCGGCGCATCCGGCAAACGCTCCGGGGATGAAGCCCAGGACGCTCCAGCGTGCCTGGACGCACATGGCGAAGGCTGCGATGGCGACGGAGATCCCGAGCGCGCCGGGGATGGGCAGGTTCGCCGCTGCCCAGAGGATGACAGCGCCCCAGAGGACGCCGGAGAGGTTGGCGGGGATGGTCTTGAGCAGTCCGGCGCGTTTTCCGCCGGCGGCGAAGAAGCATGCCCAGGAGAGGAATCCGACCCAGGTGATCAGGCCCAGGGGTGTGCTGAATTGGGTCCAGAGGCCGGCAAGGATTCCGGCGGTGATTCCGATGATGACGAGGGGCTTCATGGGTGGTTCCTAAGGGTCAAAATGGCGTCATTGTCTTTTTGAAAAGGAAAGCTCAGGGAGCGTGCACGCTTTGTTTACGGGCACAGATTGCGGGAGAGGCGTTGGTTCTTTTGGCGGGGGCGTATTTAGCTGTGTGGCCCCGGCCGGAAAGCCGGGGCCATACAGCGTGGGTGCTTGTTAGAGGTGGGTCAGGGCGAGGTCGGCGGGGTCGGCGCTTTCGGGGGCGGCCGGGGTGTTTTCGGCCGGTTCGCGGTGGAATTCGCCGTTTTTCATCACTGCGGTGATCTTGTTCAGGTCCTGCAGGATGGTGATGTCTTCGAGGGGGTTGCCATCGACGAGGATCATGTCGGCGTAGAAACCGGGCAGGACCTTGCCGAGTTCGTTGGGCTTTTGGAACAGTTCCCCGCCGAGAGCGGTGGCGGCGATGATGGCTTCCATTTCGGTGTAGCCGAAGAGCTTCACGAAGTGGTCCAGGTCGCGGGCGTAGGTGCCGCGGGGTGTCCAGGCGAAGCCGTAGTCTCCGCCGGGCAGCACACGGATGCCGCGTCGGCGCATCTCTTGCATTGCTTTGACGGCGATGTCGAGTTCGCGGGCGTATCCGGCCTGTTCGGCTGCCTCGTGGGAGTAGCCGAAGGCTTCGGCGTCCTGGAGGGTTGCGACCAGCCAGTTGATGGCCGGGGCGACGAAGACGCGGTCTTTGGCGGCTTCGAGGAGGTCCATGCCCTCGTCATCGATGTAGGAGGCGTGGTAGATCATGTCGACGCCGGTTTTCAGGGAGATGAGGACGGAGTCACGGCTGCGGGCGTGGGTGCATACGCGTACGTGCCGGCGGTGTGCCTCGTCGACGGCGACCTGGAGTTCTGCTTCGGTGATGTAGGTGTCGGTGGCTGCCTTGGTGCCGGTGATTTCCTCGCCGGAGATGCTGAGTTTGATCTGGTCCACGCCCAGTCCGATGGTTTCACGGACCACTTTGCGCATTTCCTCGACGCCGTCGGCGATCTGGGTGATGCCGGGTACGAGGTCCCCGGCGGTGGTGGCGATTTCCTGGCCGTTGGCCAGGTAGCGGGGGCCGGGGATCCGGCCGGCGTTGATGGCGTCGCGAACGACGACGTCGAGGCGCTTTTTGGCGCTGGCCGCGCCGAAGCACATGGTGTAGCCGTAGTCGATGTAGTACTTGGCCGACTCGACGGTGTGCAGCAGGTGTTCCTCAACGTGCATGGTTTCGAGGCTGTTGAGGTCCCCGTCGTTCCAGGTGAAGTGGGTGTGTGCGTCGCACAGGCCCGACATCAGGGTCTGGCCGCGGCCGTCGATGACCCGGGCGCCGTCTCGGGGCAGGTTGCCCGTGCCGGGACGGACGTCGGTGATGCGCTCATCGACGACGAGCACTTCGCCGAGGAAGGGCTGGGCGCCGGTGCTGTCGAGGATGTTGACGTTGGTGAAGAGGGTTTTCGACATGACTTCGTTGTCCTTATCTTGAGATGGTGCGGTTGTTAGGGGGCTTTGCGGATCTGCATGGTGATGGTCTGCTGGCGGCGCGACTGGCAGCCCGGGCTGGGGCTGCTGCAGGCGCACGTTTTCTTCGTGTCCGGCTTGAGCGTGGAGCCGGTGAGGAAGTCCAGGACGGCGGCGGTGACGAAGTCCGGCGCCTCGGGAACGGTCCAGTGGCCGGTGCCCGGGGCGACCAGGAGTTCTGCCTGGCCCAGCTCCGCGGCGATGGCCTCGTTGGCGGCCGGGGTGCTGACTTTGTCGTCGCTGCCGGTCAGCAGCAGAACCTTGGACTGGACGTTGGCCAGATCCGGGTTGGTGGCTGCGGCGAGGGCTTCGCAGGCCTGCGCGTAGGCTTCCGGGTCCTGGCCCAGGAGCAGTTCGCGGACGAAGGGGCGCACCAGCGGGTTCCCGATCGCTGCCTTATCGGCGGTAGCGGCGTTGGCGACGGTGTCGGCCACCGAGGCCATGCCCTTTTCGCGGACGAGGGCCGCCCGTGCCCGGGTGGCGTCCTTGGCCGCCTGGGCCTGTTCCCGGACCGGGCCCAGAAGGACGACGTCACGGACCAGGTCAGGGCGGGCTGACGCCAGCTGTTGGACGATGAGGGTTCCCATCGAGTGGGCGACGAGGTGGGCCCGGCCCGAGGTGGTCTGGGATTCGATGACCAGGGCCAGCTCAGCGGTCAGGGATTCCAGGCTCAGGTCCCCGTTTTGGGGCGAGCGGCCGTGCCCGGCGAAGTCGTAGCGGGTGACGCGGAACCGTTCGGCCAGGGAGGCGACGAGCGGCTCGTAGAAGCTGGTGGTGCCGCCCAGTCCGTGGACCAGGACAACGTCATCGCCGGTGCCGGTGGTTTCGACGAAGAGGTGTTTCGTACCGACCGCTGTCAGTCCCGCAGGGATGGTCGCGGTGCTCATCGTCCTTCTCCGATCCGGTTCGACAGCGTGCCGAGCTTGCTGATGCTGATCTCGACGACGTCTCCGCTGGTCAGGAACCGCGGCGGGGTGAAGCCGATGCCGACACCGACCGGGGTGCCGGTCGCGATGATGTCGCCGGGCTGCAGGGTGATGCCGGCGCTGATCGTTTCGATGATCGTGGGGATGTCGAAGATCAGGTCGGCCGTGGTCGCCTTCTGCCGGGTTTCCCCGTTGACGGTGCAGAGCAGATCCAGGGGCCCGTCTCCGACCTCGTCGCGTGTGACCGCCCACGGACCCATTGGGCAGTGGGTGTCCAGGCTTTTGCCCAGGAACCACTGCTTGTGGTCTTTCTGGAGGTCGCGGGCGGTGACGTCGTTGATGATCGTGTAGCCCCAGACGTGGTCCAGCGCGTCGGCCTTGCTGATGCCGCGGCCGCCGGTGCCGATGATGACGCCGAGTTCGGCTTCGTAGTCGAGTTCGGAGGTGACGCCGGTGTGCGGGTCCACGTCCGCCCCGGTCCCGATGACCGTGGAGGGCGCCTTGGTGAACACCACCGGGTATTCCGGCTGGGCGTTGGCGCTGGCGGTTGCGTCGTAGCCGGAGTTGGCGAATTCCTTGGCGTGCTCGACGTAGTTGCGGCCCACGCAGAAGATATTCCGGCGGGGGAGCGGGATCGGGGCCAGCAGCTCCACGTCGGCCACCGGAATTGCTTCCCCGGGAAAGGCGGCCAGCTGAGCCGCGGCGCCGTCCCAGCTGTCGATGAGTGAGAGCAGGTCCTGCCCGCCCGGCACGGCAGTCACCGTTGTGGCGTCGGTGTTGAGGACGCCGGTCTGCTGAGTGCCCTGGTGGCGGAAGGTAACGAGTTTCAAAGTGATTCCCCTTCGAATCGATTATCGATAATTGATGAAATGACTCTACACGACCGTGACTGGCATCACAAGCGATTATCGATAATTTCTTTTAGAGGGGGTGCGGGACCTTCCGGGGGAGGAGGAAGGGGCTTATTCCTGGGGGAGGATGGAGTACTCGTGCTGGTGTTCGATGACGAGCTTGGTGCAGAGGTCCGGTGTGCCGCTCTCGAAGGCGTCCAGGATCGGGACGTGGGCTTCGGCCGCTGCGTGCAGGTCGACGTGGCCGCGCACGACGGTGGCCATGGTGCGGGCCTCGACATAGAGGGAATCCCAGATCTCCAGCATCAACCGGTTCCCGGTCGCGACGACAACAGCCCGGTGGAAGTCCGTACTGTATTTGGCGATGCCGTGGGCATCGTTCGTCGCCGCGGCCTCACGCATACCCGCCAACGCATTGCGCAGGGGTGAGGGATCGGCGTGCAGTGCCGGGTACGCGGCGGCGGCGGCGGTTCCCTCCAGCGCGAGGCGGACGAAGTAGACTTCGGCGAGGTCGTCCTGGGAGGCGGACCGGACGAAGGTTCCGCGGCGGGGGATGTTTTCGACCAGCCGTGTGGAGGATAGTTCCCGCAGGGCCTCGCGGACCGGGGCCTGGCTGACGCCGAATTCTTTAGCGAGCTGGAGCTCCACGAGGCGCATACCGGGAGGGTAGGTGCCGTCAACGACCCGGTCCACGATGGTGCGCTTGACCTTTTCCGAGAGGCTCTCGTTCTCAAATGCTGCTGATACCGCCATCTGCCCAGTCTTTCATGATGCTCTCGTGGCGCCCGCCCCTTCAGGCTGTTTCGGGGCATGTTCTGGATCTCGCGGTGCGGGCTTGGGGTCCCTGAAGGCAATGCTGGGGACAATAGCCAGCGCTGCCAGGACCGCGGTAAGGAGAAAGGCGCCGGCATATCCGGAACCGGGGCCACCCGTGCCGCCCCAGGCATTGAGGGCAGCAGCGGCGGCGGCTACGCCGACCGCCATGCCGATTTGCCGGGCCATGTTCACGATCGTCGAACCGTCGGCCAGCTCCGGACCGTGCAATCCGGTGACGGTAGCTGTCTGCAGCGGGACGATGGTTGTGCCGAAGCCCGCACCCGCGACCAGAATCGCGGCGCCCGTCAGCCAGCCCGGCGTGGCCTGGCCCGTCAGTGACAGTGCCCCCGCTCCCGTTGCCATGAGACCCAACCCTGCAGCCAGCGGCGCGCGCGGGCCCGTGCGGCGGGTAAACCGGGTGGTGACTGGGGTAGCCAGCAGGATGCCGACGGCGTGCAGGGACGTCATGAGTCCGCTGTCCAGTGGGGACATCCCGTCTTGGCCCTGCAGATACAGCGGGAGCAGGAACAGTAGCCCACCATAGGCCAGGGCGGTGAGGAGGAAGGCGAGGTTACTGCTCCAGATCTCCCGCTTGACGAGCAGCCGGACATTGAGCAAGGGTTCTGCGCGGCGGAGTTGCCGCACGGCGAACGCGGCCAGGAGCAGCACCGCGGCGGCGATGGCGGTCAGGGGCAGGGCAGCGGGGGATTCGTTCTCGGCACCGGTAAGGCCCAGCACCAAAAGCACAAGGCCTGCAGAGACAAGCACAAGGCCAATGCCGTCGAACCGGGCACCGGGGGTCGCCGGCCGCTGCGCCGGCAGACGCTGGCCGGTCAGGATGGCGGCGAGGGCGATGGGGACGTTGAGCCAGAAGACCCACCGCCAGCCGATGTCCTGCACAAACCACCCTCCGATCAGTGGGCCCAGGACCGGGGCGAGGGCCGCCGGCACCGACATGAGCGCGGAGGCCTTGGCCCGCTGGTCGGAGGGGAAAGCGGCGAAAAGCATGGCCATGCCGATCGGGAGGATCAGCCCTCCGCCGAGACCCTGTAGGGCCCGGAACGCGATGAGAACCGGCAGGGACGATGCCAAGGCGGTGAGGGCCGAGGCCGTCCCGAAGATTCCCAACGCGATCTGGAAGGCGCGTCCCTGGCCCAGGCGGCGGCTGATCCAACCACTCATCGGCAGTGACACCGCGATGGCCAGAAGGTAGGAGGTGATGACCCACTGGACCGGACCGGGGCCGGCGTCGAACTCCTCCTGAAGGGTAGGCACCGCGATATTGACCACGGTGGTATCAAGCAGGTCCATGACGACAGCCAGTGTCACGGCCACGGCGGTCAGCCGGGGGATGCTTCTTTCAGACATAGCTCGGCGTTCCTTTCGGATGGGATCCGCATTGTCGGACGTTAATCTGCCGCAGGCGTCCGGCCGTATTGATGGTTGGTCAGTTAGTCGGATCAAATTTTGTGGTCTGCACAGTCCCGTGCGCGTGTTCCGGTGGTGAATAGATCGAGTAGAGCTTCAAGGGATCAGCGCCCACGGCTGTGACGTTGTGCCAGGATCCGGCCGGGACGAAGATCATCGCCGCCCCGTGCCTCCCATTCATGGATCAGGTTCTCCGCTGCCGGGCCCATCTGAACCTTGCCCTGTCCGCTCTCAACCCGAAGGAACTAGTCCACGTCCTGGTGCACTTCCAGTCCGATGTCGTCCCCCGGGGCGATGGCCATGACAGTGACCTGCAGCCGGTCGCCTGTCCAGATTGTCCTTCTGTAGTCGTGGTTTGCCTCCGTAGCCCTCTAAAGGTCGAGGACGTACGGCGCGGGACCGTGGTCAGTGGGCGTCGGGTTCCTCTTTTTCCGTAGTCATACATCAATTATGGATAATCGATAATTTAGTATCTAGGTTGGTAAGGCTCGTCTAAGGAAAGTAGCCCAAAATGACAGCGGCAGCGGGGGAGTCCACGGTCAAGCAACACGATTCGGGCTCTTCTTCCGGCGGCCGTTTGGTTGCCACGCCTTTGCGCGTCCGCGTCCGCGACCACATCGCGGCCAGGATCGTGGACGGGACGTACGTCCCGGGCCAGCGCCTGACAGAACTGGAGATAGCCGGGAGCCTGGGCACCAGCCAGACACCTGTTCGGGAGGCGCTGCGGGACCTCGCGGGCATGGGCTTTGTAGAGTCGGTACCCAACAAGGGCTGCCGCGTTCGGGAACTAGACAGCGAGGACCTGCGACAGGCCCACCCGGTCAGGGCCGCCCTCGAGGAAATCGCCGGACATTCTGCAGCGCGTCATCTGAAGGGCAAGACAGCGGACTTGGCCAGGGCTCTGGACGGAATGCGGGCCGCGCAGGAGAACGGCGACCTCATCGCGCTGTGCTTTCACAGCACACGCTTCCATCGCCGCATCGTTGAAAGCGCCGGCAACGACGCACTTACCCGGGCCTGGAACGCCCTGGGAATCGAAATGCTCACCCTCGTAGGCGCCGCCCACGACCGGGCAGGCCTCCCCACCTCGGTGGAAGAACACACCGCAATCATGGCAGCCCTCGAAGCAGGTCAAGCCGCCGAAGCGGCCCGCCTCCTAAAAAATCATGCCTGCTCATACGTCACCAGGGATCCGGGTTCCACCGGCGCCCTGTGCACCACCCCGTAACTACCCTCCGGCCCGTCATGGCCCGAATCAAAGGAATCACAGCATGACCTCCGCAACTAACATCCGGCTCAATACCGGAGCGAGCATCCCACCGGTCGGATACGGGTGCTGGCAAACTTCCCGCGCCGACATTGCCGCCGCCGCGCGGGCGGGATACCGCGCCTTTGATACCGCAACCTTCTACGCGAACGAACGGGCCGTAGGGCAGGGAATCCGCGACGCCGGGCTAACCCCCGAAGACGTCTTCCTCACCACGAAGGTATGGCGCGGCGACATGGGCTTCGCTCAAACTCTGAAAGCGTTCGAAACCTCACGCCGCCTGCTCGATGCCGACGTCATTGACCTCTATCTCATCCACTGGCCCCAGCAGGACTCCCATCTGGTCACCGAAACCTGGCGGGCCATGGAAAAACTCCTGGAACGCGGAACCGTCCGCTCCATCGGTGTTTCGAACTTCGAAGTCGCCGATCTTGACCTGCTGGCCCTGAATTCGGACGTCACCCCCGCGGTAAACCAGATCGAACTGAACCCCCTACGGCAGCGCAAGAGGCTGGTCGCGGAAAACACCGCACGCGGCATCGTCACGACAGCCTGGTCACCGCTGGGTCAGGGCGGTCCGGTCCTGCATAACAAGACACTGCTTCATCTGGCCGACGAGCATGACGTCAGCGTCGCCCAGATCGTCCTTCGCTGGATGATCCAAAAGCGGATCGTGACGATCCCGCGCTCAACCAATCCCGCACGAATCGTCGAAAACCTCCACCTGGACGGGTTCGCCCTGGCTCCACCTGAAATAGAACTCATCGACGCGCTCTCCGACTGACACACCCCACTATCAAAGGACCTTCAAATGACGACTATCGGACATTCGGATCTCAACATCTTCCCGCTCGCCCTGGGAGGAAACACCTTCGGTTGGACCTCGGACCAACCGACTTCCCACAGCGTTCTGGACGCCTTCACCAGCCAGGGCGGCAACTTCGTCGACACAGCAGACAGCTACTCGGCCTGGGCCGAGGGAAACACCGGAGGCGAATCCGAGACCATCATCGGAGACTGGATGACACGGTGCTCCAACAGGTCCCAGATCATCATCGGAACTAAAGTCAGCCAGCACCCCGATTTTCCCGGCCTATCCCGAAAGAACATCGTGGCTGCCTCCGAAGCATCCCTGCGACGCCTCGGCACCGACTACATCGACCTCTACTACGCGCACTTCGACGACCAGACCACGCCCCTGGAGGAGACCGTCGGAGCCTTCGATGATCTCGTCATCGCCGGAAAAATCCGTCACGTCGGCCTCTCAAACTACAGCGCGGACCGGATCAGGGAATGGATCAGGATCGCGGACGAAAACGGCTACGCCCGTCCCGTGGCCCTGCAGCCGCACTATAACCTGGTCCACAGAACTGACTTCGAGGGCGAACTCGCTTCCCTGGCTGCCGCCAACGGGCTCGGGGTCATCCCTTACTGGTCCCTCGCCAGCGGATTCCTCACAGGCAAATACCGGACCCGCGAAGACCTCACCGGGACACCCCGAGAACAGATGGCAGGCAGTTACTTCAGTACCGAAGGCCTGCGGGTCATCTCCGTCCTCGACGACATCGCGCAGGAGCGAGGCACCACTATTGCGACAACAGCCCTCGCCTGGCTTCTCACCCGACCCAATATCGCCGCCCCAATCGCCAGCGCCCGCACCGTGGAACAGCTGCCCGACCTCATGGCAGCAGCCTCCCTGGCCCTCACGGAACTGGAAATCCACCGCCTCGACGAGACGTCCTCCCTCATTCCGGCCTGATATATAAAGGGAGCGTCTCGCGGCGTGGCCGAGCCCGGCGTCCGGACGCCGGCTGGGCAGTTTGGACTGGGAGAGCTTGGGGAGAAACCGTCACTAATAACGGCGGGAAGCAGCCCCATACCGGAGCACTCCCCCGCCTGTTTTCAAAGGCCGATAACGGATATTCCGTCAACTAGGGGAGTGGGCTGCAGTATCGCCCCAAGGCACACCCGTTGGGCGCCCCCCAGCGTGGGCCCAAGCGCGGTCCGCGAAGTCCAGCGCCTGATCTCCCGAAGCGCCGGTGGGGATGGCCAGAGGGAGGCGGTCCCTTGCTATGCGGTTCACTTGGGACTTGCTGACGCCCAATTGGTCGGCGACTTGCCTGACGGTCCAGCCCCTGCTGGTAAGAACGTGAACGACGTCCCTTAGGACGAGGGTGCGGGCGAGGTCGGCCTGGCGGACGTGTGTCCACGCTGCGGATGCTTCATCAACTGTTACTTCACTGAACCTTTTGTTTTGTCCCATGTTGGGACAATAGCAGCTTGTCCCAACATGGGACAAGCTGCGGTCAAGCACCGGCGACCTCTCACCCCAACACCGCTCCCGGGCCGCGCTTCAGCAGACTCGGCAGACATTGCCCAGGTGCCGGAGCAGAAAAACCCTGGAGCAGATGCGCGTTTCTCTCATCTAATGAGCATTCAGACGAAACGCCGATAACAGCGATTATGTCAAGTAGCAACTGAAAGAGCCGCATAAACGCGTGATAAGCGACCTACGCTTTTAGCTTTGCTACTCGCCTACACCTTGGCCCTCTGCCTTCCATTGATGACGTCAGCTTCTTCGTGCGACTCTATGGCCGCTACAAGGGCACAAGCAAAGTCGGCCAGCGCAATAGCGTAGTCCACTGACCTTTGCCTTGGTCGCAGTTGCTTTTCAATTCTCTCTAAGTCCTCAACAATTGTTTCCAGAGGCCTACGGCCTTGACGAAAGTTCTCAAAATGAGGCCACATATTGAGTGTGATTTTTTGAGTGCCTTCGAAAAGGTTCGTCCACCGCAGGCTTCGTCCTGGCGCATCAGCTTTATTAGTCACCCAATCCACGCCGGCGCTCAGTAACCGCGGGCGGATAGACCTGTCCCAATATCGCCATGCGTCTTCGAGCTCCAGAACGCTTCTATCTTCGTCATCGGTCGGCCCGAATTCCTTGAAGGCTTCCTCCGACTCCGTTACGAGTGCGGAAGCATAGGCTAGTTGGTCTTCCTTTTCTTTTTGGCTAGTACCCCTGTCGCTTTCGTCAATCAGCAGGTGGCGACTCCAATGGACGCTGGCCTCTGCCCTTTTAAGCAGATCCTTCAAAGCATCAGTTGTGAGGTTCCCGCGCTCCAGACGGGTGGCGCGTTCACGCAAGTCCTTTGCGGAAGCCAATGCTAGCCGGTAGGCACTGAGTCTTTCGATGCGTTCGTCCTGGCGAACGGAAATGGCTTTTACTAAAACCAGCCCTAAAGGAAAGCCGAAGAAAGCTACTGCTGCTGAGGACGCTAGGTTGACCAGGAACGGACTCTCTCGCCACCACTGCTGAGAATCCATGCTGATACCAAGCAAAATACAGGCGAGGGCGGCTAAGAAAGAAACCACTACGATGGTTTGCAAACCCCAGCTTAGATCTCGGAACGTTCGCGGGACGTTGTCCCAGTCCTCTTTGGCCACGTTTGCCTCCTTATGTGCTAAGACATCTTTGCACGCGTGAGTTCCAGGACTGGCGCAAAACGCGCTATGGCCTATTCTTAGGCTGCTATTAGGGGGGCTCTCATTACGCAGGATTCTGCCCGACGCAGCCCCACCGATTTCCCCAACATGATCACTTGTCACCAAACCTGCGCAGTGCCGATAGCCGACGTTCCGTCAAGCTAGGGCTGCGCGAACTATTGCACATCGACGGCGGAGGCAGGGGAGCGGCTCACTCCAGCTTGGCTTGGCGCAAATACTGGTAGACGGTCTCCCTGCTGATTCCGTAGTCACGGGCAAGGAGGGCTTTTGGAACTCCGGCGCCGGCGCGCTGGACGAGCTCGGCGGCCCGTTCCTGTGTGAGGGTCTTTTTCCGTCCTTTGTAGGCGCCGCGTTGCTTGGCTAGGGCGATGCCTTCCTTTTGGCGTTCCTTTATGAGGGAGCGTTCGAATTCAGCGAAGGCGCCCATGACGGAGAGCATGAGGTTGGCCATGGGGGAGTCCTCACCGGTGAAGACCAGGCTCTCTTTTATGAACTCCACCCGCACGCCTTTGCGGGTGAGACCCTGGACCAGGGCTCGCAGGTCATCGAGGTTGCGGGCGAGCCTGTCCATGCTGTGAACCACCACGGTGTCCCCATCTCGTGCGAACCGCAGCAGTTGCGTGAGCTCCGGTCTGGCAGTATCCCTGCCTGAGGCTTTGTCCATGAAGACCCGGTCCAGAATTTGGCCTTCGAGTTGGCGCTTCTCATTTTGGTCCAAAGTGCTCACCCGCACGTAGCCGATCCGCTGCCCGCTCACGTGGCCTCCTATCCTCGTCCTGTCAGGTTGAGTTCTAGGCCCGTTCAGGAAGGAAGTCAAGGCATTGTGGATACCGTTTCGAGGTGCACCAGCTGGTTTTGCGGCCGCAGTTGCAAGCGAATGAGGGCCACCGCCCAACTGCTGAGCGCCGCGGGAAACGTCTCTATTGCTTAGCGATGGGCAGTGATGAAACCGTCGGTTCTTGGGAAGGCCGGTCCGGCCAGTGCTTGATGGATTGAAGGTATTCGGTAGCGTCCGCTTGTTCGCTGAATTCCAGAAGGTTCCCGACTTTTTCTACCAGTACGTCCCGCACCTCAGCTGGGGTGGCGAAGAAGAACTCCTTCCGTGGATTGGCCTGGTTCACGGCCTTCGTCGCGAAATGTTTATGGAGCTCGTTTTCCAAGGTGACGGCATCTTCAGAGAAGAAAAGAGTGTGGATGTCGAAGCGGAACGGTACTGATGCGCCGCTGAGCTCCGCGACGCGTTCCGCGGGTTCGAGCCGCCGTGTCAGGCCGATCTTGACGACGTCATCGCCAAAGGCTCCGCGGTTGGAGATCACGTAAACGTAGCCAGCGCGGATGTTAGCTGCCCGGAAGTCGTTCTGAGCGATGGCTTCGTCGATAAGCTCGAGCCTCCGCTCGAGATCGGCATCCCCCTGACCAGATGCTCGCATCGCGTTGAGAGCATTAAGGAGGTGGGCGCGTTCCTTGTCGAGCCGGGCCCGTTCCTCGGCGAGTTCGCGTTCGACGCGGCGTTCCTCGCGCAGACGAGCCTTTTCCTCTCGTTCTGCTTCTTTCTCCTCCTGCTTCTTCATGAGCCAGTCGGCAGTGAGCTCGATTTCTTCGACGCGCAGAGCGTGGAAGTCATCACTGATGTGCATTTCCATCAGTGCGCCCAGTTTTGCGATTGCCATGCGGGACGCATCGAGGCGACGCTTCGCCGTGACAACATTGCCTAGCTTTAAGGATCTGATGCTGTTGTCCGCCTCGGCGTTATAGGCGCGAAGCATCAGTTTGGCCAGGTCATCGGTCATGCGCCGGCCCTTGGCGAGGGAATTGTTGAAGGTGAACAGATTCGACTTCACGATCGCCTGCCCGGCTTTAACCAGTTCCGCGATTCGCCTTTCCACCTCGTCTAGCCGGTCACGAAACGATGCAGCATTCTCAAGCGGGTGGTGATACCGGTAAATGCCGACTTCCTGGAGCACTCGCGCGTCGTCGAGTTCAACGTATGGAGTGGATGCGTCGGTAGCATCGGAGAGTTGCCGCCGAAGAAGTTCATTTTCTGCCTCAAGAAATGCAACCCGTGCAGCCACTGAAGATACGGTGGGTTCCTCTTTGCTCGGTGATGATTCAGGTCCCGGCTCCGTGTCGGCCGGGGAGGGCGAATCTCCTGATGGCAGCCAGAGTTGCCATCCTGGCGGGGGTGCCGGCCACGAAGGGTCCGGCGTCCAGCCTGTCGGTGGCCGCCAGGACGCGGGGGGCTGGGGCCAGCCAGGAGGCGGATTGAAAACCAGATCAGCCGTCGTCATCAGGAGCGCCGAACTCCTGCGACATTCGCGGGTGCCAGCCCGAGTGGGTTCTTTGAGACTGCGGCACCCAAGTGTTCCAGAGTAGCCGCAGGCACCACCGCTGACAGGTCGATGGCAGAAAAGGCCTCACGTGATACCCCGACTGCGGCGAAAGGTATGTACGTTTCGTTGCCTGTCGCCGGGTTAATTGTCTGTGTTCCGACTTCCAGCGCGATGCTTTGTATCAGCGCGCGACGATCAGCTTCAAAGATTTCATGCAAAGTCCGCAGTACGACCTGGTGGACGATTCCCGCATATCGGTCCTTCGACTCTTTCTGTGAAAGCGCTACCGGCGTGATCTCGTCGCTGGCCTTTACGTACTTGTAGGACTTGATCGTGGGGACCTGGTCTGGGGACGCGCAACGCGAGTTCTGCTGTGCCAGGTTCAAACTCTGCCTCGTGCTCTACGGAGAATCCGTCGGGGTAGACGGAGTTGGCGAGCACGATGCCTACGTATTCCTGGACCGCTTCCACGGAACCGTAACTGAGATTTGTGATGAGTTGGTCGATCGAGGCGTTGTGCTCAGCAACCTCGGTCTCACGCGCGGCGCATTCGTCCTGGTACCGGGCTTGTGCTGCCGCCAGCCTTTGCTTTCGGTTGTTCTCATCGGCCGCATACCTATCAGCAACCGCCTGCCGCCGCCCGGGCAACTGGGCCATCTCATGCTCCCAAGACGAATAAGCTTCGGCAAACGCGGCCTCGGCTTGGGCTTGGGCCTCAGCAAGCTTCTTCTTGCGGCCAAACAGCCCGGTCGGGGGAGCGGGGGGTTCGAACACCGGGGCCGGGGGATCGGGCAGGGGTACAGGCGCGGGAATTGGGGTCTCGAGCTTCCGGTCAAACGGGGGATGCTCAGCCCTTCTGCGCAAGCTGGCAAGGTCAACGTAATCATCCACTGCCAGAGTCGATTCAAGGAGGCTGTCAACCTGATCGTAAACGCTTGCAAGCTGGGCGTTCAGCTGCTCGACTTCGGCCTGGCGGCTGGCCACGTGGGCGTCATGCGCTTCCTTCTCAAGGCGTTTGCGGTCCGCCTCGGAAGCACGCTGCAGTGCAGCCTGCGCCCTTTGCTCAGCTTTCCATGCCTGCTCGGCCCGGCGCGCCGACGCCGCCTGTTCCCGTGCCGCGGCTCGCTGGCGCTGTTCGGCCACTCTCGCTTGGTGCTGCATTTCCGCTAAAAAGCCACGACGCCGTGCCAAATCAAACCCCCAGATACAGTTTTCGTTCACATTAGCAAGTAACTGAAAGATTAAAGTATTCACCTAGCAGGCCGACCCGAAATTATTTAGTAGCCTGCATCAAAAGCGAGTCCTGACAGCAGGCGGCTCTGTCGCAATACGATCACCTCGGCTGCAGGCTAGTGGGCAGGGTCACGCGAAACCTCCGTCGCGGCCTCTCCGAGCTTGTGGAAGCCGTTGAATCGATTGATAATCGAGGCCTAGTTTTTGCTGGGAAGGCCGGAGCTCCGGCTTTACATAACGGCCACCACCATAACAACCACCATGCCGAACTCACAGGGAATCCTCAGGTTTACCGGCACATAATGGACCGGAGCTCCGGTCAACCGCTATTTGACTGGAGCTTCGCCAATTTCAGATCGCCACGGTTCAGGCCCTGCCCGAACACATGGTGAATTGAATTGGCGTGGTTGACGAAGACCTGGAGGGTCGTTCCGGGGTGGCACAGGAAACCTTCCGGGAGCCCCTCGCGGCGCCAGCTTTACATAAGGTCCGTTGTCGACTTGAAAGCGCACCAACTGGTGGGCCGACTTCAGGTGAAGCGTGACGTCCAGGCGCAGCTCGATAAGACTTCGCTGCTTGAACCCGGCGAATCCGCCGACCTTGCCACTACGCCTTGGGGTCACTACCCAAGATGCGAAGCAGCTCGAGGGTCAGAAGGCGCAACTCCTCGTACCCGTGTTGGTAGAAAAGCGGGGTCATCTGATGCAGGGGAGTGTCGTCGAGTTCGCGCAGCATCCGCACCGCCTCTTCGATGACTTCCTGATCGTTTTCGTAGATTGAACCGTGCAAAGGCTGGGACTCTTCGGAACTCTCGGCGGCCATGGAATCCTCCGTCCTTGGGTTGGACCATTCACTTTAACTCTTGCGGGTACGAATCGACTCCAATGCTAAGTCGATCGGTGGGCCCATGAGCACTTCACCAGCGGAAGCCGCCCGTCTCAGCCCAGCGGCGCCGGGCCCAGCTCATCCAGCAGTTTCTGCATGGCCACGTAGGCCTTGTTGCGGTAGGCGATCAGCTCGGGAATCCGATCGGCCGGGACGTTGAGGAACCCGGCGCCGGTCTTGGTGCCGAGCTTCCCGGCCTCCACCAGATCGGACAGAATCGCAGGTGTGGCGAACCGCGCCGGGAAATCCTTCTGCAGCGACTCGTAGCAGAAGTTGTACACGTCCAGCCCGGCCATGTCGGCGATGGCGAACGGACCGAAGAACGGCAGCCGGAAACCGAAGGTGGTGCGGACCAGGGTGTCCACGTCGTCCGCCGTCGCGATGCCCTGCTCCACCAGCTGCGCCGCCTCGTGGAACAGCGCGTACTGGAGGCGGTTCAGCACAAAACCGGTGACGTCCTTGACCACGGCGGTCTGCTTGCCGGCGGCGTGGACCAGCTCGCGGACCGCCCCCACGGTGGAGGCAGACGTGCCAGCGTGCGGAATGATCTCGACTCCCGGAATGAACGGGGACGGGTTCGAGAAGTGCACGCCCAGGAACCGCTCCGGATTGCTGACCGGCCGGGACAACTCAGCTATGGAGATGGTGGAGGTGTTGGAGCCGATGATGGCATCCGCCCGGGCAGCGGCACTGATCCGCGAAAGCGTCTGGTGCTTGATCTCCATAACCTCGGGGACGGCTTCCTCAATGAAGTCGGCGTCGGCCACGGCCTCCTCGATGTCCTTTGCGGCCCAGAGATTCTGCTTCAGGATTTCGGTGGAGCCTGCCGGGAACAGCCCGTCGGCCACGAACTGGTCAGACTCCACTAAGAGGCGGTCGTAATTGCTTTGGGCCACCTCTGCGGACACGTCAGAGAGGGCCACACGCGCCCCTCCCAGCGCCAGGACCTGTGCGATCCCGCCGCCCATGTAGCCCGAGCCGACGATGGCGAATTTCCGGGCGCTCGCAGATGCTGGGATGGTTGCTGTTTCGGTCATGATCAGACTGCCTTCGTGGATTCGGGCTCGTAGGAGCAGATGGCCTCTACCTTCGCGGCGGAGGCTGAATTTTCGTCGAAGCGGTAGCCGAGCCATTCGCCCACCAGCTTCTTGGCCAGTTCCAGGCCGATGACCCGCTGGCCCATGGTGAGGACCTGCGCGTTGTTGCTGAGCACGGACCGTTCGACGGAGTAGCCGTCGTGGGCGGTGACGGCGCGGATCCCCGGCACCTTATTCGCCGCGATGGCCACGCCCAGTCCGGTACCGCAAATCAGCAGCGCACGGTCCGCCTCGCCCTGCGCCACTTTGCGGGCGGCGTCGACGGCGACATGCGGGTAGGCGGTCGTGTCGCCGGCACCGACCCCCACATCCACGACGGACGCGACACGGCTGTCCGCTGCGAGCAGCGCCTTCAGCGCCTCCTTGTATTCGACGCCGGCCTCATCGTTGCCGATAACGATGCGCCAGCCTGCAGCGCCCCCCGCACTCATTCCTGGGCTCCGGTTCCGGCCACCGAAGCGGCCAATTGGGAATCGGGCAGGGGTTGCGAAAAGTCGAGGTAATCAGAAATCCGTGTCGCGATCAGGGCAAAGGAAACCGCTCCGGGGTCCGGGTGCCCCAGGCTTTTCTCGGCCAGCGGCCGGGCCCTCCCCTTCAGCGGGCGCAGGGATGCCGTGGCGTCGGCTGCCTGCCGTGCGGCGGTTACCGCGGAGGCCAGCGCCCCGGTCACCGGCGCGCCGTCGTCGAGCGCGGCCAGGAAGGCTTCCCGGAAGGGAAGCAGCGCGTCCACCATGGTCTTATCGCCCGGTTCCGCCTTGCCCAGGGTGGTGACGGCGTCCGTGAAAGCTGCCACGGCGGCCGCCGCGTCCTCCCCGCGGTACGAGTCCTTGGTGCCGAGAGTCCTGCCGGCAGCGGCCACGGCGGAGCCCCACAGCGCCCCCGACGTTCCTCCCGCGCGTTCGCTCCAGGCTTCCCCCGCAGCCGAGAGGACACGCTGCACGGAAGCTCCGGCTGCCGCGGCGTCCCGCGCGGCAGTTGCCGCCGCTACCGCGCCCCGCCGCATGCCGATCCCATGGTCGCCGTCGCCGGCAATGGCGTCCAGCCTGCCCAGTTCCTCAACATGTTCGACGACGGCGTCCCGCGCCTGCGCGAGCACGGCGGCTGCCAGCCGGCCCAGCCCGGCCGCTGCCGCCGTCGTCTCTTCAAGGTCGGCGGCCGCGGCATCTTCCGGCCCTGCTAGTTCCCGCCGTGCGCGCGGTGCCATGGTGCCCTTGCGGAACCCCGGAGTGTCAGCGGGGGCGGCCCAGTAGTGCTCCAGTTCCTCGTCCAGCCACAGCAGGGTCAGGGACAGGCCGGACATGTCCAAACTGGTGACCAGTTCGCCGCACTCCGGCTCCACGACGGTAAGGCCGGCGGCGGTGAGGAGCTTCTCAAGCTTGCCGAACAGCACAAACAATTCCTCGTACTTCACCCGGCCCAGGCCGTTGAGGATGGCCACCACGCGGTTCCCGGCGTCCTGGGGCTTGTCGGAAAGCAGCCGGGAGACGAGCAGTTCGGCCAGCTCGGAGGCCGTGGGCATTGGATGCTCGGAAATCCCCGGTTCGCCGTGGATACCCAGGCCCAGAGCCATCTTGCCGGCCGGCACCTGGAACAGCGGTTCCGCAGCGCCCGGCAGCGTACAGCCGTCGAAGGCCACGCCGAGGGAGCGGGTGCGGTAGTTGGCGCGGACAGCAAGCCGTTCGACGGCGTCAAGGTCCAGTCCCGCTTCGGCCGCCGCGCCCGCAATTTTGAAGACCGTCAGGTCACCGGCAATGCCGCGGCGCTTGTCCATCTGGTCCAGGGGAGCGCTGGCGATGTCGTCCGTGACCAGCACCGTGCGGGTCTCGATGCCTTCGGCATTCAGCCGCTGCTGCGCCTCGCCGAAATGGATCAGGTCACCGGCGTAATTGCCGTAGCTGAACAGGACTCCGCCGCCGGCGTCCGCCGCCTTGGCCACCCGGTAGGCCTGCCCGGCAGAGGGCGACGTGAAGATGTTGCCGCACACCGCTCCAGCTGCCAGGCCGGGCCCCACCAGCCCGGCGAAGGCGGGATAGTGGCCGGAACCGCCGCCCGCCACCACGGCCACCTGGCCGGCAGCAACGTCCGTGGAGCGGACCACGCCGCCGTCCACGCGGGCCACGTAGCCGCGGTTGGCTGCGACAAATCCGTCCAGCGCCTCCTGCTCAAAGTCGGCAGGGTTGTCGAAGATCAGGGTCATGGTTTCCTCGTTGAATCCTTGGTATGAAGCCGTGAGGGCCTGCGCCGGTTACACGGGGGCGGGTTCCGCAGCCGGCTGTTGCCGGCCCTGGACCACCTGGCTCTTGCCGAGCACATAGCCGTCCTTCTTTGGGAGGACGTGGCGCCGCAGGTAGTCCTGGTTGCTGGCCGCCACGCTCAGGCCATCCCCGCCGTAATGTTCGGTGCAGAGGATGCCCTGGAACCCCACGGACAAGGCCAGCTTGAAGGCCTCGCGGTAATTGATCAGGCCGCTCTCCATGGGAGCGGGCATGGTGACGTACATGTCCCGCGCCACGTCCTCGTCGCGGAAGTAGTTCTTCATGTGCCAGTAGTTGGAGTAGGGAAGGGTCTTGGTCACCAGCTCCCGCCAGTCCTCCACCGGCCGGTGAAGGCGGATCAGGTTGCCGAGATCCGGGTTCAGTCCCACGTTCGGGAGGCCAATGTCCTGGACGAGGCGCACCGATGAATCCGCGGTTCCCAGGTACGTATCCTCGTACATCTCAAGCGAGAGCAGGACTCCCACCTCGGCCGCATGCCGGCCCAGTTCCTGGAGGCGGACCACGGCGTTGGTCCAGGTTTCCTCGTCTCCCACCGGGTCCTTGTGGCCGTCCACCGTCCAGAACCACAGCTGTTTCTGCTGCTCCGGCCTGATGGCCTGGTGGAGTCCGACGGAGACAACCTCGCAGCCCAGCTGGGCCGCCGCGTCAATGGTGCGGTGGCTGTACGCCAGGTTGGCTTCCCAGTTGGCTTCGTCAATGACGCTGCGGCGGATGGCGGAGATGGCCGGGATGCCGATGCCGGCGTTCTCCGCCGCCTGCCTGAACTCCGCGAGGCGGTCCCGGCTGAGGTCACCGGGACGGACCCAGCTGTCCGTCAGGTCTGCGTTGGCGAACCCGGCGTCCTTGACCTCGGTGAACGCTTCCGCCCAGGCCGAGGGATCGGCGTCGTGGATGTGCATTCCCTGGGCGTTCGTTCCCGGGAACGGCAGCATGGCCGCGGCGATGGGCCAGGTGTTGGCTGTATAGGTCATGCCCTAGGAAGCTTCCTGGGGCTGGAGGGCATCCACATCGTCGGCCAGGACAGTCAGTTCCACGCTCTCCGGCCGTCCAACCGTGCTGGTGATGGGCACGGTCGAGCCGGTGTGGGCTGATTCGAGGACCGACTCCATGACTTCCAGGACGTGGTAGGCCAGGGTTCCGCCGGCCCGGGGCTCGGTGCCCTGCGGCGTGGAGGCCAGGTCGGCGATGCCGAAACCGCGTCCGGCGTCAACGTATCCGGCGGAGACGGGAAGGGTTTCCCAGGCGTCAGCGCCGAGGGCGAACAGCTGGACGTCGCCGTCAAAGTGGTTCGGGTCCGGCACCACCAGGGATCCGCGCTCGCCGTGGATCTCGATGTTCGGCGACTTGGACTTCACGGCATCGAAGCTCATCACAAGGGTGGAGAGTGCGCCGGAGGCGTGGACCAGGACGCCGGTCACGTGGGAATCGATATTAACGGGGACCTTTTCGCCCTGGCGCGGCCCGGAGCCGATGGTCCGCTCATCGCGGGTGTGGCTTGCGGCGCCGATGACTGAGACGACGGGGCCCAGCAGGGTGACCAGGGCGGTCACGTAATAGGGGCCCATGTCCAGGAGGGGCCCGCCGCCGGGCTGGTAGTAGAAGTCCGGATTGGGGTGCCAGCGTTCGTGGCCCGGGGTCACCATGGTGGCGCTCGCGGAGATGGGTGCGCCGATCAGTCCGTCATCGATCGCCCTGCGCGCTGTCTGGATGCCGGTGCCAAGCACCGTGTCCGGGGCACAGCCGACGACGACGCCCGCCTCACGCGCTGCGTCCAGCACCTTGCGTGCCTGGCCGGTTGTGGCGGCGAAGGGTTTCTCGCCGTACACGCTTTTGCCTGCGGCGATGGCCTTCAGCGCCACCTCGGCGTGCGCGGCGGGGATGGTCAGGTTCAGGACCAGTTCGACGTCGTCCGCCGCGAGGAGCGACTCAACGGAAACGGCCCGGACGCCCTCGTACTGCTCCGCGACGGCCTGGGCGCGTGCGGGGTCGAGGTCCGCCACCGCCACCAGCTGGATGTCCCCGAGTTTCCGGAAACTGGCCAGATACTGCGCGATGATGGCTCCGCAGCCAATGATTCCTACTTTCAACGGCTTGCCCACAGCAGGCCCCTTTCGATGATGGTGCGGACGTTCTGGTCCTGGAGGATTTCGACACGGTGGCCGGGAGTTGCGACGAAGATGCGGCCCTTGCCCCACTGGCGCGTCCAGATGGCCGGTGAGGTGACTTCGCGGTTCCACGGGTCCCACTCCCGGACCTTCTGGGTGGTGGTGGCCAGGACGTCGATGTAGTCATCCGCGAGAACCCAGTACTGTTCGGTGACCAGGTCGAAGTCCGGGATGCCCTTGGTGATGGGGTGTTCCGCGGCCGCCGGCAGCATGTTCACCGTGTAGGGCACATAGTTGTCGGACTGCTCCCCAACGCACTCGTCCGGATGCTTGCCGGGGTGGCCGGCGAACTGGCCGCCGATCAGGTGCAGGTAGTCCGAGGTGTTCCGGTAGGAATCGGCGATCCCGCCGTGCCAGCCCGCCAGGCCGGTGCCGTTTTCCACGGCGGTCCGCAGCCCGGCGAACTCGTCCTTTTCGATGGTGCTCATGGTCATGCACTGCATGATCAGGTCCACGCCTGCCATGTAGCCTGCATCGGCGTAGACCTTGGGCGATTCCTCCACGCGCACGTCGTAGCCGTTGTCCTTGAGGTAGGGAATGAAGAGCTCGGTGGCCTCGTAGGGCTGATGGCCGTCCCAGCCGCCGCGGACCACCAGGGCATTCTTGCGATCTGTCATTGAGGAGTTCCTTTGTTTATCCACCGGCACGTTGAGGGCCGGCAGGAGGTTCGGGTCAGCGGCTGGCGAACGCGGCGTCGAAGGCCGCTGCGGGCGGGGCAATCCGGGCGAGTTCCTGGACCATGGCCAGCGCCTGCGGTGCACCGATGAGCCTGTCCATTCCGGCGTCCTCCCATTCGATGCTGGTGGGGCCGTCGTAGCCGATGGCGTTCAAGGTCCTGAAGATCCGGTTCCACTGGACGTCGCCGTGGCCGGCCGTGACAAAGTCCCAGCCGCGCCGCGGGTCCGCCCACGCCAGGTGGGAGCCCAGGCGGCCGTTGCGGCCATCAAGCTGCCGGACCGATTCCTTCACATGCACGTGCAGGATGTGTTCGGCGAAGTCCTGCAGGAACATCACCGGGTCCAGGTCCTGCCAGATGAAGTGGGACGGATCGAAGTTCAGTCCGAAGCTCTTGCGGTGCCCGATGGCTTCCAGGGTGCGCTTGGCGGTCCAGTAGTCGTAGGCGATTTCGGAGGGGTGGACCTCCAGTGCGAAGCGGACACCCTCCTCCTCGAAGACGTCCAGGATGGGGTTCCAGCGGTCGGCGAAGTCCTGGTAGCCGGCGTCGATCATTGCCTCGGAGGCGGGCGGGAACATGGCGACGGCCTTCCAGATGGAGGAACCGGTAAAACCTGTAACGGTCCTGACGCCGAGGCGCGCGGCTGCGCGGGCTGTGTCCTTCATCGACTCGGCGGCGCGGCGGCGCACTCCTTCAGGATTGCCGTCGCCCCAGATCCCAGCGGACAGGATGCCCTGGTGGCGTTCGTCGATGGGGTCGTCGCACACGGCCTGGCCGGTGAGGTGGTTGGCAATGGCGAAGACTTTCAGGTGGTTCTTCTCCAGGATGTCCAGCCGGTCCTGGAGGTAGTTGTCGTCCTCGGCGGCGCGGCGCGGGTCCAGATGGTCGCCCCAGCAGGCGATCTCGAGCCCGTCGAAGCCCCACTCGCCGGCGAGCCGGGCCACCTCCTCAAAGGGCAGGTCGGCCCACTGGCCGGTAAAAAGCGTGATGGGTCGTGTCATGGCCGTTCCTTGTCCTGTCGTCATATGCCTAGACCTTTTGCCATTGGCTGGAGTTGGCGGCGCTGGCTTCCACGGCCGCGAGTACCCGCTGGACCTGCAGGGCGTCGGCAAACGATGGTTCGGGCTGGCGGCGCTCGCCGATCGCCGTGACCAGGTCCACTACCTGGTGGGTGAAGCCGTGTTCGTAGCCCAGGCCGTGGCCTGTGGGCCACCAGTTGCCGACGTAAGGGTGCTCGGGCTCCGTGACGAAGATCTTGCGGAAGCCGGCGTCCGGGGATTCGGCCGCGTCGTAGAAGGACAGGGCGTTCATGTCCTCGAAGTCGAAGGCCAGGGAACCTTTGGTGCCGTTGACTTCCAGGCGCATGGCGTTCTTCCGGCCCAGCGCGTAACGCGTGGCTTCGAAGACGCCGATCGTGCCCGTGGCGCCAGCGCCGCCGTCGAACTTTGCGCTGAAAATCGCTGCGTCATCCACGGTGACCGCTCCCCGGGGCGCGTCGCTGCCGGCGTCCCCGTGGCCGCCGAGGCCCACCAGGTCACCGGCCAGCGGCCTCTCGGTGACAAACGTTTCGAGCAGTGCAGACACACCGCTGATGTTTTGGCCAGTGACCCACTGGGCCGCATCGATGCTGTGTGCTCCAATGTCGCCCAGGGAGCCGGACCCGGACTTGCTCTTGTCCAGCCGCCACGTCATGGGGGCGTTGGCATCGGAGAGCCAGTCCTGAAGATACTGTGCCCGGACGTGCCGGATGTCGCCCAGCCGGCCTTGTTCCACGAACCGCTTGGCCAGGGCCAGGGCGGGCGTACGGCGGTAGCTGAAGCCGCACATTGACATGATGCCCTGCTTGGCGGCGGTCTCCGCCGCAAGGGTCATCCGCTCGGCCTCCTCCACTGAGTTCGCCAGCGGCTTTTCACACAGCACATGCTTGCCGGCTTCAAGGGCGGCGATGGCAATTTCGGCGTGGGTGTCGCCGGGCGTGCAGATGTCAATCAGGTCGATGTCCTCCCGCTCGATCAGGCGGCGCCAATCCGTTTCGACGGATTCCCAGCCCAGCTTGTCCGCGGCGGGGCGGACGCCCTCGGCGTTCCGGCCGGCAACCGCGGTGAGCTCCGGCTGCAGCGGCAGGTCGAAGAACCGTGGGGCCGTTCGCCAGGCGTGGGAGTGCGCGGCACCCATAAAGGCATAGCCCACCATGCCGACCCGCAGGGGTTTTGCCGTGGTCATGTGATTTCCTTTCGTGAAGATCGTGGTCCTACTTGCTGAAGCCGGCGGTGAGGCCGCTGAGCAGCTGGCGGCGGCCCACAACGTAGAGCACGAGGATGGGCAGCGTGCTGAGCACCACCGAAGCCAGAACAGCCGGAATGTTGACGCTGTACTCACCCTGGAACGTCCATAGCCCGAGGGGCAGGACGCGCAGGTCCGGGCTCTGGGTAAGGACCAGCGGAAGCAGGAATCCGTTCCAGACGTGCAGGCCGTTGTAGATTGCGACGGTCACGATGGCGGGACGGGTCAGCGGGAGGGCCAGCCGCCACATGATCTGCCACTCACTGCAGCCGTCCAGGCGCATTGACTCGAACAATTCGTTCGGCACGTCGCGGATGAAGTTGGACAAAATCAGCACCGTCAGCGGGATGGCAAAGGCTACGGACGGCAGCATCAGCGCCAGCAGGCTGTCGTACAGGTTGAGGCGGATGATCATCAGGTAGATCGGGATGATCGTGGCCTGGAGCGGGATGGCCAGTCCCATAAGGAACAGGCCGTTGACCAGTTTGAGGAACCTGCCGCTGCCCCTGACGATGGCGAACGAGGCCATAAAGGAAACCAGCACCGCCGGAACCACCGAACCGATCGTGACGATGGAGCTGTTCATGAAGTAGGTGGCGAAGTCGGCTTCCAGGACCAGCTGGTAGTTTTCCAGGGTCGGTGATGTGGGAAGTGCCAGCGGATTCTGCCCGAAGTAGCCTTCTTGCGTCTTCAGGCTGGTGATGACCACGTAGTACACCGGGATGATGATGATGGCGAGCCAGATCCAGCCGCCGAGGCCGGCCGGGATGTTGAACTGCCTCAGCCGGGAACCGAACCCCCGCTTCGGGGCGGCGATATTGGCGGGGGAGCCGACCCGGGCCTCCTCCGTGCTGTTACTCAGGACGGTACTCACGCTACAGGCCTTCCAATTGGCTGCCCTGCTTGTCCTTGCCTCCGAGGCGTTGGAGGAACAAGGCAAGTGCAAGGCCGATGAGGACGAGAATGACGGCGATGACGCTTGCCGGGCCCATCAGGTTGGCCCGGAAGGCCCGCAGGTACATGTCCAGCGCCAGGATCCGGGTGGAGTTACCCGGGCCGCCGCCGGTGAGGACGAAGATCAGGTCGAAGTACGTCAGCGACCCCACCACCATCAGGGTGGACGAGGTGATGATGGTGTACTTCAGCTGGGGGAGCGTGATGTGGAAGAACTGCTTGATGGTCCCGGCACCGTCGATCTCGGCCGCCTCGTAGAGTGATTTGGGGATCTGCCGCACGCCGCCCTGGTAGATGAGCGTATGGAACGGTACGAACTGCCAGGCGATCACAAAGATGGCCAGGCCAAGGGCCAGATGCGGGACACCCAGCCAGTCCTGGGCAAGGAAGGGCAGTCCCAGGCCGGTTGCCAGGCCGAAGTTCGGATCCAGCAGGGCCTTGAAGGCGATGGCCACCGCAGCCGACGAGAGCAGCAGGGGCAGGAAGTACAGCACTGCCAGGGCGGCCCGGTAGCGCTGGCTTCCCGCAGTGAAGACACCCAGGAGGAGGCTGATCGGGGTCTGGACGAGCCAGGAGGCGGCCATGATCAGGAAGGTCAGCCCCAGGGCGTTGTACAGCCCGGGGTCGGCAAGTACCGAGAACCAGTTGCCCAGGCCCGCCGCCCCGATGGCGCCGATGCCGTCCCAGCTGGTGAAGCTCAGAATGAAGACGCCGGCCAGCGGCACGACGGCGAAGACCAGGAAGAAGAACAACGCAGGCAGCGTCAGCCACGCGAGGGCGGCGCGGCGCTTCCCGGTCTGCTTCGACTCGGTCCTGGCCGCGGCGGTGGTGGGAGCTGTGGAGACGGCGTTACTCATTTCCGAGGGTGGCATTCATGTTCTCGGCGAACTGCTGCGGCGTGATCGACTTCAGGAACAGCTGGTCGATGTTGTTCAGCAGGGCCTCGGCAGCTGTGGGGCTCAGGGCTTGGTCCCAGGACTGCTGGAAGCTGGGAGCGTTCTTGGCCATGTCGTACACGAAGTTCAGGAAGTCCTTGTCCGGAGAGGTGTTGAGCTTGTCCTCGATGCCGTTGACGATGGGAACGGATCCGGAGTTGATGTAGGTGTCGATGACCGTCTCGGTCAGGATGCCGTCCTTGAAGAACTTCTTCGCGGACTCCTTTTCCTCCTCTGTCGCCTTCGAGGAGATCGACATGTACTGGGCAGGGTTCCCGACGCCGTTCTTGGCGTCGCCCTTGCCGCCGGCAACGGTGGGGAACTGGACGAAGCCCAGCTTTCCGTCCTGGACGAAATTCTGGCCGCCCTTCTTCATGGCGCCGTAGGTCCACGACCCGTGCAGCATCATGGCTGCCTTGCCCGTGAAGAGCAGTGCCTGGTCCGCGTTGGAGTCTGCAGTGATCGATGAGAAGCCCTTGATGAAGCCTTCCGCAGTCACGAGTTCCTGGATTTTGGTGCCCGTTTCGATTACGGCGGGGTCCAGCCAGGCGTTGGGCTTGCCTTCGAAGATCGCGGTGAAGACGCCGGGGCCGCCGATGCGGTCCAGCAGGTATTCCAGCCACATCATGGAGGTCCAGCGCGACTGTCCGCCCAGTGAGAAGGGTGCCACACCCATGCCGTTGAAGGTCTTGACCAGCGACATGATGTCGTCCCAGGTTTTTGGCGGCTGCACGCCGGCCTTTTCGAACAGTTCCTTGTTGTAGAACAGGACGATCGGGGCCACGTACTGGTTGGGAAGCGCGTAGATCTTGCCGTTGACGGTGGCTGCACCGAAGGACGCCGGAAAGAACTTCTCTTTCAGGTCCTTGTTCTCGTCAAACCAGCCGGTCAGGTCGTCCACCTGGTTGGCCTCGGCGTACGTCTTCAGGGTGCCGCCGCCCCAGCCGTAAATGATGGTGGGGGCCTGGCCGGCGCCGATGGCGGTCTTGATCTTGGTCTTGTAGGCGTCGTTCTGGAAGTAGGTTACTTCGATCTTGTTGTCGGGGTTCGCCGAATTGAAGGCGTCCACGGCCTTCTGCATGGTGGTTTGGTTCGGCTCGCCGGACAGGTACCACATGCTGGCGCCCCCGCCGGCGCTGGAGGCGCCCGGTCCGGAAGTGCCGCAGGCAGTGGTCGCTGCGACAGCGAAGGGAGTGAGGGCGGCAAGGGCGAGGAAAGAGCGGCGGGACGTCTGGGGCTGCTTCATTGCTTCTCCATCTGGGGTTTGCTTCTTTGCAAGGTGCGGGTCTCTGCCTGACCAGTTCGAAACATTTCGAAAGGGTGATTTAGATCACGCTCTAAACTAAAGTGGCTGTATGGTGGAGGTCAAGAGATTTGGACCGAAATTTTCTGCCCGAGGACGGGTTTCCCTTGACCGTTGCGCTGCTGCTTCTGCAGAATGAAGCTCACGAAAATTTCGAAAGGTTGCGAAGCGTGAGATCGATGAAGATTCCAGAGCAGGCCAAGCCGACGCTTGCCATGGTCGCGCTGCAGGCCGGCGTCTCGGCCCCAACCGTTTCGAAGGTGGTGAACGGCCGCGACGACGTGGCGCCGGAGACCCGTGCCCGCGTCCTGGCGGCTCTCGAGCAGGCAGGGTACCAGTCCCCGGTGCAGCGCCGCTCGGCCGGGGAGGCCGGCATTGTTGTCGAGGTGGTCATCGACGTCCTGGACTCCGCCTACATGATCGAGGTCCTCAACGGAATCCTGCAGTTTGCCGCCGCTGCCGACGTCGAGATCATGGTCAGCGTCACGGGCCCGTCACCCTCGAACCTGCGCACCCCTGAGCGCCGTGCGCAGCGCATGCTGGACGAGGGCCGGGCGGGAATGATCGTGGTGACGTCCGCTTTCAGCGAGGCGCAACTGCAGGCGTTCCGCCGACGCAAGATTCCCGTCGTTGTCATTGACCCGCTCAACCCGCCCTCAGCGGATGTGGTGAGCGTCGGGGCAACCAACTGGGCCGGCGGCAAGGCCGCGACCGAACATCTGCTTGACCTGGGGCACCGGCGGATCGCGTACATCGGCGGGATAGAAAAGGCTGAATGCAACCAGGCCCGGCTGCACGGCTACATGGCCGCCCTGATGGCCCGGGGCGTCACGGTGGATCCCCAGTACATCGTGCCCGGTGGCAGGTTCCGCCGCGAGAGTGGCGTTGCCGGACTCCAAGCGCTGCTCCAGCTGGACCAGCGGCCTACGGCCATCTTCGCCGGAAGCGACGCCATCGCACTGGGTGTCCTGAGTGAAGCGGGCCGACGAGGGGTCAGGGTTCCCGAGGACATCAGCCTCATCGGTTTCGACGGGACAAGGCAGGGTGAGGAATCGGTGCCGTCACTCAGCTCCGTGGCCCAGCCGTTGGAGGAGATGGGCCGGGCGGCACTTCGGTCACTGCTGCGCCAGGCGCGCGGGGAAGTCCTGGACTCCCACCGCGTCGAACTTGCCACGCACCTGATTGTCCGGGATTCCACCGCCCCTCCCGCCTGAGCTCTCCACCCCCCGTATGTACGCAAGGCGGTTGCCGTGTGCGTTGCGACCTCACCTTTTGATGCGGCCGCCGACATCGTTCTCACCGTGTTGCCCGAACGGATGCTTCACGAACACGGCGTCCGAATCCTGGACGCCCCCGTCAGTGGCGGCACCGTGGGCGCCGAAACGGCACCGTGAGCATCATGGTGGGCGGGGACGAGGACGCACTTCGCGCGGTCACCCATTCATGGGCAGCACCCTCCGGCACATGGGTTCGGGAGGTTCGGGAGCACTCGCCAAAGCCTGCAACGAGATCCTGGTCGCCGGCACGGTCACGGCAGTTTCCGAAGCCATGCTTCTCGCGCGCGGAGGGGGACTCGATCCATCGGTGATGCTCGAACTGCTTCGGGCCGGACTGGCCGACTCCGAGGTGCTGTGGTGCGCCAAAGGGCACAAGTGGATTGACGGTGACTTCACAGGTGGCGGCAGCGCCCAGAACCAGCCCGATGTGAGGATCTTTTCCTTCCTTGTCCCCACCGGGCGGACGTTGGGAGTTCCAAGAGACCTTGGCTAAATTAATACGTCCGCGGTCATCAGCAGAAGGTCGTGCTGAACCTGGTAATGGGCCCGCAAGGACCCGTCCAGTTCGTGGAGCCAGGCGACGGAGCGGGAGTTCATATCCAGAACTTCAGTTGCCTGCAGCAGTTGCTGCGCGGCGAAGGCTGCCCGGGGCAATATGAGCTCCTGCGGCTCGATGGTTTGGCCCGATGTGCGTTGGTAGCCCTGGAGGAATGCCGTTAGGAGCTCCGGATGTTCCAGGGACCCGGGGCGCGGGCCCAGCAGGTCCCGTACTGCGGATGCCACATCTGCTGCCGCCGGCATGGCCCCAAATTCGTCCAGGTCGAAGCAGGTAGGCCATCCGTCAGCCCAGCGCAGGTTGTCGAGTTCAAAGTCCCCGTGACCAAGAACGAGCGGCGTGGCAGGGCTGGCCGTTAGTACTGTGCTCAGCGTCCTCGCAACCTCCGCTAGTTCAGGATCTTCCAGTGCAGCACGGGCAGATGCCAAGGCGGCGAACGGATCCGTCCGCTGTGTCTGGGCTCGCATGGCCGGCAGGCCAGCGGCCTGGTGAAAGGCGCCCAGCGCTGCTCCCCAGGCGGCGGCAGCACCGCCGTCGAGCTCCTCAACGTCCAGCTCGTCCCCGTCCACCTTGCCCAGGACCGAGGCGTACATGTCGCCGAGCGGCGTACCGACCCGCTCGACCATCCTGTTTGTTCGGGAGGGGACAACCCGCGCAACAGAAGCACCAGCGGCTGCAAGACGGGCATGGAACCGGACGCCTTCGGCAAGACGGAACCCCGCGGGGCCGTCCGCGGGCGCGAACCGCGCGTACAGCACACCTCGGGAGTCAGCTCCTGGCGGGGCGACAAACACGTGGACCGCGGACGAACGCCAGAAACGGAGAGCCCCCACCGGCAAGCCCCAGCACTCGCCCACAGCGTCGGCAACTGGGGAACGCCACTCTTGGTCCACCGTTTCCCTCAACGCGAAGATCCGGCTCAAAGGCAACATACCTACCATCTTGACGGACCTCACCGTCTGGACATGTGTTCGTTGAACACACTTTCGCGGCCATAGAACCTCCAACAACGACAGAAGTCCCCCGTCCCTCATGGGACGGGGGACTTCTTCGAAGAACCGTTCTCTGGCTGCTAGTGGATTTGGCTACCTTGAACTGACGGGTACCGTGATGGATCCGCCCGCGGAGGACGTTACCTTGACGGTGGGCGTCACTCCCGCGGTCGAGTTACGGGCGCGGATCGTCCACGTACCGTCAGCGGCGACCACCGCGGTGCCGATCCGCAGATTGTTGGCATTGGTGACAGTGATCGTGTTGCCGGTGGTGATGCTGGCGCTGCCGCCGATCCGCCATTCCCGCTTGTCAGCTCGGAACTCGGCCGTGGCCGTGAGCTGGTCCGCGGGAGTCACGGTTGACGAAGCGCCGGTACCAAAGGTTGCCGGAGCGCTATCGCCTGCGGCGCTCTTAGCGACCAGCTTGAGGGTGTAGGTGGTGCCATTGGTCAAGCCGCTCAGCGCAGCACTACGCGCTGCCGCGTCCGTCTCCACCGTGATCGCTGTTCCTGTTGCCGGCGTGGCCGTCAGGACATAACCGGTAACCGGTGTATTGCCTGCGGCTGCACCCTGCCATTCGACAGTTGCGCTGCCGTTGCCGGTGGTCACCCGAACGACGTTGGGTGCGGCCGGCGCAGTCAGTGCCCCTGCCTTCACGGAGAAGGCCACTGGTTCAGCTGCGGTGTTACCCGCACCGCTATTGGCGGTGACGACGAAGCTGTATTCCGTTCCGGGTGCCAGCCCTTCGAGCTTGGCTGAAGTGGCACCGCTTCCTGCGTCAGCCGTTGCGACTACCGCATCGCCCGACCGCGCCTCGACGGTGTACCCGGTGACAGCCGAGCCATTGGCGGCGGCCGCGGTCCACGTGACATCCGCTGAACCGAGCAGGGAACCGTCGTTCACCGCCACGTTGCCCGGGGCTGTGGGTGCGGAGGCCGCTGGAGGCAGCTCGGCAGACGTCGCGGTAACCGTGCCGGCGGCTGCAGGGGTACTTGCCTGTCCGTTCAGTGCCACGACCTTGACCGGGTACACCTGACCGTCCACCAAGCCGCGGATGGTTGCTTTTGTTTCTTCGGCTCCGACCTTGATGCTCACTTCCTGGCCTAGAACAGTGTCCTCGGCGATCACTTCGTAGCCGGTGATGGCAGGAGCGTCCGCGGGAACAGTGGCGGGTGACCAGGTGGCGGTGATGCTGTTCTTGCCTGCCGCGCTGGCGAAGGCCTCGGTTGGTTGGTTGGGTGCTTGCCCGGAGGGCCCAGCCGGGCATCCGCCGAAGCCTGGGCCGTCAATCTCCTTGAATTCAGAGATGGTGAGGCCGAGCTGGGCTTCAACGCCAACCGGTTCTGCCTGCCAGCTGGCGACGGAGGGGTCGCCAGCCATAGCGGCGTCCCGCTCGGCTTCGGAGAAGAAGCCGTACGTCACGGTGAACTCGCCGTTCGCCGCAGTGCCTTCGACCGTGTAGCCGGCAGGTACCTCATCGTCGGGCCAGCCGATTGCCCGCTCGCCGATGCCCATGTCCCTCATGTCGGGGTTGACAATTTCCACCGCCATGCGGGCGGTGTCGACGTCGGCGCCGTACTTGCCCTTGACCACAACCTTGCCTTCGACGTCACCGGCGTCCGGAGTGGGCGTCCCGTCAACAGCGTCGACTGAGGTGATGACCGCCGTGCCTGCCAGGGCTCCGTCTGAACTGCCGTCCCCAAACTCGACTGTGACTTCGTCGCCTCCTGAGATGTTGGGTGTAACCACATCCCAGCAAACACCTCCCGGGTGATTGACCTCAAGGAAGCCTGTGGCATCGACCACACCGCGTGCGACGCCGATGAGGTTACCGCCGCGGGACACGCGGATGGTTGCGTCCTGTCCCGCCTGCGCAGCGTATCCCTCGATAGCGACCATGTCGCGCTTCGTGAAAATTTCAATGTTGCCGGGGCCCACAGGGGGGTTCGCCGCCATCACAGCGGACGCGCCGGCTCCCACAAGTGCCAGCGTGGTGGTTCCCGCGAGCAAACCAGTGATACGTCTGCGAGAGGACGAGTTCCCTGGCTTCCCGGGAGAAGCTTGCCTTCGAAAGCTCATTAGAAGTCCCTTTCCTTAACGGAGCTCTCATGGCCCCGGAATAGTTCAGCTGCAGGACTGACGCCTGTGAGGAAAGGATCCGTGGAGGGGCTTGTGGATAGCTTGGCTTTTTACAGTGGTTGAACCGCTCCGCTGGCACCGCCAGGCTGCAATACCCGCTCTGGCAACACGCCCCCGGCCCCACACCGTTGCAAAGCCCGTGCTCAAGTAAGGGACGCAGCGTCCCCGGATAACCAGTCGTCAGTCTTGCAACGGAGCGCTTTTTGGCAGCGACTTACTCAGGGCCCGTCGCAACCTGCATGAACGCGTCTCGCAAGCGCGTCGCCTCAACGAGTGGTAGCAACCACTCTCAGGAACCCGAGTTGGAGAAACGCTGGAAAACCAGGTTGCAAAAACCTTGGCGAGGCCTGTTTCCGGGAAAAATCACTTGTGCTCACCGAGGGTAGGGGCGGGCTGGGGGAGACCGTGTTCACTCCGGTTCTTTGACAGCCAGGCTGAGCCGGTCCACCCCGTGCATGGCGTCGGCCGCCCTGACGAGGGTCAAGTGTGAGAATGCCTGGGGAAAGTTGCCGGCCATCCGACCTTCATCGCTTGCGTACTCTTCGCTCAGCAGGCCGAGCTCGTTTGTGAGCCCCACGAGTTTGTCCATCAAGGTCTTTGCCTCGCCGTGCCGGCCTGTGCGTGCGTATTGTTCCACCAGCCAGAATGAGCATGCGAGGAAAGGGTGTTCTCCCGGCTCCAGACCGTCAACGCCGCTCTCTGTCCGGTAGCGGAGCAAAAGGCCGTCGCCGGTTAGGAGTTCCTGCTCCAACCGTGCGACCGTGCCGAGCATGTGTTCGTCGTTGTACGGAAGGAAACCGACCTGGGGCATCACCAGTAACGCTGCGTCTGTTTGAGTTCCACCGTAGGTTTGCGTGAATGAGCCGGTGCTCCTGTTGAATCCCTGGCGCATGATCTCCTCACGCAACCGGTCACGAAGGTGCTCCCACTTCTCAACATCGCCAATCAGCCCGTGCAGCCGTACCGCCCGGACCGCGCTGTTGAAGGCGGCCCACATCATGACCCGGGAGTGGGTGAAGTGTTGTGCTTCGCCGCGCATCTCCCAAAGCCCGAAGTCCCTGTCATCGATATGCTTTTCGACGAAGCCCAAGAGTGCCTGCTGAAGTGCCCAGGAGAAATGGTCTTCTTTTCCTCCGGCCATACGCAGTCGCTCCAGGGCCACCATTACTTCACCAACAACATCCGCTTGGAACTGCGATACGGCGGCGTTGCCAATGCGCACTGGCTTAGAGTCGGCGTAGCCAGGAAGATGGGTAAGTTCGCGTTCCGGAAGTTTTCGCTCGCCCCCGACCCCGTACATGATCTGCATTTGCTCAGGGTCACCGGCGAGGGCGCGAAGGAGCCAGTTGCGCCACTGAAGGGCCTCTGTTTCATAGCCGTGGGTCAGCATCGACTCCAATGTCAGGGCTGCGTCGCGCAACCAGCAGTACCGGTAGTCCCAATTCCGCGGTCCACCGAAGTCCTCCGGAAGGGACGTGGTGGGCGCTGCGACGATGCCGCCGGTTTCCATGTGCGTGAGGGCGCGAAGTACCAATAATGACCGCTTAACGGCGCCTCCATAGGCGCCGTCTTGCCTGCAGTGGCTTCCCCACCGGCTCCAATACTCGGTAGCTACTTCGAGGGCGGCGTCAACGTCCGTCGCGGCCGGCACGGGGCGGTGCGAAGGGAACCACGCTAGTTCGAAATCCACCGTCTCGCCTTCGGAGATGAGGAACGTTCCTTCATGTCCGTGCGCATGCGCTTGTGGCAGGTGGGGTCCTCTCAGTGCGAAAGCATCCGGACCTGCCATTGCCAACAGAACCATTGATGCCGTCGGCCCACTGTCGATAACACGGCTCATCCACGGCAGGACGGTGGAATATCCTGGCCGGATCCGGAGTTCCTGCCGCATTTCCATGCTGCCGGCCAAACCTGTGACACGGCGGACCAGGGAGGAACTGCTGTCTCCCAAGGGCATGAAATCCGTCACCAGGATGCGCCCGCTGGAAGATTCCCAGACCGTTTGCAGCACAAACGTGGATTCGACGTAATGCCGGTCGATAACGGTTGCACCTGAATCGCTGGGGGCTAACAGCCAGTGACCGTGTTCATCAGAACCTACAAGGCGGCTGAACACAGACGGTGAATCGAAGCGCGGGAAACAAAGCCAGTCCACGCTCCCTTCCCGGGAGATGAGAGGACCGGTCTGAAGATCCGAAAGCAACGCGTAATCCTCGATGAGTGCAGCCATGTCCACACTTTTTCACATTCAGCATTGCCCCGCAGTACGAAGATGAAACCAGCCGATCCCAACGCTGAAGCGGGCGCTACCCCGGCAAGTGCACCGCCATTTGCCCTGGAACCATTGCCGTTCAGCTGTGCTGCGGCAGGGGGTGATTTCCGGACTATCAGCTTCAGCGCTGGACTGCACCATTGCAGCCAACATGGCCCGAAGTCCGCTTGGAATGATCAGAGGGTGGCTGCCTTGGCGAGGAGAACCGCTTTTTGTTGTTCGTTGGCGGTGAGTGCGGCGGCCTGCAACAGTTCGGTTTTGGCTTCGTCGGTTCTTCCGAGTTTGGAGAGCAGCTCTCCGCGGATGCTTGGCAGCAGGTGTGAGTGGCGGAGGGTGCCTCCGGCAACGAGGCGGTCCACGATCTTCAGGGCGGCTGCAGGGCCGGTGGCCATGGACACTGCTACGGCGTGGTTCAGCTCGACGACGGGGCTGGGTGCCAGCCGTCCCAGGGCCTCGTAGAGCAGCACTATTTTGTTCCAGTCGGTTTCTTCGAAGCTGCGGGCGGTCGCGTGGCATTGAGCGATGGCCGCCTGAAGGCAGTAGCTGCCCCTTCCGCGGCCGAGCGCATCGGCACGTGCCAGTGATGCCAGGCCACGTCCTATTTGCGTTCTGTCCCAGCGTGACCTGTCCTGGTCAGCGAGCAGGATCGGGGTGCCGTCGTGGCGGACGCGAGCGGCGAACCGGGATGCCTGGAACTCCATCAGCGCGACGAGGCCGTGAACTTCGGGCTCCTGCGGAAGCAGGCCGGCAAGCACACGCCCAAGGCGCAGCGCTTCGTTGGCGAGGTCGGTCCGGATCCACTGGTGACCCGTTGTGGCGGCATAGCCTTCGGTGAAGATGAGGTACAGCACCGCCAGCACCGAGCCCAGCCGCGCGTTCCACTCGTTCGGCTCAGGGGTATCGAAGGGCACCCGGGCGGCCGACAGGGTTTTCTTTGCCCGTACGATGCGCTGCTGCACGGTGGCGACGGGAACCAGCAGCATCCGGGCAATCTCCCCGCTGGTCAGCCCGCCCACGGTGCGAAGGGTCAGGGCGACGTGCCCCTCACGGGAGAGCACCGGGTGGCAGGCGATGAAGACCAGCCTGAGCACGTCATCGGGGATGGGCTGCCACTGGTCCTCGGTCATCTCCGCGAGGTCGTGGGCGATTGCACGGTAGCGTTCGTCGAGCCGGTCCCGGCGGCGCCAGTTATCTATCGCCTTGCGTTTTGCCACGGCCGTAAGCCAGGCGCCCGGATTATCCGGGACGCCCGACCCGGGCCACTGCGTGAGGGCGTCGATCAGGGCTTCCTGGGCGAGATCTTCCGCCAGGCCGACGTCGCCGGTCATCTTGGCAAGCGTTGCGATGATCCGCGCGCTTTCGATCCGCCACACGGCGTCCAGCGTGCGTTGGATCGCCGGTGTGGAGGTGCTTGAGGGTGTGTCGGCCATGCGGCTAGGGCTGGTTGAGTTCCTCACGCCAGCCGGCTTCCTTTTGGAGGAATTCGTTGTCCGAGAAGTCTTCAAAGTCGCTCATATCGGTGACGCGGCGGACTTCGAGCTTGTTGCCCGGGCCCAGCGGGCAGCGGCTGGCCCACTGCACAGCTTCTTCCTTGCTGGCGGTCTGGATGATCCAGAAACCATTGAACAGTTCATGGGTCTCCCCGTAGGGGCCGTCGGTGACAATGGGGTTCTCGCCTGAGAAATCAACAACGAAAGCCTCGCTCATATCGTCGGGGAGCCCTTCACCGGCGAGCAGCACTCCCGCCTTCATGAGCGATTCGTTGTAGGCGCCCATGGCATTGATGATCTGTTCAATGTCCGCCGCTTCGTAGGCCTTTTTTGCCTCTTCGGTAGCGCGCATAATCAGCATGAACTTCACGGTTCTTCTCCTTCTTACTGAGAACGCCTGATGCGTCCTTCTACTATCGCGTCGAACGGGCCGGCATCAGATCGACAAGGCCAGGAGTATTTTTTTCAGTCCGTCGGCTCCTCCGCAGGGGTCTTGCGGTCGGATCGGTCATTCTCTCCCGCAACGCGCTCGTGGTGGATGCGCTTCGGTGCCCCGACCAGATCGGCGGGTACAGGAGGATCCTTCTCGTCATCAGATGTCATGAGGGTCATCCTAGGGGTTATCCATAAATGAACGCAGTACGTGTAGCCCTTCCCACTACACGGGCGCGTCAACCTCAACAAGGACGCCACCACGGCAGGCGGGACTCCCGTTAAGCTCTATGTATGGAGGTTCGAGATTCTCCGGGAGATGCGACCAGGGACATTAATCAGGAGCTTAGCCAGCGGCGCGGCTGGCTTCTGACAGTCGCCGTCGGGTTCGCCCTGCACATCCTCAGTTTTGTTATCGGGCTGAAGACGGTGGGGCCGCTGTGCGGCAGTCCGCTGCTTCCGAACAGCACCGCGGCCGAAATGGCCGACGTGCAGATGCGGACTACCGGGTTGGCGGCGGAGTGCTACCGGAATATCGATGCAGCTACGGTACCGGTCTGGATTCTGATGACGCTGGGAATCAGCCTCGTCCTTATCGGAGTCGCCGTCCGAATAGTTGGTATCCGCCGGTCAGTTGACCGGTCCGAGAAGCTGGCCGCCGCTGGGCAGGACTAGGCGGCCTGCCGTTGGGGGCAGGTGAAGCTACGCTGCGCGCGGCGCGTCAATAATGGCCATTTGGCCGGTCTCCGGGACGCCAGGGAACTGCGTCTTCGGTGCTTCGCCCCCGGTAGCCGCAGCCTCGTCCCCGGAGCGCATGCGGAACAGCGCTACCGCTGAGATGATGAACCAGGCGATGTTCGTGACCACGGACGGCCATGCCTCGTGGAATGCACCGTTCACGATAAAGGCGCAGGAACCGAGGAGGTTCGCGATCTGGAAGCCCTTGCCGGCTTTGAGCCAACCCATGGATACGGCGAGGTACGCGCTGAGTATTGCAACCGCGCCTGCCCAGCCCGCAATTTCCCACAGCAGTTCCATGATGTCCCTTCACAGTTGATGCCCAGCCGATAGTCACCCGGCGTAACTAGCCCTTTAGCAGCAATTATGAGCAGGCCCAAGCTTTAGATCAATTGCATTCCTCTGAAGACATGGTTTAGAACTGCTTAACATGGATATCGATCCGCGCCGGCTCCGTGTGCTCCTTGCGATTGCCCGTACCGGCGGCGTGCTCGCCGCCGCTGATGAGCTGGGAATTACGGCCTCTGCGGTCTCCCAGCAGCTCAACAAACTGGAGGAGGAAACAGGGCACTCGCTGGTCCTGCGCACACCCAAAGGGTCGGTGCTGACACCCGCCGGCCTGGCGATAGCCGAAGCCGGAGAAGAGATTGAACGCGCCCTCAGCGTCGCCCGCGCCCGGATCGAAGGCGGCGCCACCATTGCAGGCGTGGTGCGCGTCGGCGGCTTCACCAGCTTTGTCCGCACCGTGGTGATCCCGCGCCTCCCTGAGTGGCGAGTCCAGTACCCGCAATTGCAGATCCGGATGATTGAGGACGACTTCCCCGCCCTCATGCGGCTCCTCCGGCAGCGTGCCCTGGACGCCGTGGTGGTGGAACTCGATTCGACGACGTCCGGTGAACGTTCGCTGTCCGCCGGAATGACCGAGGAGCCCCTGCTGGACGAGCCCTGGAAACTGGTGGTTCCCGCCGGCGCCCTCCTTACCACCGAGAACATTGACCTTGGCCGCCTGCCATTTCCGTGGCTCGGCGTCGAGCCGTCAGCCGCCAACGCCTCGGTGCTCGGCCGGCTCCGCCAGTCAACGGGTGTCCCCATGGAAACCGTGCATCAGTATCAGGACACGCTGACCGCGCTGGCACTGGTGGCTGCCGGCGAGGGCGCAGCCATCGTGCCCACCCTGGCGCTGACGGGCGTTGTCCAGGACGGGGTTGACGTCCTGGACGTCCCCGGGCTGGGTACGCGGCGCATCGTCCTCCGGCGCTTCGACAGGCGGCGGTCCGCCGGCACGCCCGTGGACACGGTGGCCCGCCTTCTGCGGGAATCGGCCGCGGCCTTCGACACGCGCTCTACATCTTCCTAGCGGCGTCCCTACTTCTTCGTCAGCCGGTACCGTTCGATCTGTTTGAGCCGCCGCAGGAGGCTGTCCCGCCGCGGGTGCGGGACGGCGTCGGCCGGTTCTGCGGTGAGGTCGATGTGCTTGGTGCCGTACTGCCACAGCAGCAGGTCATCCAGCAGCCGGTCCGGGCCGGGGGAGTAGCGGTGGTCCAGCGCCTTGCGGACCTCGGTGATGCGGTTGGCACTGAGCAGCCCGGCCAGCTGCATGGTCTGGTTGAGGCCGTGGGCGGCGAGGAGCTCGGCAGCCCAGCCCCAGTCGTCGTCCACTTTCCGGTCCACGTGCGGCAGCAGGGTGCGCCACACGTCGCGGATCCGGTTGGGGGTCAACGGCGCCGCCCCCTCGCCGTCCGTGTCCCAGAAACTGCGCACTTCCTCGTACCGTTCGTGCAGGTCGGCGAACGCAGTTTCCACGGTTTCCAGCATGGCCGCCGTCGCGGTGAACTGGCGGTCGAAATGCGGGGTCCACGCCCTTGGGTCCTCCGCCTTGAACCGGATGTCGTGCTCGATCTCGCTCCAGGCGTGCGCGAAGATCGTGCGGATCTGGCATTCAAAAAAGTAGCTGCCGTTGGGCGCGATGTCCGGGTTGAAGACCTGCTGGTACTCCTTGACCGCCTCGTTCTGGATGGTCCGGAGGATCAGGTGGCGGCTGGAATACCCGTAGGTGCCGGACTCGATGGATCCGATGTCCTTCTCCCGGTCCCCCCGGCAGTCAAACAGTTGGCGCTGGCGCTTGATGATGTTGGCCACCGCGGCATTTTCCGCCGGCAGTTTGGTGATGACACGGATCCCTACCATGTCATTCAGCGTGCGGAACGGGTCCGGGAACTTCAGCACCGGAGGTCCGCCCGGCTCGAGCGGTTCCTCCGTCCGGGAAATCTTTTCCTTGAACGATTCCACGGTTTTGGTCCGGCCGGTCACGAACAGCGGGGTAACTTCGGAGTCCTTCAGCATGTCCCGCAGGATCAGCAGGACATCGCGCGTGACCAGCTTCAGGGCAGGGCGGACGCGCTCGTAAATCTCCACGTTGTGCTGCACGGATTCGCGCAGCGGCGCGTCCAGGCTTTCCCAGTGACTCGGCATGCTCCCAGCTTACGGCCGGGCTGTGACAGAACGACGGCGGCAGTAACCTTCAGCGTCCCGCGAGCGTTGAACCCCGCACCACCAGGGAACTTTCCAGGGTCAGGTCCGTCGGCTCCAGCGCCCGTCCCTCCATCAGCCGGCGCAGCTGTTCACCGGCCTTCAGGCCCAAAGGAGTGGCGGGCAGGTGCACGCTGGTGAGGCCGGGGCTGCTGGTGGCGGAGTAGGGAAGGTCGTCGAAGCCGGCCACGGCCAGCTCCTCCGGGATTTTCACCCCTGCCACGCGCGCTTCCTGCAGCACGCCGTAGGCGTGCGTATCGGTGGCGCAGACGACGGCGGTGATCCCGTTCCGCTGCCAGTCCGGCCAGGCATGGGCGAAGGCAGCCGCTGCCGCTCCGACGTCGATGGTTGTGCTCCGCACGTCGGCGGAATTCACCGTCATGCCCCGCGCCGCCGCCTCGGCCAGGAAAGCGTCGCGGCGGATGGCGAAGGTAGTGGTCCCGGTAACGCTGTCCAGGTAGGCCACCCGCCGGTGCCCGGCGTCGGCAAGATGCGCGGCCAGTTCCCGCGCTCCAGAGGCCACGTCCAGGTTCACGGCCGGCGCGAACGACTCCATCCCGGGTGCGTCCAGTAGCACCAGGGGCCCGGCCACGGACAGGTCCTCGAGGAAGTCGGCATTCGGGGCGTCAACCAGGAGCCCGGCCGGGCGCAGGGACATCAGCTTGCGGACGTCGGCTGCCTTCGGAAACTCGCCCGAGTCCGTGACGGACAGCAGCAGCTGGTAGCTGGGGCCCAGCGATTCGCGGACCCCGGCGATGACCTTGGCGAAGAACGGGTTGGAAATGTCCGGGGCCACCAGGATCACGATGGAACTGACGCCCCTGGCCAGGGAGCTGCCGATGCCGTCCACCACGTAGCCCAGCTCGGCAATGGCGGCCCGCACCCGCGAAATGTTGTCCTCCGAAACGCGGCCTGCGGTCTTGCCGTTGGCCACCAGTGACACAGTGGCCACCGAGACCCCGGCGCGCTCGGCAACCATGGCGGCCGTGATCCGCCGGTGGCGCGCTGGCTGCTGCACCTGTTCCACGGATTCCATACCTCGATCGTAGTAGCATCACAACACTTTCAGCGCCGCATGGCATCAAGCGTTTGACGTCGCGTACGTTAAGCGTTTGACGTGACCGCCGAAACAGTGCCATGATCACTCCGGAATGCTGAGCCTCCTGCCACCCCAGGCGGGACCCCAATGACGTGGAGAACCATCGTGGAACCAAATCCCCAGCCCGTAAGCCAGGCCGGACGCACCAAAATCATCCTGGACTGCGACCCCGGGCACGACGATGCCGTGGCGCTGCTGCTCGCGCACGGCAACCCCGCCATCGACCTGCTGGCCGTCACCACGGTGGTGGGCAACCAGACACTGGAAAAGGTCACCCGCAACGCCCTGGCCGTCGGCACCATCGCCGGCATCACCGGCGTCCCCTTCGCCGCCGGCTGCGCCCGCCCCCTGGTCCGCAGCATCGAAACCGCGCCGGACATCCACGGCGAGTCCGGCATGGACGGCCCCGCCCTCCCCGAGTCCACCATCGAACTGGACCCCCGCCACGCCGTCGACCTCATCATCGACACCGTGATGGCGCACGAGCCGGGCACCGTCACCCTGGTTCCCACCGCCGGCCTCACCAACATCGCCCTGGCCGCCCGCAAGGAACCGCGCATCGTGGAGCGCGTCAAGGAAGTTGTCCTCATGGGCGGCGGCTACCACGTGGGCAACTGGAGCGCGGTGGCCGAGTTCAACATCATCATCGACCCCGAAGCCGCCCACATCGTCTTCAACGAAAAATGGCCCGTGGTGATGGTGGGCCTCGACCTGACCCACCAGGCGCTCGCCACCCCGGACGTCGTCGAAAAGATCGCGGCCATCGGCACCAAACCCGCGAAGTTCGTCACGGAACTGATGGACTTCTTCGCCCACACCTACAAGGACGCGCAGGGCTTTGACTTCCCGCCCGTGCATGATCCGTGCGCCGTGGCCTACGTCATCGATCCCAGCATCGTCAGCACCCGCAAGGTGCCGGTGAACATCGAACTGCAGGGCACCCTGACCCTGGGCATGACCGTGGCGGACTTCCGTGCCCCGGCCCCGGCTGACTGCCACACCAGCGTTGCGGTGGACCTGGACCACACGAAGTTCTGGGACCTGGTCACCGACGCGCTGGTCCGCATCGGCGAGCCGTCCGACGCCGACAGCCGCGACGGCGCGGCCCTCACCGCCGGAGGGGTCAAGTAGATGACTGCCACGATCACCGCACCCAAGACCGGCCGCGGCAATGTCACCGCGCTCATGATTGCGCTGCTGGCAGCTTGCGTGGCCTTCCAGCTCAATGCCTCCATGCTCAGCCCCGCCCTGGTCACCATGGGCGAAGAACTTAAAACGGACCAGGCTGTCATCGGGTTGTCGCAGACCTGGTTCTTCACGGCGGCCGCCCTGTTCTCCCTGTTCCTGCCCCGCCTGAGCGACATCATCGGCCGCAAGAAGGTCCTGCTGGGCATGATGCTGCTGATGGCCGCCGGCTCCGTCATCGCAGCCCTGGCACCGGATGTGACCTGGCTGTTCGTGGGCCGCATCATCCAGGGCGTCAGCGGACCCACCGTGCCGCTCTGCCTGATCATGCTGCGCTCCGCCGTCAGCAACCCCCGTAAATACGGCACCCTGATGGGCCTCATCACCGCCGTGAACGGCGGCGTGGCCGGCGTCGATTCCTTCGTGGGCGGCTACTTCGCGGAGCACTACGGCTTCCGCAGCATCTTCTGGCTCATGGTGGTCCTTGCTGTTGTGGCCACCGCGCTGATCGCCTTCCTCGCCGCTGAAAGCAAGCCGGCGGCCGGCACCACCATGGACTGGCGCGGTGTGTTCTTCATCGTGGTGGCCGTGGGCGCTCTGCTGACAGCGCTTAACGAAGGCTCCAAGCTGGTGGGCGCCTTCTCTTCCGGAACCCTCGTACTGAGCCTCGCACTCGTGGCCGTCTCCGCCGTCGCGTTCCTCGCCTTCTGGCGGACGGAAAAGCGGGCCAGCCAGCCGATGGTTGAGACGGTGCACCTGCGCCAGCGTGCCACCTGGGCGCCGCTGCTCACCACCACCCTCACCATGACAGGCATCTTCGCCGTGATCAACGGCATCGTACCCGCCTACGTGCAGGCCGCCGAGCCCGGTTTCGGCATCGGCCCCACGGAGATGTCGCTGATTATCCTCACCCCGTACGCGCTGCTCGGCTGGCTGGTGGGCCCGCTGAGCGGGAAGCTGGCACCGGTGCTCGGCTACACGAAAGTGCTGCGCATCGGACTCCTCGGGAGTGTTGCCGCGCTCGCCATCATCGCGTTCCTCGGCCTCAACAGCCTGCCCCTGATGATCGCCGGCACGGTCTTGCTGGGCATCATGTACGCCGGTACGGTCAACATCATGCTCAATGGACTCGGCGTTGTCCTCTCGCCCGCGGGCAACCCCGGCTTCCTGCCCGGCATGAACGCCGGCGCCTTCAACCTCGGCGCGGGCCTGAGCTTCCTCATCCTGCCCGCCGTGCTGGTGGCGACGTCTGCACTCGGCGATGCGCAGGCGTCCTACCTGACCGTTGTGGTGGTGGGCCTGGCCCTGACCGTGGCCGCGTTCGCCGCCTCGCTGCTGATCCCCAAGCCGGTCGAGGCCGAGGTGGCTGAATGAGCGGCGGAACCACCGGCGTCGGAAAGACCGGCCGGATCGTCGTCGTCGGCTCCCTGAACGCGGACCTGACCATCTACTGCGAACGCCTCCCGCTGCCCGGCGAGACGGTGCACGGCAACGGTTTTGCCGTGAACCCGGGCGGCAAGAGCGCCAACCAGGCCGTCGCCGCGGGCCGGCTGGGCGGCCGGGTCAGCCTCGTCGGTGCCGTGGGGGAGGACCCCAACGGCGACATGCTGCTCGCCTCGGTTGCCGGGGCGGGGGTGGACGTGGGGCACGTCCGGACGTCCAGCGAGCCCACAGGCGTCGCGGTCATCGCCGTTGATTCGAATGGCGAGAACAACATCATCATCTCGGCCGGCGCCAACGGCACCCTCTCCCCGGCCGACGTCGCCGAGGCAGGCGACGTCCTGGACGGCGCCGCCGTCGTCAGCCTCTGCCTTGAAGTCGCCATGGAAACGGTGGTGGCGGCCGCGCAGGCAGGGCACGACGCCGGCGCGACAGTCCTGCTGAACCTCTCGCCGTACGCGGAGGTCCCCGCCGCCCTGGCCGGGCTCGCCGATGTCCTGCTGGTGAACGCGCACGAGGCAGCGCTGTTCCTGGGCGGCGGGGCGTCCGTGCCGGGCGCTGCGGCCCCCGCCGCAGAGTGGGACGCCGTGCGGGAGCGGTTCGCGGAGCGGGGGATCCGGCAGGTGCTGGTGACGCTGGGTTCGCAGGGCTCCGTGGTGCTGGACTCGCTGGCCGGGCCTGGCGCCCGGGTGACGTTCATCAAGCCCACGAAGGTGGACGCGGTGGACACCACGGGGGCCGGAGATGCCTTCACCGGCGCGGTTGCCGTGCGCCTGGCCGCAGGGGATGCGCTCGCCGATGCTGCCGCGTTCGCTTCGGTGGCCGCGGCCCTGGCCACCACCCGGAAAGGCACGCAGGCGGCCTACCCGGAAGTAACCGACGTCCAACGGCGCCTGCTGGGCAGTCACGGCCCTTAACAGTTACAGGCCGGGCAGGTAATTAAGATAGCCTTACCTTGCCAAATTGCCGTGCGGTCCCGGAGCCGCCCCCTGAGAAGAGCCCCAACGTGCCCACTCGACGCTTACTCGCCGCCGCCGCAGGCCTGACAGTACTGGCATCCGCCCTGACCGGTTGCGGCATCATCGGTGGACAACCTGCCGACCTGCAGATCTACTCAGCCCGCCACTATGACCTGGAGGGTGCGTTCGGGCAGTTCACGGACGAAACGGGCATCACCGTGGAGTTCATCAGCGGTGACGACGCGGAGCTTCTCGAGCGCCTGAAAGCCGAGGGGGAAGACTCCCCGGCTGACGTGTTTATGACGGTGGACGCCGGCAACCTGTGGAATGCGGCGCGCCAGGATGAGCTCGCCGCCATTGATTCAGCCGCCCTCAATGAAGCAGTCCCGGAGGACCTCCGTGACGCGCAGGGGCGCTGGTTCGGGCTGGCCATGCGGGCACGCACCGTCACCTATAACCCCCAGAACGTGGATCCCGCTGACTTCGACGCGGCGGACACCTACGCCGGGCTGACGGATCCGAAGTGGAAGGGGCGGCTGTGCATGCGTGACGCCACCTCGTCCTACACCCAGTCCCTCGTCGCGAGCCTGATCGACCTGCACGGCCGGGAGAAGGCCCTGGAGATTGCCAAGGGCTGGGTGGCCAACGACGTTCAGATCATGAGCAACGACGTACTGCTGCTTGAGGCGATCGACGCCGGCACCTGCGACGTGGGGATCAACAACCACTACTACCTGGCCCGGACGCTGGAGGACAAACCCGATTTCAAGGTGGACCTCTACTGGGCAAGCCAGGAAGGCGCCGGGACGCACGTCAACATTTCCGGCGCGGGCGTGGTGGAAGGCTCCGACAACGCCGGGGACGCGCAGCGGCTCATCGAGTGGCTCGCTACCACGGGCCAGAACGCCTTCGTCGACGCGAACCACGAATTCCCGGTGAACCCGGCAGCCAAACCCGAGCCGGTGATCGCAGGATTTGGTGACTTCAAGCGGATGCCGCTGAACGCCGAAGCCTACGGCGACCTCAACGCCGCGGCCGTGGACCTGCTCGCCGAGGCCGGATACAAGTGACCGAAACGGCGGTCCTCGCTGAAGCGGGGACGCCGAAACGCCGTCCCCGCCGGACGGCCGGTGCCGGACGCCCGGCGTGGTCCGCACTCGTGGTCCTGGTGGCCGTGGTGGTTGCCACCCCCGTGTTCGCCGTGGTTGTTGATGGCCTGGGCAGCGTGGGCGACACCGCACCGCCACGGGGACTTTCCGGCATGGTGCTCACCACACTGCTCCTGATGCTGGGAGTGGCAGCGGGCTCCCTCCTGGTGGGCGGCGGCCTGGCATGGCTCGTCACCGCCTACCGCTTTCCGCTGCGCAATGTCTTCGCCTGGCTGCTGGTCCTGCCATTGGCCGTACCCGCCTACATCCTGGGCTTCGTCTTCCTCTCCGTGTTCGACGTCTCCGGGCCGGTGCAGACCGCCCTGCGTGCCGTACTGGGGCCGGACGTCTGGGTCCCCGACGTCCGGTCGCTGCCGGGCGCGGTGCTGGTGATGTCGCTGTCCCTCTACCCCTACGTCTACCTCCTGGCGCGCACCGCGCTCAGTGAGCACGCATCCGGCACGTACGACGCAGCCCGGACCCTCGGTGCAGGGCGGGGGCGCGCACTCCGGCGGGTCCTGCTGCCGCTCGCCAGGCCGTCGCTGGCCGCCGGCATGGCCCTGGTGATGATGGAGACGCTCACCGATTTCGCGACGGTGCAGTACTTCAACGTCCAGACCGTTTCCGTGGGTGTCTACCTGGTCTGGAAGGGCACCTTCAACTTCCACGCCGCAACCCAGCTGGCCGTCCTGGTCCTGCTGTTCGCCGTCGCCGTCCTGGCGGGGGAGCGGGCCCTGCGCGGCCGGGCACGCTATCACCGGCAGGGCGGAAGGGGACAGGGCCTGCAGCCGACCACACTGCACGGCGGCCGCGGCTGGGCTGCCGCCGCTCTGTGCACCGCAGCCGTCAGCACAGGCTTCCTGATCCCCGTCCTCCAGCTGCTGGGATGGGCCGTGGGCGGGGCCGTCAAAAACCCCGGCTTCCTCGCGGATCCGCGCTTCGGCGAGTACATCGTCAACACCCTTTTGGTCGCGGCAGTCACCGCTGCGGCCTGCGTGTTCCTCTCCGTGGCAGTAGCGCACGGCGTCCGCCTCAGCGGGGGCAGGTTTGTCTCCTCCGCGGCGCAGCTGACAACCTTCGGGTACGCCGTGCCGGGCGCAGTGGTGGGCATCGGCGTCCTCATCTCCTTCGCGGCACTGGATGATGCCCTCGAGGCGGCAGGCGTTCCCGGCGGCACCGGGCTGTTGGTCACGGGTTCGGTCCTGGGCATCCTTTACGCCTACGTGATCCGTTTCCTCGCCCCCGCCTACCAGGCCGTGGACGCCAGCTTCGCGAAAATCCCGGCAACCCTCACCTTCTCGGCGCTCAGCCTGGGCGCCGGCCCGCGGCGCATCCTGGCGCGGGTCCATGTTCCCCTGGCACGCTCCGGGATTGCCGTGGCCCTGATGCTGGTGGCAATCGACGCCGTCAAGGAACTGCCCATCGTGTTGCTGCTCCGGCCCTTCGGCTTCACCACGGCGTCCGTCTGGGTCTACGAACTTGCCCGCGAAAACTTCTGGGAAAAGGCGTCGCTGCCCGCACTGGTGATCGTCGCGGCCGCCGTCCTCCCCGTCCTGGTCCTCGTCAGGCAAGCCCGCCGCAATGAAACACCTGGAAAGGCCTCGGCATGACCATTCGTGTGGCACGTGAAAAGCATCCTGCCGGCACGGAGGGTGCTCCGGCAGCGCTCGTCTTCGAAGGCGTCAGCAAAGACTACGGCTCGGCCGTGGGCGTCGATACGCTGGACCTGTCAGTACCGGCCGGCGAGCTGGTGACCGTGATCGGGCCGTCCGGCTGCGGCAAGTCGACCACCCTCCGCCTCGCCGCAGGGTTGGAACGGCCGGACATCGGCACCATCAGGGTGGCCGGGGATGTCGTGGCGGACAAGCGCCGCTTCGTGGAACCCGAGCGGCGCCGGGTAGGGCTCGTCTTCCAGGACTACGCACTGTTTCCGCACATGACCGTGGCGCAGAACGTGGAGTTCGGGCTGGACCGGCTGAGCCGTGGTGAGCGCAAAGCGCGGGCCGGGGAAGTCCTGGACCTGGTGCGCCTTGCCCACTTTGCGGGCCGGTACCCGCACGAGCTTTCCGGCGGCGAACAGCAGCGCGTGGCGCTCGCCCGCGCATTGGCGCCCCGCCCCGCCGTCGTCCTCCTGGATGAGCCGTTCTCAAGCCTGGACGAGTCGCTGCGCGCGCAGGTGCGCCGGGACACCGTGGCAACGCTGCGTGAGGCCGGCACCACCGGCGTCCTCGTCACCCACGACCAGACAGAGGCGCTCTCAGTCGGCACCCGGGTGGTGGTGATGCGCGGCGGCGTGATCGAACAGGCGGACACCCCGGAGAAGGTCTTCGAGCAGCCCGCCACCCGCTTTGTGGCCTCCTTCATGGGTGACGCGGACTTCCTCCCCGCCCATGTGCACCGCGCCCTCCTGACTTGCGAAATCGGCGTCGTTTCCACCGTGCCGGGCTGGGCCAACAGCGAGGCGGACGTGGACGTGGTGCTGCGGCCGCACGAGGTGGCGCTGCGCCCGGACCCCGATTCCCAGGCGCGCGTCTCGGCCGTCGAGTACCACGGCGCCTTTGTCCTTCACTACGTCAGGCTGGCCTCGGGACGCACCGTGCGCTCCTGGCAGCCCCACACCGTCCGCCACCCCGTGGGAACAGCGGTGGCCGTGACCGTAGCGGCAGGGACCACGCCCACGCTGCTGCTGGGCGACCACGCCATCACTTCCCCGCCCCCGGGCAGCTCCCTGCATCAACGGTCGCCCGAGCCCGTCCAGCTAAGTTAGGCCAGTTTTATGTCCACATATATCGCCCCGGTGACGCAATGACCGCGCAGCCAGACCTCGCCCGGGCCGCTTTCACCGACCTCGCCCGCCACGGCGACCGCCCGGCAGTGCTCAGCGCTGACGGCGTCCTGTCCTACCGGGAGCTTGCCTCCCGCGTTGACGACGCCGCCGCCCGCCTGGGAACGGCACGCCGGCTGGTGGTGCTGGCAGCGCAGAACGACCTGGACTCGCTGGTGGCCTACCTCGCAGCCCTGTCCGCCGGCCACGTCCTGTTGCTGGCCCCGGCCGACAAACCGGAAGCCCTCGCGTCCCTCATGGGCGCCTATGACCCGGACGTGCTGCTGCGCTCCGGCGACGGCCACGGGGTGCCCGTGCTCGAGGAGCGGCGCAACGGCTCCCGGCACCACCTGCATCCTGAACTGGCGCTGCTGCTCAGCACCTCGGGCTCGACGGGCTCGCCGAAACTGGTGCGCCTCTCCCACACCAACCTCACAGCCAACGCCGAGGCCATCGCCGAGTACCTGGGCATTGGGGCCGATGACAGGGCCGCCACCACGCTGCCCCTGCATTACTGCTACGGCCTGTCAGTTGTGAACAGCCACCTGATCCGCGGGGCAGGGCTGGTGCTCACGGACCTCTCGGTGGTGGACCCCTGTTTCTGGGATCTCTTCCGGGATCGGCAGGCCACCTCCTTCGCGGCCGTTCCCTACACCTTCGACCTCCTGGACCGGGTCGGCTTCGCGGACGAGGACCTGCCGCACCTGCGCTACGTAACGCAGGCCGGCGGGCGGCTGGCACCGGAGAAGGTGCGCTCCTGGGCGGAAACCGGGCAGCGCCGCGGCTGGGACCTCTTTGTCATGTACGGGGCAACGGAAGCTACCGCCCGGATGGCCTACCTGCCGCCGGACCTGGCCGCCGACCATGCCGAAACCATCGGCGTCCCCGTGCCGGGCGGATCCTTCCGCATCGACCCGGTGGAGGACCTGGCAGACGGGGAACTGGTCTACAGCGGCCCCAACGTCATGCTCGGGTACGCCGAGGATCCCGCGGACCTCGCACTCGGCCGGGAAGTCCACGAACTGCGCACCGGCGACCTCGCCCGCCGGCAGCCCAACGGCCTGTATGAGGTGGTGGGGCGGCGCAGCCGGTTCGTGAAGATTGTGGGTCTGCGCGTGGACCTCGGGCAGGTAGAGCGGATCCTTGCCGACATGGGGATCACCGCGGCCGCCGCCGGCACGGACGACCGCCTGGTAATCGCCGTCGAAGGCGGGCACGACGGCGGAATCCTCGCCAAAACCCTGGCCGGCACGCTGGGGCTGCCCCGCGCCGCCGTCGTGATCCATACTGTGGAAGCCCTGCCGCGCCTGGCCACCGGCAAGGTGGACTACCCGGGGGTCCTGGGCCTTGCTGCTCCGCAGCCCGCTGCTGCGGGTGCCGCCGGTGCAACCAGCGCCGCGGTTGCGGATGACGCGGCAACAGCCCAAGCCGCTCCGGCGGGTCCAGCCCCCGCCGGCCGCGCCGACGACGTCCGGACCATTTTCGCCGAAGCCCTGGAATGTCCCGTTGTGGGGGACGATGACACGTTCGTCTCCCTTGACGGCGACTCGCTGTCCTACGTGGCGGTCTCCGTGCAGCTGGAACGCGTCCTGGGACAGCTTCCCGCCGACTGGCACCTCTTGCCGGTGCGGGAACTGGAGCGCCGCCGGAAGCCCCGGCGGCGGAGCCCCTTCTCCTTCCTGGAGACCTCGATTGTGCTCCGGGCCGTCGCCATCGTGTGCATTGTGGCCACGCACGTGGAGCTGATCATGTTCCAGACCGCCCACCTGCTCTTCGCGGTGGCCGGCTACAACTTTGCACGGTTCCAGCTGGCCGACCAGCGGGCTACCCGGCTGCGCCGCCAGCTCCGCGGCGTTGCCCGGATAGTGGTGCCCTCCACGGCCTTCATCGCCGTGGCCTACCTCCTCACGGACCACTACACGGTGGCCAACATCTTCCTGCTCAACGCCATGGTGGGGCCTGAGGCGGTGACCACGCAGTGGCATTTCTGGTTCGTGGAACTGCTGGTGTACATCCTGCTGGCCGTGGCAGCGCTCATGGCCGTGCCCTGGGTTGACCGGCTGGAGCGCCGGGCACCTTTCGCCTTCGCACTCGGTCTGGTGGCCATCGCGCTGCTGAGCCGGTACGACATCGTGGATCCCGGCCTGCCCAAACCCCCGCCCGTCTTCTGGATCTTCGCGCTCGGCTGGGCACTCGCGCGGGCCCGCACCCACCTCCACAGGATCACTGTCTCCGCCATCACCCTGGTGACCCTGCCGGGCTTCTTTGGCAGCAGCGTCAGGGATGTCACCGTCGCCGCAGGAATCCTGCTGCTGGTGTGGGTGCCGGCGCTGCCGGTGCCCGCGTTCCTGCGCCGGGTCATCGGCTGGCTGGCCGCGGCGTCGCTGTACATCTACCTCACCCACTGGCTGGTCTACCCGCTGCTGCTTCCCGTCAACCCGGTCCTGGCCGTCGTCGGGTCCCTCGTGCTGGGGGTGGGCTACTGGGCCCTGTGCCGGTGGCTGCCCGCTGCAGCCGGGCGGCTCTGGGCCAGGCGGTTCAGTTCAACAGCCAGGCCGCGCCAAGCAGCAGGGGCACCGCTAGAACCGAGGTGATTACCGCCGTCGACTGCGCGAGGCTCTGCCCCACCCGGTAACGGACGGCGTACAGGACCACGTTCTGGCCGGTGGGGAGGATGGCGCAGGCGGTGACCACGAACGTGCTGAACGCATCCAGGCGGAACACGAACACGGCCAGCACCCACGCCAGGGCGGGCTGGACGGCTGATTTGAGGATCACGGCCACCGTGGTTGGCGCACCGTCGCCGTTGGTGCCGCGGGGCGACAGGCCGTGCAGCGACATGCCGAAAATGATCAACATGAGGGGGACGGTCACCTGGGCGATCAGCGACAGCGGATCCAGGATCAGTTCGGGAACCTGGATACCGACGGCGCTGACGATGATTCCAAGGACGGCCGCCACCGTCACGGGGTTGCGGAAGGGCGTGGCCAGGATGCGCCCGATGGAGGGCTTTTCCGCGTCGGGATCGCTGAGGTCCAGGATGGTCAGGGCGATCGGGGTGATGACGGCGAGCTGGAACAGCATGATGGGCGTGACGTAGGTGGCGCTGCCCAGCACGTAGGACGACAGCGGGACGCCGAGGTTGGTGGAGTTCACGATGCCGGTGGCCAGTGCTCCGATGGTTGTCCTGCGGACGCCCCATCTGGCGATGGCGCCGATGATGGCGAACACGGCCATCATGGCTGCCGCCGTGGCTACCGAGATCAGGCCTGTTGTGCTGAGGACGTCGGAGATGTGCCGGGAGGCGATCAGGGAGAACATCAGGCTGGGCAGCCCCACCAGGAACGTCAGGGTGGAGAGCACCTTTGTGCCGTGCGGGCCCAGGGCGTTGGTTTTGCCCAGGATGTAGCCCACCAGCATGACCGCGCCCACCACAAAGAAGCCCTTTAAGACTCCATCCAAGATACTGTCCTCAATGTCGGTCCGCCGTCACTGCGGTGGTTCGTCCCGCCGGGCGACCGAATGGGGAGCCCGCTCCATCAGATGCTATCGGTGGGGGCCGCGCGGTGATCAATCCGGGCCGTCAGTCCGTCGATCCGGTCAAGCGCGGTGCTGAGGCGTTCCACAGCGGACCACAGGTCCTGGTGCTGTTCACGGATCTGCTCAAGGGTGGCGCCCGCGGACCGCAGCGACGCAAGGTCGAAACTGACGTTGGTCCGCGCCCCGGCCACCGCCGCACGCAGTGCCCCGAACGCGACGACGACATCGGCAATGAGCGCCGGGTTGCCGTTGGCCGCCAGCCAGGCCAGGTCATCGACGGCTTCGATGGCGCGCTCGCCGAGCACGGCCGATGACTTGGCGGCGTCGAGTGACGCGCGGTGGATGGCTTCCTCCCGGTCCGGACCCGGATCCAGGCGGAACGCGGCACCAAAGGCCTGGGACGCCGTCGCATCCTCATCGGCGAGCTGCAGGGCCTCCCGCCGGAGGGCCTGGGCCCGCTCCCGGATCTCCGCCACTTCCGCGCCCTCGTGCTCTTTCGGTTCCGTGTAACCGGCAACCATGGAAGTCAGTGACGCCGCCACGGCAAGCATCAGCCCGGACCCGGCGCCACCGCCCGGGGATCCGGTGGACTGGGCCAGGGCCTCCGTCCATTCATCGACCGTGGAGTCTTGGGTAGTAATAGTTTCCGCAGCATCCATGACAACATCGTGCCCAGAAACGGTCCCGGCCAAACGGGGAGGTCCATTCCGGGGCCTTCGGCGATGCTTACATGATGCCTGTTGGCACCAGCAGGACCCATGCCAGTGCCGGGGCGGTCAGCACCACGGCTCCGGCGTAGATCATCAGCTGCTTGTAGACGCGCTGCCTGTCGTTTTCGCGGGCGTTGGCCACCACAAGGGCACCGTCGGTGGAGAAGGGGGAAACGTCGACGACGGTGGCGGCAATGGCGAGTGCTGCCACCGTTCCGGAGGCGCTGAGGGTGCTCGTGGCCAGGAGCGGGCCGGCCAGGGGGATGAAGGCGGTGAGCAGCGCCGTCGAGGAGGCGAAGGCCGAGCCGACGCCTATCACGTAGCAAAGGACGAGTGCGATGAGCAGCGGTGCTCCCAGTGCCAGGGCCTGCTCGGCGAGGGTGTCGATGACTCCGACGTGCTGGAGCAGGGAGACGTAGGTGATCATGCCGGCCACCAGCAGGACCGTGGACCAGGAAATGCCGCCGATGAACGTCTGGTGTTCCTTGATGTTGATGAGGGCTAGCAGGAGTCCCGCGGAGAGGGCAACAAATCCGATGGGCATGCGGAAGCCCAAGGTGCAGACGAGCATCGCAACGATCAGCACCAGGGTGAGGATCTGCTGGCCGTGCGGCCTGATGGTGACCGGTACTACCAGGTCGGCGTGCTGGCCCTTTTCGCCGTCCCGAAGGCGGCCCAAGAGGGCGAAAATGACGATTGTCAGGACGGACAGGATGAGGTTGAGGGCGAAACTGGCCGTGAAGAGGGCACCCTGGGAAATGGGGAAGCCGTTGTCCAGCGCGATGTCATGGACCAGCACGCCCGCCACGGACAGCGGGGAGAAGCCGCCCGCGTGCGCTCCGTTGATGATGAAGGCGCCCATCAGGACGGGATGGATGCGCGACTCGTAGGCGAATCCGATCGCCGCGGGTGCCAGCAGTGCGACGGCGGCAGGGGAGAAGGTGCCCAGCGCCGTCAGCGCCGCGGCCAGCAGGAAGAAGACCCAGGGAAGCACCAGCGTCTTGCCCCGGACAAGGCGGACGCAGCTCTGGACGATGATGTCGATGGTGCCGTTCCGCTGGGCCATGCTGAAGAAGTAGGTGACACCGATGATGGTCAGGACGATGCTGGCAGGGAATTCCGCAAGGATTTCCCGGTCCGTCATTCCGAGCATGAAGTAGCCGATGCCGAAGGATGCCACCAGGCCCATCACGCCGATGTTCAGCGGCCATTTGGTGGCCACGATGAACATCACCACGAGGACGACGAGCGGGACGATCTGGGTCGCGGTCATGGTCGGCTCCGAATCCGTGGTGGCCGCCGGGGTGAAGAGGTTCCCTCCCAGCACGATGGCCACCAGACTCAGAAGCGCGAAACCGGCAGCCGCAATCAGTAGGATACGGCGGCGGGGCCGGGGCCCGGGACTGTGCTCCCGGGAATCGCCCTCCGGGGCGGCGGTCTGTTGCTCGGTGCTAATCATGTGGTCTCCTCGTGGATCGGGTCCCCGCTGCAACTGCTGGGGGCGTGCGAAGGAGGCAGGGTGACTGGTTGGCTCCCTGCCTCCTTCTGGTGCTGTCCCGCCCCGCGCCCGTCCTTCGGGGTTCCTGTTGCGATGGAATGCGGGGTGGGACATGCCTGCCGGCATTACCGGCAGCCAGTGGGGGACCGGATGGAGGCGGTCCCGCCGTGTGGTTGGTTGAGCAGGATGGTCAGTTGAGCCGGTCTGCGCGGACGGCGAGTACGGGGCAGGTGGCGTCCAACAGGATGCGCTGGACGGTGCTTCCCAGGATGAGTTTCCCCACCATGGAGCGGTGCCGCAGGCCGATGACGATCATGTCCACGTTCCGGTCCTGGGCGATCTGGATGACCGCGTCACCGGGGTCTGCGAGGACCGAGGATTCGAGATGCAGTGCCTGCCCTGCTGCCTGCAGCCGGTCTTCAATGTCCTTCAGCTCATTCGCCTCCAGGCCGTGATGGCCGCGGCCAACGTTGACCACAAGGAGGTCCGCTTTCCTGAGCACTGCTTCGGCGATCCCCTGGGTGAGGGCTTCGCGGCCCTCCGGGGCGGGGGCGTAGGCAACGAGAACCGTCATGGTTTTTCTCTTCCGTCGTTTTTGGTGGTGGGCATGCTGGTTCCTAGACGAGTGTGTTGAGCCAGCCCTGGGGCAGGTCGATGGGAAGGAGCGACGGGAGTGCGAGGAGCACCACGTACAGCACCGCTGTGTAGACCACCGCCGTCTTGAGCCGGGCCCTTGCGACTATCAGGAGGAAGGCCGGGATGAAGATCGTGACTGCGATCAGGTATCCGAAGGCGGCCGTGAGGGCCAGGAACCCTGTCATCCATAGGAAGGTCTTGAACGCGAACTTTGCGTCGAGGGTCCAGCCTGCCTTCGCGGGCTGTGTGGCAAGGATTCCCTCTGCCTCCTCGGAGATGGTCTGACCTGCGTTAGGCGTCCTGCCGCGAAGCCTTGTCCGGATCTCAATGAAGAGCAGTATGCCGGAGAAGACCAGGCCTCCGATGCTGACCAGTTGGGGCACCAGCCGGGCCTCGGGAGAGAACGACGCCGAGGAAATCAATGCTGCGGCGAAGGCGGCGGCGAAGATGCCTGCGGCGGCGAGGGACCAGGTGGAGTCCTTCAGCGGGCTTTCGTCATCTTCCGGGCGCTCGTCCCGGTGTCCGTCGTCGAGGTTGGTGTTCCTGCGGGCGCGGATGAACTTGATGAAGGCCCAGAGGATGGGCAGGATGAGGATGGCGAGGAAGACCAGCACGCCGGGGCGGGCCATCCAGTCCAGTCCGTTGTAGAGGCTGTCGGTGAGGAAGTAGTAGCGTTCCAGCGGGATTGCCAGGACGAACCCGATGAGGAACGGCGCCCTGGGGAATCCGGTGGACTTCAGCAGCCAGCCGAAAACGCCGAGGATGATCATCACCCAGAGGTCGCCGAGCTGGCCGCCTTCCTGGAAGGAACCGAGCAGCATAACGGCCACGAGGCCTGCAGCCAGGACGGCGAAGGGGACCTTGGTGAGCTTGGCGAGCTGCTTGACGCTGAGGAAGCAGAACAGGGCCCCGAGGATGGAAGCAATCGCGAAGGACCACACGATGAGGTACATCAGGTCCAGGTGTTCGGTGATGATGGACGGGCCCGGCTGGATTCCGTAGGTAAGCAGCATGCCCAGGAGCATTGCCGAAGGGACGCCGCCGGGGATGCCGAACAGAAGGGTGGGGATGAGGTCGCCGGCTTCGACGGAGTTGTTGGCGCTTTCGGGGCCGACGATGCCGCGGGGGTCGCCCTTGCCGAACTGGCGCTTGTCCTTGGCGGTTGCAACGGCCTGGCCGTAGGCCAGCCATGTTCCGGCCGTGGCGCCGACGCCGGGCAGCACGCCGGCCCAGATGCCGATGAGTGCGCCCCGGATGACCTGCGTCCAGTGGGACAGCCATTCCCGGATGCCCTTGCCCCAGCCTCCGCCAACGGTGATGTTCTCCGTCTGGCCGCGGCGCTGGCTGGCCCGTGAGGCGATTTCGGCCAGGCCGAAGATGCCCAGGGCCACGGCTACCAGTGACAGTCCGTCGCCCAGGAACAGGCTGCCGAAGGTGAAGCGCTCCTCGGCCGTTGTGGGTGAGGTGCCCACCATGCCGAGGACCAGGCCGAGGAGGCCTGCGGAGATGCCCTTGATGATGTTGCCGCGGGAGAGAACGGCGGCGAGGGCTACGCCGAGGACTGTCAGCATGAACAGTTCCGGGCTTGCGAAGGACAGCACGAGCGGCCGGGCGAGGGGTATGGCGAGCGTGAGGCCGACGGCGCCGATGATGCCGCCCGCCATGGAGGACAGGAACGCAAGCGTCAGTGCCCTGGCGGCCTGCCCTTTTTTGGCCATGGAGTAGCCGTCGAGCATTGTCACGCTGGCTGAGGCGGAGCCGGGGGCACCAAGCAGCACGGCCGAGACCGTGTCTGACGTGTGGACCACGGCGAGTGCGCCGATGAGGAGTGCCAGGGCCTGTGGCGGTTCCATGCCGAAGGTGATGGGCAGGAGGATGGCGACGGCGCCTGTGCCGCCGAGGCCGGGGATGAGGCCCATGATGAGGCCGGCGACTGTGCCGATCAGGAGCATGATGAGCAGGGACGGGTCAGCGAGTGATGCCAGCGCTGCCATAGCGGAGTCAAGCATGATGGTCCTTATTCAACGTGGATGTTGTAGGTGCTCTCGAGCAAGTCCTTGACGTAGGACCTGACGGAGCTGCTGACGGTGTAGGCGTCCCTGACGCGGTTGGCCATGTCCGCGTCCGCTACCAGGGGGTAGCCGCCCAGGACTTTCGCTGCCTTTGCCTGGAAGCCCTGGTCGGCGCCGAGCTTTTCGTTTGATTCACGCAGCAGCGTGATGGCCTTCTCGGGCGTGTCCTTGGGGACCCAAAGGCCCTTTTGGTAGGTGTACGTCAGGCCGAGCAGGGTCTTGTACGCCTCGAACTTTTCCCCTGAGGGCTTCTTGCCGTGCAGCTGCTCGTACGCTTCGACGACCGTGGGCACATCCGGGAAGTTGGGGTCCCGGATGACGTCGCCGGAGCCGTCCAGCTGCCCGAAGGACATCAGCACGGTGGCTTTGCCCTCCTTGGCGATGCCCTCCACGGCGGAGCCGTAGGCGGAGGTGGTCTGGTAATCCAGGTCGATCTCTCCGCGCTGCAGCGCCAGGTTGACCGGGCCGCGGCCTTCGAAGCCGAAGGTGGAGGTCACGTCCGCTTCGAGCAGATCGAAGGCGACGAGGGTGGTGATGTCCAGCCCGGTGGCGCTGATGCCTCCGAATTCTAGGGGCTTGTCCCTGTTGATGAGGTCGCCGATGCCGTTGACGCCGGCTTCGGTCCGGGCGTAGATGACGCCGCCGGTGCCGTTGACCACCACGGGTTTCAGGTCCTCGAACGAGTACTTCACGGCCGAGCGGCCCAGGACCCACGGAACCACGGTGGACGCGGTGCCCACCAGGATCTCGGTACCGTCGGTCTTTGCCGAGCGGGCGAACTTGTTGGTGCCCGAGATGCCCTCGCCGCCGGGTTCGTTGACGGGCGCGAATCCGGGGCGGCCGGGGATGTAGTTGGTCAGTTCCGTACCGATGAAGCGGGCCCAGGTGTCGGTGCCGCCGCCGGAGGCCAGGGGAATCAGGAATTCAACGGTTTCGCCGCTGTAGTTCCCGTCTTCGGTGCTGGAGGGCGGGTTCAGGAGCCCTTCGCCCAGCACGGTTGTTGCCAGGCCAAGAACGGCGAAGGAGGCTACTGCTCCCAGCACCATGCGGCGGCTGTGCTTGGCCGGTTCGGGCTGTTCCGTGGCCGCTGTTTCCTGGAGGCCTTCGGGAGGTTCCAGGGAAGACTTTTGACTCGTCATTGAGGGGTCCTTAATCATGTGCCGTGCCAGCTGTGGGGGCAGCCGGAGGGGGCGTGCTTGTAATGGGGCGCTTTACCAGGTGTCCGGCAGCAGGAGTTCCGCGTCGGCAAGCCGCCGGGCACTGCGCAGCGCACCGACAACGGGGACCCCGTCCCTGGCTTCAGACCAGGTCTGGACCAGGCCGGCAGGGGTCCGCAGGGTGACGCCCTGTGAAACGTCACTGGTGATGAGGTTCGCCGCCACGGTTCCGGTGTGCTGGGCCGCCATGGTCAGAGCAACGCTGCCCGTGATGGCAAGGGCCGGGTGGAGGCGGCCCATGGACAGCATGCGGACCACCAGGTCCGCTTCGTCGGACTGCCCGGCCCTGGCCACGAGGGCCAGTTTGGGAATGGCGCGTTCGGCTTCCGCCCGGCTTCCGGCCAGTCCCATCTGCACCGCAGCGTCTCGGCGCATGTCATCGAGATGCACCAGCAGTTCGGTCCGCGAGTCGATCTCTGCTGCCGTTTCGTGGCCGGTCAGGCCCACGGATTCGGCTTCCACGATGACAACGGGAGCGCCGGCGTCGATAAGCGTTGCCGGCACCTGCCTGCCGTCAAAGGTGACCTTGTCCATTGGCTCCCCGGAGGGGAAGAGCTTTCCCGTTGTCCGTCCGGCGGGGTCGAAGAAGCCCATTCCCACCGGCATGCCTGGGAACGGTACACCGGGGATGACCTGGTCGCCGGAGTAACCCAGTTCGCCGCCGGGTGTATCGACCTTTTGCAGGATGAGTTGGTTGGTGTTGGTGTTCAGGGTGCGGACCAGCGTGGTCTCAGGACCCGCTTCCACCCAGCCGCGTTCGATGGCATACGGGGCGACGACGGCCGAGCAGTTGCCGCAGTTGCTGCCCCAGTCGACGCGCTGTTCCTCGATGCCCACCTGGGCGAAGGTGTAATCCACATCCGCTTCATCGGAGAGCGAGCGGGACAGGATGACGGCCTTGCTGGTGGTCGATGTACCGCCGCCAACACCATCGATCTGGCGGTTGTCCGGACTCCCGTAGAGCCGCAGGAGGACCTCATCCACGGTCTTCCCCGGGACCTGCAGGCTGTCCCATTCGAAGACCCAGCACTTGCTGGTTCCGCCACGCATCCAAGCGGCAGGGATCTTTACCATGATTGCTTTCACACCTTCCCGGCGCCGGAATACGGGCGATCTGCCCTGTCGGCTAACCCAGTGTGATGCCCATCCCAGATGAATTACAAACGCTAAAAACTGCATATCCCTGCACTTTTACTTCATTCGTAGCACCCTGAAGCCACGCGTCAGGAACGTGGACTGGGTCTTTTCGGGCGGGGACCGCGACGGCACCCCGCGCCGCGCCGCACTGGATGAAGTAAGTGGCTAAAATTGTTAGGGGGGTATAACGAAAACTTCAAGGAAGGCCGCCATGCTGAACGTTCGGAGACTGGAACTGTTGCTGGATGTTGTGGAGCTCGGTTCGATCACTGCCGCGGCAGAGAAGCACGTCTATTCCCCCTCCGGCGTTTCGCAGCAGCTCCGGCGCCTCGAGGCCGAAGTGGGGCAGCCCCTCCTGCAGCGGCAGGCCAGGGGAATGGTGCCCACGGACGCAGGCCATGTCCTGACGGCGCACACACGAAGGATCCTCCGCCAGATGGCAGCGGCGGAAGCGGACCTTGCCGAGATCGCGGGGCTGAACCGGGGCAGCCTCACCATGGGGACGTTTCCCACCCTGGGTGGTTCGTTCCTGCCGTTGGTCATCAGCAGGTTCAAGGCGCAGTACCCGGCGATCACCCTGCACGTACGCAGCAGCCGCTTTGATGACCTCATTGAGATGCTGGAAAACGGGCAAGTGGGGATGTCCCTGCTCTGGGACTACGAATGGAACCGCCTGAGCCCGGAAAACTTCGCCCTGACAACCGTCTTCGAGGATGCCACGGCCCTCATCGTGGGCAAGGACCACAGGCTCGCCCGCCGCAAGCAGGTGGACATGGCGGACCTGGCGAATGAGGAGTGGATTGTCCGGGAAGAGGAGCACCCGGTGGTCGAGGTGCTCCACCGCAGCGCCCAGGCTGCAGGATTTTCACCGCGGATTTCCTTCCATGCCAATGACTACCAGGAGGCCCAGGCTATGGTCAGCGTGGGCCTGGGCATAGCCCTTGCCCCCCGGACGGCTGTGGTGAACAAGCACCCAGGTGTCAGCATCGTCTCGCTGGGCTCGAGTGCCCCCTCCCGCCGGGTGCTCCTGGCACACCGGCATGACAGGGTCAGGGCCGCGGCCGAGATCGCCTTCCAGACGACGCTGCTGGAGGTAGCCAAAGACAAGAGTGTCGACTTCCGGTGACGGAACCAATGTGGCTGGGGCTATAAGGCATCACGGGCGCGCCCGGTGAACTGGTCCATGGTCCGGTTGATGCCCAGGACATCCATCAGGCGGTCGAACGCTCCGACGGGAAGCATCCGCGCTGCCGGAACCAAGTTCACGAGCGGCGGCAGCACCAGTTTCTGCCGTCCGCTTTCTATGGCGTCCAGGATCCCCGCCGCTACTTCTTCTTCCTTCAGGATGGGAAGCAGCCTGGGAAACCGGGTGCGCACGCCGTCGAACATTCCCGTGTCGATGTAGTACGGGCAGACCACCAAGGTTGACACTCCGGTCCTTCCGTTCCGCAGCTCAGCGCGCAAGGATTCGTTGAAGCCGAAGGCCGCGAACTTGCTGGCGGAGTAGTCAGTCTGTTTGGCCACCCCCACCAGGCCCGCCGCGCTTGCGATGGTTACTACGGCGCCCCGGCCCCGGTCCACCATCCCGGGCAGGAACGCGCGCGTCACCCAGTAGAGGGCCAGGACATTGACGTCGAACGTCCGTCTGATGTCGTCGTCGGTCGCGTCGAGGAGCTGCCGGCCGCTGACCACCCCCGCATTGTTGACCAGCACATCCACCTGCCCGGCAGCCGCTGCTGCTTGCTTGACAGCATCCTTGTCCGCCACGTTTACGGTTTGCGCTTCCGCAAGGTTGCCCGCGGCGCGGATTTCCTCCCGGACGGAGCTGCCGCTTTCGGCGGAGACGTCCCAGATGACCACGCGGGCACCCCGCCGGGCGGCACCGATGGCCATCCGCCGGCCCAGGCCGCTGCCTCCCCCTGTGACCAGCACGGTCCTGCCGGACAGGGAAGTGCCGCGGCCCATCAGCCGGGTCCCATCAGGAGAACCGGCCCATCAGGCGTATCGCGCCCTTGACCAGCCGGGTGTACCGCTTGTTTGTCATTCCCGGCGCCGGGCCAATGGGGAAGATCCGCTGAATTGCGACGGTCTGCGCCTCGGTGTACTTCAGAATTCCCGCCCGGCCGTGGCGCCGCCCGGCACCGGAGTCCTTCATCCCGCCCATCGGCGCATCGTGGGAGGCCCATGCAGCCGAGTACCCGTCATTCACGTTGACGGTCCCGGCCAGCAGCCGCCGCCCCACTTTCTGTCCGTGGCGGGCGGACCAAACGCTGGCGTTCAGTCCGTAGCGGGAGTCATTGGCCAAGGCGACGGCTTCGTCGTCGTCCTTCACCTGGTACACGGCGACGACGGGTCCAAACGTTTCCTCACGCGCGACGGTCATGTCCTCCGTCACGCCGGTGAGGATGGTGGGTTCGTAGAAGAACGGGCCAAGGTCCGGCCTGCCGCGGCCGCCCGTGACAATCCTGGCACCCTTCGAGACGGCGTCCTGGACGTGGGCGGTGACCCGGTCCAGCTGCCGCTGGCCGGTGAGTGAACCCATGTCGATGTCCCAGCCCGGACCAGTACCCAGGCGAAGCGCCTCCACCTCCTTCGTGAAGGCAGCCAGGAATCCCGCGAAGACTCCGTGGTGCACGTAGATCCGCTCCATGCTGATGCACAGCTGCCCTGAATTGGAGAAGCAGCCCTGCGCGGCACCCCGGGCGGCCTTTTCCAGGTCCGCGTCCGCGAGGACCAGCATGGCATTCTTCCCGCCCAGCTCCGCGGAGAAACCAATGAGGCGCTCGCCGCACTGCTTTGCCACCAGTTTCCCAGTTTCCGACGAGCCGGTGAACATCAGGAAATCAATCCCGGCGATGAGCGCCGGTCCCAATAGGGGTCCGTCCCCGGTGACGATGTGGAACAGGTCATGCGGAAGCCGGGCCTCCCGCAGCAGTTCCAGGGCCAGCAGCGGGGTGAAAGGGGTCTGCGAATCAGGTTTGAGGACAACCGCGTTGCCCGCCAGCAGGGCGGGGATTGCGTCCGAGACGGCGAGGGTCAGCGGATAATTCCACGGGCTGATGATGCCCACCACGCCCTTGGGAGTTCGGTATTCCACGGCCCTTGTCAGGCCCGGGGCCGCACCCCTCCGCCGTGCGGGGCGCAGGTACCGTTCGGCTGTGCGCCCGTAGTAGGCCGCGGTGAGGGCTGCGTCGGCAAGTTCCTCGAACGCATTGAGCCGGCACTTGCCGCTCTCGGCCTGGACGAGGTCAAGGATCTCCGTCTCCCGTTCGAGAAGCAGTTGATGGAAACGCCGGACGACGGCGCTGCGCTCCCTCATGGAAACGGCGGCCCACTTCCGCTGGGCTGCCCGCGCGCCGGCAACGGCGTTTTTGACGTCACCGGAAGTGCAGACAGGCACTTCACCCACAGCGCCGCCGTCGAAGGGAGAAAAGGACACCTGCCCCGGCCGTCCGGGGGCGGCGGCCACGAGCGCGGAAAGACGGGAATGATCTCCGGGTGCGGATGGCTTCCGGCCGGCTGTTGCCGGCGTCCGGGCGGGGCCGGTCCTGCTGCTCATGCTGCGTCTCCTTTGCCTGCAGTTTCCTCCTGAGCCTAACCCTGCCCGTCCGGCGGGGGCACCTGCCTCGGCGGTAATGCAGCAAAGCCCTCCGTGTAGGCTCGGCACGTGGAGGACGCAGTGCAGCGGAACAGGTATGGCTACGGCGACGACCCCAGCCAGTGGGGCGAGCTTTTCCTGCAGGAGGTGCCCGGGGGCGGGACACACCGGGGCGTGGTGGTGGTGATCCACGGCGGGTACTGGCGCTCGACGTACGGTGCGGAACTGGGGGAGCCGATTGCCCTGGACCTTGCCAGCCACGGCATGGCGGCCTGGAACCTGGAGTACCGGAGGGCCGGAAACGGCGGGGGCTGGCCGCACACCTTCGAGGACGTGCTGGCGGGGATCGACAAACTCCGCGACCTTGCCGGCCGGCATGCGCTGGACCTGCGAAAGGTTGTCGCCCTGGGGCACTCCGCCGGCGGCCACCTGGCGGTGTGGGCGGCAGGACGGGACCGGCTGGGCCGGCTGGGGCTGGAGGCCGAACAGCGCGAAGTCGTGGCCACAGCCGACGGCGTCCGCCTCACCGGAGTGGTGAGCCAGTCCGGTGTCCTTAATCTGGCGGAAGCTGAAAGGCTCAACCTCAGCAACGGTGCCGTGGCCAACTTGCTGGGCGGGCCGTCGTCGGACGTTCCCGGACGGCACCGGTACGCGGATCCGATGGCCGCGCTGCCGCTGGACATCCTCGTCTATGCCGTCCACACGACAGAGGACGACGATGTGCCGCTGGCCATGTCCGACACGTATGTGGAGGCAAGCCGCGGCGGAAAGGTGCCCGCGCAGCTGGTGACGGTACCCGGGGACCACTTCGCGCTCATCGATCCCCACGCCCCGGCCTACGTGAAGTGCCGGGAGCTGGTCCAGGAGCTGCTGGCGCCATAGCGGGTCAGAGCATCAGTCAGCCCGGCCAGTCGGCAGGAATTACCGTCATCGTGCTTAGCAACGTGCCGGCCAGCCGCTCCTCTGGCAGAGTATGAGCATGCTCACAGTTATTGGCGAAGGCCTCGTCGACGTTGTCCAGCGCGCCTCCGGAATCGAAGCGCACGTGGGCGGCAGCCCCCTCAACGTGGCGGTGGGCCTGGCCCGCCTGGACCACCCCGTGCAGTTTATCGGCCGGTACGGCCGCGACGCGTACGGCGACTCGGTGGCGGCACACCTGCGCGCCAGTTCCGTGATGCTGCCGCTGGGCCCGGACGAGCTGCCCACCAGCGTGGCCACCGCCCTGATTGACGACGACGGCGCCGCCACCTACACGTTCGACCTCACCTGGCAGCTTCCCGGCATCGCTGACCGGCTCGCCTTTATGCTGCAGGGCACCACCCTGCTGCATACCGGCTCCATCGCCACGATGCTGGCGCCGGGCGCCACCGACGTGCTCGCCGCCGTCGAATATGCCCACCCGCGCGCCACCATCAGCTTCGACCCCAACTGCCGGCCCAGCATCATTACCGATGTGGCCTACGCGCGGCGCCATGCGGAGAAGTTTGTGTCCCTGGCGGACGTGGTGAAGGCGTCCGACGAGGACTTGGCCTGGCTGTACCCGGACATGGACGTGCTGGACGCCGCGCGCCGCTGGCTGACCCTGGGCGGTGCGGAAGGGCCGGCCATGGTGGTGGTCACGCGCGGCGCTGACGGGCCGTGGGGAATCACCCGGGCCGGCGAGGCCAAGGTGGATGCGCCAAAGGTTGAGGTGGCGGACACCGTGGGTGCCGGGGATTCGTTTATGGCGGCGCTCCTGTCCGGCCTGGTGGACCGCGGCCTGGACGGTGCGCAGAACCGCAAGGACCTCCGGGAACTTCCCGCCGAAGGCCTCGCCGAACTCCTGTCCCACGCTGCCCGGGCTGCTGCTGTCACCGTGTCGCGTCCCGGTGCCAACCCGCCCACGCGGGCCGAGCTGAACGGGGCACCCGGGGAGAGTTAGGCAGGATACTCACAAACTTAGGTGTGAAACCGACATAATGCTGTTACGCTGGTTTTGCACCTAGAGAGAGTGAGCAATGATGCTTCTCGAAAGAGACCTCATCCAGTCCGTCGGCTTCCGCAACGTCACCGAGGGCGGACGCGTGACCGGCTTCCAGTTCCGGGTCCGGATGCCTTCATACCGCGGCATGGCCGCGTCCCTCATTGACGGCATCGCCGTCCGGGTGGGCAACCTCGTTGACGTCGGACCCGACGTTCCGCTGTGGACCTTGGGCGGGCGGACCTACACCCTGCGGCAGCTCTGGGAGAGCGACGGCGTCCGTTGGCCCCTTGAGGAGGCGGCAGTGGTCACCGTTCCGCTCGACGGCGGCCTGCCGCAGGGCGTCCACGAGATCAGCATCGAGTTGCGGCTGCGGATGTCCTACATCCCTGTTGAGCACCAGCCCACCACCCACCGGGTCAGCCGGAAAGTAACGCTGGCGCCGGAAGGCGGCGGCGGTACCTTCCGCTACGGCGTTTCCCTTTACAGCTTCATGGGCGATTACGGCACGGTGATGGACCTGGAAACCGCGTTGGCGGCCGTGGCGGATGTGGGTGCCACCGGCGTCGAGATCCTCGGTGAAGGCCACGTGCCCGGCTACCCCGAACCCACCCCGGCATGGACCGACAACTGGTTCAGCCTGCTCGAAAAGTACTCCCTGGAGCCCACGAGCTACGGATCCTGGATCGATACCCGGCTGCACCCGGGGCGGAGCATGACGGCTGCCGAGGGTGCCGAGGCACTGCAGCGTGACCTGCGGCTTGCCCACCGGCTGGGTTTCGGCTTTGTGCGGCCCAAAATCGGCGTTGTATCCAGCGACCTGGTTCCGGACCCGATTTGGACCGAGTCCGTGGAACGCTCCCTCGACCTGGCGCACGAGCTGGGGATCATCATCTGCCCCGAGATCCACTCACCCACACCCATCAAGCACCCCGTCGTGGACGACTACATTGGCCTCATCGAACGGACCGGAACCAAGAACTTCGGCCTGCTCATCGACACCGGAATATTCCAGGACCGGCCCATCCCGCTGCGCGAAGGCGAGACCCGCGCAACCCGGCCCGCCTTCCTGGACGGCATCGGCGTCGACCCCGCCGACTTCGCAGCAATCGCCCAGTACGTGGTGTTCATCCAGGCCAAGTTCCACGACATCAACGAGCAACTCGAAGACCAGCAGATTCCCTGGCTGCCGGTGCTCAAGGCGATCAAGGACGCCGGCTACACCGGCTACCTCTCCAGCGAATACGAAGGCGAACGCACGCCCTGGCGGGCCATCGAACAGGTGCGGCGCCAGCACGCGCTGATCCGCCGCATCACCGCCGGACTTCAATAAAAACCCATTCCTCCTCCAGCAAAGAGAACAGCCATGCCCAACGGACTTCTTGACGATTCAAGCCTCCGCACCCATCCCGACGGCCTTGCCCTGGCCCTGACGCTGCCGTGGTACCGGAGCCTGTGGCTCTCCTCGGTCTCCAGCCTGCGGCTCACCATTGACGGACAGGACGTTCCTGCCGATGACCTGGCCCTGGAACTCGGAGGCGTCCGCTACGCACTCGCCGACCTGCCGGCCCGGAGCGAAACCCTCTGGTACCTGCAGGAGCACCCCCTGCTGATCGCCAAGCGGGATACCCCGGTGGCCCTGGGCGGCCAGCACACGGTCCAGCTGATCGGGGAGCTGCGCCTGCCCTATATGCAGATCGCCCCGGGCCAGGACGGCGGCCCCGGCATGTACGTCCCCAACTTCGTGAACCAGACACTCGAGCTGACCGTTACGGACAGGGTGGCCGCGGCTCCTGCATTGACGACGGCGGTGGCCCCACCTCCGCCGAAGGCTGAGGACGATCCCTTCTCGCTCGGGCTTACCCTGTACTCCGCCAGCGCCGAGTTCAGGGCCGGCTGGTACGACTTCGACGGCCTGCTGAACCGCGTGGCCGGGCTGGGCATCGGCCCCGGCATCGAGATCGTGGCCTCCCAGGTCCTGCCCACCTACCCGCACGTGACGGATGGCTTCGCCCGTTCCTGGCAGGAGGCCTTCGACAAGCACGGCTTCACCGCCAGCTCCTTCGGCGCCAACCTGGACATGGGCCGCCGACGGGACCGCGACATGACTCCGGACGAGGAGTATGAGTTCACCGAGACGCTCTTCCATGGCGCCAAGAAACTCGGCTTCCCGCTGGTCCGCATCCAGAGCGCCAAGCCGGAGCTGCTGCGCCGGCTCCTGCCGCTCGCCGAGGACCTCGAACTCAAGCTCGCCTACGAGATCCACGCACCGCTGGGCCCCAACTCGCCGGAAATCATGAAGGTCCGCGACGTCTACGCGGAACTCGATTCGCCGCTGCTGGGCTTCGTGGCGGACTTCTCCTCCACCATGCACAGCATGTCCCCGACGCTCCTGCGGGCCGTCCGCCGCGCCGGGCTCGACGACGAAGCCATCCACACGCTGCAGGCCATCTGGGCTACCGACGCCCCAATGCGGGCCCGGCAGGAGGAGTTCATCGGCTACCTCCGTGGACGGGACTTCGATCCGGCCCGCCTAGGTTCCTTCGCGCACCTGGCCTTCAACATGCACGGCCACGTTAGCCCGAAGGAGTGGGCGGACATCATGCCGCAGATCATGCACGTCCACGCGAAGTTCTATGACATCGACGAGCAAGGAAACGAACCGGCCATCGACTATCCGGAACTCGTCCGGGTATTCGTCGAGGGCGGGTACCGCGGCTACTGGTCCAGCGAGTGGGAGGGCCACGCCTTCGCCGAGCTCGGTGAGGTGGATCCGCTGCTGCTGGTCCGCAAGCAGCACGACCTCATACGCAAGAGCATGCGGTCTGTCCTGGCATCCGCCTGACCCTGCAATCCCGAATGCTTTGGTGCCCGCCGGTCCATCCGGCGGGCACCGAGGCATTTAAGCGCGCATTTGTTTACGGGGCTTCCTGGGCCGCGGCCGCTGCAACAATGCCGGCAGCCTCCGTGAAGAGCTCCCTCATCCACTCATGCTCCGAATCCCGGTTATGGACGGGGTGCCACCACAGGGCGTTGACCAGGGGCGTGGCATCGAAGGGCAGCGGCAGGATCCGCACCCCGCCGACGCGCAGCGCGAACGGCACCAGCGCCGCCTGGATGAGCGCGATCCGGTTGGTACCCACCACGAAGTGCGGCAGGGACTGGAAGCTCTCCACCACCACATCCACACGCGGCTCAACACCGAGCTGCATGATCTGGCGTTCTGCCGACGTTGACGCCGAACGGGTCTGGTAGGTCATCACCCAGGGAAGTTCGGCGATATTCTCCATGGTGATGTTCTCGCCAACGGCGTCATTGGACGACGAGACGACGGCGACCCAGCCGTCCCGCCACAGGTCAAGGTAGGGGAGCCCGGTCAGGAAGCCGTGCGGAATCACCATGCCGTCCACCGAACGCAGGCGGTTTGCGGCATCCTCCACCACCATCGGGTTATGCAGCATGAACCGGAACCGGACCCCGGGGGCGCGCTCGGCCGCAAGCTCCGAAACCACCCGTCCGATCGTGGTAAAGCCGTAATCAGAGCCGTAAATGGAGAACTCGCGCTCTGATTCGCTCGGCTCCCAGGTCGCCTGGCTTTCGAAGACACGGCGGGCGGCCTCCAGCGCCGTTGTGGTGTGCTCTGCCAGCCGCAGCGCGAAGGGCGTGAGCTCATAGGCATTGCCCCGGCGGGCCAGGATGGGATCCCCGAAATGGGACCGGAGCCTCGCCAGCGAGGCGCTCAGCGCCGGCTGGCTCAGGTGGAGCCGCTCGGCCGCCCTCGTCACGCTCCGCTCGGTAATCAGGGCATCCAGCGAGATCAGCAGGTTGAGGTCGAGCCGGGAAAGCAGGACATTATTCGTCACGGCACGTCGATCTTTCAACGGTGAACTTTCGTCCAGTCAGTGTATCAGTGGCATCAATAGGTTCTGCGATGTGCATCACATCCTCCGATGCGGATTGCTTCTGCAGACCCCCGTTCAACTTATGTCTGTCATCGGCAAGACTTATGTGCTTTTTCTGCACATCTCCCGCATACTGGTGAGTGACCGGGGTCACGGCTCCCGGATAATTTCGACAACGAAGTCAGAAAGGCTGGACATGACACAGCACCGTCGCTATTCGGGCCTGAAGGCCGGCGCCCTCGCCGTCCCCACCATCGCAGCCCTCGTCCTTACCGGCTGCTCGGCCTCCACCGGCAGCAACGCCTCTTCAAGCGGCTCGCAGGAATTCTCCCTGTCATTCGCCACCTCCAACACCATCGAGAGCCCCTTTCAGGTACTCGCCGAGAAGTACATGGAGACCAACCCGAACGTCAAGATCACGTTCAACCCCCAGCCTAACGACTCCTATGACCAGACCCTGCGGACCCAGCTCCAGGCCGGCAACGCCTCGGACATTGTGGTGACCTCGCCGGGCAGCGGCCAGGGACGCAGCATCCTTCCCCTGGCGGAGGCCGGGTTCCTTGAGCCCCTGGACGATTCCGCCAAAGAGCTCCTGCCTGAGGGGAGCGCCAGCAGCTTCGGCCCGGAGGGCAAGGTCTTCGGCCAGGCAACGGCCATTACCGTGTCCGCACTGGTCGCGAACGAGGTTGCGGTCAAGGAGGCCGGCGAGTTCCCCGCGGACTTTGCGGCTCTTGAACAGCAGTGCAAGTCCCTCGAATCGTCCGGGAAATCCCTCTTCGCCCTTGCCGGCGCGGCGCCTCCCAACACGGGCCTTACCGCGATGTCCCTGGCAGCCTCCCGCGTTTACGCGGAAGACCCCCAGTGGAACGACAAGCGCGGGGCCAATGAGGTCACCTTCGCGGGCTCGGACGGCTGGAAGTCGGCACTCGAAGCAGTCAACACCCTGAAGGACGCAGGCTGCTTCCAGAAGGGCGCCGCCGGCGCCGGTTTCGACGCCATTACCAAGGGCCTTGCCAGCGGTACGTCACTGGCAGGATTCATTCCGGCCACGAGCTGGAAGCAGCTGCAGTCCGCCGCTGCCGGTTCCGAATTCGGCGTGCGGGCACTGCCGGCTGAAAAGGGCTCTGGCAACGACTACGTCTACGCCAGCGCCAACTACGCCTTCTCCATCAACGCCGCCTCCAAGAACAAGGACGCCGCCAAGGCGTTCCTCGCCTGGGCTGCCGAACCGGAGCAGACCAAGGCGTTCGCAGAGATCGACGGCGCGCTGCCGGTGAGTGGCATCGACAGCTACGACTTCGAGGGCGGCGCGTACAAGAACGTCGGCGACCTGATCAAGGATGGAAAATACGGGCCGTTGCCGAACAGCCAGTGGCCGAACTCCGCCGTCTACGACGCCCTCGCAACCGGCGTGCAGGGAATTATCACCGGCCAGAAGACCCCTGACCAGGTCCTGCAGGCCATGGACGCCGCCTGGGGACAGTAGCCGTTCTTCACTATCAACGTTCCGACCACTCAAAGGGACAAGCAAGGAATACCATGACTGCGACGATGCAACCGAAAAGCGAAGCAGCAGAAGCACCCCGGCGAGGCAGGCGCACTCCGGGGGCGGGACAGAACGCCCGCCCCCGGGGCCGCGGCCTGGAGTTCGGACACTGGTGGTGGGCCCTGCCGGGAATCGCACTGGTGGTTGCCATCCACTACGTGGCAACCGGAATCGGCGGATTCTTCGCCTTCACCAACTGGACGGGCATCGGCTCGTTCAAAATCACGGGCTGGGCCAACTTCGAGGCCATCTTCAAGGACCCCACGAAAGTCGGAGCCCTCTCCAACACCCTTTTCCTGGCCTTCGGCTCGGTTCTCCTGGGCAATATCGCAGGACTGGTCATTGCGTTGGGCCTGAACCGGGTCCTCAAGACCCGCTACATCCTCCGGACCCTCTTCTTTATGCCGGTGGTGCTCAGCCCGCTGGCCACGGCCTACATCTGGAAATACATTTTCGACTTCGACGGTCCGTTCAACGCCCTCCTGACGGCAATAGGCGCCGGCGACCAGGCCAAGCCGTGGCTGGCCGACCCGCAGTGGGCCATCTGGACTGTCCTGGTGGTACTGGTCTGGTCGTCAACCGGCTTTGCCATGGTGATTTTCATGGCCGGCCTGGCCGGCGTCCCGGTGGAAGTCGAGGAAGCGGCCGCCATTGACGGCGCCAACCTGTGGCAGCGGTTCCGGAACGTTACCCTGCCCGCCATCCGACCCGCCGTCGCCATAGCCACCACGCTGGGAATCGTCCAGGGACTGCGAGTCTTCGACCCCATCATGGCGCTCACCGGCGGCGGACCCGCGGGAGCCACGGAAACGCTGGCCACCCAGGTCTATAAGCAGGCCTTTGCGCTCGGGAACTTCGGGGGCGGTGCCGCCCTGGCCCTGGTGCTCGCCGCCATCATCCTGATCTTCGCCGTACTCCAGCAGCGGCTGACGCGTTCGAACCCCGAGGACTAAGCCATGTTCCGCTACACCAAACTCACCCTGCTCCGCGAAGTCGGCCTGTGGGCACTCGCCCTGCTGTTCCTCGCGCCGTTCTACTTCCTGGTGACCACCGCCCTGAAGCCGGACACCGAGTTGTTCACCACCTCGGCCCTGGCTCCGCCAACAAGCCCTGACTTCAGCAACTTCGTGGACGTCCTGACCGCCACCGGCAACTCCAACGTGGTGTTGGGCCTGGTCAACAGCCTCATCATCACCGCTGGCAGCATTGTGGGACTCATTGCCCTCGGCTCCGTCACCGGATACGTCATCTCACGGAGCACCCGCCGCTGGAGCAAGGGCGCGTACTACCTCTTCCTGGTCGCCATCATCCTGCCCGGCCAACTCGGCGCCGTCCCCCTCTACATGGGTGCACGCGCCCTTGGACTTACCGGATCGGCCTGGGGCCTGATCGTCCTCTACACCGGCATGCTCCTGCCGCTCTCGATCTTCCTCTACGCAAACTTCTTCCGCGGCCTCGGCACGGACTACGAAGAAGCGGCAACTATCGATGGCGCCAGCAAGTCCCAGGTTTTCTCCAAGGTGGTGTTCCCCATGATGGCTCCCGCCACCGGCACGGTGACCATCTTTGCCGGGCTCATCGTGTGGAACGACTTCTTCACATCGCTGATCTTCCTGGGCGGCTCCGCCAACCAGACGCTGCCGGTGGCCATGTACTACTACATCGGCTCCCTGGTGTCCCAGTGGAACTCGATCTTCGCCATCGTCATCGTGTCCATGATCCCCATCCTCGCCCTGTTCCTGTTCGCGCAGAAGCGCTTCATCCAGGGATTCTCCGGCGGCCTGAAGGGCTGACCCGCAACGGTTGACCACCGCGCAGCGCCTCGAACGCTGTGCGGCGGCCTTTCACACCCAAAAACCGGTGGATCCGGGCGCTGACGGCCCACAATCCAGCTTACCTTTCTTACTTCAAGGAGAAATCCATGTACCAACTTGCGCCCAATATCGACCTCCTGTTCTCGGAAGCAGGCGACAGCGCCGCAGACCGGGTCCGCGCAGCAGCCGCCGCCGGCTTCGACGCCGTGGAAATGTGGGGGCCCACCGGCAAGGACATTCCAGCCCTCAAGGCAGCCCTTGAGGAAACCGGAGTCCAGCTCACCGCACAACTGGCCGAACCGCGCATGCAGTTCATGATCCCGCCCAAGGACCACGCGCCCTTCTACACCGGCCTCGATGCCGGCGTCGAGGTGGCACGGCAGCTCGGCTGCCCACGGATTGTGGTGGGCAGCGGCACCGGCTTTGGCGGCCGCAAGCGGCAGGACCAGCTGGACGAACTGATCGAGATCTTCACCCGCGGCGTGGCGCACATCGAGGGTTCGGGCATCACCCTGGTCCTCGAACCGGTGAACATCCGTGTTGACCACCCCGGAGCCCTTCTGGACCGGACTTCGGAAGCCGTCTACGTCGCCAGGGGCGTCAACTCGCCGAACTTCGGCGTCCTCTACGACCTCTACCACTCCACGGTGGAGGGCGAGGACGTGGTTGCCGAACTGGCCAACGCCGGGGATCTCGTCAAGTATGTGCAGATCGCCGATGCCCCGGGGCGCGGGGAGCCCGGGTCGGGTTCCATCGACTGGCCTGCCAGGATCGGGGACCTGCAGAACAGCGGTTACACGGGCCCGATCGGGCTGGAGTACTACCCGACCATTGATTCGGCAAAGTCCGTCCGGCGCATCCAGGAACTGGTGGCGGGCCATGGCCGGTAGCCGTTATCCCGCACGCGTCGACGTCGCCATCGTTGGCAGCGGGCCCACAGCATCGGCGTATGCGCGGATCCTCAGCGAGGAAGCCCCCGGCACCACCATCGCCATGTTCGAAGTGGGCCCCACCGTCAGCAATCCGCCAGGGGCGCACGTCAAGAACATCGCCGACCCCGGCCGCCGCAGCGTTGCCCAGCGCGCTTCCGAGGGACCTGGGGCAGGGGCCGAAACGATCACCTCCCCCGGCGCAGCCAAGAGCGGGGAGCGCCGGGCCAGGGCAGGCACCTATCTCCTGCCGGACGGTTACGCCTTCCCGGGAGAGGACGGCATGCCCGTCGCGGCCATGTCCAGCAACGTGGGCGGCATGGCGGCGCACTGGACCGCCGCCTGTCCCCGGCCCGGAGGCACGGAACGCATACCGTTCCTGCCGGACCTGGAGCAGCTTCTCGACGAGGCCGACCGCCTGCTGGGCGTCACCACCCACGCCTTCGACGACGCACCCTTCTCGGACCTCGTCATCAACCGCCTGTCGGCCGTCCTGGACGAGGGCCGTGACCCTGCATTCCGCGTCCAGCCCATGCCGCTTGCTGTCCACCGGCGGGAGGACGGCGGCCTCGTCTGGTCAGGCTCCGACGTCGTGATGGGTGACGTGACCCGGGAAAACCCGCACTTTGAACTCTTCGACGAATCGCTGGTGAGCCGGGTGCTGGCGGAGGACGGAATTGCCTCCGGCATCGAGGTCCAGGACCGCCGCAGCGGCGAAACACATCACGTCGCCGCCCGCTATGTTGTGGTGGGAGGTGACGCGCTGCGCACGCCGCAGCTGCTGTGGGCTTCCGGCATCAGGCCCGACGCCCTGGGCCGCTACCTCAACGACCAGGCCCAGGTGGTGTTCGCAAGCAGGCTGCGCGGCGTCTCGGCCGAACATGTAACGCCGGCCGCTGACGGTGCCCTGAGCGAGCAGAGCGGCGTGGCGTGGGTGCCCTACATGGACGAGGCACCCTTCCACGGCCAGATCATGCAGCTGGATGCGTCTCCGGTCCCGCTGGCCGACGATGATCCCATTGTTCCGGGATCGATCGTGGGTCTGGGCCTGTTCTGCGCCAAGGACCTGCAGCGCGATGACCGGGTGGCGTTCGACGACGACGCGCGTGACGCCTACGGAATGCCCGCCATGCGCATCCACTACCGCCTCACAGAGCGGGACCACGAGGTGGTGGAGCGCGCGAAGCAGGAAATCGTCCGCCTGGGCAAGGCGGTGGGTGAACCGCTCGACGACCGTCCATTCGTGATGCCGCCCGGAGCGTCCCTGCATTACCAGGGCACCACGCGGATGGGAGAAACGGACGACGGCGGGAGCGTCTGTTCGCCCGACAGCCAGGTGTGGCAGGTCCCCGGCCTTTTCGTGGCCGGCAACGGCGTCATCCCCACCGCCACGGCATGCAATCCGACGCTGACGGCGGTTGCGCTCGCCGTGCGCGGAGCCCGCAAAATCGCAAAAGAACTGAACGACGCTTTACTTATGTCTGAATCAGACATTAGAATGGCTAAATAATGAATAAGTGGCAAGACGCCGCGTTTTCGTTCACTCACAGGCATTTCATTCACCGGCAAGGCATGCCGCAGACAAGGAGGTCTCGATGATCGCCGACCGCATAATCGAGCAGGGAACACTCAGTACCCAGGACGGCCGTACCGCCGTCGAAGTCCGCATCCCCTGGTACCGGGCCCTTCCGGGCTCATGCATCGCCGGCGCAGCACTGACCATAGACGGCGTTGCCGCTCCCGAGGACAGCCTGCGCTGGACCATGAACAACCGGACGTTCAGGTTCGAGGAGCTCGTGGATGAGACCGGCGAATGGTGGTACCCGCTGGATTCGGCCATCCTCTCCGGCGACCTTCCCGTCCAGGATGCCGATGGAGAGCACGAGGTCCGGGTGGACCTGAAGCTCTACATCCCGTACATCATCACCGACCACGGCGTGCTGCACATCGAAGAGCACGACACCAAGACCATGAAGGTGGCATCGCGATGACCAGCCTCGGAACGCCGATCCAGGGCGTCACCCTTTACAGCTTCACCCGCGCCTTCCACGCGCGGCAGTACGACCTCGATGGCCTGATCCGCAAGGTAGCGGCCGAGGGTTTTGGTCCGGGGCTTGAGGTCATTGGGTTCTCCAGCCTCCGGGGCTTCCCGGACCGCATCGATGACGCTTTCGTGGGCCAGTTCCGCGACCTGGTGGCTGAGGTGGACCTGGTCCCCACGTCCCTCGCAGTCAACGTGGACACCGGGATCCGCCGGGACCGGCTCATGAACCACGACGAGCTGGTCGAATACATGCGCAAGCAGATCGAGGTGGCAGCCAGGCTCGGCTTCCCGATTGCCCGCGTGCAGATCTCGCTGACACCCGACGCCATGGAAAGCCTTCTGCCGGTCGCCGAAAAGTACGGCGTTACCCTGGCCCTCGAAGTCCACGCTGACCAGCACGGCGCCCACGAGCGGGTCCTTGCCCTCCGCGACCGCTACGAAAAGCTCGATTCCCCGCTGCTGGGCTTCACCGCCGATTGGGGTGCTACCATCACCGGCTTTGCCCCCTCCCTGCTGGAGGCCTACCGCCGTCGTGGCGCATCCGAGGACCTGCTCCGGCAGGTTGTTGAGCTGTGGAACGGCTTCTACGCAGAAGGTCCGCCCAACACCCAGAAGGTCCATGGTGAGCGCTTCGGTGCCTTCATCGGCCTGGCCGCCCGCAACGGCCGGCCGGATCTGGGGATCGACTTCGGCATCAACGGAACGGGGCTGTTCGGTCCCGCACCGCTGGACACCTGGCTGGAAATCATGCCGTGGGTCCGCCACGTGCACGGCAAGTTCTTCGGCATCGACGAAAACGGTGAGGAGCCCTCGGTTCCGGTGCGCGGCCTGGTCCGCCAGCTCGTGGAAAACGGCTACACCGGTGCCATTTCCAGTGAATACGAAGGCTGGCACTGGAACAACTGGCAGGACCCGTTCGACATCATCCGCGCCGAGCAGGCCGTCCAGCGCTCTGCCGCGGCTGACGCCGGCTCGGCCATGATCACCGACGCCTCAGAAGCGCGCCGCATCCTCAGCCGCCACCTCGCCCAGCCCGTTCGCGGCTGACAACGAAGGAAACAACACACATGTCAGAAGGCATCGCAGGCTCGGGCATCGAGCTTGGCATCACACTCTATTCACTCACCTCCGAGTTCGCCGCCGGGCTCTACACGCCGGAGACGCTCATCAAGGCCGTCGCCGATGAAGGCCTCGGCCCCGGCGTCGAGTTCAACATCGCCCAGATGCTGCGCACCTACCCCGATGTGGACGAGGACTTTGTCCGCTTGTGGCGGGACAGCATGGACCGCTACGGTCTGACCCCCAGTGCCGTGGGCACCAACCTGGACATGGGCCGCCGCAAGGACAGGGACATGACGCCGGACGAGGAGTACGACTTCTTCGCCAGGCAGCTCAAGACCGCCAACACGCTGGGCTTCAACAAGATCGTTATCCGGTCCGCGGGCAAGGAACTGCTCCGCCGGCTGCTTCCGCTGGCCGAGAAGTACGACCAGAAGCTCGGTTACGAGATCCACGCGCCCCAGGGCCCGAACGATCCCAAGATCCTGCAGATCCGCGAGATGTATGAGGAGCTCGGCAGCGAGCGGTTGGGCTTCACGGCAGACTTCAGTTCCACCATGCACAGCCTGTCGCCCACGCTGTTCCGCACCCTGACCCAGATGGGCCTGCCCCAGGAGCACTTTGCGGTCATGCAGGACATCTGGCGCAAGCCGCTGCCCATGCAGGAGCGGAACCAGGAGTTCGAGGACTACCTGCGCGACAACAACTTCGATCCCGCCCGGCTGGGCCCCTTCACCCGGCTGGCGTTCAACATGCACGGGCTGGTGCCGCCGGAGGAATGGCTGGACATCATGCCGCAGATGTTCCACGTGCACGCGAAGTTCTACGACATCGACGAGAACGGCAACGAGCCCGCCATGGACATCCCGCGCATCGTGCGCCAGTTCGTCAAGGGCGGCTACAAAGGATTCCTCTCCAGCGAATGGGAAGGCCACGCCTTCGCCGACCTGGGCGAATCGGACCCCATTGACCTGGTGAAGAAGCAGCACGCGCTGATGCGCCGCGCCATCGAAGAATCCGTTGATGCAACTGTTTCCAACCCGGCCCTCGTCGAGACTGCGAAGTAAGGAAAGCCATGGCAACCCACAACTCCCTGTTCCAGGACGCCGACGTCCGCAGGCACCCCGAGGGCATTTCGGTGTCCGTGCAACTGCCCTGGTACCGCAGCCTCTGGCTGTCCGCCGTGGACGATGTTGCGGCCACCGTTAACGGCGTGGCGATCCCCAAGGAAGCCCTCCGCTTCGAACTCCAGGGAAAGTCCTACTCCATCGCGGAACTTCCCGAACAGTGGGAAACCCTGTGGTTCGTCGCCGATAAGCCCGATGTGATCATCCCGCTGGACCGCATCCCCGACGCCGGCGAGGAAATCGACGTCGAAGTCATCCTTACCCTCCGCCTGCTTTACATGCAGATCGCACCCATGCGCTACGTCGGAAACCGGGTGGCGGTTGAGCGCAAGGTAGTGCTGGCGTGAACACCCTGCGCGTGGCCATGATCGGCTACGGCTTTATGGGTGCCGCCCACTCCCAGGGCTGGCGCACGGCCCCACGCGTGTTCGATCTGCCGGCGGAGCCGGAAATGGCGGTTCTGGTAGGCCGGAACGCCGACGCGGTGGCCGCGGCTGCCCACAAGTGGGGCTGGGCTGAGTCAACCACAGACTGGCGCGAGGTGGTCGCGCGGGACGATATCGACGTCGTCGACATTGTCACCCCGGGTGATTCCCATGCAGAGATTGCGATCGCGGCGCTGGAAGCCGGCAAGCACGTGCTCTGCGAGAAGCCGCTGGCCAATACGGTGGCCGAAGCCGAGGCGATGGCCGAAGCGGCGGAGCGGGCGGCCGCAAAGGGCATCCGGGCGATGGTGGGTTTCACCTACCGCAGGGTCCCGGCCGTCACCTTCCTGCGCAACCTGATCGCTGAGGGTGCTGTGGGGACGGTCAACCAGGTGCGTGCCTCGTACCGGCAGGACTGGCTCGTTGATCCTGACGTGCCGCTGGCCTGGCGCCTGCAGAAGGAGCACGCCGGTTCCGGCGCGCTGGGGGACATCGGTGCCCATGCCATTGACCTGGCCCAGTTCGTCACCGGGCTGAACCTGGAGAAGGTCTCCGGAACCATTGACACCATCGTCAAGGAGCGCCCCCTGCTCTATTTCGGCAGCGGGCTTTCCGGCACGGCCGGCGTGGGCAAGGGCAAGGTGACCGTGGACGATATCGCCATCTTCACCGGCCGCTTCGAATCCGGGGCCCTGGCGTCGTTCGAAGCTTCGCGCTTCGCCACCGGACGGAAGAACGCGCTGCAGATCGAGGTCTCGGGGGACAAGGGCGCCCTTGCCTTCGACCTGGAGGACCTCAACAGCGTCCAGTTCTACGACCGCACGGCGCCCGGTGACCGCCAGGGCTTCCGGAAGGTCCTGGTCACCGAAGCGGAGCATCCCTACGTCTCCGGGTGGTGGCCCGCAGGCCACATGCTCGGCTACGAGCACGGATTCTCGCACCAGGTCAAGGACCTCGTGGAGGGCATTGTGGCCGGCACGGACCCGCATCCCACATTCGCTGACGGGCTGAGGGTGCAGCGGGTGCTCGACGCCGTCGAACGCAGTTCCGACAATGATTCAGCCTGGACCCGTGTTGCCGCTGACGTTCCGGCGCAGGTCCCGTAGGAGGGGAAATACATGGCACGACCTATCACTCTGTTCACCGGCCAATGGGCTGACCTGCCATTCGAGGAGGTGGCACGGCTCGCAGGCGAGTGGGGCTACGACGGGCTTGAAATCGCGTGCTGGGGTGACCACCTGGACCCCTGGCGCTGGGACGACGACGCCTACGTGCAGGGCAAGCTGGACATCCTGGAACGCCACGGCCTGAAGGTATGGACCATTGCCAACCACCTCAAGGGGCAGGCCGTCTGCGACGACCCCATCGACGAACGGCACCGCGGCATCCTGCCGGACGCCGTATGGGGCGACGGCGATCCTGAAGGAGTGCGCCGCCGCGCCGCCGAGGAAATGAAGAACACCGCGCGGCTCGCCGCGAAGCTGGGCGTGAAGACGGTGACCGGGTTTACGGGCTCGTCCATCTGGAAGTACGTGGCCATGTTCCCGCCCGCCTCCGAAAAGATGGTCGACGCCGGGTACCAGGACTTCGCCGACCGGTGGAACCCCATCCTCGATGTCTTCGACGAAGTCGGTGTCCGCTTTGCCCATGAGGTGCACCCGTCCGAGATCGCGTACGACTACTGGACCACGCAGCGGGCACTGGAGGCGATCGGGCACCGCGAGGCCTTCGGGCTGAACTGGGATCCGAGCCACATGGTGTGGCAGGACATCGACCCCGTCGGGTTCCTCTGGGACTTCAAGGACCGGATCTACCACGTGCACTGCAAGGACACGAAGAAGCGGCTCAGCAACGGGCGCAACGGGCGGCTGTCATCCCACCTGGCATGGGCTGATCCGCGGCGCGGTTGGGACTTCATCTCCACCGGCCACGGCGACGTGCCCTGGGAGGACGCGTTCCGGATGCTGAACTCCATCGGCTACCGCGGCCCGCTGTCCGTGGAGTGGGAGGACGCCGGCATGGACCGCCTGGACGGCGCCCCCGAGGCACTAGCTTTTGTGCGCAGGCTCTCCAGCTACGAGCCCTCCGCGGCAGCTTTCGACGCCGCCTTCAGCACGAAATAAGTACAAAGCAAAAGGACCGGTCCTGGACATCCAGGACCGGTCCTTTTGTGGTGTCAGCCGGTGATTGAGCCTGTCGAAATCAGGGTTTCGACGGGCTCAACCGCCGATGGGAAAGGTTCGACCAGTGCTGCTTCCGCCAGCGCCAGGTGCCGCCTCGTCATGTCGGTGGGGTCGTCCTGCAGCCACTCGTGGCCGCCCCACTCGCTGGTCAGCGTGCCGCTGAAGCCGTTGCGGCGCAGGAGGGCGCCCAGGTCCCGCAGCGGCTGCGAAACCCGCCCGCCGTCGTCGTCAAGGTCCCAGAACTTCAGGTGGAAGGCGCCCACCAGGGGAAGTATGCCCTGCAGGTCGGCAGCGTCACTGCGGCCAAAGCGGATGATCAGGTTCATAAAGAGGGTGTGGATCCGCGGCGGCACGTTTCCTGAACGGAGCAGGGCGGTGACGGCGTCGAGGGTGGCTGGATCCCGCCAGCCATTCTCCAGGCGCGCCAGCAGATCAGGGGAAACGCCGCCGTGCCGCAGCTCCTCGAGGTAGGTGACGGGGAGGGCCGGCATCAGCATGCTGATGTCCACGAGCACCCGTACGTGGTCATCACCGAGCACGGCGATCGCCTCCAGGGCAGGTTCGACGGCGGGGCTTCCGGGAGCCTGCTGCCCCTGTATTTCCTCGTACAGCACCAGGTCGAGCTCGTGCAGGAGCGGCTGGACCAGCGTGAGGAGTTCGGTCCCCGCCTGTCCGATCGGGAGCCGGACTCCGCGGGCTCCTACACGGTGCGCGGCATGGATCTGGGGGACCAGGAAGTCCAGGCGCTGCTGCAGGGAGCGGCGGTCCGTGGGCGACGTGAAGTCGTCCAGGCTGGCCCCAACGATGCTGATGGATGCGCCCTTTGCCGCCAGGGCTTCCCGCAGGCCGTCCACCTCGTCGTTCTGCGGAGCGGGGAAGGACCGCCACACCAGCCCGGGCTCGAGCTCTACTGTCTTCACCACCGAGTCCGCTATGCCGGTGACGATGTCCTGCGCCGTCCGCCGGGCGGCGATGACATCCGGGGTCCAGTTGAAGGAGCTGGCGCAGAACGTCCAGCCGCTTGGAATTTCAGGAGCCATAGGGCGTCTTCCCCTTTATGCTTGTTAATGACAAACTTATGTCAGATTCAGGATAAAGGATGGAAGCCATGTTGGAAACCGCTTTGCGCGAAGATGCGCTGACTGCCACTCCGGGAGGCTTTGAGCTCCGCCTTGGCCTGCCGTGGATCCGTTCAATGCCACTGTCCAGCGTTGCCGGCCTGTCCGTGGACGTCGACGGCGGTCCGCTGGCGCCGGGGGAGTTGGCGGTGATACTCGGGTCCCGCGCCGTACACCCTGATGCGCTGCAGGCAGAGTCCGGCTGGTGGTTCGTCCAGGACAGGCTCGTCCTGGCGGGCCGGCGCAAACTCCCGCGCGGGCCACACGCCGTCACCGTCGACTTCTGGCTGATGGTGCCCTACCTGCAGGCACGTCCCGGCTCTCCGCTGGTCCTCCCATTCCACCTGGAGGCCCGCCTGGAGCTTGACCGGGCGCCGGTCCCCAGCGTGTCCCGAGACGTGGCCTGAGGAGGGGTCCTTCCGCGGCGGAACCTAAAGGCGGCGGAACGTTAAGCGGAAAGGGCAACCCGTTCCGGCGACGGCCGCCCGTCCGCGAACCAGCGCGGGAAGGTGATGTCGAACAGTTGCTCGCGGGCCAGCTCGGCTCCTCCCCGCAGCGGTTCGCGCTCATCGTTGACGGAGAGGGTGATGGTGAGGTCCCGGGTGGCCAGCGGCAGCGACAGTTCGTAAACGCGTTGGCGCACTTCGGCAAGGAAAACCTCGCCGGCGGAACCCATGGCACCGCCGATGACAATAACCCCGGGGTTGAACATGTTCACCAGCGCCGAGATAGTCTCGCCCGCCACGCGCGCCGACTTCTGGACGAGGGTGATGGCCAGGGAGTCGCCCGCCTGGGCGGCAAGGGTGATCTCCTCGAGGGAAAGCCTTCCCTTCTTCGCCAGCGCGGCAAGGGAAGTGCTCACGCCTTCCTTGATGGCCTCTTCTGCGTCCCGGACCAGTGCCCAGCCGCCGGCAACGGCTTCCAGGCAGCCGGTCTTGCCGCAGCGGCATTGGACATCGGAGTCGGAAACCCGGACGTGGCCGATGTCGCCGGCCGCACCGTTGGCGCCGCGGTGGATCCTGCCCTTGGACAGCAGGCCGGCTCCGATGCCCGAGCCGATCTTGCAGTAGATGAGGTCCGCGAGTGAGTCGCGCCGGCGGGCGCGTTCGCCGAGGGCAAGCAGGTTGGAGTCGTTATCCACCCACACGGGCGCGGTGAACCGTTCCTCAAAGGGCGTGCGGACGTCGAAGCCGTTCCAGCCGGGCATGATGGGAGGTGCCACGGGCTGGCCCGAGGCAAAGTCCACGGGCCCGGGAAGGCCCACCACTACACCCCAGACCGGCACGGCGGGGTGCTGCCCGAGCACTTTTTCCACGAGGGCCATGACGGCCTCGATGGTTTTCTCCGGACCCTGCGCGATGTCCCAGGTGCGGTGCGTGTGTTCCAGGATGTCGCCGTCGAGCGCGGCTACGCCAACCCTGATATGAGCCGCCCCAAGGGCGCAGATCACGATGTGTCCCTGCTCTGCGCGAAAGCGGAGGGTCCGGGGTGCGCGGCCGCCGGAGGAGGCTCCGAAGTCGCCCTCGCCGAGGAAGCCCATCGAGATGGCCTGATCGACGCGTTGACTGACAACGCCCCTGCCGAGCCCGGTAACCTTGCCGATTTCGGGCCGCGTGGTGGCCTCGCCCGTTCGCACCAGGTTGACGATCCGCAGGAGGCTCGTCACTTCATCCGTCTGTGCTCCAAAGCGGAGGGTGGAGTCTGTGGTCATGCCAACAATTCTCACATAGATCGGCCGACTAAGGTGCGGTTAAGCACGACTATAGCCAGAAGCGTCCTTACTTATGAATAATAGAGACAAAAGTGAGGAGGCGACGATGCCTTGGAATGTGGGAATACTGGGAGCCGGGCCCGGCGTTGCCGCCCTGCATCTGCCGGTGCTGGGACGCCTGGGGGACCTGTACAAGGTGGTCCATATTGCCGACGCGGGGAGCGGCCGCGCGCAGGTACTTGCGGAAAGGCTCGGCGCACGCTGGTCGGAGGGGGAGGCGGACCTCCTCGCCGATCCGGCGGTGGATGTGGTGGCCGTCTGCAGCCCGCCCGCTGAACATGCCCGCCAGATCCTCGGCGCGGTGGCCGCCGGCAAGCGAGCCATCTTCTGCGAGAAGCCGTTGGCCACCAGCAGGCAGGAAGCCGATGACGTCATTGCTGCATGCCGGGCCGCGGGCACACTCCTGCTGGTGGGAACGAACCACTTGTTTGATGCTGCCTGGGGGCGCGCAAAACACCATCTTGTCGCCTTGGAAGGCCGGGTGCAGGCCATCTCCGTGACCCTGGCGCTGCCTCCGAACGACAGGTACCACCGGCTCGTGGCCGAGGGCGGTTCCCTGCAGACTGCCCGGCGGGGGCGCCCCGACCTTGGCAACCCCGCGGTGGCGGCAGATGTCCTGCGGCAGCTTCTGAGCGGGCTCGCGATCCATGATCTTCCTGCCGTGCGGGACATCGCGCCCGGCATCGATGACATTCTCTACGCCAGGATCGTTGCGCCCATCGGCTACCAGGTGGGCTACCGGGCCGGCGGAGTCCTGGTCCAGCTGGCACTCACCATGCTGCGGGAAGGGCCGGATGCCCTCTGGCGGATGAACATCGCCACCACCCATGACCGCATCGAGGTGGACTTTCCGCCCGCCTTCGTCCATGCCGGAAGCGCTGCCGTCCGGGTGCGCAGCGTGGACGGGCAGTGGACGGAGTACCCGCGCGATGAGGAAGACGGCTATGTGGCCGAGTGGCGCCTGCTTGCCTCGCTCCTGGAAGGTGATGCCCCCGTGGAGTACGACGAACTGCTGGCGGACTCGCTGTTTGCCATCGGGCTGGCAGACGCTGCGGCAGCCAAAGTCCTGGCAGGGGTGACGCAATGAGCCGGGATGGCGCATTCGGCGTCGTCACCGCCTTGCCGGCCTACGCCGCCGCTGTTGCCGAGCTTCCCGTCAGTGCTGCACTCGCGGAGGACATGCGGGGTGCGGTGGTGGTGGTGCCGGGAGTGGGGGATTGGTGGCAGGGCGTGCTGGCCGCCCGGGCCGGGGGAGCGTCGGCGGTGGTGCTTGCCGATCCGGCAATGCTCCAGCAGGATGCTTTTGCCTCCTACGCGTGGCCGGGTGACATTCCGGTGATCGTTGAGCGGCCCCGCCTGCGTCCCGATGTTGCGGCTGATGCGGTCCGGGCACGGCGAGGCAGTGCTGCCCGCCTGGTCACCGTTGAATGCGCCGCTCCGGTTGCCGGCCTGGACGGCGTCATCCTCGATGGCTTCGGCTGGGCCCGGTGCCTTGCCGGGACGCCCCTGGCGCTGAGCGTGGGAATGTCCACACCGCAGGGCAGGATGGCGTTGCTGGATTCGGAGGGTGCCGGTTCTGCCCCCGCCACCGTTCTGGGGACTCCTGTCGGTGGACCTCATGAAGGAGGCCTGCTCCACGTGCTGGCCCTTGGTGAGGTGCGGACTGAAGTCACCGTGGACCAGCCGACCGGGCTGACCCGGGTGGAGACCTTCACGGGGGATGGGGCGTTGCGGGCACCTGAGCGTTACGAATCATCAGCACGCCTGGCGCTCCGCCGGGCTCTCGACGCCTGTCTGTCGGGCAAGCAGGAAGCTGACCTGGATGAGCTGCTCCAGGACATGGCCCTGGCATGGGCACTGCGCCATGTTTAGGAGCACCGCCATTCTTCCATGCTTGATTCCTACACTCTTATGTTGTTTTACGACTAAAGTCGGGTATCATGGAAGTGGCGCCGGGGTTCCTGCCGGACCCGTTCTCCGGCGTGATGGTGCGCCGGAGGCACACCACGTCGCGTCGACGGCCCGATCGTTCGGGTAGATCACTATGCCACTTTCGCCTTTGAGACTCCGTCTCCTTGTTATCTCCCTGCTCACGGTCTCCTTCCTCGGGGCCCTGGACCACACAGTGGTATCCACCTCGCTGGCCACCATCGCCGGTGAGCTGGGCGCGCTGAAGCTGATGAGCTGGGTTGTGGTGGGATACACCCTCGCCAGCACCGTGCTGCTGCCGGTACTCGGCAAGCTCGGTGATGTCCTGGGCGCCCGGCGGATCTTCCTCGGCTCGCTGGTGATGTTCCTCGCCGCCTCCCTGGCCTGCGGTTTCGCGACGGACATGGCGTGGCTCATCGCCGCGCGCGTCCTGCAGGGGATGAGCTCCGCCGGCCTGCAGCTGATGTCCCAGACCATCATTGCCCGCGTCACCACCCAGCGTGAACGCCCCCACTACATGGCCATCATCGGTGCGGCCTTCCCCATCGCCATCCTGGTGGGGCCGGTGCTTGGCGGCGCCATCACTGACTACTGGGGCTGGCAGTGGGTTTTCTGGATCAATATCCCCGTTGGTGCGGCGGCCCTGGCCCTTGCACTGATTGCTGTGCCGCACCTGGAGCCAGGCCCCGCCCCCCGCCACTTTGACGTTGCCGGTGCGGCAGTTTTCACTGCCTCGCTGGTGGCCCTCGTACTCGCAGTCACCTGGGCTGCGGAACGCAGCGCAGGCCCTGCCACAGCTGCTGCGCTCGCGGTCAGCATCCTGGGCTTTGTGGCGTTCTTTTTTATCGAGCGCCGCGCCCCCGAGCCCATCGTGCCGCTCCACGTCTTTGCCAACCGGACCATTGCGGCGGGCACCGCGCTCTCGGCGATTATCGGCGTCGGGCTCTTCTCCATCACTGCCTACCTCCCCACGTACGTCCAGATGGCCTACCGGGCCACGGCCACCGTGTCCGGCCTCGTTCCCATCGCCACCGTGTTCGGCATGCTGATCAGCAACCTGCTCACCGGATGGCTGGCGAGCCGGACCGGCCGGTACCGGATCTTCCCGATCCTGGGGACCTCGCTGGGGGCCGCCGGGCTGTTCGCGATGGCCCTGCTGCCTGCCGGGCTTCCGCTGTGGGTTCCCATGGTGGTGATGGGTGTGGTGGGCATTGGCACCGGTGCCTTCATGAGCCTGATCGTCGCCGTGGTCCAGGGAGCCGTCCCGGCAAGCCAGACAGGCACCATCACTGCAACCGTCAACCTGGTGCGCCAGGTGGGATCAACAGTGGCGACGGCGATCATCGGCGGCGTCATCGGCTTCGGCGTGGCCGCCCTCCTGCCGGCAGGCCTCGACGCTTCAACCCTGACCCCGCAGCTGGTCCACGGGGCCGCGCCGGACGTCCAGGCCAATGTGGCGCAGATCTACAGCTCGGTCTTCACCCCGGTCTTCATCGCCCTGGCGGCCGCCTATGTGGTGGGAATCGCAGCGGCTGTCCTGCTTCCGCAGGGCCGCCTCTCCGACGAACCCGTTCCCGCCGCCCCCTCACCTTCCGAATCCCTTTCGGCCTGATTTCAAAGGAGACATCATGTCCAACCCCACCATCGCCATCGTCGGCAGCGGGCCCATCGGCTCCACCTACGCCCGGCTGCTCGTGGAGCAGGTCCCGAACGCCCGGGTCATCATGTTCGAAGCCGGGCCGCAACTCACCAAAGTCCCGGGCGAGAGCGTCCGCAACATCCCGGATGCCGCCGAAAAGGCCCGTGCCCGGGAAATGTCCCAGGGGCCGCAGGCCGGCGCGTACCGGGAATCGCTCGGCATCCCGGCCGGAACCGTCACCGAGGGGATGTTCACCGCCCGCCAGGGCACCCACCTGCTGGACTTCGGGGGCGCCGGCTCCGCCCATGCCCCATCCTTCCCGGCAGCGGCTGCGGCCACCAACGTCGGCGGCCAGGGTGCGCACTGGACCTGCGCGACGCCGTCGCCCGCCTTCAGCGAAAAGATCCCCTTCATCGCGGACGACGAATGGGACGGGCTGATTAAGGACGCCAAGCAGCTGCTGCACGTCCACAGCGCCGCGTTCGCCGATTCCAAAGTCGGCGAGGCCATCCGGTCCCTCCTGGATGAAGAGTTCGGTGCGGAGTTGCCGGAAGGCTATGGGGTGGGCACCCTACCCGTGGCCGGGGATCCGCAGCCTGACGGGTCCGTGCGCTGGGCGGGTGCCGACGTCGTCCTCGGTCCGCTTGTAGACAGGGACAGTCCGCTCTCGAAGCAGTTCGAACTCCGCGACCTCACCCTGGTCCGCCGGGTGGAACTGGACGGGCACCGGGTCACCGGGGTCACCGTCCAGGACCTGCGGACGGGGGACACGTCATTTGTGGCAGCGGACATGGTTGTGGTTGCCGCCGATGCCTTCCGCTCCCCGCAGCTCCTGTGGGCCTCCGGGATCCGGCTGACAGCGCTGGGCCACTACCTCACCGAACATCCGGTGGTCATCTCCACGGTTGCCCTGGATGCCGACAAGATGGGGCGGTTCGCCACCGAGGCGGACCTCGACGCCGAACTCGCCCGGCGTGCGCTGAACCCGGCAGACCCCGTTGCCGCGGTCAACCGCATCCCGTTTTCCGAGCCGGAGCACCCCTTCTCCGTCCAGGTCATGTACTCGGAGACCACGCCTTTCCCCATGGAGCCCGGCACCCCGTACTCACAGAACCCGTGGGGCTACGTCAACATGGGCTACGGCATGCGCAAGCACCCCCGGTATGAAGATGCGGTCACGTTCGACGACAACGAGCCGGACTACCGCGGATTCCCCAACATGACCATCGAATACGAGCTCACCGAGCGGGAAAACGTGGAAATCGCCCAGGCCACCGAGCGGCTGCGCCGCGCCGGGAAGGCCCTGGGCGTCTTTGTTGCCGAGCCGCGCCTGATGCCCAACGGTTCGAGCCTCCACTACCAGGGCACCATGCGGATGGGCGCCATCGACGACGGCACCTCGGTGGCAGATCCGTGGTCGCGTGTTTGGGGCTACAGGAACCTGGTGGTGGGCGGCAATGCGCTGATTCCAACGGCGACGGCGATGAACCCCACCCTGATGAGCGTGGCGATTGCGGTCCGCGGCGCACGGAAGGTGGCAGAAGAACTGGGGGCCTGATCTGCGTGGAGGTTCCCGCGCGGAAACAGCCGCACGGGCGCAGCTTCGTCCTGCCATCCGTTCCGTGGATATCAGCTATCCCAAATCCATGATTCCCCGATAGTCCAACGGTTGCCACAGTGAGGGAAGTCACTCTTCAGCGCCTGAACCGCGCTGATCCCTCCGTGACCATCAAGAGGCTAAGGAAAATTCAATGGAGAATATTCAGCTCACGGACACCGGGACCAGGAATGGGGCCCCGGGCTCCTCCGCGCCGCGCACGGCAGGGCGGCTGCAGGCAACCCTCCTGGTAGCCGGCAGCTGCATGCCGGTGCTGGGCGCCGTACTTTTGGCGCCCATCCTCCCCACCCTGAACCAGGCGTTCGCGGACACCCCGGGTGTTGCCATCCTGGTGCCGCTGACCCTCACGCTGCCCGCGCTGTTCGTCGCACTCTTCTCACCGCTTGCCGGCCACGTTGCCGACAGGGTGGGCCGCAAGCAGCTGCTGGTCTTCTCCATGCTGGCCTACGCAGCGTTCGGGACCGCGCCGCTGTGGCTGGACACGCTCGAGTCCATCGCACTGTCCAGGGTGGGCGTCGGAATTGCGGAAGCGGCCATCATGACCTGCTGCACCACGCTCATCACCGACTACTACGCGGGCGGGCAGCGGAACAAATACCTCGGCCTGCAGACCATGGTCAGCGCGCTCGCGGCCACCACATTCTTCGCCCTCGGCGGCGCCCTGGGCAGCATCAGCTGGCGCACACCGTTCTGGCTCTACGCAGTCAGCGCGGTCATCGTGATCCCCATGGTCTTCAAGCTGTGGGAGCCGGCAAAGAGCCAGCGCACGACGGCGGAAAGGACGCCGGTGCCATGGCGGCAGATCGGTGCCCCGGCCGCAGTGACGCTGTTCGGCGGTATCGTGTTCTACGCACTCATCGTCCACCTGCCGTACGTCATCACGGGACTGGGCGTGGGCGATGCCGCCCTCATTGGACTGGCTGCGGCCATCGCTTCCCTGGCCACCGCGGCAGGTGCCATCTCCTTCCGCTTCCTGGCGAAGCTCGGCACGCGGAACCTGCTGGCGCTCGCCTTCGGGCTGGCCGCCGTCGGACTTTCCCTGGTCTCCGTCGCGGGGACCGTGCCGCTGGCCATCGCGGGGGCGGTGGTTGCCAGCGCCGGAACCGGAGTGCTCCTGCCCACCCTGCTGACCTGGGCCGTCAATGGCCTTGAATTCCAGCAGCGCGGGCGTGGCACCGGCATCTGGACCGGGACACTGTTCATCGGCCAGTTCCTGACGCCCATTGTCCTTGGCGCGGCCGCGGCGGCAACCGGGAGCCTCAGCCTTGCCCTGGGCGGATTGGGAATCGCGTGCGCGGTGGCCCTCCTGGCTGTCCTGGTCCGGGGACCCCGGATGGCGGCCGTCAGCCATTAGAATCCCGGCATCGCAAAGGCCGCACTGCGGGCATGGATAACCTGTGGGTATGAAGAACCTGGACCTGAACCTGCTGCCCCACCTGCAGGTCCTGCTTGAACTGCGGAACATCTCCCGGGCAGCGGAGCGGCTCCAGCTCAGCCAGCCCGCCACCAGTGCTGCGATGGCCCGGCTCCGGCGCCATTTCGACGACGAACTCCTGGTGCGGAACGGCCGCACCTACGACCTCACGCCCTTCGCGCAGTCCCTGGTCCCGCTGGTTGATGAAGCCATGCTTCACATCCAGCGGGCCACACGCGTGCGGTCCGGTTTCGACGCCGCCACCAGCGAGCGGGAGTTCATTATCGCCGCCTCGGATTATGCGGCGGCGCTGATCGTGGGTCCGCTGCGTGGCATCCTGCGTCAGGAAGCCCCGGGCGTGTCAGTGGACTTCGTGCCCACCGCCGGTTCCGGGATCCAGGGCCAGATGGCCGACTATTCGAAGATCGACCTGCTCGTGGGGCCCACCGGGTACCACATGCAGGGTGCCAGCAAGCAGGTGTTCCGTGACAGCTTCGTGGCCATTGCCGACGCCGGCAACCCCCTGCTCCAGCAGACGCGGCTGACGCTGGAGGACCTGGCCTCCGTTCCCCACGCCGTCGGCTATTTCGGCGAAGGAATCAGCACCCCGGCAGACAAGCTGTTCGAATCGCGGGGCATCCAGCGCCGAGTGGCTGCGGTGGTGGCCGGGTTCCTGTCCCTGCCGCTCCTGGTCGAAGGGACGGACCTGGTGGCCATGGTCCCGCGGATGCTGGCGGCCCGGGCCCAGCGCGGCGCGGACATCGTTGTGCTGGAGTTCTCCGGCGGAACCGAAGCGTCACTGGTGGAGGCCATGTACTGGCACCCGTCCCAGGCGGAGGACCCGGCCAGCGTGTGGCTGCGGTCCGTGGTCCAGCGCTCCTGCGCCCGGCTCCACGAACTCTTTCCCGTCAACGCCCACCCCGTGACTGTCCAGGCGCGGGAGGCAGCGCAGACGTAGAATCGTGCTCACACCGAGCCGGGCAGCGACTCAGCAACCCAAGGAGGACTGTTATGCGCAATGTAACCACCAGCCCTGAGGCGGCCGCCGCCGCCCAGACCCTGTTCCGCGTTGGTCTCGGAGGGGTGCTCATCGCGCACGGATCCCAAAAACTTTTCGGCTGGTTCGGCGGGGGAGGCGTTGAAGGCACCAGCAAGGGCATGCACGCCATGGGGTTCCGCCCGGCAAAACCCAGCGCCGTCCTCGCGGGCGTCGGTGAAGCAGGAGCGGGACTCGCCTTGGCCCTGGGCCTGGCCACCCCTGCCGCCGGCGCCGCTGCTGCCACCACCATGGGCGTAGCAGCCAGCGTCCACGCCCCGAACGGTTTCTTCGCCCAAGAGGGCGGCCTCGAATATCCCGCGGTGCTGGGCCTGGCAGCAGCGGCGTTCACCATTGGCGGCTCAGGTCCCTTCTCCCTGGATGCACTCACCGGCCATGTCCTGGACCGGCCCTGGATGCGGATCACCGCTTTGGCCGCCATCCCCACCGCCATCGCCGTCCAGGTTTCCCGGCGGCGCAAAGCCCTCGCCGCAGACGCTGCAGCCCCTGGCGCAGGCACCGCCGCCGAAGCAGGATGAACCCGGCCCTGTGACTATCCACGCGGCAGATACCACCTAGACCCAAAGGACCGTTCCCCGGCCAGCCCATCCCTGCGAAAGTCGAAGAAACACGCTTTCGGAAGGACCCTTTATGCCTGTCTCCAGCCAGCGCCTGGCCGGCAAGACCGCCGTCATCACCGGAACGGCCAGCGGCCAGGGCAGGGCGGCGGCGCTCGCCTTCGCCCGGGCAGGAGCGGTGGTGGTGGGCTGCGACATGGACGACGACGGCGCCGCGGCCACGGTTGCGTCGGTCACCGCCGCCGGGGGCCGGATGAGCAGCAGCCGGGTGGATCTCACGGATGAGGCCGCAGTGGCCGGGTGGGCCTCGGATGTCGCCGCGGAACACGGCCCGGTCCATATTCTCTATGCCAACGCCGCCGTCACGCGGTTTGCCCCGGTGGAGCAGCTCACTTTTGCCGACTGGAAATGGAACATTGAACACGAGATGGATGTGGTGTTCCTGCCGGTCAAGTACTTCTGGCCGCAGCTGATCCAGGCCGTAAACAGTGCCATTGTCCTGGTGGGCTCGACTGCGGGAGTCACCGGGTCCATGACCAACGGCCGGCTGGCCCACACCGCCACAAAGGGCGCCGTGGTGGCCATGACCAAACAGCTCGCGGCCGAGGGCGCTCCGCATGGACTGCGCGTCAACGCCGTCAGCCCGGGCATGATCCGCACCGCGGCCACCGAGGGCAACCTGCTGGCAGCGGACCACCCCATGCGGAGCATTGCGGGCAGCATCCCGCTGGGGCGGATCGGAGCGCCGGAAGAAGTCGCCAACTGCGCGCTGTTCCTGGCATCGGACGAAGCCTCTTACGTCACCGGCGCCAATTTGATGGTCGACGGCGGCTGGTCGGCCGTGCTGCCTGGCTAAGTTTCTGCGGTGGCCCCCAACTAGGTAGCGCGATGTGTCGTTTTGGGCCCTCAGAACGACACATCGCGCTACTTAGTTGGGATTCGGGGCTAGCGGAGGGCGTCGGAGACCGACTTCGCGCCGCCGTGGCCTGACTGGCCGCCGTCCACCGGGATCTCGGCGCCCGTCACGAAGGATGAGAGCGGGCTGAGGAGGAAGAGCACGACGCGGGCCACCTCCTCCACGCTTCCGGAACGTCCCAGCGGGGTCTCCGCCAGGGTGGCCTGCCGGAACTCCGGCTTGGCGCCCGCGGTCATGGGGGTCTCTATGAAACCGGGGTGGACGGTGTTGACGCGGATCCCGCGAGGCCCGAGCTCCATGGCCGCCACCTGGGAGAGCCCGCGCAGCGCCCACTTGCTCGCGGTGTACGCCACCGGATAATGGGCGGTCAGCCCGGCAACAGACCCAACATTGACGATCGAAGAGCCGCTGCCCATCAGCGGGGACAGTGCCTGGATTCCCAACAGGCTGCCGGCCACGTTCACGTCGTAAACCTTCTGCAGATCCGCCATGGAGGCATCCAGGAGCCTGCTCCGCAGGGTGATCCCGGCATTGTTGACCAGCCCGTCCACCTGCCAGCCCTGCGACCGGATCCATGCTGCGAGGCCGGACCAACCGGCCTCGTCACTGACGTCCAGCCGCCGGTATAACAGCTCACCGCCCAATGCAGGGGACGCATCCGCCAGTCCGGCCGGGGCTTCGGCTGTGAGGTCCGTGGCGATGACCCGTGCCCCCGCCTCCGCCAGCAGCCGTGCTTCCGCCGCGCCCTGCCCCTGGCCTGCGCCGGTGACCACCACGGTCCGCCCTTCAAGCTGGAGCGAAACCACCCTAGACGCCGGAAGGAGCCGCAGCGGCAACCCGGTTGCGGGGCCTCGGGCGGGCTGCCACACGGGTCACGGCCTCGCGCCTGGCGCCCACCGTGTTCTCGATGGTGCCGATCCCTTCCACCGTCATCCTCACCACGTCGCCGGTTGCCAGGGGCGGGGGAGTCTTGGAACCGTTGCGTCCCCACAGCTCGGCGAGGCAGCCGCTGCCGCAGGTGCCGGAGCCCAGGACGTCCCCGGGCCGCACCACCGAGTCCTGTGAGGCGTAGGCCACGAGCTCGGCGAAGGGCCAGCCCATGTTGGAGAGCAGGTCCTGGCCGATAGGCTCGCCATTGACTTCGACGGCCATGGAGATGGGCAGGAATCTCTCGGCGTCGTGCCGGTCCTCGAATTCGTCCGCCGTGACGATCCAGGGGCCCAGCGTGTTGGCGAAGTCCTTGCCCTTGCAGGGGCCGAGGCTGACCTTCATCTCCCGCCGCTGCAGGTCCCGCGCGGACCAGTCGTTGAGGATGGTGTAGCCGAAGATGTGCCGGTGCGCCTCCGCGGCGGTCAGGTTCCTGCCATCGCTCCCGGGGACGCGTCCGACGACGGCGGCGACTTCCGTTTCAAAGTCCAGGTCCTCACAGCCTGCCGGAATACCGATCACCTCGCCCGTGCCGGTCACCGTGTGCGGGTTGGTGAAGTAGAACGTGGGCGCCTCGTACCATTCGAGCACCACGCCGGCCACGCCGTCGATGCTCTTCCGCACGCCTTCAACGTGTTCCTCGAACGCCACGAAGTCCCGGATGGTGGCGGGCACCAGCGGGGCGAGCAGCTGCACCTCCGCAAGCGGAACGGCAGGGGCGGAACCTACGGTTTCTTGGGCAACGCGCAGGGTTTCATCCAGTCCGGCGTCCAACAGCGTCTGGACGCCCTGGCCGGCGGGCAGCGCGAAGCAGTGTCCGCCGTCCACAAAGCCGGACTGCGTCCCGCCGTCGTAATTCCAGCGTGCGATCTTGACCATGAGGGTGTTCCTTAAGCAGTGGGTCGGGCGGACAGGGCGGCCGCTGCCATGATGCCCAGGGTGCGTGCGTTGCCGCCCAAAACCTGGGCCTCGCCGTCGGACGGGAGGCCGGCAGCCTGGACCTCGTCCACGGGAAGGTCGGAGCCCATGTCGAACGGGTAGTCCGAGCCCAGCAGCACCTGCTCCGGGCCCGTGGCGGCGACGAGCGCCCGGAGTTCCGCGGCGCTGTGCACCAGGGAATCGAAGTACAGCTTTTTCAGATAGGACGACGGCGGCTGGGCGCAGGCGTGTGCCTCGGGCCGGACCTTCCATGCGTGGTCGGAGCGGCCAAGTTTGGTGGGCAGGTAGCCGCCGCCGTGCGCCGCCAGCACTTTCAACTCAGGGTGCCGGTCCAGGACGCCGCTGAAGATCAGGTGGGACAGCGCCACCGCGTTCTCCGCGGGCTGGGACACGGTGTTGGCGAGGTAGAAGCGGTCCAGCCGTTCATCCAGCGAGCAGCCGAACGGGTGCAGGAACACCAGGGCGCCCAGCTCCTCGGCCCGGCTCCAGAACGGTTCCAGGCGCGGGTCGGAGAGTTCGACCGTGCTGCGTTCCGGATCGTCCGGGGTGGCGGCGAACGATCCGATTTCGACGCCGAGCAGTCCGCACTCCAGCACCGCATGTTCCAGGGCTTCCACCATCAAGGCGGGGTGCTGGAGCGGGACCAGGCCCAGCCCGTTGAGCCGCGCCGGGGCACGGTCAACGAAGTCCCGCACGGCCTGGTTGGCCTGCTTCGCTACCTGCAGGGACAGTTCCTCGCCGGCGAAGTAGTAGAAGTGCGACGGCGACGGCGAAACCAGCTGCACGTCCACACCCTGGGCATCCATGTCCGCGAGCCGGCGGTCCAGGTCCGTCAGCTGCGGCCAGCGCTCCTTGATCATCCGGCCCGAAGCGGTCATCGATTCGGGTCCGTTGCGCCGCACCTCCAAAGCCTGCTGGGCGCCGAAGCCCTCGGGAGCCGCCTCGGCCACCAGCTGCTGCAGGGCCGGAAGCAGGATATGGGCGTGGACGTCAACGGTGGGGGTTCCCGGATCTGGCGTGCGGGTGCTCATGCCGGCTCCTTAACGAGGCTGGAAATTGAATGCATGAGGCCGGGCACGTTGGCGTCCCGGACGCCGTCGAGCATCCACTGGCCCAACTGGACGGACGCATCGACAACTGCCTTTGCCCGGTCCAGGCGGCGGTCGGTGAACTCTTTCCAGAGCGTCTCGGTGACGTCGTCGGCACTGATAAGCAGCTCGGCCAGCACAGCCGCATCCTCCATCGCCATCGCAGCACCCTGCGCAATCGTGGGCGGGCAGCTGTGCGCGGCGTCGCCGATGACGACGCTGCGGCCGCGGTTCCAGGGCCCGTCAACCAGGTGCGTGGTGAACCAGGTGTAGTTGATGCGGGCGCTGTGGTCCAGGTTGGCGCGGATCTCGTTCCAGGGGCCGCCGTACGCCGCGGCGAGTTCAGCCATAATGCGGGGGCCGTCCTCGTGCTTGCGCTCCTGTGCCTTCTCCACAAGGTAGGCGTAGATGGTGTCAGGGCCGGTGGGGCAGTAGCCGGCGATGAAGCAGGGTCCGCCGTAGGTCAGGTCCGTCCGGACCACCTCTTCGGGGCGTTCCACGAAGGCGCGCCAGATGCCCATGCCCGTGGGCTGGGGTTCAACCTCGATGCCGATGGCCTTGCGGACGGCAGAGTGCAGTCCATCGGCGCCGATGAGGAGGTCGTAGGTGGCGCTGCGGCCGTCGTCGGTGCTCACGGTGACGGACCCGCCGTCGTCCGTTATGCCGGTGACCGTCTTGCCGTAGCTGATCCGGGCGCCCGCGTTCTCTGCCCGTTCGCGGAGGATGGCGGTCAGGTCGGGGCGGTACATGCCCATTGTGGCGGGGAGGTCGTCGCCGCCGGTGCGGATGTCGTCAAGGACTGCGATGACGGTGCCGGCCGGGTCCGGGGCGCGCAGGCCCAGGGTGCTGAAGCCGTAGCCCTTCGCCTCGACCTGCTCCCAGACGCCGAGCTGGCGGAGGATCCGCAGGGCGTTGCCCTGCAGGGTAATGCCGGAGCCAAGGGTCTGCGGTGCTTCCGCCTTCTCCAGGATTTCCACCTGGATTCCGGCGTCGGCCAGGAGGATGGCTGCGGTCAGTCCCGCGGCTCCGGCCCCGACGATTCCGACGTTCTGTACTGCTGCCATCGCTGACTCCTTTGTATTGACGGCGTTACTGCTGGTGGTTTTGTTGCTGTTTTAACTGAAAAGCTACCGGACGGCGATCGGGTTGACGGGCGATCCCACAGCTCCGGTGATGGGCAGCGGGGCAGCAGTCAGCAGGAAGTCGTACCTGCCGTCTGCGGCGCACGCTTCCGCTAAGCCGTCCGGGTCCCACATCTCGCCCAGGAACAGCCCCAGGTTGGGAATGGCGATCTGGTGCAGGGGCTGGAAGGCGGCGTCGAACTCGTTGGGACGGACCTCGAAGCCCCACGTGTCCGTGGCGATTCCGGCGATTTCGGAGCGGTGCAGCCACGGCGCCGTGGTGAACGACAGGCCGGGGGCGGAACCGCCGGCGTAGTCGCCCCAGCCGTCGCGGCGGACCCGGGTGTACTGCCCGGTGCGGATTGCCACGATGTCGCCCCGGCCCACCTTTGAGCTTGGGCCCTGCAGTGCGATGGTGCGCTCCAGGTGCTCCGGGGTGATGGCGAAACCGTCCGGCAGTTCGCCGTCGTTCCTGCCCAGGTCCGGGCCGAGCGCACGGCCAACGTCCAGCAGGACGCCGCGGGTGACGATCTTGGCCGCAGCGGTTTCGATTCCCGTTACCAGGTCGCCTTCGGACGTCACTACGTCGCCGGCGGCGCGGCCGTTCCAGGCCTTGCCCTGGTCGAAGATGTGGCCCAGGCCGTCCCACTGGGTGGAGCACTGCAGCGGCATGGCGATCACGTCGTCCGCTCCGCCGAAGCCGTGCGGGAAGCCCTGGTTGCCGCGTTCGGCGTCCACCCCGGTGTCCGTCATGGTGTGGACGGGGTTGGTGCGGCGGCGCCAGCCCTTCTGCGGGCCGTTGGTGTCGAACGGCTGGGACAGCGAGAACGCCTCACCGGACTTCACCAGGGCCGCGGCTTCGACGCGCTTGCCGGCGTCGATGAAGTTCAGCGTCCCGAGGACGTCGTCGTCACCCCAGCGGCCCCAGTTGTTGTGGGCCGCGGCCATGGTGCGGATGCTGCCGAGCGGGTCGTCACGCCGGATCACCGGGGAATCGGTGGATTCCCCGGTGGCGGCGGTTGGTGCTGTGTCCTGGGTGGTCACTGGACACCTTCACTTGTGGTTTCGTCCTTGCAGTGGATGAGCTGGGTGCCCAGTCCTGTGATGGTGCCTTCCATGACGTCGCCGTCCTGCAGCAGCCGGCCCCAGTGCTGGCCGTTGCCGGCGGGGCTTCCGGTGAGCACCAGGTCGCCGGGGCGCAGCGGCATGATCTGGGAGGCTTCGCTGACGAGCTTGGCGACGCCGAAGATCATGTCCTGCGTGGACTCGTCCTGCATGGCCTTGCCGTTGAGCTTCAGCGTCACCTGGACGTCCTGCGGGTCGCCGAAGAACTTGGCGGGCACCAGCAGCGGCCCGGTGGGAAGGAAGCCGGGGGCGTTTTTGGCGCGGTACCAGTCCGAGCCGATGGCCGGCATGTCCTTGCGGAAGACGTATTCACGGGTGGTGATGTCGTTGACCATGGTGTAGCCGAAGACGTAGTCCAGGGCTTCCTCGGGGGTGACGCGGAACGCGGTCCTGCCGATGACTGCTGCCAGTTCCAGCTCCCAGTCGTGGGACTTGGAGTAGGCAGGCAGGGTGAGGTCGTCCGTGGCGGAGGCGATCGCCGTCGGGAGCCCTATAAAGAAGTACGGCGTGCCCTGGCCTGCCCGCTTGTCCATCATGGCCGCCGTCTTGGCGCGCACCTCCTCTTCGTCTTCGCCCGGCTCGCGGTGCGCTGCGGCGAGGTCGATCACGTGCTTGCGGTAGTTCGCCCCCGTCTGCAGGACCTGGGCCGGTTCCACCGGGGCGAGGACCTCGACGTCGGCCAGCGCAAGGCCGGCATCCTGGCCGGCGGAGGCGGCGAGGCTGTCCAGCTGGGCTTCGGTGGTGTCCCAGTGCTCGATCAGGGAGTTGACGTCCCCGTCCAGCGGCAGGACCCGGTCGCCCACCAGCAGGCCGGCGCGGGCTTTACTGTCACCGGCTTCCTGGAACCGGATCAGAGCATATGTTGCTTCAGGCATATCTTTCTAGCCCCGTCCCTGCTTGGCGTAGGGGTTGAGCAGGGCTTCCTTCATCTCGGGGGAGGCACCTTCTTCGGTGGCGGTGAAGCCTTCGGCCGGCGGGAAGGATTCGGTCATGGAGTGCGGCATGGCGCCGTTCTTGTAGAAGTTGTTGGAGCCCAGCGACGGCTTCCAGGTGTTGGCGTCCCAGTCCGGGACGTAGTTGCGGTAGCCGCCGGAGTTCAGTTCGACGCGCAGGCCGGACGGGTCGCGGAAGTAGAGGAAGTTCTGCTCGCCCACGCCGTGGATGGAGGGGCCGTATTCCATGGGGGTGCCGTTTTCCATCATGACGTCCGCGGTGCGGAGCAGGTCCTCGGTGGCGTCCACCCAGAAGGCGATGTGGTTGACGCGTCCGGCGCGGCTGGAGGTGTCCAGGACGACGCCCAGGTCGTGGGACTTTTCGTTGGTGGTGAGGACGGAGAAGACGGTGATGGGTGCTTCGTCCAGGTCAACGAAGGCCATGACGCGGAAGCCGAGGGCCTCGTTGTACCACTTGGCGAAGCCGCGGACATCGGAGGATGCCACCGTGACGTGGTCAAGGAAGCGGGGTGCGGCGGCGTGGCTGCTGCGGCGTTCCGGCCGGTCCGGGTAGGTGGACTCGAAACCCGGCTCGGCGACGAACTTCTCCACTTCATAGAAGAGGCGCATGTGGTGGCCGTAGGGCCCGGTGAACTCGTAAGCCTTGCCGAAGCCGTGGCCGCCGGGCGTCCAGGTTCCCTGCACGCCGGTTGCTTCGATGCGCTCGGCTGCGGCTTCCAGGGCCGCCTGGGAGTTGGTGCGCCAGGCCATCCGGCCCAGGGACGCTTCGGGTCCTTCCGTGATGACCAGGCTGTAGCGGTAGTAGTCGCCCCAGCAGCGCAGGTAGACGTTGCCGTCCACGCGGTCGATGATGCGCATGCCGAACTTTTCCTCGTAGAACCGTGCCGAGGCTTCGACGTCCGGGGTGGTGATCTCGAGGTGGGCAAGATGGGAGAGCGGAGTTTCCACGTTGAAGTCCTTCTGGTTACTGGCTGCGGTCGGTTTGGTGCAGGTCCTGTAACTACTGTGAGGGACTTCATATATTTGGAGAAGCGGCAGTTTTCAATAGCAACTATCCATTGCGCTGATACCTCAAAATCAACGCTCTCTCACTTGATGCGCCTTAACGGCCGGCGCTCTCTCACTTTCCTCAGGAAAGTGAGAGAGCGTCGGCCAAAATAATGCGAAAGGTGAGAGCGTTGCGTTATTCCTTGCCGAGCCCGGCCGCGGAGGTCTTCTCAGCCGTTACGCCGTTGAGCGCGGTGAGGTCGAAGATGCCGTTGATGTCGGCCTGCTTGGTGGTTCCGGCGGCGACGCCGTCTGCCAGGAGCTTTTCGTAGGTTCCGGCCAGCGGGTCCACGGTGAACACGATGTTCTTCAGGGAGCGGTCGATCACGTCCGCCTTCAGCTCGGCGCCGGCCGCTTCCTTCAGCGCTGCGTTGATGACGCTGGCCTTTTCAGCGTCGGCAGCCTTGTTCAGCCACTCGACCGACTTCACATGGCCTTTGAGGAGGGCCTTGACGGTGTCCGGGTGTTCGGCGGCGAACTTCTGGTTCACGATCAGGATGGTGGTGGGGAACTCGCCGGGCTTGCCGGACAGCGATCCGTCCCACAGGTCCTTTTCGTCCACCAGGACCTTGGCGCCGGCGGTCAGCACAAGGCGCGAGGCCCAGGGCTCCGGCAGCCACGCGCCGTCGAGCTTTCCGTCCTGGAACAGTTTCAGGGTCTGGGCGTTTTCCGTGGGGTTGATGGCTACGTCACCGCTGCCGTCCACATTGGTCTTGTAGCCCTGGGATGCCAGCCACGCGCGGAGCGCAACGTCCTGGGTGCCGCCCAGCTGGGGGGAGGCGAGGGTCTTGCCCGCCAGGTCTGCGGGCGAGTTGATCTCGGGCTTGACCACAAGCTGGGCGCCACCAGCCGCGGCACCGGCAATGATGTGCACCGATTCGCCGGCGCTCTTGACGTAGGAGTTGATGGCCGGGTTCGGGCCGATGTAGGTGGCGTCGATGGCACCGGCATTCAGTGCCTCGATGGCGGCCGGGCCGGCGTTGAACACCTGCGTGCTGAGCTTCGTGTCGCCAAGTTCCTCTGCAATGTAGCCCTGGCTGACGCCCACCAGGGCCGGGGCGTGGGTGACGTTGCCGAAGTAGCCCAGCTTCAGCTCGGCGGCGGGGTTGCCGGCCGATGCGCTCTGCTCCGCTGCCGCGGTGCTGTTGTTGCTGTTCACCGCGGAGGCGACGGCGGCACCGCCGCCGATGAGGGCCAGGATGCCGGCGGCGATGCCGATCTTCAGGCCGAGGGGACGCTTGGGTGCCGACTGGCCGGCAACAGTGCGGGTGGAGCTTTCCTGGTTCTGCGGACTCTTGTCCTGGGGAGTAGTCATCGGGAAATTCCTTTGCTGGGGCGGATGCTGAGTTGAGATTACGGAGCGGCCGGCAGCGCCACAATCATTCGTGTAGCAGGGGTTCACGGGGCGACGCGAACGCTCAACGCGGCGTAGCGGCGCGTCAAGAAACGTCGCGGAGCGTCTTTTTTCGGTCTGTTGGCTGATGGGTGGGCGTCGCCTCGAGGTTGAGATGCCGCTGATGCCGTTCCGGCCCTGCTGCGGGATGCGCCGCCACGGTATTGCCCATAGTCTGGCCAAGTGGATACCAGCACCGTGAACTCCGGCGAACAGGTTGACAGGCAGTCCCGCATTCTCGAAGCGGCACTGGCCCTGCTGTCGCGCCACGGCATCTCAGGCGTCAATATGCGCGCGGTGGCCCGGGAAGCGGGCGTCGCCCTCGGGCTGGTGAACTACTACTACGAAGACAAGTCGAGCCTGATCCGCGCGGCCCTGCACCGGATCGACCAGCATGACCTGATGCTGGTCACACCCGACCCGGACTCGCCGCCGGACGAGCAGCTGAAGAAGGCCCTCCAGCGTGTCGCGGGCCCGGAGTTGCTGACCACACAATATCTGTCCCTGCGGCTCCATTTATGGGCGCTGGCACAGGCCCATGAAGACTTCGCAGCCATCAACGCGGCAGCGTTTGAGCGCTACCTCCAGGGGCTCGCGACGTTGATCGGCAATGCCAGGCCCGGGCTTTCCAATGACGAATGCAGGGAGCGGGCCGCAGACATCGTCGTGGTGCAAAACGGGATGTGGCTCACCGCGCTCCTTGGCGTTGACAAGGATTCCATCCGCCGGAGCATCGCCCGGACCGAAGAAATCGCCTTCGCCGCTTAGCGGCCCGCTTTACCCCCTTTCGCGGATCGAAGCCGTCCGCACTTCCATCGCTGCGCCCTGCCGCTGCGGTTCCGCGTTCATGACAGCCGCCCGTCATATTCGATGTCCAGGCGCGGCCTTTCGCCTTCATTTCACCCCGCGATGTTTCATCGGCGTTAAATCTTGAACGTTTGTCCAGTCGGACTATTGAACACTTGTTCAATGTGGATTACTGTGCATGAGTATGACGTACACCACAGCTCATGGATTTCCGGCACCGCGTTGATTCAGCGCTGATTCATCAGCGGTCCGCATCCACCACTTCAGGGATTTCCAACGCTTTTCCGGGGCATCGCCGTGTATTGCCGGCTTCCGGAAGAAGGACCACCAGCCCTCAGCGGCTGGCCTGCACCAGGTAGAAAGAGAGTTTCCAGCATGACAAAAACCCACTACGACTATGTCATCGTCGGCGGCGGAAGCGCGGGTTCCGTGCTCGCCAACCGCTTGAGCGAAGGGGGCAACAGCAGCGTCCTGGTTCTTGAGGCCGGACGCAGCGACTACCCCTGGGACCTGTTCATCCAGATGCCTGCCGCGCTGACCTTTCCCAGCGGCAACCCGCTGTATGACTGGCGCTACGAATCCGACCCGGAACCCTTCATGGGCGGCCGCCGCGTAGCACACGCCCGCGGCAAGGTCCTGGGCGGCTCCAGCTCCATCAACGGCATGATCTTCCAGCGTGGCAATCCCCTCGACTACGAGCGCTGGGGCGCCGACGCCGGCATGGATACCTGGGATTTCGCGCACTGCCTGCCCTACTTCAACAAAATGGAAAACGCCCTGGCAGCGGACCCGGATGACGAACTGCGCGGCCACGACGGCCCGCTGGTCCTGGAACGCGGACCGGCCACCAACCCGCTCTTCCAGGCGTTCTTCAAAGCCGCCCAGGAAGCCGGCTACCCCCTGACCGACGACGTCAACGGCTACCGCCAGGAAGGCTTTGCGGCCTTCGACCGCAACGTCCACAAGGGCCAGCGCCTCTCCGCCTCCCGGGCCCACATCCGCCCCAATACACGCCGCCCGAACCTCACCGTCCTGACCCGGGCGATGGTCACCAAAGTCAACTTCAAGGGCACGGTGGCCACCGGCGTCACCTACCGCCGCAACGGCCAGACCCACGTGGTCAACGCCGGCGAGGTCATCCTGTCCGGCGGCGCCATCAACACCCCGCAGCTGCTGCAGCTCTCCGGCGTGGGCGAAGCGGGGCACCTGAACTCCCTGGGCATCAACCCCGTGGTCAACCTTCCCGGCGTCGGCGAGAACCTGCAGGACCACCTGGAGGTCTACATCCAGCACGCCTGCACCCAGCCGGTGTCCATGCAGCCGGCCCTGGACGTCTGGCGCATGCCGTGGATCGGCATGCAGTGGCTCTTCGGCCGCAAGGGCCCGGCCGCTACTAACCACTTCGAAGGCGGCGGCTTCGTCCGCTCCAACGAGGACGTCGCGTACCCGAACCTGATGTTCCACTTCCTCCCGGTTGCCGTCCGCTACGACGGCCAGAAGGCGGATGCCAAGCACGGCTACCAGGTGCACATCGGGCCTATGTACTCCGACGCCCGTGGCACCCTCAAGATCAAGTCCACCGATCCCACGGTGCATCCATCCATGGTGTTCAACTACCTGTCCACGGACCAGGACCGCCGTGAATGGGTCGAGGCCGTCCACGTGGCCCGCGACATCCTGGGCCAGTCCGCCATGGGGCCCTTCAACGGCGGTGAGCTCTCACCCGGCCGGGCCGTGCAGACCGACGCCGAGATCCTGGACTGGGTGGCCCGCGACGCGGAAACCGCCCTGCACCCCTCCTGCACGGCCAAGATGGGGCCGGAGTCCGATCCGATGGCAGTGGTGAACCCGCTCGACATGTCCGTCCACGGAACACAGGGCCTCCGGGTTGTGGACGCCTCGGCCATGCCGTACGTGACCAACGGCAACATCTACGCCCCCGTCATGATGCTCGCCGAGAAGGCAGCCGACCTGATCGCCGGGAAGGCCCCGCTGGCGCCGCAGCATGCCGAGTTCTACCGGCACGGCATCAGCCCGCTGGAGCGTAACGGCACCGGCGCTGCGGCTGCCCCTGCGGCTAAGGCATAGGCATGATTGATGGACTCGAAAAGGAGAAACGATGACCGCCACCGCTGAGCAGGTACGCGACGCAGGACAAGCGCAGGACGCCATCAAGGGCTTGTACATTGACGGTGCCTGGCACCAGGCGTCCGACGGCGGGACAACCGTTGTTCGCTGCCCGGCGGACGGGCAGGAAGTGGCGGTAGTCGCCTCGTCCACCGTAGAGGACGCGGAGCGGGCAATCGCCAGTGCCCGGGCCGCGTTCGACGGCGGTGCGTGGCGCCGGCTGACCGACATCGAACGCGGCGAGGTCCTGCTTCGCGTCGCCGCGCTGCTCGAGCGGGACAAGGCGGCGTACGCCCGGGCCGAAGCACTGGACACAGGCAAGCGCCTCGTCGAGGCCGAATACGACATTGACGACATCGCCTCCTGCTTCCGCTACTACGGCAAGATAGCGGGCCTCGATGCCGGCCGGGTCATCGATACGGGGCGGCCGAACGCCATCAGCCGCGTGGTCTATGAACCGCTCGGCGTCTGTGCCCTCATCGCGCCCTGGAACTACCCGCTCCTGCAGGCGGCCTGGAAAGTGGCGCCGGCACTCGTTGCGGGAAATTCCTTCGTCCTCAAGCCCAGCGAGCTCACCCCGTCCACGTCCATCCTGCTCATGGAGACCCTGGCAGAGGCCGGTGTTCCGGCCGGTGTCGCGAACCTGGTCACGGGATCCGGGTCGCGGGTGGGCCCGCTCCTCAGCTCCGATCCGCGCGTGGACCTCGTCTCCCTGACGGGGAGCCTGGCCACGGGCCAGACCATCATGGCGGCGGCCGCGGAGACCGTGAAGCGGGTCGCCTTCGAGCTCGGCGGGAAGAACCCCAATGTCGTCTTCGCTGACGCCGACTGGGACGCCGCCGTCGACAATGCCCTGACCGCCGTGTTCCTGCACTCCGGGCAGGTCTGCTCGGCAGGGGCGCGCCTCGTGGTCGAGGAGACCATTGCGGAGCGCTTCGTGGCCGAGGTGGTGGAACGCGCCCAGAAGATCCGGATGGGCGGGCCTTTTGACCCCACCGCGGAAACGGGTCCGCTGATTTCGGCCAGGCACCGCGACCAGGTCCACGCTTACGTCCAGGCCGGCATCGCGGAAGGCGCGGAGCTTTTGTGCGGCGGCTACATTCCCGACGACGGGCCCCTTGCGGACGGGTTCTTCTACCCGCCCACGGTGCTTGGCAACTGCCGCTCCGGCATGAGTGTGCTGCGGGAAGAGTCATTCGGCCCGGTGCTGACCATCGAGACGTTCCGGACCGAGGAGGAGGCCGTTGCCATCGCCAACGACACCGAGTACGGCCTGGCGGGTGCGGTGTGGACGTCCGACGCCTCGAAAGCACAGCGCGTTGCGGGCGCCCTGCGGCACGGAACAGTATGGATCAATGATTACCACCCGTACGTCCCGCAGGCGGAGTGGGGCGGTTTTGGGAAGTCCGGCATCGGCCGTGAACTTGGCAGCGCCGGCCTCAACGAATACCGCGAGGCAAAACATATCTGGCAGAACATCCAGCCCGCGCCCAGCGGCTGGTTTGGCTCACCTGCCGATGACGCCGGGGTGGGGGCCGCCGGCTAGCACCAGCATTTGGGGGACTTGGCCGGGCGCCGCAGGCGCGGCGCCCGGCCGCCGATATAACCCGTGTCCAATGGCGGCCATGGGTCATCACCATCGTGCTTTTCCACATAGGAGTTCAGATGTTCGAACCCAGCAAGAGTACTGATTCAAGCGGCATGGACGAGTTCGGCTATGCCCAGACCCTGGACCGCAGCATCGGCAAATTCGCCAGCTTCGCGGCCGGAGTCAGCTACATTTCCATCCTCACCGGCGTGTTCCAGCTGTTCTACTTTGGTTTTTCCATGGCCGGTCCCGCCTACGCGTGGTCCTGGCCCCTCGTCTTCGCCGGCCAGCTCATGGTGGCGCTCTGCTTCGCCGAGCTCGCCGGACGGTATCCGGTGGCCGGCTCGGTCTACAACTGGGCCAAGCGGCTCTCGTCAGGGACGTTCGCCTGGCTGGCGGGCTGGCTGCTGCTCATCTCCTCGATCGTGGCGCTCGGAGCCGTGGCCCTTGCACTGCAGCTCACCCTGCCCCAGATCTGGTCCGGTTTCCAGATCATCGGCGACGGCACCGGCACCTACGATTTCGCCCTCAACGGCGTGCTGCTCGCCAGCATCATGATCTCCATCTCCACACTCATCAACGCCTTCGGGGTGAAGCTGATGACCAAGATCAACAGCATCGGCGTCTTCGTGGAGCTCGCCGCCGCCGTGCTCCTCATCCTGGCCCTTGGCTGGCATGTGGTGCGGGGGCCGGAAGTCCTTTTCAGCACCGAAGGCTACGGCATGGACCACGACCTTGGCTTCTTCGGGGTGTTCCTCATCGGCGCCATGGCCTCCGGTTACGTGATGTATGGCTTTGACACGGCCAGCTCCCTCGGCGAGGAGACGAAGGACCCGAAAAAGACCGCCCCCAAGGCCATCCTCCGTGCCATCACGGCGTCCTTCATCCTCGGCGGCCTGATTCTCCTTGGCGGACTCCTGGCCGCGCCCGACCTCAGCGACCCGAAGCTGGGCGCTGCCGACGGCGGCCTGCAGTACATCGTGCTCTCCGTCCTGGGAGGCCCCTTCGGCAAGGCGTTCCTGGTGTGCATCGTGGTGGCCGTGATCGTCTGCACCCTCGCCGTTCACGCCGCCGCCATCCGCATGATGTTCGCCATGGCCAGGGACAACAACCTGCCCTTCAGCCGCCAGCTCAGCAAGGTGCACCCGGAGCGGAAGACGCCCACGGTGGCGGCGATCGTCATCGGACTCATCGCCATCATTCCGCTGATCGTCAACGTCTCCCAGCCCGCCATCTTCACCATCCTTTCCAGCATCAGCATCGTCCTGATCTACCTGTCCTACCTGCTGGTCACCGTTCCGCTGCTCCGCAAGCGGTTCCAGAAAAAGTGGCCGCTCGCGGATGACGGCACCGAGCCGGGCTTCAGCCTGGGCAAGTGGGGGCTGCCCGTGAACATCCTCGCGGTCCTGTGGGGCGGCGCCATGACGCTGAACCTCATCTGGCCCCGCCCGGAGATCTACAACTCGGTGCCCCCGTTTGAGTGGTACCTGCAGTGGGGCGGAGTGATCTTCGTTGCCACCGTTGCCGGCGGCGGGGCCCTGCTGTACCGCCTGAAAATCAGGCACCAGACGGGTGTCCTGGCCGAACACGCCGCAACCGCACACCCGGCTGCGGATGTCAGCGGGCCGGATGCTCCAGCTGCGCCCCAGCTGGTGTCAGCACCCGTTTCCAACCCGTAGCCCTTATCAACCCGTAGCCTTACCCACCCTTGGCATCGTCCAACCCCGAACGCGCTGCCAGTCCTGACGGGCGTCCCTTTGCTAAACCTGCGAAGGGATGCCCGTCAGTGTTGGTTTTGGCCGGTTCCGGGGAAACCGCCCCGCTGCTGGCCGTCCCGAGGGACTTCCCAAGGTAATCCACCTACCATGGCCCCATGAAGGTTGCCCGAGAGGCCCGCTCTGCTGCCGTGGTGATCAACGCCGGATCACGCCGGGGGGCGGCTGCCAGGGAGCTGGCGGTGCATGCCCTGCAAAAAGCGGGCGTGCCGGTCTCCGCCGTGCACCACGTTCACTCGGGGGCCGAACTGGCCGGGACACTCGACCGGGTGGTTGTTGACGGTCATGACCTGGTGGTGGTGGGCGGCGGTGACGGGACGGTTTCCTACGCCGCCGGCAGGGTTGCCGGCACCGGCGTCGTGCTTGGTGTTCTTCCGCTGGGCACCGCCAACGACCTCGCACGCACGCTGGAGATCCCGAACAATTTGGCGGAGGCATGTGCTGCGGTGGCAGGCGGGAAGGTGGTGGACATCGACCTCGGCAGGGCAAATGGGCAGCCCTTCCTCAATGTCGCTTCCGCCGGCCTGTCCGTGCGGGTTACCGAGGCTCTCACCCCTGGCCTGAAGCGGCGTCTCGGGCCGCTGGCGTACGGCATTGCCACCCTGCGTTCGTATACCCGGCACCAACCGTTCTCCGCCCGTCTTGAGTTCCCGGAGGGGGACCACGAGCCGATGCAGCTCGAGGGCCTGCTCCAGGTGGCCGTGGGCAACGGCAGGCACTACGGCGGCGGCAACACGGTCTCGCCGACGGCGGGAATCGACGACCACATCCTTGACATCTATGCAATCCTGGCAGCGCCGTTCCGTGAGCACGTCAAGATTGCACGGCTGCTCAGGAACGGAAGCTTTATCGAACATGACCGGGTGTACCACCTGACCACGCGGCGGGTCCGCCTGGTCACCGAGCCGCCCATGCCCGTGAACCTCGACGGCGAAATCGCGGCCGCCACGCCCACGGACTTCACCATCCAGCGGAACGCCGTCCACGTCATCGTGCCGCAGGCCAGCAACAGCGCAATGTTCGACGGGCCGCACACGCCGGGGGCCCCGTCCGCCTGAGGAATCAGCACTGGTGGGCGCGTGCACACGATGCAAGGATGGCACGACCAGGCGCAGGGCCCGAGGAGGTTCGACGATGACCGATACAACGCCAGCCCAGCCCGCAACCGGTTACGCGCCGGTCAACGGGCTCCGGATGTATTACGAGCTGCATGGCGACGGCGGCACCCCGCTGCTGCTCCTGCACGGCGGGCTGTTCGACATTGAGCAGCAGTTCGGCGCACTGATCCCGGCCCTGTCGGCCGGGCGCCTGGTGATCGCCGCCGACTTCCAGGGGCACGGGCACACCAACGACATCGACCGGCCACTGGCCACGCACCACCTGGCCTCCGATGTCATCGGGCTTCTCGAGCACCTCGCCGTCGGCAAGGTCGATGTCTTCGGATTCAGCGTCGGAGGTGCGGTGGCGCTGCACCTCGCGATCAAGCACCCGGAACTTGTGCGCAAGCTCATCGCGTCGTCGGTATCGTTCCGGCCGGAGGGCGACCGCGGCGGCAACTCCGAAGCTGTGGCGGAGATGACGGTGGACATGATCGCGGGAACTCCGATGGAGGAACGCTACCTTGCGGTGTCTCCGCATCCGGACCGCGAGCACCTGCAGGGCCTGCTGGACAAGCTGGCACACTACGGCGAGGGCGAGGCTGGCTGGAGCGACGACGACATCCGCGGAATCCAGGCGCCGACGCTCTTCACGGTGGGCGACTGCGACATGGTCAAGCTCGAGCACGCGGTGAAATTCCTCCAACTGCGCGGGGGAGACGTGAACGGCGACTTCGAGGGTGTGCCCGCGTCGCAGCTCGCGGTGTTCCCCGGCACCACGCACTTCTTCGGGCTCGCCCGGACCGACCTGGTGCGTGAGGTGGTGACCACGTTCCTCGATGCGCCGCCGCCATCCGGCTGGGCCGACCGGTGAAGGAGCCACTGCAGTTCCTCCACTGGCTGCCCAAGCCGCGGATCAGGCGGCTTTGACCAGGGGGAGCTCGTCCCAGTGGGTGGTGTACCGCGGTGACTGCATGTCGCGCTTCATGGTCCAGTCCAACCCCGTCTTGATGCCGGCCTGCCCCAGCCCGATGGAGCCGCGGCCAAAGCGCCGGCTCACGTCTTCGAGGAGCGGGCCGATGGCCCGTTCTTCATGCCGGTTCTCAAACGGTTCCAGCGGCGACTGGTTGCCGGTGGGCCGCAGGTCGGTGAGCATGATCCCCGCTTTGGCGTACTGCAGGCCGTCGCGGATGCTGGGCAGCAGCGCCTGCGCGGCCCGGGTCAGCAGGAGCGGATCCGCCGTCGGCATCGGGAGGGAAACGCAGACGGACGGATAGGCCTGCTCCTGCTGGCGGAAAGGAGATGTGGCGGCGAACGCTGTGAGGACCTTTGCCTGCAGCCCGTGTTTCGAGAGCCTGGCGCTGGCCTGCTGGCCGTAGATGCCCAGCACCTGCCGCAGTCCCGCTGCGGTGGTGACCGGCTTGGCGAAGGATCGGGAGAAGATCAGCTGGTCCCGGCCGATGCGTTCTTCCTCCATGGGAATGCAGGGGGTCCCCCGCAGCTCCAGGACCGTCCGCATCAGGACCACGGAGAACTTGTCCCGGATCACCACGGGATCGGCGCGGACCAGGTCCAGGACCGTGAAGATGCCCATCACGTTCAGGCGCCGGGTCAGCCTGCCGGCGATGCCCCAGATCTCCTCCACGGACAGCCGCCCCATCAGGGACTCCCGCTGCGGCCATGGGACACTGTCCCAGTGGCATACCCCGCCAAAGGCCGCGTTGTTCTTGGCCCACTTGTTGCACAGCTTGGCCAGCGTCTTGGTGGGGGCAATCCCCACACACACCGGCACGCCGACGTGGCGGCGGACGGCGTCCTTGATGTTCCGGCCAAGGGCCAGCAGCTGCTCCGGGTTGCCTTTGACGCCCAGGAAGGCCTCGTCAATGCTGTAGACCTCCATCCACGCGGAGTGCCTGCCGAGCAGCTCCATGACACGGGCGCTGATATCCCCATAGAGTTCGTAATTGCTCGATTTGGCCACCAGGCCCCACTCCTTGGCCCGCGGCGCGAGCTTGAACCAGGGCTCGCCGGTCGCGATGCCGAGCGCCTTCGCCTCGGGGGACCGCGTCACCGCGCATCCGTCATTGTTGGACAGCACCACCAGCGGCCGGCCCTCCAGGGAGGGATCGAACGCCCGCTCGGCCGAGGCGTAGAAGCAGTTCACGTCAACATGGGCGATCTGCGGCATCCGGCGCATCAGGACGGGCTTAGTCATTGCCTTTCTCCGGCATGCCGAACGCGCGCATACCCTTCACACATGATGGAGGCACCTCGTGGCCACGCCCCAGATGGTGAGCTCGGACAGGGCAGGGACCTTGATGTCCGGGTACTTCGGATTCTCCGCTTGGAGCACCACGCCGGTTGGGGTGATGCGCAGGCGCTTGACGGTCAACTCGCCGTCCAGCACCGCAATCACCACGGAACCGTCCCTGGGCTCAAGGGCCCGGTTGACGATCAGCTCGTCACCGTGGCTGATCCCGGCGCCCTCCATGGAGTCCCCGGTCACCCGCACCACGAACGTGCTGGTGATGTCCTTGATCAGGTGCGCGTTCAGGTCGATCCGGCCGTCGAAGTAGTCCTGCGCGGGCGACGGAAAGCCCGCCGCCACTGCGACCGGAGAGATCAGCACCGAGAACAACGAGGCGCCCGCATCTATCACGCGGGGACCGACAATAACGCCCACAACACACCCTTATTCGAAAATATGTTCGATTCATTCAGTGTAGCGCCGGCCGCCGACAATCGACCCCCCTCCCGGCAAAAGGGAACCCCTCCCCGCATCCCACGTAGACTGGCAGGATGCGGTTGGTAGCGAGCGACATTGACGGAACGATCCTCGGACACGACGGAAAAATCAGCGACCGCACCGTCCGCGCCTTCCACGCCTGCCGGGACGCCGGCGTCGAACTCGTTTTTGTGACCGGCCGCCCGCCGCGCTGGCTGCACCCGCTGCAGGACCAGCTGGGGCACACCGGACGCGTGATCTGCTCCAACGGCGCCGTGGTCTGGGACCTCGAAGCCGACCGGCTGGTCTCCGCCCGCACCCTCGCCCTCGACGCCGTCCTGGAACTGCGCCGCATCATCAAGCAGCTGCGCCCTGCCGCCCTGTTCGCGGCAGAAACGTTGACCGGGTTCCACCTCGAGCCCGGCTTCATCGAGAACGAATCCAGTGAGCTGCTGTCCGAGTTCACCCCCGCGCCGCTCGCCGACACGCTTGCTGCCGATGATTCCGTAGTGAAGTTCCTCGCCATCGTGCGCGAAGGCACGCCGGACGATTTCCTCGCGGAGGTGCGCCCCGCCGTCGCGCATCTTGCCGCCGCCACCCACTCCTCCCCGGGCGTCCCGATGCTCGAACTGTCCTTGCCCGGCGTCAACAAGGCCGTCACGCTGGCCGAGTACGCCCGGGCACTGGGCATCGACGCCTCCGAGGTGGTGGCGTTCGGCGACATGCCGAACGACATCGAAATGCTCCGCTGGGCCGGCCACGGCTATGCCATGGCCAGCGGACACCCGGAGGCCATCGAGGCCGCCGGGCAGCGCGCGCCGCATTTTGACGACGACGGCGTGGCCCAGGTCCTGGAGGCACGGCTCGCTTCGCTCGGCGCACGGCAGGCCTGATTCCCGCCGTCGTATTCTCAGCTGCCGCTCACCTGGCGTTCATCTTGGCTCCGTAGCGTGAAGCCCGGAGAGCAGACTCCTCTCCTGCTGGACTAAGGGGTAAAGATGGCAAAGAACGTCAAGCACGAAACCGCCGAAGCACCGCTGCGCAGGGCAACGCCCGCTCCGCACTGGAAAAAGCTCCGGCAGGGTGACCGCGTCCGCGTCCTGCTCTCGCCGGGATTCGAGACCGGCGGCCTGGTGGACGCCATCACCCCTGACAACACCGTGGTGTGGATCAATCTCGACGGCGGCCGCGGGCGCACGCTGCTGCACTGCGGCGACGGCATCGAAATCCTGCCCCACGAGGACTAATACGAAAGTAGGGTGGGTTAGGCTGCGGTGGCTGGTGTGATGGTGACGTCGAAGCCGAGGCTGTTGAGTTTTTTGATGGCGTTGTTTTTGGCT
>NZ_JBNHIE010000004.1:0-334352 GCF_059093025.1 Arthrobacter sp. 210 2
TGCTGTCCAAAAATGCTTGCCGCCAATGGTCAAAACCACTGCCGCGAACGGTCAATCAGTTTTGCCGTCTCCGGTCAGTTTAAAGTTGCCGCTTACACAAGGGAGACAAGTGTCATCCCCACGAAATACAGCGAGACGGCGTCTGTTCCGCCTGTGGCCTGGACCCGGGCTGTGGCTCTGGTCGGAGCAAAGGCGCCGCCGAGGATCGCACCCAAGGCGTAGGAGATGGAGACGCCAGAGAAGCGCACCGAGGCAGGGAACATCTCCGAGTACAGGGCCGCCTGTGGGCCATAGGCCAGTCCCAGTCCAACGGTAAAGATGGTCATCCCAAGGTAGAGCATTGGCAGGGACCCGGTGTTGATCATCCAGAAGAGCAGGCAGCAGCTGGGCGCCGGATCCCAGGAAGTAGGTGTTCCTGCGGCCAATCCTGTCCGAGAGGTAGCTGGCAAGGTAGGTGAAGACGAGCCGGATGCCGGCACCGTAAGTGACGGAGAGGAGCACGTCAGTGCGCTCGTGAGTTACAGCGGGGCCGGACGCGTAGCTGGGGATGAAACCGCCAGTGGCCATGTAGCCTGCAGCGTTGTTGCCAGCGAAAATCACGGCAGCGACGACAAGAAAAATGCTCAGCAGGAACGGTACGGAACCAAGATCCCGCCATCGTTTTCGTCCATCGTGGGGGCGCTGGCCCTCGTCGCGTCTTTAGCGTGCCGCGGTGGCGCTACATCGGCATTGCCCACCCCTAGCCTACTGCCCCGCACGAAAGCCTGGATTCTGCCAGTCCTGTGTATAGGACTGGCAAAATCTTTTTTGGGGGGAGAAATTTTGGGGATGGCCCCTCGACACACTTACTAAGGTTGCTTAGCATTAAGGCTCGATCAGTTCCTGCCAGCTCCAATACGCGTTTCGGGTGCCACCCCCCTTTTTTCCGGACCGCGGTCCCGCAGGCCCTAGCTTTGCTACGCCCGGAAATTACCGCTACTGGGCGGCGCCCTGCAGGGGATAAAACAAAAGAGCGAAGCCTGAGAAAGCCCAGACAGGAGAATTCCGATGACTGTACAAACTATTTCCCGGAGGTGGTAGTGATGCGGTCGATGGTGTACCGCGGGCCCTACAAGGTGCGAGTGGAAGAAAAGGACATGCCGGTGATCGAGCATCCTAATGATGCGATCGTGCGTGTGACGAGGGCTGCGATTTGTGGGTCGGACCTGCACCTTTACCACGGCATGATGCCCGACACCCGGGTGGGCATGACCTTCGGGCACGAATTTATCGGCGTGGTGGAGCAGGTTGGCCCTTCGGTGCAGAACCTGGCTGCCGGGGACCGGGTGATGGTGCCTTTCAACATCTACTGCGGGTCCTGCTACTTCTGTGCCCGCGGGCTGTACTCCAACTGCCACAACGTCAACCCGAACGCGACGGCAGTGGGTGGCATCTACGGCTACTCCCACACCTGCGGAGGTTACGACGGCGGCCAGTCCGAGTACGTGCGGGTACCGTTCGCCGATGTGGGGCCAGGCTTGATCCCCGACTGGATGGACGAAGACGACGCCGTGCTGCTCACCGATGCCTTGCCCACCGGCTACTTCGGCGCCCAACTGGGTGACATCGTGGAAGGCGACACCGTGGTGGTGTTCGGTGCCGGGCCGGTGGGCCTGTTCGCCGCGAAGTCCGCGTGGCTGATGGGCGCAGGCCGGGTGATTGTGATCGACCACCTGGAATACCGGCTCGAGAAAGCCCGCATCTTCGCCCACGCTGAAACGTACAACTTCGCGGAATACGACGACATTGTGGTGCACCTGAAGAAGGCCACTGACTACCTGGGCGCCGACGTCGTGATTGATGCGGTGGGGGCCGAGGCGGACGGCAACTTCCTCCAGCACGTCACCAGCAGCAAACTGAAACTGCAGGGCGGCTCCCCCATCGCCCTGAACTGGGCCATCGACTCCGTCCGCAAGGGCGGCACCGTGTCCGTGGTGGGCGCCTACGGCCCCATCTTCAGTGCCGTGAAATTCGGCGACGCAGTGAACAAGGGCCTGACGCTGCGGATGAACCAGTGCCCGGTCAAACGGCAATGGCCGCGGCTCTTCGAACACATCCGGAACGGGTACCTCAAGCCCAGCGACATCATCACCCACCGCATCCCGCTGGAACACATCGCCGAGGGATACCACATCTTCTCCGCGAAGCTCGATGAATGTATTAAGCCCCTCATCGTTCCCAGCGCGGTCTGAAAGGAAAACCACCATGGCTGAGATACCAACGCCCTACACCGCCGGCAAGCCCGCGCTGAAGGAATCCGTTGAGGACCTGCGGGCCCGGATCCCGGGATGGGGTGCGGACCTCAACCCGGCGGACAGGCCCTCCTATCCCCGTGAGCAGCCAGGCATTGATACCGGCGCCCACTGGGATTTCCCTGAACGCCAGCCCGAGAAATGGCCCCGGGAGCGGTCCGTCGAACACGCATTCCTTCCCCCCGTTTTCGGCACCTCCACCCCTCCGAAGGGGGCGTCGGGGGCCATCCGGAAGTACGCCTACAAGTACAGCGAGGGCCGGGCAGCGCACTGGCTGCTGCTCGTCGCGGCGGACAGGGTGGACGCGTGGGAAAGCCATCTGCGATCGTTCGCCACCCTGCGGCCGGACAACCCCGTCACCGAGACCGGAGTGCTCAGCGAGTTCTCCCGCCACGGCATGGGCTCCCGCTTCGGAAAAAAGCGCGCCGACGTGAACCACATGTGGATTGACCCCCTGATGGTGGGCGGGCCCTGGGTCCTGGCAGGCCTGGGCGGCATCGTCGCGGTACGGGCACTCAAGCGGGCAGCGGTGGGACGTACATGACCGCTGGTGGCAGTGTCCTGCTCGTCGAGCTGGGCGCAGCACACTAGCCACCACCAGAGCCCGCGGCTCCCGGACTAAACCTTCCGGACGACGTCGAGATGACCATCGCCCTGGACGAATGAAAGAGGCTGCTTTCTGGGCCCCTTGGGATTGCCCCGTTATCGGCTCACGTGCAGGACCTGGGTTCAGGCGAGTTTGGTGACCTGGTAAGTGTGGCCGGCCGCGCGGAGTCGCTGTATGAGCACGTTGCCGAGTGCAGTGGCCGGTGTCAGCGACCCTTTCGCGGCGGGCAGCCGGTCACCGTCGAGGGCAAGAGCGAGTGCAGTCTCGCCTGCCATCACCGCGGTGGCGGCATAGCCGGGATCACCGGGGCCAGCAGCAACCGCCTGGTATCGGTGCCCGCCCTCGGTGCGGGCGGTCACCTGGGAGCGGAACCAGCCCGTGCGCTGCGTACTGGTGCCCGGACCCGCACCCGGTGCCGGAAGAAAGCGGTCGAGCACCCTCCGGGTCGGCGGGAACGCCATCGCGCCCGTGAATGCCCGCAGCCCAAGTGCCATTGCCCTGGCGATGACCGCTCCCGCCGGTCCCCGGGCCACCCCCATCACCTCGCCGTACTGAAGGGAGCGGCCGTAGGCCCAGCCCTGCAAGGCGTTGCTGCGGCGCACTATCCGGGTGTTGAACGGGGCCATGATGAAGGGCGCGGTCCAGGTGCCGTCATCGGAACGGCGCACAGGTCCGGAGTCAGGAGGCTGTTGTGTCGTCGGTTCCCGTGTGCGGTCCGGGCTCAGAGCGTAGGGGTCCGCGGCCAATGATCGCAGGGCAGGGCTCAGCCGCATTGCGTCGAGCTGCCCGCGCATCGATTCGAGCGTTCCTCCGCTGATGCCAGCCTTGGCTGTAGCAACGAGTTGGACTTCGACCAGACCGCCAGCACCATCGGCTTCTGCCGCCTGATGAAGCATCAGTACAGCGAGGTCGGACGGCACGGAGTCGTAGCCGCAGGAGTGCACGATCCGGGCCCCGCTCGTCCTGGCCAAAGCGTCGTAATGATCGATCGCCTCCCGGACGAAGGACACCTCACCGGTGAGGTCAGCGTAGTGCGTACCGGCCCGCGCGCAGGCGTCGACGACGGGTAGTCCGTGTTTCGCATATGGACCGACGGTCGTGAAGAGCACACGCGTGTTCGCGGCCAGGGCGGCGATAGAGTCCGCGTCCTCCGAGTTCGGCTTCGATGAGGTCCCATCCGTGCGCCGCGACCGGCAACTGCGACCGAACCGCCGCGAGCCTGGACCTGGACCGGCCCGCGAGTCCGACTCGCATACCGGCCGGTGCATGCTCCGCGAGGTAGCCGGCGATCAGTCGGCCAACGAAACCCGTCGCTCCGTAAAGAACCAGGTCATGTTCCCGAGATGAGGTGTCCATAACAGCAGCCTTTCACAGCGGCAACTCCAAGCTAATACACGGCCCCCTGTTTTGAATCGACGTCACCTTGAAGGTCATAGTGGGAGAATCCCTAGGATTCTTTATTTCCCGTGGATAATCTGGGGCAGGACACCACCCTAGACGAGCGTCAGTGAGAATGTGATCGAAGCAGTTGCTGCGGTAATCGGCCGGAACAATGTCACCATAACCGGCCGGGATGATGGGCCCGTAATGATGTTTGCCCACGGTTTTGGCTGCGATCAGGCTATGTGGCGGAAGCTGCTGCCCTACTTCGTTGATGATTACCGGCTGGTGCTCTTTGATCATGTTGGTGCGGGAAACTCCGACATCAGCGCCTATGACTGGGAGAAGTACGGGTCCCTGGACGGGTACGCGTCGGACCTGCTTGAGATCTGTGCCGCCCTCGAACTTGAGGACGTCATCCTGGTGGGCCACAGCGTCAGCACAATGATCGCCGTGATCGCCGCAGTGCGGGACCCCAACCGTTTCTCCCACCTTGTCCTGCTTGCTCCTTCGCCCCGTCATACGGATGACCCGTACGACGGGTACGTGGGCGGGTTTTCCCGGGAAGACATCGAGGGCCTGCTGGCATCCCTGGACAGCAACTATTTCGCCTGGGCAGCGGCCCTGGCGCCCATGGTCATGGGTAACCCGCAGGAGCCGGAATTAGCGGAGGACCTGCGTGCCAGCTTCTGCCGGACAAATCCCGCCATCGCACGCCACTTCGCCGAGGTAACCTTCTTTTCCGACACCCGCCCAGAACTGAAAAAGTTGCGCACCAACTGCCTGATTCTGCAGTGCTCCGACGATCGCCTCGCCCCGCCGGAAGTGGGCGCCTACCTGCACAAGAATCTGGAACGCAGCACCCTCATGCAGCTTGAGGCCACCGGGCACTGCCCCCACGTCAGTGCCCCGGAGGAAACGGCCCGGGCGATTCTGCACTACCTCGACTCCCGCTCGTGACAGGCGCCGCAGGCCCCGCCCTGGCTAAACTGCCATGCGGTAAGGAACCGTCTAGTGAGGGCACACCAATCGGACGAGCTTTCGTGTTCGTCTTGACTTCTTTCTGAGACAGGCCCAGAACAGCGACTGCTTGAAGTTGTCCGGGATGCCCTCCGTTACCTTTCCAGCAGGTGGCGTCGGCGGGTGGCGGGACTGAAAGCGCCTCTGTGTCCATGAAGTAGGAAGCTCAGTCTGTGGCCGCATCCAGCAGGGCTTTGATGAGGAGCTGATACCTCCCGCATCGTACAGCGAGCTCTTCAGCCAGGGAGGCATCGGCATCTCCCCCAAGCTCATCCAAAAGGCCGCCGAAGCCACGGGGGGGGTATCCCTTCCTGATCCGACTGGTCGCCTACTACCTCTGCCTCGAAGCCGACAAGGCAGGATGGAAACTCGACCAGACCAACGTTCAGCGTGGAATCGCTGCGGCCCAATGACGGAACACGTTGGTGGTCGTCGAATCAGCACTGTCAGACGTCTCGGACAGAAACCGCGAGTTCCTTGAGGCGATAGCCGGCCAGGACGGGCCCTCTGCCGCCGGTCAGATCGGCGCAATCCTCAAAGCCAAGCCCAACGTCGTATCCAAGTACCGGAATAGGCTCATCGCTGCGGGCCTGATCGAGTCCGCCGGCTACGGCAAAGTCGACTTCGCAATCCCCGGGCTCCGCCAATACCTCCGCGAGTAGCTTGACAGAATCTTTATTATCGGCTCCTTGGTTTGGCGTGCTGGAAGGGGCACCACCCGCCCTGAACTATTAACGCTGTGCCGGGTATGTGGCCGGCGTCTTCAAGCCTCTGTATAAGGTCCAGCAGCAGAAGAACCGCCGGCGAGCCTCGGAAGCCAAGCTTGAGGAGCACCAGCGGCAAGCACGGCGAAGGGACCAAAAATAAGGGTGGACGCCCAACTTCCATGCCTTCTTGTACGAGATCCAGCAGTCCCCCGCACGAACTCTTTGCCCTCGCCCGGGCTGTGAAAGGCGTCGAAGCGCGCTTCCCCACCAACGATGCGGGCCGACCGCGCTGCGCCCCGCACTTATGCCCCTCCTATTTTCGACGTCCCCCGGAGTAAGACATGACCCGCCGCTATCACCGTTACCTCACCCTTGAACAGGCATCCAAAGCACTAGAAATCGACATCAACCAAATTTGGGGATGCTCAACAGTGGTGAGCTGCGCAGCCCTTCGAAGAGGCCCGGTGACGTGCAACTCATCAGCACCACTGCTATTGAACTGGCACGACGACGCCTTGAAAACCTGCCCCGCTACGATGGCGACGGGCAGTAAGAAAACTTCATGCGGGCTGGCTCGACAGAGATAACAGGTGCGCGCCGGACGAGGCGTCATTTCAGCAGCCCGACACGCCCCCTCTAAGTCTGTCATTCCACCCGGCACCCTGTCCTGAGCATGTCGTCGGGCCAAGCGCATGCCAATGCGGGCAAAAAGGCCGGACGACCTTGTCCACCCCGTCAACGCTAAGCGGGGCTGACTCCAGACGTGCTGAGACCGGGAGCCAGCCCCACTCCCCATGGCAAGTACTCCCGGGCGAAGACACAAGGACCTCCCCCAACAAGGACAGAGAACACCCGCCGCTGCACATCATCCGGCAAAATACACGGTTTCAACAAACCAGTTACGACCGGCTAATGGGAGCGGGACTCGTTTCCTGGTCCCTGGAACATACGCCGATTTTGGTCGCGGTTGAACGAGAAGGCCGGTCAGCCTCCGGCAATTCTTATAGCGGCTGTGGATAACCTGAATTGCTTCCATGCGATTCGGTCAACATATTGCTATCTAAAGTGCCCGCCATGGTCGCACACTGCAGGCTGCAGAATCCATCGTCTGGACGGTTGAAGGTGTCTTGTTCCTTGCCGCGACCAAGTTGTCGATGGCTTTGTCTGCGGGGGAAGCGCCAAACAGTGCGACCTGTCCTTCACCGGATGAGACGCCGTGCGGTGTGGATGCCCCACGGTACTTTCCGGCACGGTAGAAGGATAGGACGGCATCATAGGGAGCGCCCCGATGCTATTGGGGGATACATCGGGGCGCCTGTCAGAGACAGTACTTCCGTGTTTTCCTCAAGTCAATGGGCCGCGTTGGCTCATTGAAAACCTCCGCGTAGACCGATTCGTTGCCTCATTTGAAAACCTCCGCGTAGCGGCGTGGTTCTCGGGAGCGGCACCGGATGGGGGCTATGCCCGTTTTCATGGAGCTAACGATGGCCCAGCGGCAAGCTGTGACGAAGAAGAATGCCCTCGCCTACCGGGGCGTGGATCGTGCAGGGAAGTCCCGGATCCTGGACGAGCTGGTCGAGTTGACCGGTTGGCACCGCGACTATGCCCGGGCGGCGCTGCGGGATGCGCTGGTCCTGAAGGTCGTCAAACCCCGGCCGGGCAGGGACCCGGTGTATGGCCCTGATTTGTTGCCGGCGCTGGGCAAGTGCTGGGCGGTATTGCGTGCACCTGCCGGCAAGCTTCTGGCCCCGATGCTGCCGGTTCTGGTGCCGCTGCTGCGCCGCGACGGCGAGCTCGACATCACAGATGAACAAGCAGCGTTGCTGATGCGGATGAGCGCGGCGACCATCGACCGGAAACTTGCGGGGGAACGGTCAAAGCTGACCCTGCGGGGACGGTCCCACACCAAGCCGGGCACCCTGCTCAAATCCCAGACCCCGGTCCGGACCTGGGCCGAGTGGGATGATGCAGTGCCGGGCTTTGTCGAGATCGACCTGGTCGGTCACGAGGGCGGCAACAGCTTTGGGGAGTCCTGCTTCACGCTCACCGTGACGGACATTTGCACCGGATGGACGGTGAACAGGTCCGTGCGGAACAAGGCCGCCAAGTGGGTCTTCGAAGCCCTTGAACACGTCACTGCGGTGTTCCCGTTTCCCATCCTCGGCATCGATTCGGACAACGGCTCGGAATTCATTAATGAGCACCTGCTGGCCTATTGCCACGCCCGCCAGATCACCTTCACCCGCTCCCGGCCGGGAAACAAAAATGACGGCGCCCATGTGGAGCAAAAGAACTGGGCACGGGTCCGTGAATTGGTCGGCTACCTGCGCTACGACACCGCTGGCGAGTTGGAAAAGCTCAACGAGATCTGGGAGCTGGATCGTGTCTTCACCAACTACTTGCTGCCACAGCAAAAGCTGGTTTCCAAGCAGCGCTACGGCGCCAAAGTCACCAAGAAACACGATGCGCCAGCCACGCCCCACCAACGAGCCGTGCGCCATCCACGGATGCGTCAGAGCCCGGTCATACGAATGAACGCCGCCTTCAAACGCATCAAACCCGGAGCTCTCTCCCGCCAAATCATGGCTCTCACAGCCGAACTGGAAACCCTTGCACTGGCCAAGAAACCAGCTCCAATCAGACCCGTAAACCGGGCCTGGAACCCAAAGCCCTCTCCGGAGCCTCTGCAACGAGGCAACGATCACGCGGAAGCGGAGGTTTTCATTTGAGGCAACGTATTAGTCTTCCCGGAGGTATTGCAATGAGGCAACAGGTGGCAAACGTGAGGCAGGAAAGGCGCAGGACTAAGCGTCCAACAGTGGTGGCTACTGGTCTTGCGTTTCAGCGGTGGCCGCTTAGTGTCTCTTGCTAGTTGGCCGTCCGCGGCACACCTGAAACCCGAATCTGGATCAGAGCGGGGGCGAAGGATATGGCCCAGCCCCCAACAGGTTGTACTGGGCCATATCCTCGCCAGTCACTTGCCTTCCCGCTCTGCCGGGGACAGATGTTCTTCTTGAAGACTACGCCCACCGGCCGCTAGCGTCCTTCAAGGGAAAACCGTGGAAGGGCGGGCCAGATGCCGGCCATTTCCCTGTTACATCTGGCCTGGTAACAGGCGTCCTCATATGCATTGCAGGCCGCCGCATAACCGGGGCACGAGAATATCAAAACTGAGTAGATTTTATGAATTCACTTCCCGGCCAAGGGTTGCTCAGCGATGGCGTGACCAAGGTGGGTTTGCTGGGCCCGGGGGATTGGGTAGCTACAGACGGCGTCCGCGGCTTCTGGCGCGAGCTTTGTCTCGAGGTAACGCGACGTCGAGTCGGGTGAGTATGTCAAGGCCCTATCCACTGACCGCCATGCGGGTGCAGAATGCCTTTCCCACGGCAGCGAAACGGTGACGGCATGCGCGTAGCCGTCGGCGTCCGCCAGTGCCTCGGCCTCCACGGACTCACTAGTTGCCTAAGCTGCTAGGGCTTGAGCACGGTACCGCACCGGGCACGGGCCCTTTCAGGGCGCTGGTGAAACTCCTGGGCCAGTTGACGCAGGGCAATTGCTTAAAACGGCTTCTCCGTGCGGTCGGGTTGCTTTAGTGCTGTTCCTCAACCTCCCGTTCATGCCAAACACGAAGTCCTGAGGATTCGTCGGCACACCTTTGACCGTGTTCTGCCGCTGCCCACCACCGGGGGCAATTCTCGCAAGTTACGTGGCCAGGCCCTAAAGCCCCTGGCGGGTCGGTTAAGACCTTTTCAGAGCACTGCTGTTCAGAAGTCGGGTATCAGGAGTCGAGACCCTGATCAGCGCAGAATTTCAACCAAAGCGACCCAGGAGAAGGTGACTGCACCAATTAGTGCCACGATCGTGGCTAGAGCTACTACGAATAGACCGGTCGGTGCTGCTGATACGAGCAAGACGCCGCCGATAGCGTAGATGACGAGGGGCAGCACGAAGGACACGACGTGCTGAATGTCCCATCAGTGGGTACGAGGTCTGTCATCATGAAGAATGGCCCGGGCGGCGAGGACGGCTACGCCGCCTGCTACGAGGGTCCCGACCAGAACTTCGATCCCGAACGCCTCGAGCGGCTGGTCTGGGATCAGGGCCGCACAGGCCAGGACAACCCCGAGGATCAGGGCGGAAATTGCGCCGCCAGCGCGGGCGGCGAGGCCCCGTGACTCTGCAATCTGCTTAATGTTCACTGAAAGTGCCACGATGAGAAGTCCGCCCAGCGCTGCACCAGCTCCGGCAATTGCTACATTGAACTCGGCCCATGAGGCCAGCGCTGGTTCCATGCGAACAGGGTAGCTAGTGGCTCACTTCCGATGGAAGGCACTCGTTTTGAGCTGGGCCGGATATAGGTGTGCCTCGTCCTGGTGCCCGGGTCTGCAAGTGCCTTCGTACGACGCCGCCTTCCTAACTTGCGATTGAGAACTCACGATCGCTCGGGCGAGGTTCCGCTGAACAGGCAACTGAGCGGCACCCTGCCCCCCCCCCCCCCCCGAACGGTTACATCCTGCCGGGCGTAGAACCCTCGGGCAGGACACCCCGTAAGGAGCCGGGCCATTCGATGGACCGGTAGCTAACTTCCTCGGCCTCATCGTGGCGAAGCAAGGAGACGGCCTACCAGTACCGACACCCCGCCAGGCCACCGTCAACCCTGCCCTCCGCCGAGCCGCACCTCGTGCCAAATCAAAAAGGCGGAAGAGCGGCTTTCCTGTGGGACCTACGGGATCTGGGCGTCTTTGAGCCAGGGGGACCCAACGGCCAAGTTTCCTTCCCGCGTTACTGGATGATGGATTCGATCGATTTGGGGGCAGTTATGGGATCGGCGTGCCGGTGGAGAACTTTCCAGGCTCCGTCTTCCAGGTGGAAAATCGTTGTCACCCTGAGGGCTATTGGTACCAGCTTGTCGGACCCCACGATCTTTACCCGTGTGCGTTCCAGTTCGACGATGTAGGCCAGCTCGGTGCCGATGAAGTCTGAGATCCGCTCGAACCGGGTTGGCTCGCCCTCGCGGAAGTGGGAAATCGCATGATCCATCGTTTTCTCGACGTTTTCCCAGCCCCTGACAGGCGGGCCGAGCGGGTTGGCGAGCGTGGCCTCGTTCCGCCTGGAAATCAGCTCTTTCATTGGTCCGGAGTTACCGGAGACCACGGCGTCAAGCGCGCGGTGGTACTGCTCCAGGATCTGATCGACGGTCCCCGTCATGGTCCCTCCATCGTCCGGCTCGGAGCCCTTCCGTCACAGCGGCGGCGGCCTCTGCGGCCATAGTGGCACCGCAGTCCCGGGAAGTCCAGCGGCTTTCGTCAACCGCGCATAAGGCAGGTGACGCCTGCACCTACTCTGTCAGCAAACCCCAGACCAGCCACCCCGATTCCTCACAGACTTCACAGCTGGCCGGGGAGCGCCTGCCACGGGGTCTGCTGCAGCTTCTCCCCCTGCCCTTGCGAAAACGAGAACAGCTGCCCCGTAAAGTGGGAAGGGCTCGGGCGCGAAGGCCGCCCCGTGCTTCCGTCACGGCCGGCCCTGTCCCTCCCCAGGCCGGGATTGGGGCGGGGTCAGGCGATGCCGTCGTTGGGGTTTTGCCAGCCTTCCCGCTTCTTCAGCAGCTCGATGTCTTCTTCCTCCAGTTGCCCCGGGTCGATATCGGCGGTGCAGTACTTGCATTTGATGGCGTCAATGGCCACGAACTCCTTGCAGTACGGGCATTCCTGTTGGCCCTGGGCCCGAAAGTTGCCCATGCCAAAGCGCTTTAGAAGCTTGACGATTCCGAACAGCACCAGAGCAAGCAGCAAAAAACGGATCAGCACGGTGATAAAGCTTCCGTATCTGATTTCGGCGTCATTCACCGTGAAGCTCATCTGACTGAAGTCCGGCGCCCCGAAGATGGCCGCGACAAACTGCAACAGGATATCGTTGGCGAGGCTGTCCACGAGTGCTGCGAAGGCCGTGCCGATGATGAAGCCCAGGGCGAGATCAAACATATTGCCGCCCATGGCAAAGGCTTTGAATTCTTTCCACGCATTCGACATGGCACGATGCTAAACCCGTTAGCGGCAAGATCCGAGAGGAACCACCTATGACGCGGCAAATCCAGGCCCTAGGAAACCGACAAAGCAAAGGAGTAGGAGACCGCCCCCCGGCATTCCAGGGTCCATAGGAGCCGGTGACTGGTTCGATTGCCGCTCTAATCGAAGCGGGCTGGAGCTTTACCTGTGGCTAATTGACCGGGCGGCGGACCGGGGCAGCTTGAAAAAATAGTCGACCGGCTGCGGTGTACATCCCTTGCGCAGGTGCCGGCGGAACTATCTCAACAAAGGCGTAACGAGGATTGCGGGCTATGTCGATGACTTTCTCAGCGAGGCAACCAGCAGTGGGCCAGCCAGTGAGACAGGCCTCGGGTGCGAGGAACCGTAGGGGCTGAACACCAGCTGGTGCTGCTCCATCCCTACGCAAATCGAGCGTGCCGAACCATGCTTGCGGGAGTTGCAGTGCAGGGGTGTCGTGCCCCGACGTGATGGCCTGTCTCTGAGGGTTCCGGCAGCCGTTGACTGCATCGTCGCGCGCCTCCCGCACTTGTGGGAGGTCCTGGCCGCAGGCTGTTCCTGCAACTGGCTGACGAGACAGTCGTTTCCGTCCTCCGGCCGCGCGGGCCTGACCGGAAATGCCAAGCTGCTGGACGTACCCGCAAGTAGTAAGTAGGCTTATTTTCCGGGCGTGATGTCCAGCAGAGAGGCGTTGCGTTCGTTGCTGTCCTTCTAACTAGCAGTCCCAACTGTAGGGGACAAAAGCAGAAACCGTGCCGCTCGCTTTTTCACCGGCGGACTCGCTTTGTTGGGCGGCTCAAGCAGCGCACGTGTATTTGGCTGGCATCGTGCGTGCATGATGTCAGGGGTGGGTACTGTGCAGGTATGAGCGGGCTGGCAAGAATAGCGGATTCCGCCGGAGGGAAGCGCCCGGGGGCGCGTCCGGGCTGGGATGAGCAGTTCAGTGACTATGTGCGGTTTGTCAGGGAGCACGGGCGTGCTCCCTCGCAGCATGCCGAAAGAGCCAATGAGCGGGCTTTGTTTTACTGGCTCAGGAATCAGCGGACAAGCCTGCGCAATGGTCTGTTGCTGCCCGAAAGGCGGATGCGGCTGGAGCAGGGCCTGCCGGGCTGGAACGTTGTCACTCTCGGCGGTGACCGCCGCTCCGTGCGGAACCAAAGTGCTTGGAGCACCCGGTTGCAGCAGCTCGGGCAGCATGTGCGCAAACACGGAAGAAATCCCGTGGTCAGCCCGGACGTTTTTCCGGAGGAGTATGCGCTCGGGAAATGGCTTGCAATTCAGCGGCATGCCTACCGGAAGGGCAAACTGCATCCCGACAGGGAAGCACAACTGAACGAGGTTGCTCCTGGCTGGCGTCACCCGAAAACGACAAGAGCGAAGCGTTGAAGGAGACTCTGCGCAGGATCTTGTAGCTGGGCGGCGGCGCTAGAGGGGCACAGTTGGCTTGTACTCCTTTTTGCTGGCGCTGGAGTCGTCTGCAAGCACGATTTGTCAGGCTCCTTCTGGACAACAGCGATTGGGGGGGGGAAGAACCGCTCAATCTGGCTCACTTCGCCGCCACCCCAGCTGACTTGTTCGGACCGAGTTCAATGCCAATTGCAGGGAGAACCCACCTTGCGGAAGGAGGCTGGCTTTGGGAAGACCGGGAATTTCGTCCCTGTGCTCCGAGCCCCTGGTTCTCGCTGCCGGTCCGAAGGGCAGACACGACGCAGATCTCTGGGGTAGAGAGCTCCTTTTCGGAAAGGTTCACGTGACTCACACTGGTGCTAGGAGTTTCTCCCCGGCACAAGTGTGGAAGGCAATGTAAGGTCATGGACTCTTTGATCTCGCTCGCAGCGCTCATTGAACCCCGGGTCCTCGATCCGTTTGTTACCGCGCCCCGCGTCATCGTGGCTGCGGACCTGCCAGAACTCGCCGACCTTTATAAGCGTGCCTACCCAAGCAGAACCCTCGGGCAGGATACGGATGAGGCTGCCTCCAGGATGAGTGCGATCCTTAAAGGGACCCGGGGTGCCTTGATCGGCCAGGCTTCCCTGCTGACCCATGATCCAGAAGGTCGCATCAGCGCCGCCATCCTTACGGTCAAACGTACTTTCCGAAGCGACAAACCTCCAACCGCTTTCATCGCAGAGCTTTTCACCCATCCTGACCACCGCCGGCAGCATTTGGCTGAAACGCTCCTCAGTTACGCCATGCAGGCCCTGCACGAGGCCGGGCATAAGACTTTGGCTGTGACCGTAAGCAGCTCCAACGCCGCAGCCATCGCCCTGTACTTATCCCGGGACTTCCGCCGGTTCACCCCGGCGATACCCGACCTCGTGTAGGCCCGTCCTGCCATGGAATTACCGGTCGATCGCCGGCTTTGATACCCACGGCTGCTTGTCGCCGGTCACGCACTCCACCCGGACCTCGCCGCGCTTGGAAACGGTCGCTCAAAGTCGTCCTGGGCGGCAAGGCCTGCAGGGCGGAGCCGGAATGAACCTGCCGCCCTGCTGTCCCCCGAAGCCGAGCAGCTCCCTCTGGCGCAAGCCAAGCCAACAAGCGGCTGTCAGCCACGGCACGGCGGTGGGGTGACGTACTCGCACCCGCGGCTGGCACAGGGAAGCCCGGCCGTCAGCGTGCCCACTCCGCGGGGACCTTCGCCATCATTAACGGTTCATCGTTTGCGCTGTGACCGCCCCCGGCATAGGGTGCGTGAAAGCCGCCACCGCTGAGGATGGTCACGTCTCCAGTTCGGGCAGCTTCAAGCCAAAGGACAGTATCCGGGTCCCTGGGGTCGTATTGCCGCGACCACACCAAAGTGTTATCGACCAGCACCAGGATCAACCCCTCGGCAGAGGCGCGGCACCGGACGCTGCCGCCGGCCAGCCGTGCTTTGAGCACCATGTCTTCAAGATCCGCCGTGCGGGCAGGTCTGAACCCGCGTCCCAGCAGCTCAAGCGGCGCCAGCAGGCCTTGCCGGGTGTCCGCTCTTTCGCCGGTCGCATTGTCCAATGTATGGAATGCCAGCACCGCGTAATGCAACACACCGAAGGAGCCTTCTATCCCGACCGTCAGCCGGCTTCCGAAACTCTTCACTCCGGGTGATGCTGTGTACATTGCCAGTGCCCCCCGCCCCCGTGAAAACAAGGGCACCATCCGCCCTGAAAAAGACGATAGTCCGCACCGGACCAGCAGAAAACAGAATTACTCCATCAATACGACAAATTGCGGGAATCTTGAGGCAGAGGCTGCGGCACGCAACCAGTCAATTCCCCCTCGACCTGTCTCTGGATGCCAGCGCCTCAAGATCCCTGATGAGTCGCCGCACCTCATGCTCGCGACTATGAGCTGGTCCAGCTGGCCTTTTTTGGCGCCGCGCCGGCGGAGTGCCCGGTCCGGCGGGATCCGGATTGAGACTCGCGGAGGTAGTGTCCGAGGCCCGGGCTTCAGCAGCGAACGGATCAATAAATTCAACGCGTTTCATACAACCTCCCCAAAGGCGTGCTTGCCCACAAGTCTAAACCGCAATTGTTGAGCCTTCAATCATGGCCCTGGGGTGCCTCCCATATGTTTACCCAGCCGCGGCATCGCAAGCGACCGGAGCCTTATCCAATCGGTCTACAGTAGGGTGTGAACGAACGGAGCCTTGGGGGTACTCGTGACGGCGTCTGAAGGATCAGGCAAAGCCGAACTGTTTTTGGACGAACACGGGATCCTTCAGCTGAAGTGGGCACGCAACGCGATCATCCATTCAAGTGATGCCGAGGCAGCGATGCTCATGGTGAACGAGGTATGCGGTCAAACTGAACGCCCGCTGCTGGTGGACATGGCCACAACATCTGAGGTGACCCGCGGGGCCCGCGCTGTTTTCGCCCGGCCCTGCCAGGCATCACACGTAGCACTGCTGGGCGCTTCACCGGTAGACAAAGTCATCGCCAACTTCGTCCTGGCCATGAACAAGACAGCCCGTCCAAAACGCTTCTTCACCTCACGGACAGAAGCCATGCAGTGGCTCATGAACTTCAATCCTGCCTGATCTGACGCCACACGCGATCAGTGGCCGACAACGGGCCTCGTACCTCAGATTGCGCCGGCCGCTCCTGTTAGTTCTCCTGCCGGGGTCGGTGCGGGCCGTCACTGACCCCTTCTCCAGCGGTGTGCCCGTCCTCGATCATGGCCATGGCAAGTGACTCTGAGATCCCGCTCATCCATGGACGGCATTGCGGTAATGGCGGGCTGACCGGCAGCGAGGGATCGTGGATGTCTTTTGGCGTGGGCTTAGATCAAAGGTGGACACATAGGATGGGACAACCGCCTGGTCTCTTCGGACAGGAGAGACTGAACCGTGGGCGTAGAGCGGTTCCTGCCACGTGACGGGGAAACTGAGCCATGTGTGAACTGCGGGTTATCTTTGGCTGTGTCAACATCGGTCCTGCGCTTGCACTGTTTCAGCGGTATGGAGGTATTCCGGGAGCAGATCAGCGACTAGGGCCGCGCGGATACCACGGCCCTGGACGGGGAGGACACCGGATGTGAAGCATCGGTCCAGACCTGTTGATCCTCCAGTCCGTTTCTTTGACTGGGTAGATTTCGGGATGCACTAGGCGGCACCACCCCATCTCGCGAAGAGGGCTGGGTGGACGATCATGTTGCCGGGGTGGGCGTGCCGCAGGGTGTCAAGCATGACTCCCAGGGCTCCGTCTTTGGGGAGGAACCCGCAAATACCCATCGAGGCAGCCTCACGCAGCGCGTCCTGCGAGGGGTTGCCGGTGAGCATCACGATCCGGGCTTCCGAGGCTTCCGACAGGATGTGTTCGGCGGCCTTGAGGCCGGAGCCGTCCGTCAGGTAAAGGTCCATAATGACGACGTCGGGCTGCAGCTCGCGGAACATGGTCACCGCGGACTCCACCGACTTCGCCGCCCCCACACTTTTCAGGTCCGGTTCCCGGTCCAGTGCCCCGGCCAGCAGGTCCGAAAAGGTGGTGTGGTCATCAACGATCAGGATCCGCAGCCGTTCGGTTTCCTGCTTGGTCAGCTGCGGTGCAGCGTCGCGGCTGCCGGCCACCACGTGGATGGAGGGACGGGCTTCTGCTGGCCCCTGGGCGGCTGCGGTGCTGGTCAGGAGCCGGGCGTGTGCCTCCTTCAGCGCCGGGCTGGGCGCGCAGCCCAGTTCTTCGTCCATTACCCGGCGGCAGCGGTCGTATGCCCGCAGCGCCTCGGTTTTTTCGCCGTTGCGTTCCAGCCCCAGAATCAGGGCGGTCCAGGCCCGTTCGTTCAGGGGGTCTTCCTTGGCCGCCGCGCCGCCCCACGTTATCGCTTTGGCCACGTCCCCCACGGCCAGGGCGGTCTCGGCCGCCTGGACCCGGGCCAGGCTGACCCGGGCTGCGTGAAGGGCCCGTTCCTCCTCGGCCCAGGCCGGCAGCAGCTCATCCCCCAGCAGCGGGGCCGAAGCGATCTCGAGTGCTTCGGTGAGCAGTGCCAGCGCTGCCGGCGCATCGGCCTGGCTGGCCTGCTTGGTCAGTGTGTCGAACCGGTTCAGGTCCAGGTCCACCAGCGACCTGTCGATCGCGTAGCCGCCGGTGACCGTCCGCAACGGCCCGCTCCGCCCGGTGCCCGGCTGCAAATGCCGCCGCAGGACACTGACATAGCTTTCCAGGGTGGGCAACGCCACCGACGGATGATTGTCACCCCACAGCAGGTCCATGATGCGGGTCTTGGACACCGCCGAGCCGAAGTTCAACAAAAGGATCTCCAGCACCTGCCGGGGTTTGGGCCCGCCAAGATCATTAGAGCCCAGCTCCATACTCCCGCGGCGGATGGTCAACGGACCAAAAACCGAAATCGCCAGCACCGGCGCCTGCTGTGATGCGGGAACCTGCCCCGGACCGCCGCTCTTCTTCGCCATCTCCAATGTAGCCACGATGGTCCCCCCCAAGTAGTTGAGTACTGCCTGGGTCCCATTGCATTTGTGGATGGAAGGATGAACAACAGTACTCAGTACTCACTTGTCCACTGGTACTTTCCATTCGAGCACCTACGACTTGAGGCAGGTACTCAGAAACGACGCTGAGGAACGCATCAGCTGTCCTCGAACAGACAGGGCGTTCTGACACGTTAGCGCCGGTGAAAGCGTGATTCCATAATTAGGCACAAACGTTGGGAAAAGCTAGGTAGCCCAGCACGGCAGGACACACACCCGATTTGCACTCGAACTCTGCCCGCAGGGAAAAAATGCCGGAAAGTAAGCTTTACGACGGCGCGCTCGTACGAACTTGGTCTCCACGGTGCGATCGCTGTATTTGTCAGAGGTAGTTTGAAGACAGCGGGATATTGTGCCGGCTAGGCTCCATTGCGGCCGGAAGCCTCGCCCGAGTGGATGTCGTCCGTGAGCCAGGTGATGGCCTCGGATTCCTGTTCAAAGTACCGGCTGAGTGTGGCGGATCTGTAGTTGAAGGCAGTGATCACCCTGCCAACATCGTCAACCCCAACCACGGCGGTGCGAGCCGAACACGTGTCATCGAGGAGCAACTGCTTCGCTTCCGGGGTAATCCTCTCCAGCGGCCCAATGTGCACCAGTAACGGACGCTTGCCCTGGGGGGATGCAGCAGTGACAGCGGCGATTGTCGAGCGGATGTCATCGGCTTCTATCGAGACCCCGGGTGTCCACTGCAGGCGCAGGAACTCTCCGTCATCCTTCAAGGTGTAGCGAGGCGAAGACCCCTGCTTCAAATCCAACACAATTCCCCCAAATACTTTCACTACTCGGCTTTAGAGCCATCCCCGCCCGTAGTCCCGCGCGTTCCACCAGCCTACGAGGGCCGGCGGTTGCGGCACTGAGCTTTCAATTCGTTCTTAGACTAGCGTGCAACCCACCCCCCTAGGGCGTGTCTCCTTATTGGCGTAGCCAGATCAGGACCGAGTAGAGGGCGACCCCGGAGCGGTAGGTGATGGCGAGTTTGTCGTATCGGGTGGCGATGCTGCGCCATTGCTTGAAAATGTTGAAGGACTGCTCGACGACGGAGCGGCCTTTGTAGGCCTCGCTGTCGAAGTCCACCGGCCGGCCACCGCGGGCGCCTTTGCGTTTGCGGTTAGCGATCTGATCCCGAGGTTCGGGTATGACTGCCTTAATTTTCCGGGCCCGCAAGAGTGAGCGGTTGGCTTTGGAGGAGTAGGCCTTGTCACCCATCACCGCGTCGGGGCGGGTCCTTGCCCGTCCCATGCCGGGGCGTGGAACCTTTATTGCGTCCATGACGTGTGGGAACATGCGTGAGTCTGAACCTTGACCTGGTCCAATGATGAAGGCCAGCGGCCGGCCTTTCCCGTCGCACGCGTGGTGGATCTTGGTGCCCAGTCCGCCCCGGGACCGTCCGACGGCGTGATCCTCAGGTTCGGCCCAGAGTTTCTTGTAATTCGGGACGTCCCCCTGTGCTGCGGGGAAGGTTCGTCCCGTGCTGGTGGGCGCGGTTGATCGTCGAGCCCACCGACACCGTCCAGTCGATCTCACCGGCGGCGTCAGCCTCGGACAGCAGGACGGCGTGGATCCGGTCCCAAATCCCGTCCGCTGCAAAACGGCGGTGGCGTTTCCACACCGTCTGCCATGGACCGAACTGCTCCGGCAGGTCCCGCCAGGCGATCCCGCACCGATACCGGTACGCGATGCCCTCCACGACCTGACGGTGGTTCCGGAACGGACGCCCGCGTTGTCCGTCGGAGCTGGGCAGCAACGGCTCAACGCGGGCCCACTGCAGGTGGGTCATGAAAAGGTGGCCCGAAGGAACGTACGATTAGGCTTTTGCCGCTGATTTCACTGACGCGGTTCGCGTACGGGGTTCTGAGGAGACAAATGTGGAACTGAGGGGGCGACAAAGCGACATTGTGACTATTGAGCTTTCCAGCCAGGATATTTTGCATGTGCGGTGGAGACCCGGAGCAGTGGTCACTGAAGCCGAAGCGATCGCTCTTAAGAGCCACGCAGCTGAGCTAAGTTCAGGGCGCACCCTTCCAATGCTGGTTGAAATGGCCAGCATGAAGTGGATCGATCGACGTGCCACGGAGATTTTCTCAGCCCCGTGGCCGCTCGCGCGGATGGCCCTCGTCGGCACCAGCCCTGTTGACGAAGTCATAGCCAGCTTTTACACCTCCCGGCACCACCATGCGTGCCCCACCCGGTTCTTCACCTTAATGGACGAAGCGATGACCTGGCTAAAAGAGGACTAGCACTCCAGCTTTCCCGTTCAGTTTAGGCTCAGGTTGATGGCGAAAGCGGTCATCACCAGGCCGGTGGCCACGTCTACTGCCCGCCAGGTGCTGGTGTTGCTGAGTAACCCGGCGAGGGCCCGGGCGCCGTACCCCAAAGCGCAAAACCATACGACGCTTCCTGCCACCGCGCCGGTTGCAAAGACCCAGCGGTCATCAGGGCCGTGCTGGTTGGCCAGGCCGCCCAGGACCACCACGGTGTCAAGATAGACGTGCGGGTTTAGGTAGGTCACGGCGAGGGTCGTGGCAATTACTGGTCCGCGGGATTGGGGAGCCACAGCGGTTAACGATGCTGGTTTTAGTGCCGCTGCAAAAGACCGGGCTGCCCACCATAAAAGATAGGCAACTCCACCCCACTTCAGCATTACCAGTGCTGCAGGTACATTTGAGACCAAGAGCCCTAGGCCCAGGGTGCCGCTTAGGATCAGTATGGCATCGCTGGCAATGCAGAGCAGGACCACGGTGCCGACGTGCTCTTGGCGGAGGCCTTGGCGCAGTACGAAGGCGTTTTGCACTCCAATGGCGAGAATCAGTGCCAAGCCGGTCAGCAACCCGGCACTCCAAATACTCCACATTGTTTTGACCGTTTCCGCATCAGGTTTTTGCGTCGAAAATAACGCCGGACCAACCTAGTTCAGGCACCGTCACCGTGGTGTTACTGGTGGCGCGATACCACTTTCGCCAAGGTCTATGGCCAGGCACTGCGGCGATCGGGAACCGATCGTCAAAGCGCTTATCGCTCCCGCCGCGAACGCAAAACTTCGAGCAACCAAACCAGCGCCTTCGAACCATGTGACTCGAATCCTCAAAGTCCGGTCGAGAAAAGTGGACACGTGTGGGTGTGCGACCAGCCCGTGTTACCTGTGGTCCCTGAAGCACCGCACCTCTAGGGGTCAATGGCTCTCGGCGTGGCATCGGGATGAAAATGCGGAACCGCTTGGATTTTCGAGCCTCGAGTCCCTGCCGTAGCCACTGGGCTCATCCTTGGTTACGCCGGCGGCGGTGAACGCAACGGCGTCGCCGTCAGGGTCGGTGACGCCTGAGAGAGCGACACTAATCAGTTTGTCGTTGGGCGGCCAGATGGCTTTCGGGGTCCCGCTAGGGCGTGTTGCTAAACCCCTTTGAGGGCTTGTTGGCGTTGGCTGGTGTGATGAGCGATCGCTTTCTGCTGTCTGACGAGGTGTGGTCTGTGATCAGACCCCTGTTTCCAGCCTGGAAGGGCAACGGGCGCCCAGTCGCGAACCGCCGCCTGATCGTGGATGGGACTGCATGGAAGTTCCGAACCGGGGCGCCATGGCGGGACCTACCCCAGCACTTCGGGAACTGGAACACCGTGTTCAAGATCTTCGACCGCTGGGCCAAAGATGGCACGTGGACGAAAGTTCTCGAACACGTCCAGACCCGAGCGGAGGCCTTGGGCGATCTTGACTGGGTCGCCTCGATCGATTCCACGATCGTGCGCGTCCACCAGCACGGAGCGACCCTTCCACGCTTCACAGGGGGTCCCCTCGAATTACATGAAACTCGGCATCGAACCGCCGGACCACGCGATCGGGCGTTTCCGCGGTGGGCTGACGTCCAAGCTGCTACATGGCGACCGACGGCAAAGCCGTCCTTACCGCCGGCAACATCAATGACACGACCATGATGGCCGCCACCCTCGAGGAGATCCGGGTCCCACGGCCTGGAAGGGGAAGATTCCGTACCCGCCCGGACCGCGTCTTGGCTGATAAGGGGTACACGTCCAAGGCCAACGGCAGTTGGCTGGCCGACCGCAGTTGGCTGGCCGACCGCGGCATTAAGGGCTCTTGGGACATTGGGCGGGGAGCGAGTGCCACGGCGTGGTAAGCGCAGGATAGGTGTCGGGATCCTCGAGGATCAGTAGCGACCAAGCATGCTGATCCATCACGAGGACCCCGACGATGTCCAACACTACGGGGTGCGTTGCCGCGCCCACCACCGATCCTTGCACCCGCTGCGATGTACTGCTCGGCCTGAAAGACCTCCATGTCGAAGCCGTCGAGCGTGACGGGGAGTTGATGACCGTGACCGTCTCCACGCCGTGGATCCTGATGGGCTGTCCCGCTTGCGGGGTTGTGGCCTGGAGCCGGGGCCGGCGCCTGCGGGTCCTGAACGACATCCCGGGATCAGTACGGGTGCAGTTGGCGTGGCGCCAGCGGATCTGGCGCTGCCCTGACCCGGGCTGTGAACGAGGCACGTTCGCCGAGCAGGTCCCCTCCCTGGAAAGGCGCACAATCGACTTCAGGGTCCCGTTCGATTCGTACCCCGGGATGCAGGGGCGGTTAGCTGGGACAATCTAAAAAAGAAGAGGTGACAAAAGGCTCTAAAAAAGGGGGAGTTCAATTGTGGACCTCTAGCTCCCGCGAGGAATAGCATGACTTCATTGAGCCGGTAAGGCCGGCCGGCGCCGGCTCCTTGGCCGCAGTCAGGGCTCGTCCCGAACGTTCCGCCTCCGGGTGCCATAACCATTATTTGCCTGACGCCTTGCTTCTAGTGCCGACATCGGGCCGCTAAGAACACATTTCCTCGTGTTAAACCATGCCCCCCATTTTCTGAAAGTTATGCTTCGGATTGTGCGAGCATGCATCCTAAAAGTTTATAACGATGCCACCCACCCACCGGGCGTCGATACAGGCTATTCGAAACCAGGAACAGAAACATAGTGAAAACCTTCAAATTACTCTACGCGCCTCTGGCATGTGCTCTCGCCATGTTGACCGGTTCAGTTATCCCGGCAGCTGCCCACCCGGAAGAACCAGCGGCTGTAGGCCCTTGGCCACCGGAGGACACGCACGGCAAATACGTGTCTGCCCCAAATGATTTCTACACCACCGAAGTAGTGCCGGCCTGTGGGTCAAAGGTGACTCTCGCTTACGGTGATGTGCGCGAAGTCCAGTACAAAGCGGAACCTACCGATGACGGGGGCCTCCTCATTAGGTACCGCGGCGGCATAACCCTTGACATCACACGCGAAGATGGTGCCTTCATTGATGAGCTGGACATATCCGGACGCACTACTGAGACATGGTCGAAAGACGGCCTCAAACTGCATCTTGTCATGCACGGGCCTTCGCTGCTATACGCTCCCACCGAGGTGGAATCAGCTGCTCTGGTCCAGGCCGGACTGCCCACCTTCCTTTACTTCAAAGAAGGAAAATTCGTCGGCGATGTACAGTTCTCGCAGGACCCTGCTGTGCCGGTCGTATCCGCAGAGGTGACACGAAACCGCGTAGAAGACGCGCGTGATGTCTGCAAAATGCTAGACCGTGCCGTTTACGCCAAAAACGGCACTGGCTACCACGCGAGCAAATAAAACTGGCTAGGACCGGTGCCGGACGATGACGGCGGGCCTGTTGACGCCGATGTCCTGCTCAGCCCGCCACACATCCATGGCCGATTTGAGACGAGAACGTAGGCCATACCGCTATGGCTTCGCATGACTAGGTCCAACTGCAGACATTGCGCCCGGCGCCAAGGACGCTAATCGCAACTCATGCGCTCTAAGGGGCCGAAGGAGTCTGCAGACAAGCCGGCCAACCGTAGCTGTCGATGGGCGCCGGCTTATGGGCAGAGTCGGTCCAGGGTCTCTTGGAGGGCGGAGACCATCTGATCACCCCACAGGTTGTATTTGTCATCGGTTTCCGGATCCTCGAGGGGTGTGGGTATCGGTGGCGGAACCAAGGTCATGGTCGCCTGGTACTGGCCGTCGGTGCTCGCGACTGACGCGGTGCGGTAGGTCCAGAACCCGCCAGTACCGCCGAACCGGTGGTTATCGTCGCAGCCTTGGTTCCACTTCCAGAGCCCGAGGCCGTACAGCGGGAAGGCCTCGGTTCTGGTCATTTCGTGGAGTGAGTCTTTGGACACCAGGTCTCCGCGGAACAGCGCAGCGTAGAAGTCGTTGATATCGGACATTGTGGAAATTGCTCCGTAAGCAGGCGACCCGAGCACTCCCGGTGCTTCAGTGACATCAAGGCGTTCTCCGCCGTAGGTGATGTAGCCGCGGATCACTCCGGGTTCAGCGGCTGCGGCCTGATCGAGGGCTGTGTCTTCCAGTTTCAGCGGATCGATCACGTCCTGGCGCAGCACCTCGGTAAACGGGCGGCCCCGCAACTTCTCCACGAGCTGTCCCAAGGCCATATAAGCGGAATCGGAATAGCGGAAAGAGCCCACGTCCCGGGCCTCCCACGGCAATTGTGCTGTCAGTTCCAGGGCTCGCTGGGTCGTGATGTTTTCTGCGATAACGCGTGGGACATCGGCGGCGGTTTTCTCGGTGACCTCCTGAAAGGAACGCATCCCCGAGGTGTGCCCAGAAGCTGTCGGACGGTAACGGGTCCAGGCGGCTTGAGGACAGAGGTGAAAGTGTCCAGGATAGCATTCACCGGATCATCCAAGCCGATGAGGCCGTCTTCCACCAGCTTCATGACCGAGACGGCGGTCATGGACTTCGTGATACTCGCGACGAATACCTGGTCATTGGGCGTCGCCGATTCCTTCGAGTCCAGGTTCCGGACGCCATAGGCCCGGGACCATGATCCTCCCGGCCACCTGACGTCCGCCACCACGGCGACGGAGCCCTGGTCCACAAACGCACGCATGGTGTTATCGATCGACTTGGTGGGCGGTGCCGCGCTGCCGAAGGATGCCGGCCCGGGTGCGGGTTCGGAGTAAGTGCACCCGCCCAGTGCCAGCGCCATTGCGGCCACTGCGCTAAGAAAAGGAAAGAAGGACGTTTTCATGACGCCGCCAGATAAATGAAAGGGCTGAAGGGGGCGGGCCGCTCACTACGCCGCCCCCGGTCAAGGGCTCCTCGGCGCACTAGTCCCAGCGATTCAATTTTAAGTACTGTCTCCTGCCCGATCGAGTGCCATTCCTGACTGTCTGTCTCCACCGACGGGCGAAGGTGGCAGACTTACCACCACCTCGTCAGGGCCCAGCCGTTTCGGGCGCCGTCGCCACTGTCACCATCCTTACCGCAGCGCAAGCAACGCGTGTACAAGCCTCCGTCCTCGGCATGTTCAACGTGCCAGTGATGCCGGAGATTCAGCTTGCACAGCAGGGCCTGGATCATGGCCAACTCCCGATTTGAATCCATTGCTAACGGTTCCAATTCTGGCCCTAAAGCCGCCGCAAAAGAAGCGGAAACTGGTGGGGAAGCTAGCAGGTAACCGACTGCACGTCTCCTGCCCCTAAAATCGCCGAAGAAGCCCTTCGGGTCATCGGAGCCCACGGCAGCTTTCAAACCATCCCGCAGCTAGCTGTGAGACAGTCCTGTGGTTGCCAGTAAAGCGACTCGGCTACTGCTCCTCGTTCCGCCCCCATGTTGCGACATGGAGCGCTGCAAATTCGGCGCCACTTATCGCCGCTATTCACAACCTAATCGGTTATTACCAGACAGCCCTTCACGGAAGTCCTAAGCCTCATCCTGACAGCTTCGGGCACGCGTCCGCCCGAGCCGTCACCCAACCCGAGCATCAAACCGCCGCCGGTATTCCGTCGGCGTGGTGGAAAAGGCAGCCGCGAAGTTTTGGCGCAGGGTCACGGCGTTACCGAACCCGCAGTCGGCGGAGATCTGGTCTATCGACAGGTCCGTGGTCTCCAAAAGCCGCCGGGCGGCATCAAGGCGGCGAGCGCGGATCCAGGCGGCCGGGGTTGTCCCCGTTGCTGCCCGGAAGGCGCGGACAAAGGTGCGGCGGCTCAGGTGTGCCTGCGCGGCAAGCCGGTCAGTGGTCAGCGGTTCACCGAGCCGGCCCAGAGCCCATTCGAGCAGGCGCGAGATGGGATCATCCGTGGAGCGCTCCGGCACCGGTTGCTCGATGTACTGCGCCTGTCCGCCTTCCCGGTGCGGAGCGATGACCAGGCTGCGTGCCACCTGGTTCGCCGCTTCCGCCCCGAGCCGGGCGCGCACCAGGTGCAGGCAGGCGTCCAAGGCCGAGGCGGTGCCGGCGGAGGTGAGGACGTCACCGTGGTCGATATAGAGCACGGACCGGTCGAGCGGCACATCGGGGTGCCGCACAGCAAGGGAATCAAAGGCCTGCCAATGGGTGACCGCCCCACGCCCCGCCAGCAACCCCGCGTCGGCGACGGGGATCGCGCCAAGGCACAACCCCAAAATCGGCGCCCCTCGCCCGTGCGCCCCTTGGAGCACCTGCCGCAGCGAATCGCTGGGGACGCGCCCGTCGTCGAACCATGACGGAACCACCACCACATCCGCCTCGTCCGCGGCCGCGGGCCCCTTCACCTCGCCCAGCCCGTAGCCCTCGGCAGTGGTAATCCCGCCCTCCTGGTCAGTAAAAAGAACAGTCCTCCAATCGGCAAGACCCTGCCTGGCCACCTCATCAAAGACCATCTGCGGAACCGCAAGGTGGAACATCGTCGCGCCATCGAATGCGTACACCGCAATCCTCACAACTGCCCCTTCCGCTACATTGGCCCAAATCCATCGTACATTCGCCTTCGTGCCACTGTTGGCGGGGGCCGGCAACGGGAAGACTGGAAAAGCCGCCACAAGGCAGCCCACAGAACCATCAGGGAGAACCATAAACATGAGCACCCCCCGCCGCGCCCTCATCCTCATCGACGTACAGCAGCAGTACTTCAGCGGCCCCCTCGAAATCCAGTACCCGCCGCACCAGGAATCCCTGCCCGCTATCGCGCGTGCAATAGACGCCGCCACCGCCGCGGGCATTCCCGTTGCCGTCATCCAGCACACCGCAGGTGAAGGTGCTCCGGTTTTCGCGCCCGGCACGCCAGGCTTCGAGCTGCACCCTGAGATTGAGCGCCGCAAAACCGCCGACTGGAAGTCCCTGGTCAAGCAGTACGGCTCCGTCTACGCCGGCACGGACCTCGCCGACTGGCTGCGGCAGCACGACGTCGACACTGTCACCTTGGCCGGTTACATGACCAACAACTGCGTGCTCGCCTCCGCCGTGGAGGCAGAGTTCCTTGGCTTCACCACAGAGGTTCTCTCCGACGCCACCGGCGCCATCAACCTCGCCAACGACGCAGGCTTCGCCGACGCAAAGACCGTGCACACGCCTCACCCTGCTGAACTCGAACTGGGCAGCGGTGGCCGATACTGATACGTGGACCAACGCACTGAACACCCGGCAGGCCCTCACGGGCAGTGACCTCGGCAGCTCCGCCATCGCGGGCTCCGAACTGGTCCCCCAGGCGTAACCAGCGCCCCGGGCTTCCCAAGGGGCAGGCCGGGTGGGAAGCCCGGGAACACCAGCGCCATCAGCGGTGTTCCCAACAGGGGACCAAGCCCCAACCGATCATCAAGGACTGTTTACATGAAGTGGATTCTTCTCGCCGGCGCGATCCTGAGTGAGGTGACGGCATCCCTCTCGCTGAAAGCGGCGCTGGATAATCCTGTCTTCTTCATTGTGGTTGTTGCCGGATACACCGCGTCGTTCGGTTTCCTCGCAGCAGTCCTCCGCAAAGGCCTGGGACTCGGCGTCGCCTACGGCATCTGGGCCGCGCTGGGAGTCACGCTCACGGTCCTGCTGGCCGCCCTCATCTTTGGCGAGGCACTGACCCCGGTGATGATGGTCGGCGTCGCCATGGTCATTGCCGGCGTGCTCTGCGTGGAACTGGGGTCACACAAAGAACCGGCACAAGAACCCGAGAAAGAAATGGCCCGCTCATGATGTGGCTGCTTCTCGCAGGAGCGATCCTCACCGAGGTCACCGCCACCCTCTTCCTGCGCGTCGCCTCCACCGGCAAGCGCCGCTGGTACATCCCTGTCGCCGTCGGGTACTTCCTTGCCTTCACCCTCCTCACCCTGACCCTGGACCAGGGCATGAGCCTCGGCGTCGCCTACGGCATCTGGGCGGCCGCCGGCGTGGCACTGACCGCACTGGCCAGCCGGGTCTTCTTCAAGGAGGCCATCACCCCCGTCATGATGCTCGGGCTCGGCCTCATCATCGGCGGGGTCCTGCTGATCGAGCTCGGCGCGGCACACTAGGGCTGAAGGGGGCACGCCAGGGCCGAAAGTTGTGGACGCGACCCGCCGCCAGGGTCCAAACTGCGTAGATGGACGCACCTGCGGTGTCGATCCGCACACCCGACCAGCGCATCAGGGTTTTCGTCAGTTCCACCCTGCGGGAGCTCGAGCCGGAGCGCCGCGCCGTCCGCGAGGCCGTCGAATCACTGCACCTGGCGCCGGTCATGTTCGAGCTCGGCGCCCGCCCCCACCCGCCGCGTTCCCTGTACCGCTCCTACCTCGCCCAAAGCGACGTGTTCGTCGGCATCTACGGCGGCAGTTACGGCTGGGTGGCGCCGGGCGAGGAGGTGTCCGGGCTCGAGGACGAGTACGCCTTGTCCGCCGGCATGCCCAAGCTGATCTACGTTAAGGACGGCGTCACGCGCGAGCCTCGCCTGGACGGGCTGCTGGACCGCATCAGGAACGACGACGACGCCTCCTACAAGAGGTACGGCGACCCGCAGGAACTCGGCGACCTGGTCCGCGCCGACCTCGCCGTCCTCCTCGCTGAGCGGTTTGCCGCCAGCCGCCCGGCGACGGAGGAACCGCCGGCACAGCATTACGACGGCGGGCGCGTGCCTGCGCCGTACAGCGCCATCGTGGGGCGCGGCGGAGCCATCGCCACCGTCCGTGAACTGCTGGATCGCCCCGACGTAAGGCTCGTGACGCTGGTAGGCCCCGGCGGGATCGGCAAATCACGGCTCGCCATCGAAGTCGCCGCCGAAATCGCCAAGGAGGGGGCCGACGTCGTTTTTGTCATGCTCGAATCCGTCCGGTCGGCGGAGTTCGTTCCGGCGGCCATCGCCCACGAGCTCGGCGTCCGCGACGCCGGCGACGGGCCGCTGGAGGACAAACTGGTCACGGCGCTGGAGGGCCGCCGGCTGCTGCTGGTGCTCGACAACATGGAGCACGTGCTGGACGCCACCGCCGTCGTTATGAAGCTGGTCTCGGCGCTGCCGGAACTCACGCTCCTGGTCACCAGCCGCTCTCCCCTGCGCGTGCGCCCCGAGCGCACATTCGAGGTGGCGCCGCTCGAGGTGCCCGCGGAGGACGCCCGGCCCACACCCGAGACAGCCGCCGGCATCCCGTCCGTGGCGCTGTTCGTTGAACGCGCCCGCGCGGTGCGGCCCGACTTCGGGCTGACCCCCGCCAACTGCGAGGCGGTGCTCGGGATCTGCCGCGCCCTCGACGGCGTTCCGCTCGCCCTCGAACTCGCAGCAGCCCGCATCCGCACCCTCACCCCGGAATCCATCCTGCAGCGGCTCGGCACCGGCCTGGGCCTGCTGTCCGGCGGCGCCCGGGACTTGCCGGAACGCCAGCGGACCCTGACCGGAACCATCCTATGGAGCGTGGACCTCCTGCCGGCGTCCGCCCGCGCCGCCCTGGCCCGGCTCGCCGTCTTCACGGGCCCGTTCACCCTGCCGGCGGCCGAGGCCCTGGTGGGCGAGGGAGCCCTCGATGCCCTCGACGCCCTGGTGGAGTCCAGCCTGGTGAGCCAGCGCGACATCGGCGGCGAGAGCGTCTTCACCCTCCTGGCCACCGTCCGCTCGTTCGCCGCCTCCCTCAGCACCAAGGACGAGTGGGACGCCGCCCGCGACGGCCACGCGCAGTACTTCTTCGGCCTCGCCCAAGGAGCCGCGCACGGGCTGCGCACCGGTGACCAGGGCCGCTGGCTCGCCGACCTCACCCTCCAGCGGGCGGACCTCGCCTCGGCAGTCAGGTGGCTCACCGCCCAAGGGCAGTGGGACCGCGCCGCCGAACTCGCCTGGTCCCTCTACCTTTACCTCTGGCTCGGCGGGCTGCTGGGCCAGGTCCGCCTCTGGATGACGCGGCTGCTGGAGGAAGCGGCGGCACGGGGTGAATCCCTCTCCAGCCGCGCCGAGGCCATCGCCCTGTATTTCACCCGGGCCGTCGCCTTCTGGCAGCAGCAGGACGTGGACCTCGTGGGCGGCCTCACCTGCAGCGCGCAGCTCTTCGCCCAGTCCGGCGATGCCGCAGGGGAAGCGCTCGCGCTGGTATCCGCCGCGCTGGCGCGGCTCGCCGCTCCGGTTCCGGACGTCCAGGGGGCCATCGGCGACCTGGAACGCAGCCTGGACCGCTTCCGCGCCGGCAAGGACCGCTGGGGCGAGGCGATGTCCCTCGTCACCATGGGACGCGTGCTGCTCGTCGCCGGGCAAGGTGAGGCGGCGGCGTCGCGCTTTGAGGAAAGCCTCGCGCTGGCAGGCGAGGAGGGCGAACCCCTCGGCATCGCCATCGCCCTGCACCACCGGGGCTGGGCACGCATGCTGCAGGACGACGTCGACGGCGCCGCGCAGGATTTCGTGCGCGGCCTGGAGATCTCGGCGGGCCTCAGCCACGACGAAGGCATCGCGTACGGCCTCGAAGGACTGGTGGCCGTCGCGGCGAGGCACGGCGACGTGGCCCGCGCGGGCGAGCTGGCCGGCGCCGCGGAGGCGCTGCGCCAGCGGACGGGCCTGTTCAATCCTGCCGTCGCCAGCTTCCACGGACCCGTGGTTGAGGCCCTGCGTTCGGGCGGGCTGGGCGGAACGTTCGACGACGGCGCCTCCCGCGGCCGTTCCCTGCCGCTGACGGAGGTGCTCGCCAATGCCCACGCGTGAGTCGGTCGCAGGAACCGACCGTGTGCTGCGCCCGGTGCGGTGGCTGGCGGCCTTCATCCTGCCGTTCCTCCTGATCGCCGCCACCATCCTCGTCTTCCTTCCGGGCCGCATCGCGGAGCTGTTCGCCTGGCCCATCAGGCCGCCCCTCACCGGAATGATCCTGGGCTCGGCGTATATCGGCGGGATCATCTTCTTCGCCGCCGTCCTCCGGACGGGCCAGTGGCACCGCGTGCGGCGGGGATTCCTGCCCGTCCTCGTCTTTGCGTCACTGCTGGGCATCGCCACCGCACTGCATGAGGGGCTGTTTACGCGGAACCTCTCGTTTTTCGCCTGGGCGGCGCTCTACGCGTCCACGCCGTTCCTCGTGGCCGCAGCCGCCCTCGCCCAGCGCCGCGCGGATCCCCGGGTGCCCGGGCCGCGCGATGTGCTGATCCCGGACCACGTTGCCCGGGCGCTGGTGGGGGTGGGCGGTGTGGTCACCCTGACGGGCCTGGTGATGTTCCTGTTCCCGGCGCTGTTCATTCAGAGCTGGGGCTGGGACCTCACTCCGCTGACCGCCCGGACGCTGGGTGCGGTCCTCAGCCTTACCGGATTCGTGAATGCGCCCATGGTGGTGGACCGCCGGTGGAGCAGCTACCGCGTCCTCTTTGCCGCCCAGCTGGTAAGCCTCGTATTCATCCTGGCCTCGGTCGCCGTCGGACGTTCCGACGTGCACTGGGAGCGGCCTGCCGCGTGGGCCTTCGTGACCCTCGTGCTGCTCGCCCTCGTGTCCTACGGAGCGCTCACACTGTGGGCGGAGCTGCGGCTGAGGCGCGCGGGGGCGTCCGCCGGCACCACCGCCGAACATTTCGGGTAGGGCTTAGGCTGGCCCTAGACGCAATGGACAGGAGACCGAAGTGGCCGAGACACTGACCGACCCGCAGGTGGCTGAGCTGATGGCCGAGCTCGCCGCGCTCGAGGACCCCAGGGCGCGCGAGGTGAACAAAAGCACGGTGACGACCACGGCGTGAACCTGGCCAAGCTGCGCGCCATCGCCAAGCGGCTGAAGATCCAGCATGACCTGTCACGCCAGCTGTGGGCGACCGGTGACACGGCGGCCAGGCTGCTGGCACTGCTGGTATGCCGGCCGAAGGCGTTCGAACCTGGCGAACTGGACGCCATGCTGCGCGAGGCGCGGTCCCCCAAGGTGCAGGACTGGCTGGTGAACTACGTGGTGAAGAAGGGCCCGCACGCCGAAGAACTGCGGCAGGCCTGGTTCCCCGATCCGGATCCGATAGTGGCCAGCGCCGGCTGGGCCCTCACCAGCGAACGCGTGGTGAAGAAGCCCGAGGGCCTCGACCTTGGCGGCCTGCTGGACATCATCGAGGCGGAAATGCAGGGCGCGCCCGATCGGCTGCAGTGGGCCATGAACATGTGCCTGGCGCAGATCGGGATTGAGCACGCCGGGCACCGCGCCCGTGCGTTGGATATCGGCGAGCGCCTCCAGGTCCTCAAGGACTACCCGACCCCTGCGGGCTGCACGTCCCCGTTCGCGCCCAGCTGGATCAACGAGATGGTGCGACGTAAGCAGGATCAGTAAACCGGGCTTCTCCGTTTGGGCGGAAGCCCCCACGCGAGTCGGGCTCCAGCGCGGGGGCTTCCTTTGCTTCCGTGTTGGGGGAAATAACGTGGAAACAGGTAGAAATTTACCCGCCAGTAATCTCGGTTCCAGACCGTTTCGGTCGGCTTGCGCAAATCTTGATTAAACCTTGAGTAGTGCCCCGCCTTCATACGGCTGGGCACTACTCCGGGTCGGGGTGGTTGGTCTTCTAGCCGATCAGGGTGGTGATGAGCCTGATGGAGGAGGCGATGATGGCGATGAGGCCGATGGCTCCAAAGAGGTTGTGCCACCACTTGTTGCGGAGATCGCCCATGACGGAGCGCCTGTTGGCCATGATGACGATCAGGAGGCCCAGCATGGGGGCGATGAGTACGGTCAGGGATTGGGCGATGACGATCAGGGCCACCGGTGAGGACTGGAAGGACAGGGTGATGATCAGGCCGAAGGCGAGGATCATGCCGGTGACGATCCGGGCGGCGACTGATCCTGCCTTGGCGCCCCGTCCCATGGCGTCGGAGAGCATGGTGCCGCCGGCGGTGGCGTTGGCGATCATTGACGAGAACGCTGCTCCGGAGAGGCCGAGGGCGAAGAGCATTGCACCGACCGGGCCTGCCAGGGGCGTGAAGATGGAGGCGAGGGCGTTGATGGTTCCGGCTTCGGCTCCGGTTTTGCCGAGGACTGCCGCGGCGACCATGATGACCAGGGCCGTCATGATGCCGGGGGCGACGATGCCGGGGATGGTGTCGACGAGTGTGATGTCGCGGTAGTCGGCACGGGTGCGGCGGTGTTCCTTGATGCCGTAGGAGGTGTAGAAGGCGGCGTTGATGGAGAAGTTGGTGCCCACGAGCGCGACGATGAGGATTTCGCTTCCGGCCGGAAGGGTGGGGACCATGCCTTCAAGGGAGCGATACCAGTCGGGCTGTGCCACCACGGTGCTGGCGATGAAGGCGATGCCCATGAGGACGACAATGACCAGGAGGGCTTTTTCGACGATCCCGTAGACGTTCTTGAAAGCCAGGACGAAGGCGACGGCGGCGGTGCAGACGACCGTCCAGAGGACCGGGGATCCGCCGAAAATGAGCGATAGTCCCAGGCCGGATCCGACGGCGTTGCCGACGGAGAACATCAGCGTGATGCCGAAGACGCCGAATCCTGCCAGGACGCCCACCCAGTTGCCGAGGTGTTCCTTGATGGAGGTGATCAGGGAGGTGGGAGTGGCGATGCCGAGCCTGACGCTCATGTCAGTGAAGAAAATCATCAGGATGGTGGAGACCGCAATGACCCAGACGAGGCTGTAGTCGAAGCGGCTGCCGGCCTGGACTGCGGTGGTCAGGTTGCCGGGTCCGAATTGCCACGCTCCGACGACGAAGGCCGGGCCCATGAGGGCAAGGTAGCCCAGGAACGTCCGGCGCTTTCCGGTTCCTGCCGGTGCGGGGTGTACGTGCGGTGCAGCCATCTTCTGTTCCGTCGATCCGGGATGGGTGATGGTCCTATTGTGCTCGCGCATCTGCGAGTCCTCCTTATACAGCGACATTGCTGGGGGCGTGCGTTGGCCCGGGATGGAGAGTAAAAGCTGGGGCACGGGCGGCGGGCCAAAGGGGCCCGCCGCCCGTGAGGACCCGTGATGGGTGGGGTCAGACGGCAGCGGTGGTGGTGACCTTGCCGATGTTTGCGGCGGCGAAGGCTTCCGCGATTTCGGTTTCGGCGCCTTCGGGCAGGGGCAGGAGCGGGGTGCGGACTGTGGCGTGGTCCAGGATGCCGCGGTTCACGAGGCCCCACTTCAAGGCGACGGTGCCCTCCATATGGGAACCGCGGTGGTAAACGTTCTTGGTCACCGGAAGCAGCCGCTCATGAATTGCGTGTGCACGCGGGTAGTCCTGCGCCTTGCCGGCCTCGATCAGTTCGACGAGCAGTTCGGGGGCGATGTTGCCGTAGCCGACGAGCAGGCCATCAACATCGAACATCGTCGGCAGCAGGTACTCGTCATGGCAGGACAGCACCTGCAGCTCGGGATACGCGGCGCGCAGCGCGGGGATCTCGGTGTACCACCGGCGCATGTTCCGGACACCGTTCTTCGTGGCAAAGACGCCCTCCTGGCCGGCGATCTCCAGCTGGGTCTCGAGGTCGTAGGTCGCCTTGGTGTTGTCGGGGTACTGGAAGAGAATCAGCGGCAGGCCGGACTCTTCATAGATCTCCTGGTAGCGCGACTGCGGGGCGCCCTTCTGGTAGCCGAAGCGCAGCCACCCGTGCGAGGGGTAGACGAGACCAGCTGACGCGCCGGCCTCGACGGCCTTCTTGGCCTCGAGGGCCGCGGTCTTGTTGCCTTCCTTCGTGATGCCCGCCACGACCGGTACACGGCCGTCGGTCGAGGCCACGAACGCACGGATAACGTCCAGCTGCTCCTCTTCAGTAAGGAACGTGCCTTCGCCGGCGTGCCCCAGGACGACGAGGCTCTTCACGCCCTCAATCGATCCGAGCCACGAACCCAGACGCTGGATCGCAGCGAAGTCGACAGCGCCATCTTCGGTGAACGGGGTGACAGGTGCGGGGCTGAGCCCGCGGAGATCGAGTGTCATTGCAGCTACCTTCTTCTCTTCTTTGATGGTCGGCAGTCCCGCGATGTTTCTTCTCGGATGAGAACGTTTGCGGGAACGTTTTCATTGTGCGCCGTGTCACAGGCCACTGTCAAGAGAACGTTTGCAGATTTCAGGAATAGAGTGTCTGTACACCGCCAAGGAAGAGGAGAACCGCCATGGAACGGGCCACGCCGGGCACCATCGTCACGCTGAAGGACGTTGCCGCAGCCAGCGGCGTGAGCATTTCCACCGCCAGCCGCGCCCTGGATGAGCGGACCGCTTCCCGTTCCGCTGCCGCCGCGCATGTCCGGAAAGTTGCCGAAGAGCTGGGCTACCGCAGGAACTCCTTTGCCTCCAGCCTTCGCCGCGGCGAGACGCGGACCCTGGGCGTCCTCGTCCCCCGCCTCAGCGACACGGTCATGGCGCTGATGTTCGAGGAACTCGAACGTGCCGCGGCCGCCCGCGGATACTTCGCGATGGTGGCCACCAGCGGGGACGATCCCAATGATGAACGCCGTGCTGCCGAGACGCTGCTCGACCGGAACGTTGACGGGCTGATCCTTGCCACGGCACGGCTCGACGACGAGCTTCCGCGGCTGCTGCGCGAGCGCAACGTGGCGCACGCGCTGGTCCTCCGTACGGACGGCGCAAGTCCTTCGGCCCTGGGGGATGACGAGGTGGGCGGCTACCTTGCCGTCCGCCACCTGATCGACCTCGGGCACCGGGACATCGCCGTCGTTACCGGCCCGTCGTTCACCTCAACCGGCATTGCACGCCTGGCCGGAGCGCGCAGGGCTTTGAATGAGGCAGGCATCGTTCCCCGCGAGGACTGGGTCATCGCGGGCGGCTACGGCATTGAGAACGGGTTCGAAGCAGGCGAGGCCCTGCTGGACGCGGCCGCCCGCCCCACCGCCGTATTCGCCGCGAACGACAACATCGCCATGGGAATCATGTCAGCGGCGCATCGGCATCATTTGAGGATCGGCACCGATGTGGCACTGGTGGGCTACAACGACACGCCACTGGCGTCACGGCTCCCTACTCCCCTGACCTCGGTCCACGTCCATCTGGACCAGATCGCCAGGACGGCCATCGACCTCATCATGGAGCCGGGCTCGGAACCGCGGGTTCGGAAGTCCATTCCCACGCTGATTCCGCGCGAATCCAGCGGGCCGCGGTTCGAAGGGAAATCCGGCAGGTCCTAGCCCCGCCACCTGGCCGGCATCCGCCGGCTAAGGCTCCTCGGTGGCGTCCGGGTCCTCTTCGGGCTCGAAGGTGTTCGGCTCGGCATCGGCTGAGATGCCAATGCCATCGCCACCCTTGGGGATCCCGCCGTCGTTCTTGCCTTCGGTACCTGCTGCACCCTCGCGGGGCTCGTCCTCAGGCAGGGAATCGGGTGAGTTGATGGTCATCGCTCCTCCTTCATTGGCCGGGCCTCCACGCTAACAGCCCTCGGCTGGAAAGGCGCCGAAGGTTTTGTATTTATTTACCGCGGTCCCGCAACCGGACCGGCCGCTTTCAGGATGACGTCCAGTCCTGCAGGGCTTCCGGGCCAGTGCCTGCGGATGGCGTCGGCACCTGCGCGCTTGATGACCGAGCGCAGCACCAGCGCCACGATGATGGCGTCGTCCGCGTAGCCAATCACCGGGATGAAGTCCGGAACCAGGTCGATGGGTGAGAGCAGGTAGGCCAGGAGCAGCACCAGCCGGACGCGGATTCCGACGGCGACAGTGGGGTCCGCGGCCAGCCTGCGGATGAGCCGCAACAGGTCCGGGAGCAGCCGCAGCGCGTCCTTCATGGTGACGGTTTCCGGGTGGCGGCGTGCGTAGAGCCACAGGAGGAACAGGAGCACGGCGTATGCCAGCAGCACCCCTGCCACGATTCCGGCGACGGTTTCCCAGGACATCCTTCACCCCTCCGCAGGGCCGGAAGGGTTCCGGCTCCTGTACGAGGGTACGCCGGAACGGACGGGTGGAGATCCGTCCTACTACGGCGTCATGCGGTAGCCCACCCCGCGGACGGTTTCCACCCAGCGGGGGCGGCCGGAATTGTCGCCCAGCCTCTTGCGGAGGTTGCCGATGTGCACCTCCACGGCACGCTCCTCACCGGCGCTGACGAAGGACCCGGTGGCATAAGGCTCATTGCGCAGGCGCCGGACCAGGTCAGCCTTGCTCTGCACCGTCCGGCCGCCCTCCATCAGGAACAGCAGGAGATCGAACTGGGTGCGGGTTAGGTCCACCGGCACTCCGTCGATGGCGGCCTGGCGGGAACCTTCATGAAGGGTTAACCCCCGGTGGGCAAAGTCGCAGCGGTCCGGAGGCGTTGCAACGTCCGGCCCGTCGTCCGGCTGCTGAACGGCAGCGGCCGCCTGGGGATGTTCGGACAGCTGCCGGGGTTGGCGACGGCCGGGGCGGCGCCTGCCCTGCGGGCGCTCGGCGGGAGCGGCCTGCAGGGTGCGGGGCCGGCGCAGCATCGCGGCAATCCGGGCACGCAATTCCCGGGGCCGGAACGGCTTGGTGAGGTAGTCGTCGGCACCCGCCTCGAATCCCATCAGCGCGTCGGCCTCGTCCACCCGGCCGGTGACAATGATGAGGTAGGCGTCGCTGAACGTCCTGATCCGCCGGGACGCCTCGATGCCGTCAAAGTCCGGCAGCCCCACGTCCATGGTGACGATGTCCGGATTGTGGGTACGGACCGCTTCGACTCCAGCCCAGCCGGAGGATGTCGAGTGCACGGCAAACCCGGACTGCTGCAGCACCTCCGTCAGGGCGGACCTGATGTCGTCGTCGTCCTCGACCACCACGGCAACACCGCGCTCCACCATGCATGCCCCGCATCCCGTATTGACGTACTCATAGTGCATTCGGTGACACAAGCCCGCCGGATGGCTTTTTTGTAAGGTCTGCAGAATGCGCTCCTGAGCCTACCCAATGAAATAGGGCAAATTTGCTTTCCTTGGCACAGGTTGAGTGATTCTTGAGGTTCGCAAATATGGCATTTCTTTTACGATTTTTCGCTCGCCTTCTCGAGGCCGCATCGGCTTCGGCCGGTGACGTAGTCGCAGGTCACACGCGGGTTGTGCACCGTCACCTGCTCCTCATTCCGCTGCAAGGAGCGCCATCAAAAGCGTCGTACAAAATGCGGCGCAGCGCACACTCATTCCAATATTGCTCCACCACACTCCGGATTCCGATACGCCCGCGAATATGCCGGACAAAAATTGGCGGGGCAAAAAGCCGCCACGCGGATCAGGATTACAACCGCAGACTCCCGCGCCACCAGCCGCACTGGCCAGCGCATGACATGACCAACCAAAAGCAATCACAAAGCGCACAAAATCTCTTGACTCCGAACAGCAGGCGCTGTTACAAATGCTGTAATACATCGCAATGAATCGTTACAAAAACGGCTCCCGAGCCCCTCCGGGCAGCCCCCACCCCATCAAAGGAGATGACCTTGATCATCAGCGCCGCCATGCCCACACAGCCGGGCAAAACCTCGAAGCGGACCACCGCCGTCGGACTGGCTGCGGCCGTCCTGCTTAGCGGCGCCGGGCTGACACTGGCAGCCCCGGAAGCCAGTGCTGAACCCAGCAACTACCGCTTCGACTTCGGCAACGGCCCGGTGGAAGACGGCTACACCGGCGTCAGCGCAAAGGACGCCTACAGCCCCGAAATCCGCTACGGCTTCAGCACGCCGGAGCACATGGTGGACGTGCCTGCCAAGGGCACCGGAGCGGGAAGCGACGCCGTGCGTTTCCTCCAGTTCGGCACCAAGAGCGCCAACACGTTCAATGTGGACCTCAAGGAGGGCCTGTACAAGGTGAGCGTCACGCTGGGTGACACCTCCAGGGCCAGTATCGCCGCCGAAGGCGTGTTCCAGGAGATGAACCTGACCGGCAACGGTGCCGCTGCCTCCTTCGAACTCCCGGTCCTGGACGGCCAGCTCAACCTCCTGGTTACCGAGGGCAAGGTGGGAACTGCCTTCACCCTCAGCGCGCTGGAGATTGAGAAGGTGTCCCGCCACGCGGAGATGGATCCGACCATCTGGGTGGGCGGCGATTCCACCGTGGCCAGCTACTACCCTCTGGAATCCAGCGTGCAGGGCGGCTGGGGCCAGATGCTGCCGCAGTACGTGGATCCGGAAAAGTTCGATGTCCGGAACATGGCCACGGGCGGCCAGATCGCCCGCGGTTTCCGCAATGACGGACAGCTCGAGGCCATCCTGCAGTACATCAAGCCCGGCGATCTGTTCCTGCTGGAAATGGGCATCAATGATACCGCCGCCAAGAACGCCACCACCGAGGCGGAGTTCAAGGAGATTATGCGGGACATGGTGCGGCAGGTGGCGGCCACCGGAGCCACTCCGGTGCTGGTGACCCCGCAGGGCCGCGCCACCGACTTTGTGGACGGCGTGCACACCTCCGCTAACCGCTGGTACCGGAACTCCACCGTGGCCCTGGCGCAGGAGGAGGGCGTACACCTGGTGGACCTGAATGTCCTGGCTTCGGCCTACTTTACGGAGATCGGTCCGGAGGCAACCCTCGCCCTGTTCATGGCCGGCGATACGCTGCACCCCAACCGCGCCGGCGCCACCGAACTGGCCCGCCTGGTGGTGGAGGACCTGGCCCGGCAGGGCCTCCCGGCCGGCAGCGACTAAGCAGGCAAAAATCGACGGCGGGGTGCGGCTGGAAGCCGGCGCTCCGCCGTCGTTCCTTGCCCGTAAAGCAGCACAACCAGCAGGACCGGATGCCGCACCCAGAATTGATGCGATCTTGATTAAAACTTTGCTGACCCCCGCAGTTGCAGGTCCATGCTGGACGCATAAGGACCAACAGCTTGTGGGGAGCAGGACGTCATGGGAAACGAATTAGCCTTTGATGAAGTAACCGCCGTAGGAGGCGTGCTCACGGATCAGCATCCGCTCGACTTCTACACACTGGGGCTTGCCGGCTGCATCGACCGGCTCACCGTGCCCCTCCGTCAGCAAGGGACCGCGGTCCGCTGGGATACTCCGCACTGGGGCATCGAGATTCCGGCGGACTGCGCGTCCCTGCTTTACCAGTCCGCCCGCGAGGCGCTCAGCAACGCCTACAAGTACTCGGAAGCATCGCAGCTTACCGTCCAGCTTGCCGCGGTGGACCACGGCATCCGCCTTGTGGTGGCCGACGACGGCTCGGGCTTTGACAGCAGGCTCGCCACCTGCGGGCGCCACCACGGCTACGGTCTTCGGCTGATGTCCGTGGCCGTCCACGAAGCCGGCGGCAGCGTGGACATCTGCTCCTCGCCGGGGCAGGGCACCAGCGTGACCGTTACCCTGCCGCTGGACTGAGGACACCAGTCGAAAGACCGATGCCCGCCGTCGCTGGGACGGCGGGCATCTGCATGTCCCGGGATTGCGCGGAAGCTAGCGCGTCAGCTTGGCGGAGTCGTGCTCGAGGTCGCCGATGTGGCCGGGTGCGTTGGCAGCCAGGACGCGGGCCACGAAGGCCCCGTACTCGTCCATGTAGTGGCGCAGGAACTTGGCGGTCCCTTCGTCCTTGACCTCGCCGCCCTCACCGAACACGTCGGCGTTGTAATGGATGTAGGCTTCCGGAGCATTTAGCTGCGGGGCATCCAGGAAGCTGAGGACGCTGCGGAACGAGGACTGCATCACCGCAGTACCGATGCTGCCCACGGAGGCACCGATGATGCCGGTGGGCTTGCGGGCGAACGAGTTGCTGCCCCAGGGCCGGGAGCCCCAGTCGATCGCGTTCTTGAGTGCGCCGGGGATGGACCGGTTGTACTCCGGGGACACGAACAGGATGCCGTCGGACCCTTCGATGGCCTCCTTGAGGGCGCGGCCCTCGGGCGGGAAGTCGGCGTCGTAGTCGTAGCTGTACAAGGGGAGGTCCTTGATGGGGATTTCCGTGAACTCCAGGTCCTCCGGAGCGAGTTTGATCAACGCCTGGGAGAGAACACGGTTGATGGAGCCGGTAGCCAGGCTCCCCACGAAGTATCCGATCTTGAACGGTGCCATGAGTGTTTCCTTCCACTGGCCGGTCACGCCGGCCGTCCATGTTCGTCTGGAAAAGGTGCCGCCGCTGTACCGAACCAGCGGCGGCGGTTGGTGCTCAGTGCATCACCAGTCCAGCACAGAAGAACGGCCCCGGCCAGAGCGGACGGAAGGTTCTTGACAGGCCCTTTCCGGAAGCGCTCAATGATCACTATCGCAGTCCCCACATGTCCACCGCACCCTCCGGAGGAGCAGAGCAGCCATGACCGAAAATCCACTGCAGGACCAGCGCGTCCATAACGAGGCCCCTGCCGAGGGCGATCCGGACGCTGACCCCACAGACATCCGGGTCCACACCCAGGATCCGGCCGAAGGTGCGGACGTGCCTGAGACTCCCGCGGCCACCGATTAGGCCGGGTGACCGGCACACCCCCGGCTGGCAGTCCGGCCACCCGTTCCGTGGGTTACTTGTCGCCCTTTCCTCCCATTTCGGACTCGACCTCGGCGACCACGTCGGGGTGCCCGCCGAGCTGCTCGAGTTCGTGTGCGAGTTCGGCAAGCTCCGCGCCGCCGGCCATCTGGGCGGTGAGCTCTTCGAGCGTGATGTCCTTCTTCTCGTAGTAGCCGATCGATTTGCCGCGCTTGAGCAGCAGGAACCGGTCGCCCACCGGGAAGGCGTGATGCGGGTTGTGGGTGATAAAGACGACTCCCAGGCCTCGGTCGCGGGCCTGAAGGATGTAGCGCAGTACGACGCCTGACTGCTTGACCCCAAGGGCCGCCGTCGGCTCGTCCAATATCAGGACTTTGGCGCCGAAGTACACCGCGCGGGCGATTGCGACACATTGGCGCTCACCACCGGAGAGCTGGCCGATGGGCTGCTCCACATCCCTCAGATCAATGCCCATCTCGGCGAGCTCATGCTTTGTGATGTCCTTCATCTTCTGGACATCCAGGCTCTTGAACGGACCGAAACCGCTGGTGAGCTCCGAGCCGAGGAAGAAGTTCCGCCAAATGGGCATCAGGGGCACCACGGCCAGGTCCTGGTACACGGTTGCGATGCCCACGTCCAGGGCGTCACGGGGCGAGTTGAACTTTCGTTCCTCCCCCATGATTTTGACCACCCCGGCGTCGTGCTGGTGCAGGCCGGCGATGATTTTGATCAAGGTCGATTTGCCGGCACCGTTGTCGCCCAGGACGCAGGTGACCCGGCCGTTGTCCACGGCCATGGTGACGTCGCTCAGCGCAAGGATGTTGCCGTAGTTCTTGCCCACCTTGTCCAGCGAGAGCAGGTGCACGGGGGTATGGGTCAAGGGGTCCGTCTCGTTCCGAAGCAGGGTCCGCTGGTCAATCTGGCTGGCACTCATTGCTTTGCCTTCCTACTTCTGTTCTGCGCGGCGCTTGACCACGAGGTTGACGATGGTGGCCAGCAGCAGCATCAGGCCCAGGAAGAACTTGAACCAGTCCGGATTCCATTGTGCGTACACGATGCCTTTGTTGGCCATGCCGAAGATAAAGGCGCCGATCGCACCTCCAACAGCCGAGCCGTAGCCGCCGGTCAGCAGGCAGCCACCGATCACTGCAGCGATGATGTAGAGGAATTCATTGCCGATGCCCTCGCCGGACTGCACGGCGTCGAAGGCGAAAAGGTTGTGCATGCCCAGGATCCAGGCGCAGAACCCCACCGCCATGAACAGGCCGATCTTGGTCTTGGTGACAGGCACGCCAACGGCCCGGGCAGCATTCGCGTCACCGCCTGCGGCGAAGATCCAGTTCCCCACCTTGGTGCGCAGAAGCACCCAGGAGGCGACCGCTACCAAGGCGATCCAGATGAAAACGGTGATGTTGACGTCCACCCCACCGATCTTCAGGGAGGAGGCGAAGATGGCGCGGGCGGAGTCGAAGCCGTCCATGGTGGAGATGGACGGGGAGGAGACGCCGCCGCCGATGATCCGGGTCAGTCCGAGGTTCAGGCCGGTGAGCATGAGGAAACTGGCCAAGGTGATGATGAAGCTCGGCAGCTTGGTCTTGATCAGAAGCCAGCCGTTGATGAACCCCACGGACAGGGACACGATCAGGGCCAGGACCACCCCCACCCAGACATTGGTGGTGAAGTACCAGCTGAAGAGAGAAGCGGTCAGCGCTGAGCTGATGACTGCCACGCCGGTGGAGAGATCGAACTCCCCGCCGATCATGAGCAGCGAGACGCCCACGGCCATGATTCCGATCGTGGAGCTCCCGTAGAGGACGGTAGCGAAGGAAGCAGGCTGCAGGAACACCGGCGCGGCGGCGGCAAAGAAAACGAACAATACGGCGGCACCTACGAGGGCACCGACTTCGGGGCGGCCCAGCAGCTTCTGGAACGGGTTGCGCTTGGCAACGCGCTCATCGGCTGCCGGAAGGCGGGTCGAGGCTATGGTCTGGGTCATCTGGGTCTCCTGAAGGCAGGCCGGGGCTGCTGGCCCTGGCCTGCGCGTGGTCATTTAGCGGATGCCCTGCTGGGCGTACTCAAGTACCTGGGCGGCCGAGTCTTTGTCGATGATCGACGGCCCGGTCAGGACGGGAAGGCCGCCGCCGATGTGGAAGCCGCCCCGCTTTACCTGCCACAGAGCGTCGATGGCGCCGTAACCCTGCAGCCACGGCTGCTGGTCCACGGTGAGGGCAACCTTGCCGTCGGTGATGGCCTTGCCAAGCTCGGCGTTCATGTCGAAGGAAGCGACCTTGGCCTTGCTCCCCGCGGACTCGACGGCCTTGACGATGGTCAGGGTGACGGGCGCCGCCAGGCCAATCACGGCATCGGCATCAGCGGTGGCCTGCAGCTTCGCCGTCACGGTCGACGAGACGCTGCTCATGTCCGTTCCCGTGACGTACAGGTTCTCGGTCCCGGGGACCTTTTCCTTCACACCCTGGCAGCGGGCTTCCAGTGCGACGTTGCCTTGTTCCTGGATGACGCAGATGGGGTGCTTGATGCCGTCCTTGGCGAGGCGTTCACCCACGGCGTTGCCGGCAATATTTTCGTTGGAACCGTAGTGGGTGAAGGCCCCGAACTGCTTCCACACGTCCGCACCGGAGTTGAGGCTGACCACCGGGATGCCGGCGTCGGTGGCCTTCTTCAGCACCTCCCTGAGGGCGTCGGGTTTAGCCAGGGTGACGGCGATGCCGTCGACTTTCTGGTCGATAGCCTGTTGGATCAGCTGTGCCTGCCGGCCGCCTTCGGCATCGGACGTGTAGAGAAGCTCCACATTGTCCTTGGCAGCAGCCTCTTCGGCGCCTTTCCGCACGATGTCCCAGAAGGTGTCACCGGCGGGCGCATGGGTGACCATTGCGACTTTGATCCGGGCAGTCGAAGCAATCTGGCCGCCGCCGGCCCCGCCGCCGGTATCGGCTGGCCTTCCACCCTGGCTGGAGCATGCGCTCAACGCGATAAGGGGTACGACGGCGGCGGCCACAGCCAGCTGCCGCAGGGTCTTTTTCTTCATGGCGAATCTCCTTTGATTCCTGAGTTGGGTCCGTTCGCCGGCCTCATCGGGCAGCGATCGGACTGGTTGCGTTAGGGATGGGTGGACGCGTGCCGGTCAGTTGTCGAAAGCTGCGCGGAAGGCTTCGAGGGCCGCGTCCCCTGCCTCAATGCCCGGCCCGCCGGAAGCTCCGGCTTCGAGGCCCACCACTCCGTCGTAGCCGCTTTTCCGCAGGGCGGCGGCAACGGCGCGGTAGTTGATTTCCCCCGTTCCCGGCTCGAACCGTCCCGGGACGTCGGCCACCTGGACCTCCCCGATCCATGGCAGCGAGGCCGTGACGAGTTCTATCAGGTTCCCCTCACCGATCTGTGCATGGTACAGATCCAGCATCATCCTGATGTTGGGATGGTCAACGGCCGAAACCAGCGCCAGCGTGTCTTTGGCGCGGGCGAGCGGGATGCCGGGGTGGTCCACAACCGTGTTCAGATTTTCGAGTGCAAAGGTCACACCGTGCTTCTCCCCCAGAACGGCCAGCCGTTCAAGGGTGCGCAGGCCGGTCAGCCACATCTGGCCGGTGGACCGGTGGGTGGGGTTGACAGCCTGCCCGCCCTCGCCGAGTTCTGCCGGGTGCACCACCATCCGCTCGACGCCAAGTTCTTGTGCCACAGGTATCAGTTTCTCAGCAGAGGCCAGGACCTCGTCCGCGCCGTCCGGATCAATGAGGCTCCCGCCGAAGTACCCGCTCATGGAGGAGAAGCGGGCGCCCGTTGCTGCGAGGGCGCTGATATCCCGGGCCCGGGTGTCCCAGAGCTCCACGTCAAAGCCCTGTGTGTGGATCCTCTCCACCCGTTCGATGAGGGGCAGCGCTCCGTAGACCATTTCGGCGCATACTGCCAGGCGGAGGCTCACGCCGTCTCCCCCACCAGGTGGAGCCCGGGTTCAGCAGCACGGAGGTCGGCGATGGAGGAAACATCCACCGGCAGTCCCGTTTCCGCCGAGCGGACAGCGGCCAGTGCTACGGCCAAGGCGTTCCGGGCGTCGATGCCGCCCGGACCCGCGGTGGCCGGGGCCTGGAGGCCGTCGCGGTGCGCCTTGACCGCGTCCACGAAGTGGGCGAGTTCGGCTGTGTATGCGTCGTGGAACAGATCCACGTTCAGGCGGACGGTGGTGGAGTTGATGCCGGCCGAGGTGTAGCTGGTGGTGCTGGTGGCCTGCGGTCCTCCCGCTGTAACCATGCCCGCGGACCCAAACACTTCGCCGCGGACGTCATAGCCGTAGAGTGCGTTGAAGTTGGCCTCGGCCACCGCGATGGCACCGTTGCTGTACGTCACCGTCACCACCGCCGTATCAAGGAATCCGCCTGCCTTCGCTTCCGGGGCAACAAGCGCATCGGCCACCGCATGGACGCGGACCGGCACGGCGCCCGGGTTCAGCCAGTTCAACGTGTCGAAGTCATGAATCAGGGTTTCCAGGAAAATGGTGCCCGGCGGGGTCCGCTCCGGATTCGGAATTCCGTCCTTGCTGCCTGGATCGCGGGTCAACGAGCGCATCAGCTGCGGAGTACCCACCGTGCCATCATCGATGAGCTTGCGGGCGGCGGCGAAATCGGCGGCGTAGCGGCGGTTGAAACCGAACTGGACAAGGACTCCGGAGGCTTCAGCTGCGTCCAGGGCTTCGTCCAGCTCCTCCACCGTCCTCCCACCTGGCTTCTCACAGAAAGCATGCTTGCCTGCCCGCGCGGCGGCTGCGATCAGCTCCGAGTGGAACCGTGCCGGTGCAGCGATCAGGACAGCGTCGATATCGGGATCCTTGATCACATCTGCTGGGTCCGCACTGATCCTGGTGACCCGCAGGCGGGAGGCCAGAGCCTCAACCGCGGAAAGGGCCGGATCGGCGATTGCTTCGAGGCGGGCGCCCGAAATCCGCTGCGCGATGGACTCGGCGTGGAAACTGCCAATCCACCCCGCTCCGATCAGGCCCAGGCGGACCGGGCGGTCTTCGCTGACCGGGTGCTCAAGATAGCTCATTACAACTCCTGGAATTCTTCTCTAGATCGTTCTAGTCCGTTCATAGTGGCATGTGATGCGCGTCATGTCTAGATCGTTCTATAGACTGATTCCTTGGAGGAGGAATTATGACGGAACAGCACCGCCGCCCCACCCTGATGGACGTAGCCAGCGCCGCCGGCGTCTCCCGGGCCCTGGTCTCCATCGTGATGCGCGGTGCTCCGGGCGCCTCGGAATCAACGCGGCAAAAAGTACTGGAAGCGGCACGGGAACTGGGATATCGGGCGGATTCCCGGGCAAGGCTGCTGCGCAGCAGCCGCACAAAACTCCTCGGCCTAACCTTCTCCAGCTCCCAGCCCTTCCATGCCGAACTTGTTGACGCCGCCTACGCCGAAGCAGCCGCCAAGGGTTATGAAATCGCTTTGAGCGCCGTCGCCACCGGGAGGCCCGAAGCGAGGGCCATCGAATCGCTCCTGGACGTTGGATCTGAGGCCTTGCTCCTGATCGCCCCCACGCTCAGCGCTGAGGAACTTGCGCTGTATGCCCGCCAGGTGCCGGTGGTGAGCCTTCTCCGCGCCGACGCCGGAAAGTCCGTGGATTCCGTGAGCAGTGACGACCATGCAGGCATTCGGCTGGCAGTTGAGCACCTTATCGGCCTGGGACACCACAGCATCGTCCATGTGGACGGCGGAGCTGCCGTTTCCTCAGAGCAGCGCAGGGCCGCTTTCCGCACCGAAATGCTGCGCCACGGCCTGGAACCGGCCACCTTGCCTGGCGGTCCGCATGAAGAGGACGGCATCCAGGCCGCCAGCCTGCTCCAAAAGGACCTGCCGTCCGCCGTCGTCGCCTTCAACGACAGGTGTGCCCTTGGCATTATCGAGGGTCTCCGGGCCGCGGGCATGGACGTCCCCAAGGACGTGTCCGTCCTCGGCTACGACGACAGCCAGTTCGCCCAGCTCAGCTATGTCCAACTCTCATCCGTCAGCCAGGACGCACCGCTCCTCGCCGCTGCTGCGGTTGACCGGGCCGTGGACCGGATAGAGGGCAACGAGCCGCCCGCGAGCACCGTTAGAACTCCGCATCTGGTCCTCCGGAAGACGACGGCGGGCCCCAGCACGGTCCAAGCCGCCAAGCCTGCCCGATCGGCGAGCTGACCCTGGCGCTTGCACTGACACACCCCTTCGCAACCCCCGGCGCGGACCCGACGGCGGCACCCCGCCAGGTGCCGCCGTCGGGCTGGTTTGGGGGTACCGGCGGGTCTATCGTGAAGCTACTGATGACCTCAATTTTCTCATCAATTCGGTTCAGTCGAAGGAGACATGATGAGCACGAAAGTGGAGAAGCGGATTGTGGTCGATGTACCGGTCAGCACCGCCTACAACCAGTGGACCCAGTTCGAGGATTTCCCGCATTTTATGGGCGGCGTGGAGAGGGTGACGCAGCTCAGCGGCGACCGCATCCGGTGGGTGGCGCACATCGCCGGGGTCCGCCGGGAATGGGAAGCGAAGATCCTTGAGCAGGTCCCGGACAGCAGGGTGGCCTGGGCATCCACCGAAGGAGCAACCAACTCGGGAAAAGTCGAATTCCGGGATGCCGGCGCGAACAGGACCGAACTGGCACTCACGCTGGAGTACCAGCCGGCAGGCGTGGTGGAAAAGGTTGGCGACCTGCTCCACGTGGTGGGCCGGCAGGCGGAACACGACCTGAAGAAGTTCAAGGAATTCATCGAGCACGAGGGCCACGCCACCGGAGCCTGGGGCGAATCTATTCCGGGCACTGCGGGTACCGCCGCGGGCGCCGGTGCCGCTCCGGAGACAAGCGCCGGAGAGGCTCAGGCAGCGCCCCGGCCCTACAACCGGTTTGAGCACCCCTTCGACCAGACCGGCGGCTTGGTCGACCTGGAAGGAGAGTCGGACGAGACGGCCGACGGAGAGAAATACAGTTCCGGTGAACGCCGGTACCGGCGCGAGGGCGGAGGCTACATCCCGCCCTTCACCGGCTCACCCTAGCGGCACTCACCGGAACCTCACCTCGGAAGGCACCGCCGCCGTCGTCTTTCCCATGCTCTGGAAACCAACGCGCCCAAAAGGTATGTTGGTAAGCATGCTGATGATTTTTATCGACTCATCAGTTCCCGGTGACAAGTAAAGGAGACGTTATGAGCACGAAGGTGGAAAAACGCATTCTGGTGAACGTACCGGTGAGCACGGCCTATAACCAGTGGACCCAGTTCGAGGAATTCCCGCATTTCATGGGCGGCGTCAAGAGCGTCACCCAGCTCAGTGACGACCGGCTGGAATGGGTTGCCGAAATCGGCGGCGTCCGCCGGCAGTGGGAAGCGAAGATCCTTGAGCAGGTACCGGACCGCAAGGTTGCCTGGGCAGCTACGGAAGGCGCCACGAACGCGGGCGTTGTCGAGTTCGAGGACATCGGCGGCGGCCAGACCTCCATCCAGCTGACGCTCGAGTACGAGCCCGAAGGACTTATTGAGAAGGTGGGCGACAAGCTCAACGTAGTGGACCGGCAGGCCGAAGCAGACCTGAAGCGGTTCAAGGAGTTCATTGAGGATGAAGGGTACGCCAGCGGCGCCTGGCGCGGCACGGTCAACCCCGGCGCCACCTTTGGCACGCCCGGCGTTGAGGATGCCGCGGCATCCCGCGGGGACTCCGGCAAGGCAGGCGTCTCGGGCAAGGTGGCAGCCGGGCTGGGCGTTGCCGCAGCAGCGGGCGCAGCAGCAGCCATGGCCGCCGGCGGCAACAAGGGCGAACCTGCAGCTGCCGACGAAACGGTAACTTCCGTGGCTCCCGGGGAGCCGGCCACCGTCACGCCGCTGACCACCGACACCACCGTCACCGGCACCACAACAACGGGTACGACGGCGGCAGCCGGCTCCACCGGTTCGGTCGCCGACCTGGGCGATGACAGGATCGGGCACGCCTTCGACCAGACCAATGGGCTGGTGGACACCACCGGCGAATCCGACGAGACGCTGGAAGGCGAGAACCTCAGCGCCGGCGAGCGCCGCGAGCAGGACCGCCGTCCCGACGGCGGGCTGCCGCCGGTGGGCGGCAACCTCGGCCAGCACTGACCGGGCTGAGCCGCGGTAGCCGCACAGCAAAAGCGCCGTCCGCCTCTTTCCCGAGGCGGGCGGCGCTTTGCCGTTCCTGCTTTCCTTACTTGTCCGTGCCTGCATAGGTCACGGACGGCATGGCCGGCGTTTCCATGCCCTCGCCGATGAAGAAGCTCGGGTGCGGCGGCTGGTTGTACGCCACGTTTTCCCGGGCCACGGCGGTGCGGTACACCGGATCATGCATGAGGGTGCGGAGCCGGACCTCGGTTGGTGAGGTGCTGGTGTAGATCCGCAGTTCCGTGCTGTCCCACGACGGGAAGGCAAGCTCCTCGCGCCAGTCACCCAGCAGGTCCGCCTGGAGTGAGGGGTTGCCCTTGGTGTGGTTGTTGGTGCGGGCGCCGGTGGCCGTCAGCAGCCTGTCGCTGGACTCGGTTTCCCAGTTCCACTTGGAGATGGTGGGCACGCCCACGCCGGCAACGGCGTCGAAGTCGTGGTCCACAATTTCGCGGAGCAGGTCGCCATCCCACCAGGCCAGGAAGTTGGCGGCAGGAATCTTATTGGCAATGAGTTCACCATTGGCCGAACGCAGCTGGCCCACGGGCGAGTTCCAGGCGGCGTCGCCGCCCACTGCCCAGCCTTCAGCTCCGGCATGGCGGGGATCGATGTCCCCGGCTGCGCCGCGGCCGGTGTCGCGGGTGGCCGGGATGCTCCAGAGCACCTCGCCGGTGGCCGAGTCGCGGAAGGTGGCGCCGCGGTTGCCGCTCTGGCTCATGCTTTCGTGCACGGCGAAGGTCTCCAGGCCGGGCCGGGAGGGGTCCAGGTCGCTGGTGTGGATGGCGTCGCCGTGGCCCAGCTTGGTGTTGTACAGCGGGGCGCCGTTGTCGTCGATGGTCATGGAACCGAAAACGAACTCGTCCTTGCCGTCCTGGTCCACGTCCGCCACGGAGAGGTTGTGGTTGCCCTGGCCCTTGTACTCGCTGCCCGCGGCGTCGGAGTCGAACGTCCAGCGCTTGACCAGCTTGCCGTCCACCAGGTCGTAGGTGACCAGGACGGTGCGGGTGTAGTAGCCGCGGCTGAACATCAGGGAGGGCTTCTCGCCGTCGAGGTAGGCCACGGCCGCGAGGAAACGGTCCACGCGGTTGCCGTAGCCGTCGCCCCAGGCGGACACGGTACCGCGCGGCGGGTCGTAGGGCACAGTGTCCATGATCGTTCCGGTGGCACCGTTGAAAACGGTGAGGTACTCGGGGCCGGACAGGATGTAGCCGCCGCTGTTGCGGTGGTCCGCCGCGGCGTCGCCGATGACGGTGCCCGCAGCGTCCTTGGTGCCGTCCGCGGTCTTGAAGGAGACCTCGGCCTTGCCGTCGCCGTCGAAGTCGTAGGCCAGCAGCTGCGTGTAGTGGGCGCCGGCGCGGATGTTGTGCCCGAGGTCGATGCGCCAGAGCTTCGTGCCGTCCATCTTGTAGGCGTCAACGTAGACGTTGCCCGTGTAGCCGGACTTCGAGTTGTCCTGCGCGTTGGACGGGTTCCAGAGCTGGATGATCTCGTAGCTGCCGTCGCCGTCCAGGTCCGCCGTGGTGGCGTCATTGGCGGTGTAGGTGTACGGCTTTCCATCCTTGCTGACGCCGTCGGCCGGCTTGTCCAGCTTGATGGACAGGTAGTTTTGCGCCAGCGGCGTGAATTCGGGGCTGAGCTTGTCCTGCCCGTTGCCGTTGCCCACGGTCTTGATGACGTACTTCGAGGCTGCGGTTCCTGCCGGGTCAACGTACGTTGTGGTGTTACGGATGGGCTCTTCGGTGAGCTGGACGCCGTCGCGGATCACGTGGAACCCGACGCTGTCCTGGTCCAGGCCCAGCATGCGCCAGCCCAGGGAGACACCCTGGTCCGTCAACACGGCTACCGGCGCCCGGTCCAGGTTCTCCACCTGGCGCTTGAGGTCGGCCTTGCCGGAGGCAGCCGGAAGGCTGGGGTTTGCCTGGGCCAGGGGAACCCCGGTGAAGGCGAGCGTGGCTGCGGTCAGGGAGGCGGCAGCGGCAAGGGGTGCAGCTTTCCAGGCCCTGCTGGCCCTGGATCGGAGGGAGCATTTCGAGGGATAAGGCAAAGAACATCTCCTTTGATGCGGCGGCAGCTGAGTCTGCCGCACGACAGTTTGGAACGTTTCACTCAGGCCCTAAAGTCCTCCAAGGCTGATCTACTGGGGAGTTCAAGGGGCGTGGAAAACGCTTTCTGCCCTTTAGGTTTATCAGCGGCCCTTGGACGCGGTCAAGGACTTTCCGGTACTAAATGGGAGAATTTGTTCTATTTACTGTGCCTTCGCTGCCGCCGCCTGCAGCAGCGGCAGGGTCCGGGTGGGCATCACTTCCACCAGCGACATGGCCGTGCTGGTGCGGACGACGCCGGCAATCGCCAGCATGCTGTTGGTGACCCTGTGCAGATCGGCCGGGTCCTTCGCGGCCACCTTCGCGAGCAGGTCGGCGTCGCCCGTGGTGGCATGCATCTCGATGATTTCCGGGATGGTGCGCAGCGCCGCCACCGCCTCGTCACTTGAGGACTGGCTGATCGAAATCGAAATGAACGCGATCAGCGGGAGCCCCAGCGCCTCGGTGCGGACCCGTTGGCTGAACGGAGCCAGGCTGCCGTCGCTGACCAGCCGCCGGAGCCGGGCATGGACGGTGTTGCGTGCCACGCCGAGTGTTCGAGACAGGGACAGGACCGTGGCCTGCGGATCCCGGTCAAGTGTGAGGAGGATCTCGGCATCAAGAGCATCAATGAGGTGCATACTGAGCATTTTGCCACCTCAGTCCATCCGGAAGCCCGGATCTGTCCTGCCGGGAACGGCTGTGTTGCGCAGACTCCACGCCGTGTCACACGATGCCTGTATGACCAGCACCCTCCCCGAAGCGGCAGCGCCCGGACTCCGCGCCGCCGTCGCCAGCCTTCCCGCGTATGTTGCCGGCAAGAGCGCAGAGTCGGCACTGACCGCTGCCCTGGCCTCGAATGAGAGCCATTTCGCTCCCCTGCCGTCCGTCGTCGACGTCATCTCGGCAGAGGCTGCCCGGATGCACCGCTACCCCAGCATGGGAGCAGTGGATGCCCGCGAAGCGATCGCCCGCCACCACGCGGTGTCAGCCGACGAAATTGCGGCGGGGCCGGGCAGCTCTGGGGTTCTGCAGCAGATCATCTCCGCGGTCTGTGACCACGGAGACGAGGTTGTTTTTGCGTGGCGGTCCTTCGAGGCCTACCCCATCCTGGTTACCGTGGCCGGCGCAGCGCCCGTCCCCGTACCGCTGCTGGACAACGAGCAGCACGACCTTGCCGCCATGGCCGCCGCCATCACGGACCGCACCCGGCTGGTGATCCTCTGCTCCCCCAACAACCCCACGGGCGTCTCCATCGAAGCCGATGCGCTCGAGGAATTCCTGCGGGCCGTTCCGCCGCGGGTCCTGGTGGTCCTGGACGAGGCCTACATCGAATACCAGCGCGGGCCCGGTGTGGACTCCCTGGAGTTCTACCGGCGGTATCCCAACCTGTGCATCCTGCGGACCTTCTCGAAGGCCTACGGACTCGCCGGTCTGCGGATCGGCTATGCCATTGCCCGGCCTTCCGTGGCCGACGGCCTCCGCCGCACCGCCATCCCCTTCGGCGTCAACCGGATGGCCGCAGCCGCCGCCGTCGCATCACTGGCGGCCAGTGACGAGATTCTGGCCCGCACCAGCGCGGTGGCCGAGGAACGCACCCGCGTCATCGCAGCGCTCCGCGGCTTGGGCTGGAACGTCCCGGACAGCCAGGCCAACTTCTACTGGCTCCGCGCCTCCGACGAGCTGCGGGAGCAGCTGTTGGACGCCCTTACCGCGGCAGACATCCTGGTCCGCGGCTACGCGGGCGACGGCGTCCGGATCACCCTGGCGGACAGGGAAACGAATGACCGGGTGCTCGCCGTCCTTGCGGACCGCGGGAGGTTTGCCGCCCAGTGAGCACCTCGACCGTAACCACCGCTGTCCCCGCCACGCGGGAAGAAGGGACGACGGCGGCACACGCCGCGCCGCCGTCGGCCGTCCGCCATTCCCTGGCTGAGGACGTCCTGGGCATCCTCACCGGCACGTTCGCTGCGTCGCTGGGCCTGTACCTGCTCAAATCCAGTGAAGCCGTCACCGGCGGGACCGCCGGCCTGGCCCTGCTGCTCAGCTACACCATTCCGCTGCCCTTCGGCGTCATCTTCATGGCGGTGAACCTGCCGTTCTTCGGCCTGGCGGTGTGGAAGAAGGGCTGGAACTTTGCGCTGCGGACCGGGGCCTCCGTTGCCCTGGTCTCCGTCATGGCCAGCATGCATCCGGCGGCGCTCGGCGCGCTGGACATCGATCCCGTGTATGGGGTGCTGGGCGGAAACCTGCTGGCCGGCGTCGGACTGCTGATCATCTTCCGGCACAAGTCCAGCCTGGGCGGGTTCAATATTTTGGCCCTGCTGCTGCAGGACAAACTGAAGTGGCGTGCCGGGTATGTGCAGATGGTGCTGGACGTGGCCATCGTGCTGGCCGCCCTGGCACTGGTGCCACCGCTGATGGTTTTGCTGTCCGCGGCCGGCGCCACCCTTTTGAACCTCATCGTCGCCCTGAACCACCGCCCCGGCCGCTACCTGGGAAAGTAGCTGCCGGGCCGCCCCTTTATTCCCCGAAACGGCCAGAAATATCTTCGGAGGGGCCGTGGTTGCCGCCCACATGACAACAATCGGAATCATCGGTGCAGGACATATTGGAAGCCAAGTCGCCCGGAAGGCGGTGGAACTGGGCTACGACGTCGTCATCAGCAACTCCCGCGGGCCGGAGACGCTGGCGGACCTGGTGGCAGAACTCGGCCCCAAGGCCCGTGCCGCCACTCCCGCAGAGGCAGCAGCGGCCGGCGACTTCGCCGTGGTCACCGTCCCGCTGAAGAACTACAAGGACATTCCGGTGGAGCCGCTGGCTGGCAAAATCGTGATCGACACCAACAATTACTACTGGGAGCGGGACGGCCGGATCCCCGCCCTGGACAACGGCGAAGCCACCACGTCCGGGCTGCTGCAGGAACACCTGCCGGAGTCCAAGGTGGCCAAGGGCTTCAACCACATCATGGCTTCCGACATCACCACGGACGGGACCCCCACCGGAAGCGAGGACCGGCGTGCCCTGGCAACAGCCAGCGACTACCCGGAAGCCGCCGAACTGGTGACCCGCCTGTACGACGAGTTCGGCTTCGACACCGTGAACATCGGCCTGCTGGAGGACAGCTGGCGGGTTGAGCGGGACCGCCCGGCCTATGTGGTGCGGCAAAACGCCCAGGAGCTCAAGGACAACCTGGCCAAAGCAACGCGGACCGTCTAGCCCTGTATCCGGACACGGAAACCGGCTGCCAGCAGCCCCGCGAACGCGCGTCTGCTGGCAGCCGGTTTGTGTTGGATCTAGCCCCAGGCCGGGACCAGGACCACCTCATGCGGGCTGGCCGGCCGACCGAACTGGGCATTGACCGCGGCCAGGGTGTCCCCAAACCTGGCAACAGTTGTGGGGACGTCGAAGTGCGTGCTGGTGATGACGTCCTTGACCGTGAACGAGGACAGGTCATCGGCGAGCTCCAGCCGGCTGATCTGGTTGGACATGTTCTGGACTGCCCATACCGTGTGGCGCTTCACCAGGATCCCGTCCACGAACTGGAGGTTCGGTCCCTTGATCCTGTTGCTTTCCCCGCTCCTTGAATGCACTGTGTAGAGGGCCTGGTTCTTGCTGTGGGCGACGATCAGCACCCGGCCGTCCCTGGCCGACGCAATGCCGTTCATGCCGAAGTCCTCAGGCGCCAGGGCAGCTCCTGCCTCGCCCAGCACGGTCAGCGTCCTGACATTCTTGCGTACCTCACCCCAGCGGCTGACCTTGACCAGGTACAGCTCGTTGTACTTGGAGTTGGTGAACCAGGCGCCGTCGTCCGTGAGCGTCACATCATTGATGAACGCCCCTTCCTTTGTGGACAGGGTGAGCTCGGCGACCGTTGCCTTGGTTTCGGTGTTGTAGACGAACGCCTTGCCCGTCATACCACCGGCCACAAACAGCAGATCGTTCCTGGTGTCCGCCTTCATGCCGACGGCCATCCTGCCAGCCGGCACGTCAATGAAGCGCGTGGCTTTTCCCTCACCAATGTCGCCGCGGAAAATATCACCGCTCATCAGCTCGCCGGCGTAAAAAGTTGTTCCCTCGCCGGCCGCTATGCCCTCGGCGGAGGTGGCGCCGTCGAGCACAATGACGTCGTCCCGGGACGGCGGTGAGGCCGTTGCCGGCAGTGCGGTGGGCAACAGCAGAGCTAGAAGAGCGATGAATCCGACCGCGGTACGGCGCTGTACGTTTCGGCGCATGATGCTTCCTTGATTGGCGGATGCGCGGGGCCGATCTGCGGCAGCTCCGCACGATGGTGCTGCCAGTTTAAGACTGCCGGATAGGCCCGCCAAGGCATCAAAGCCCCCCTTCTGCTTACAATCGAAACCTCAATCGACTACTGAGGGACCCATGAAGAAATTCGCCACAGCCCTGTTCGCCGCCGGCCTCGTTGTCTCCGCCACGGCCTGCTCCGCCTCCAACCAACTGTCCACCGCTGAAACCTGCGAGCGGATCCAGTCCGTTGTGTCGAACCCCGCCAACAACGCCGGCAAGACAGGCATGAACCGCCTCGCCAACCAGATCCGCCCCATCCACGCGGTGGCATCGGACGATCTCAAGCCCGCACTGGAGTCCATCCTCGAATACACGGACGAGCAGGCCAAGGAGACGCCGGACGAGGCCAAGCTCGCCGAACTCCAGGCAGGCTACGAGCAGGCCGGCAGCACGTACAGCCAGTTCTGCAGCTAAGTATTTCTTCGCTGACCGGACCCGGCCGCCTGGACTACAGGGTGGCCGGATCCGTATTGGCGCCGCACAGGATGACAGCCACGCGCTCATCCGGGCGGGGCACATAGGCGCCGGAGGCCAGCGCGGCGTACGCGGCCGCGGCACCGTGCTCCACCACCATCCGGTAGCCGTCCCAGAGGGCCGCACGGGCGGCAATGATGTCGTCGTCGGACACCAGGACACTTTCGACGCCGGTGCGGACCGCCACGGAGAAGCCGATGCCACCGATGCTGCGGGCGCCCAAAGAGTCCGCGGCCACTCCGGAGACCGGCACGTCCACCGGTTTTCCGGCGGACAGCGCCGCGTGCAGCGTGGGCGCCCTTGCGGGTTCCACCGCCACCACCTTGGCATGGCCCTCCACGGCAGCGGCGATCCCTGCCATCAGTCCGCCGCCGCCCACGGCCACCAGGACGGTCTCCACGCCAGGCACCTGGTCCAGCAGTTCGGATCCCACCGTTCCTGCGCCGGCCGCGATTTCCGGCTGGTCATAGGCATGGCAGTAGACCGCGCCTGTTGCCTTGGCATGCGCAACGGCCGCCTGGTACGCGACGGCATATTCCGCGCCGCCCTGCACCACCGTGGCGCCGATGGCCTTCAGCTTCCGGACCTTGACCTCCGGTGCGGCCGCAGGAACAAACACGGTGGCGGGCACGCCGAGCTGCGCGGCGGCGTAGGCATTGGCGAGCCCGGCATTTCCGCCGGAGGCCACCACCACGCCCACCTCCGGGCGCAGTTCGCCGCGTTCCTTGCTGGCCAGGATCCGGTTGAGGGCTCCGCGGGCCTTGAAGGTCCCGGTGTGCTGCATGAATTCGCACTTGAACCAGACGGTGCCGGGAAACGCGTCCCGGTCAGCCTCCATCACGGGGGTCAACCGGGTGAGGCCGGCGGTCCGGCGCGCGGCCCGGTCCACGTCGGCGCGGGTGATCATGTCAGACCTCGTCGTCCCAGGTTCCCGGCTCCTCGAGCGCTTCCTCGGGCTTGTCGTCCTGGCCAGGGTCGCCGCTTCCCACGTACGACGCCGGTACAGTGCCGGCCGCGTGCGCCTGCTGCTCCTCGCGGATGTTGGACGCGTGGGGAAGCTCGGGGTGCTGCCCGCTCTGCGGGGCCTCCGTTAGGGCATCCTGAGCACCCTTGGCTTCGTCAGGATCGCCGGGCCCCCGAAGGTCCGCGGTGTTCTGGGGTTCGTCGTTGGAAGCGGTCATGGTCCTGCCTTTCACCGTGGGAAAACTGGCTGCCGGGGCCGGAGCGGAGCCCGGCACCGGTTTCCAGCCTACGGCTGCACACGCGGGTTCGGGCAGGCAGCAGGGCCGAACCTGTGAATTGTCCGGCGTAAGCTGTGAAAACCGGCCCGCTACCTGTGAATTGCGACTCAACCGGGACTTCCGCGGCGTCCCCGGCGTTTAACCCCATGGCGGAAGGAGGCCACGTGATTATTGTTCTCACCGGAATCGACGGTTCCGGCAAGTCCACGGCGGCCCGTGCCCTGGTTTCCGCCGTTCAAGCCAAGGGCGGCAAGGTACTGCTGCTGAACAACCATGCGGGCCGGCGCAGCATGTCGGTCCTCGCCGCAAAGTGGGGGATCCGGCTGCCGGACCGCCTGGCTGACGGCATCGAAACCATCTTCCGCGTCTGGAATGTCCTGGTCTCCCACGTGCGGGCCGGCCGCTTCGACGGGCTGGTGGTCATGGACCGCCACCTCTACTGCCAGCTGGCCCTCCGCGCCACCAAAGGCCTACCCCGCGGCCGCTTTCTGCCGTGGCTCCTGGCCGTGCTGCCACACCCGGATGCCGTCATCCACTTGGACGCGGACCCGCGTGAGGCGCACCGGCGGATTGTTGCCCGCGGGACAGACGCCGAGACCCTGGAGGACCTCACCGCCTTCCGGGATGCCTACGCGGGGCTGCCGGAATACGAAGGCTTCGTCAAGGTGGATGCCACCCTTCCGGCTTCGGAACTGGCTGACCGCCTTGAGTCCGTTGTCAGGGACGTCGCCGGCCGCATCCCGGCTCCGGCAAAGAAAGCAGCCACGAAGTGAAAGATGGGCGGGACCAGGTCCCGCCCACCTTTCTGGTTTGCCCTGCTACTGCGAGGCCGTCGGCGATGCCGCCGGTGTTTCGCTGTCAACCGTCTCGGTGACCGTCACTGTTGGTGACGGTGACTCGTCAGGCGAGGCAGTGCCCGTGGAACGCGACGTGGACGTCGACGTCGGGCTGGACGTCGCGCCGCCGCCGTCGGCCTGCTCAAGCACCTCATTGATGAGGTCCTCGAGTTCCTTCTGGTCAGCGTCACCCAGGTCCGCGCCGCTCTTGGTGGCCACTACCAGCAGCCTGTCCTCGGCCGCGGAAACCTGCATCAGCTTCTGCTGGTTCTCGCCGCTGCGGGTGCTGAGGGTCGCGAACGTCTCCTCCGCATCGGTGTTCGCCTGCAGTTCCTCGCTGGACACTTCGTAGCTCTGGCCCAGCGCCTGGACCGTGAAGGTGGCGCACTGGCTCATTTTGCCCTTGATGTCGGTGAGGACCTGCTCTGCGTCAGGCCCTTCGCTGCCGGACTGGGCGGAGAGGGTGCGGGGCGAGTTGCCTTCGGAAATCGCGACGGCCACCTCGCCGTTTTCCACGGTGTCCAGCAGGCCTGCGGTGGCAATGTCCTTGCAGTCCTCGGGATCCACAGTGGCCGTGCTCAGGAGCAGGTTGGCGAGGTTCCCGCCTTGGTCCACCTGCTCCTTGGAGTAGAGCTTGAGCTCGTTGCCGTCCGCGTCGGTCTTGCCGGAGATGAGGTTGCGAAGCTCATCCTCGGTGTACACCTTTGCGTCTTCCGTGGCGGAGGACGTCGGCGTCGGCGTGGGGCTGGGGCTGGCGGAACCGCCGCCGCCTCCGGTGCAGCCGGCCAGGGCCAGCATTGCAGCAGTCATCAGTCCGAGTGCTGGAACTTTTCGCATGAGGACAACCCTTTCGAGATAGAAAGCATGCTTAGTGTTTCCAGCGTAAAGGGTCTGCGCCGGACTCGCACGTCACGGAGCGATAACTTTAGGGCCGTGTCCGCATCAGGGGGTCCCGGTAGAGGGGGTCCCGGTCAGGGGGTGCCGCTGACGGCGGATGGGGTGGACGGCGGATGCCGCCACGCGCCGCTGGCCTTCGCCTGGTGTCCCAGGTTCCTGGAGATGGCCCGGGCAGCAGCCCTCACCAGGGGCACCAGTTCATGGGCCGGTGTGGCCGCATCCGGAATCACGATGGACAGCGCCGCAACAACGTCGCCGTCCGCTCCGTGGATGGGCGCCGCTACGGATACCGTGCGGGAGGGATGGGTCCTGCGGACCAAGGCGGCGCCGGAGTGCTTGACTCCGGCGAGCGCCGCCCGGAGCTCCTTGGCTGGCATGCTTTCGGACCCGGGCTCGGCATCCCCAGGCTGCGCGAACACCTCGGCCTGCAGTTCCGGTCCGGCATGGGCAAGCAGCACCTGCCCGACGGCGGTCGTGCGCAGGGGCAGCCGGCCTCCTACGCGGTAGGCCACCTCGGTTGCGGTCCTGGACGAGAGCCTATCGATGAGTACCGCGTCGCTGCCTTCGCGGACGGCGAGGAGCACATGGTGGCGGGTCACCTCGTACAGGTCCTCAAGGTACGGCAGCGCTATTTGCCGCACACCGTGGCCGCGGGGCGAGAGCGACGCGATCTCCCAGAGCCGGACACCCACCACATAGCGCCCGTCCTCCAACTTTTCCAGAGCGCCCCACTCCGTCAGGTGCCTGGCCAGGCGAAGGGTGGTGGCAGGGGCGAGGCCGGCCAGGCGGGACAGCTCGGACAGGTTGAGTGCGCGGCGCTGTTCCGTGAACTGCCCCAGCAGGCTGAGCGCCCGGACCACCACTGGCTGGCCGGCACCTTGGGGAACCACTCCGGCCACCCTGCCTGCTCCCGCCATAATGCCTCCACGCCCTTGATGTTCTCCTCCAAGCCTTCCGTTTGTGGCCCCCGCCACAAAGTGACTTTTCACTGAGTGAAAAGTACGATTTCGGAAGCTTGGGTTCGGGGACAGGCTGATGGACGTCCCGCCGGCGATCCTGTTGCCGCCCCTCCCCCGATTGGAATCAACGATGAACTCCAATGCCCCCAGGAAATCCCTGCTCGGAATTTTTGTCTTGTGCTGGCTTGGCCTGCTCGCCGACGGTTATGACCTCTACGTCTACGGCGCCACCCTTCCCGGCCTGATCGGCCAGCCGCCGTTCAACGTCACGCCTGCCGCCGCGGGCGCCGTAGGGTCCATCGCGCTGGTGGGAATGCTGCTCGGCTCCCTCATCGTCGGAACCCTGACGGACCGGCTGGGCCGGCGGCGGATCTTCGTCAGCGCCCTGGCCCTGTTTTCGCTGGCCATGCTGGCATGCGCCGCGGCGCCCACCTGGGAGTTGTTTGCGGTATTCCGCTTCATCGCCTGCTTCGGCGTGGGCGGCCTGCTTCCGACGGCGGTGGCGCTCACCAACGAGTTCGCCCCGCCGGGCAAAAAGTCCCTGGTCCTGGGCGCCGTCCTCACCGGGCCGGCGACAGGCACAGTAGTGGCTTCCCTGACCTCGCTGGCCCTGCTGGAATCGAGCGGCTTCCGCCCGGTCTACGCCATCGGCGCGGGCGGCCTGCTGCTGGTTCCGTTCGCCTGGTTCCTGCTGCCGGAGTCGCCGTCGTTCCTGCGGACCCAGCTCCGCACCGTGGAGGCAGACCGGATTGAAGCCATATACGGCCTTCCCCGCACGGCCGACGTGCCGGCAGCCGCCGTCCGCATCTCCCCCACCCGTGCACTGTTTGCCCAGGGCACCGCCCGCACCACCCTCCTGCTGTGGGCCATCACGGTACTGAGCCTGCTCACCATCTTCGGCGTCAGCACCTGGCTCCCGCAGATCATGCGGACGGCAGGGTTCGGCGTCGGCTCCTCCGTGTCTTTCCTGCTGGCCTACTCGGTGGGCGCCGTGGTGGGCACCGTCCTGGCCTCGGTTGCCAGCCAGAAATTCGGACCCCGGCCGCTGGTGATCGTTGGTTTCGCCAGTGCCGCCGCCGCCCTGCTCCTGATGTCCGTCAACCCGCCCGCCGCGGTGATGACGGTGCTCGCCGCCGTCGCAGGCTTTGGCGGGCTGGGCACGCAAAACATGATCAACGACTACATCGCCCAGTTCTACCCTGCGGCCACGCGCGCCACCGGGCTGGGCTGGGCGCTGGCGGTGGGACGCATCGGTGCCATCGCCGGGCCCACGTACGGCGCACTGCTGGTGAGCTTCGGCGGTGGAGTGCCCGCGGCCGCCATGGCCTTTGCCGCACCGGCCGTGCTGGGCGCGGTGCTGATGCTGGCCCTCCGCACCAAGGCCGCCCGGCGCACAGCTCTGGACCGGGACGCCGAGCTGGTCGCCTGACCTCTCCCGCCCGGCCTGCAGCGGCCAAGCAAAGCCACTGCGGCCCCTCCTGTGGAATAATCCGAAGCAGTGGTCCTCACCGGACCGCTCCAGGATCAGGAGGGGCCCGCTTTGTCCGCCACATCAAGGAGCACCGCCGGGGCGGCCGGCGCGGCCATCAACAACTCGCAGGTCCCCAAGCACGAACAGCTGCGGCTGATCATCCTCAAGCTCGCCAAGGAAGAACTGGAGCCGGGCGCCAGGCTCCCCAGCGAGCGGACCCTCATGGATTCCTACGGCGTCAGCCGCATCACGGTACGGGCCGCCATCGGACGCCTGGTCAACGAGGGGCACCTGGTCCGGGTTCCGGCGAAGGGCACGTTCGTGGCGGACTCGCCGGTGCAGTCCACGCTGCACCTGGCCTCATTCACCCAGGAAATGGAGTCCATGGGGCACGTCCCCAGCACGGTGGTACTGGTGGCGGAAACCGGCACCGCCCCGGAGGACACCGCCGAAGCGCTCAGCCTGCTGCCGGGTTCCGAGGCCATCCACCTGAAGCGGCTGCGCCTGGCGGACGGCCGGCCGGTCAGCGTGGACGACGCCTGGTACAACCCGGAGCACGCCCGTGGCCTGCTGGAGATTGACCTGACCGGCTCGGTGTACAAGGCCCTGGCGGCGCAGTTCGGCCACCAGATCGACCGGGCGCGGCAAAGCGTGCGGTCCGAGGGCGCCCCCGCCGACGTGGGGGCGCTCCTCGGAACCGGGACGGGCGCACCGGTACTGGCGTTTGACCGGGTTTCCTATTCAGGGTCCCTGGCCATTGAACATTCCCGCTCCTGGTACCGCTCGGACCGCTACTCGCTGAACATGGAAGTCCGGCTCTAAACGGACTTCCCGGCGAATGCCGGCCCAGGGCAGGCGTTAGTCCAACGAGAACAGGTGGGCACCCGCGGACACCGCTCCGGTTGCCGCCAGCGTTGCCGTGTCCGGCTTTGTATCGAGGACGACGACGGGACTCACCATCGAGTAACCGGCCGCCAGGGCGGCGGTAGGGTCCACATGCATCACGGGCTCACCGGCGGCGACGGAATCTCCCTGGGCGATCAGCAGCTTGAAGCCTTCGCCCTTGAGCTTGACGGTGTCGATGCCCACGTGGGTGAGCACTCCCCGCCCGGCTGGCTCCACCACCACAAAGGCGTGCGGCAGGAGCTTGACCACTTTTCCGGCAACCGGGGACACGACGTCGAATGCCTCGCCTGCCGGCGGCTCGACGGCCGCGCCGGAACCCACCATCTGGCCCGCGAAAACGGGATCCGGGACGTCGGACAAGGGAACCACGCTGCCGCTGATGGGCGCGTGGACAACCAGCGTTTCCGGCATCAGAGCAGGTCCTCGATGTCTTCGGCCAGGTTGTCCGCTTCCGGGCCCACAATGACCTGCACTGCGGTGCCGGCCGCAAGGACGCCGTGGGCTCCGGCGGCCTTCAGGGTGGCTTCGTTGACCAGCGACCCGTCCTTGACCTCGGTGCGGAGACGGGTAATGCAGGCCTCGACTTCCACAATGTTGGCGGCTCCGCCCAGGCCCTCAATGATCTTTTCTGCTTTGGACATGGCTGCCCTTTCTGACGGTGCCCCGGGGAGCACTGCTTCAGCACCAGGACCGGCGGCCCAAGTGCGACCAATTATGTGCCGGTTCATCGGAACTGTCAGCGGCTGCCGGAAGATCTTCTCCCTTGACAGTCGCTCGTGGGATGAATCACACTGAACTGGTCATAACCAGACAGTACCGGCTGGAACCGTTTCTCCACAAGCCCCACCCGATCCCCGCAGAGGTGTAACCATGTCAACATCCGAGACCGCCGCCCTGGCTCCAGAGAAGAAGCCAAACAGGGCCTTCGCAACCCTCCAGCGGCTGGGCCGCTGCCTGATGCTGCCCATCGCCGTCCTCCCCGCAGCCGGCATCCTGCTGCGCATCGGCCAGGCCGACCTGCTGGGCGCGATACCGGGCTTCGAAGGCGGCGCTGCCGTCATCTCCGCGGCAGGCAATGCCGTGTTCACCTGGCTGCCGCTCATCTTCGCCGTCGGCATCGCCATCGGCTGGGCCAAGAAGGCCGACGGTTCCACCGCCCTGGCAGCAGTGGTGGGATACATGGTGATCGACGGCGTCTTCAAGGCCATGTCCCCGCTGGTCCTGGCCGGTCAGCTTGACCCCGCCGGCAAGCCCGCGATGATCAACTACGGCGTCCTGGCCGGCATTGTGGTGGGCCTGTTGTCCGCCATGCTCTGGCAGCGCTTCTACCGCACCAAACTGCCGGACTTCCTGGGCTTCTTCAGCGGCCGCCGCCTGGTGCCCATCCTGACGTCCGTCACCAGCCTGGTTGCCGGCGTCGTCCTTGCCCTGTTCTACCCGCTCTTCAACGCCGGCCTCTCGGCAGTGGGTGAAGCCGTCGCGGGCAACGCCGTGGCCGGTGGCGGCGTCTACGGTTTCGCCAACCGCATGCTCATCCCCGCAGGCCTGCACCACATCCTCAACTCCGCCGTCTGGTTCCTCATCGGCGACTACACGGACGCATCCGGCCAGCTGGTCCGCGGCGACCTCAACCGCTTCTTCGCCGGCGACCCCAGCGCGGGCATCTTCATGACCGGCTTCTTCCCCATCATGATGTTCGGCCTGCCGGCAGCAGCCCTCGCCATCTGGCGCCACGCCAAGCCCTCACAGAAGAAGATCGTGGGCGGCATCATGCTCTCCACCGCCCTCACCGCGTTCTTCACGGGCATCACCGAACCGCTGGAGTACTCCTTCATGTTCGTCGCCTTCCCGCTTTACATCGTCCACGCAGTCCTCACCGGCACCTCCATGGCACTGGTCAACGCCCTGGACATCCACCATGGCTTCACTTTCTCCGCCGGGCTGATCGACTTCGTCCTCAACTTCGGAAAATCAGAGAACGGCTGGCTGCTCATCCCCATCGGACTGGGCTATGCGGTGATCTACTACTTCCTCTTCTCCATCGTCATCAAACGCTGGAACCTGCGGACGCCCGGCCGTGAGGACGACGAAGTCAGCGTGGATACGGACGCCGCCAAGTAACGGCGCTCCGCTCCTCCCCCTACTGCACCTGCAACCGAAAGCAGCTTCACCGCATGGAAATCATCATCCTTCCCACCCCGGCCGACGTCGCCCGCACGGCGGCAGACGCCATCGAAGAGCAGGTCCGCAGCGGCCCGTCCGTCCTTGGACTGGCCACCGGGTCCACGCCCCTGGGCACCTACCAGGAACTCATCAAACGGCACCGGACCGGCGGCCTGAGCTTCGCGCAGGCGCAGGCGTTCCTCCTCGATGAATATGTGGGGCTGCCCAGCGCACATCCGCAGTCCTACCACTCCGTGATCCGGGACGAGTTCACGGCCAGCGTGGACTTTGCTGCGGACACAGTGCACGGCCTGGACGGGATGGCGGCGGACCCCGAGGCCGAGGCGGAACAGTACGAGGCCCGGATTTCAGCGGCGGGAGGGGTGGACATCCAGATCCTGGGCATCGGGACCGACGGGCATGTGGGCTTCAACGAGCCCATGTCCTCGCTCGGCTCACGCACCCGGATCAAGACGCTCACCCGCCAGACGCGGCAGGACAACGCGCGCTTCTTTGGTGACCCGGCGGATGTCCCGGACCACGTCCTGACGCAGGGGCTGGGCACCATCCGCGAAGCACGGCACCTGCTGCTGCTGGCCATGGGGGAGGCAAAAGCGGAAGCCATCGCGGCCGCCGTCGAAGGCCCTGTTGCTGCCCTTTGCCCGGCTTCGGCGCTCCAGATGCACCCGCACGTCTCTGTGCTGGTGGACGAGGCGGCGGCTTCCCGGCTGGCGCACCGGGACTACTACACGGACACTTTCGGCCGGAAGCCGGCGTGGCAGGGGCTCTGAGCATGGGACGCGACGCACCCGTTACTGTCATCGGCCCGCCGCAGCTTGAACTTGCCGTGGAAAATGCCGACGGCGTACGGCTGGCTGCCGCCGTCGGCGCTGCCCGGGTGGAACTCTGCGCAGCCCTTGCCGAGACGGAGGGCATCACCCCCAGCATCGGCACGGTGGAGCAGGCGTGCCGTGCGGGCCTTCCCGTCCACGTCCTGGTGCGGCCGCGCCCGGGCAACTTCAGCTATACGCGGGAGGAACTGGAGGTCATCGAGCGTGATGTGGCTGCGTCAATGGATGCCGGCGCCGCAGGGGTGGTGGTGGGCGTACTCGCAGCTGACGGCGGCCCGGACGCTCCGGCGATCCGCCGGATAGCCGAGGTGGCACGCCGGTACAAGCCCTCCGCAGAGGTCACGTTCCACCGCGCGTTCGATGCCGCGCTTGCTCTTGGATTCGACCCTGCGGATGCACTGGCCCGGTTGGAAACAGCAGGTGTGGACCGGGTGCTCACCAGCGGCGGCAGCCCGGACTGTGCGGCCGGCCTCAGCATGCTGGGCCGGCTGGTGGAGCTGGGACGGACGCACGCGCCGGCGGTCCAGATCATGGCCGGCGGCGGGGTGACGCTTGAGCTGGTACCGTCGCTTCTCGAGACCGGCGTCCATGCCGTGCACACGTCCGCGCGGCCTCGCCTCGGCATCTCCGGTGCGGACCGGACGGCTGCCGCAGACCCCGCCCTTGCAGCCCGGATGGCGGCAGCACTGACAACGGGAGGCCGCTAGCGATGGGTAACCAACTGGTACTCCGTGGCCGCGTGGTCACCGGAAGCATGGACGTGGCCGATGGTGTTGTAGCGGTCAACGGCGGCCGCATCACCTACGCGGGTCCGGCGTCCGGCTTTGCGGGGCAAGGTTCCCCTGATTCAGCTGACCGGTTTCTGTTGCCCGGCCTGGTGGACCTGCACTGCCACGGCGCGCTCGGCTCGGACTTCTCGGAGGGTTCCGTCGACGGTGCCCGGTCCGCGGCGCGCTACCTGCACAGCCGGGGCACCACCACACTGCTGGCCAGCCTGGTGACCGGGTCGCCTGAGGACTTGGTCCGGAACCTCACGGCGCTGCGGACTGTGGCAGATGAGGGCCTGATTGCCGGTTCCCATTTGGAGGGCCCCTTCCTCGCTTCGGGGCAGTGCGGCGCGCACGATCCCGCGTTGCTGCTTGAACCGGATCCGCGCCTGGTGGCCGAACTGCTGGACGCGGCCGGCGTCTCCCTGGCCTCCATGACTCTCGCGGCCGAACTTCCCGGGGCGTCCGGGCTGGCGGACCTCCTCGCAGCCCGCGGGATCATCCCCTCGCTGGGGCATACTGCCGCCGACAACAACGCTGCCGCCGATTTCCTGCAGCATGTGGCCGCCGGGCTCGCCGGTCCGGCGAATCCTACGGGGCGGCTCCGCCCAACGGTCACCCATCTGTTCAACGCCATGCCCAGCCTGCACCACCGTTCCCCCGGCCCGGTCTCGGCCAGCCTTAGTGCTGCCCGCGCCGGCAATGCCGTGGTGGAGCTGATTGCCGACGGTGTCCATCTTGCTCCGGAGACGGTCAAGCTGGTGTTCGACCTGGTGGGCGCAGAAAACATCGCCCTGGTCACGGATTCCATGGCGGCTACCGGCCTGCAGGACGGACAGTACCGGCTGGGTTCGCTGGCCGTGACGGTGGATCAGGGCGTGGCCAGGGTGGACAGCACCGGTGCCATCGCGGGTGGAACCTCCACTCTGCTGGATGTTGTCCGCAGTACCGTGGCTGCGGGTGTGCCGCTGCAGGATGCCGTACTGGCGGCCAGCGGCGTTCCCGCCGAGGTCCTGGGACTGTCCTCGCAGGCAGGCGACCTGCGCGCGGGAATGCCGGCCGACGTCGTCGTGGTTGATGCGGACCTGAACCTTGCCGGTGTGCTGCGGCGGGGCGAGTGGGTGACCGCGCTGGAACGGTCCGGGTAGACGACAGCTAATCCGCGCCCGGCAGGCAGACCTCCACAAGCCCGTCGGTGATGCGGGTTTCGAAGCGCGGCTGGCGCGAGGTGGCCGGCCCGGCCTGCACCTCACCGGTCCGCAGCGAGAAGGTGCTCCGGTGCCAGGGGCAGACGACACAGGGTTCACCGCTATCACTGCCGGCCTCGGGTGCACCCTGTTTGAGTTTGCCCTCGTGCAGCGGCCCGGAGAGGTGGCTGCAGACGTCGGAGAGTACGTTGAGCGTGTCCCCCTCCCGGAAGACGAGCAGCGGCAATCCGGCAACATCGCGCTTGTGGAGCGTTCCGTCGGGCAGTTCCTCAAGCGGCGCGAGGGGGTGCCAGCCGGACGGGAAGCGGTGCGGGATCTCCTCGCTGTGGTTCACTCCAGCGGCCTGCCGGTAGGTGAGGTGGCCACCCAGGAAGCCGCTGGCGCTCACTGTGGCAAGCCCGAGATACGCCAGCACCTTCCCGCTGCCCTGGCTGCCGCGGGCGCGTTGCACCAGCGACGCAATGTAGAGGCTTGTTGCAGCGATGTTGGCGGAGGCGTGGACCAGTCCCACCCTCTGCTGCTGCGGGTGCAGTTGGGACCAGTCGGTAAATCCGGCCACGGCAGACGGTACAACGCTCACGGTCCCCACCCCGATCAACAGGGTGGCAGCTTTTTCATTGCCGGGAAGCGCGTCCAGGACTGCGGCCGAGATCCAGGCGCCGATGGGCACCTGGACGGCGAGCGGGTGAACGGGGTGGCCGATGGGCACTCCGTGGAGGATGTCCCGGGCCCACCGCGGGCGGATCACCCTTTTCACGGCTTTCCGGACGCTCTTGGCCAGCGGATCAAGCCATTCGGCGTCTTCGAGTCGGGTAACAAGCTCAAGTGCAGGCAGTGGCTTCATGTGTGTCCCCTTACCCCGTTAACCGGTGTCCAGTCGTTGCCCGCGAGCTTAGCCGCTGGCGCACGCGGGCAACAGGGCTGTTCCGAAGCCGGGAGCGGAGGTCAGCGGAGCGGCGATCCCAGCACCCTGAATTGGTTGCCGCCCATCTCACCGGACAGCAGGGGCATGGCTTCGGCGATCGCTGCCCGCACGCTGTCCAGCTGCAGCGAAGCCCGATGCGCTTCCGGCGATTCCCACAGCTCGCACACAAAAACGGTGTCCGGAACGTCGTCATTGATGCCCACTTCGTAGAGCAGGCAACCGGCTTCCTTCAGCCCGGGCATGGGCCGGAGCAGGATGGATACGACGGCGTCGCGCTGGCCGGGCTTGGTTCCGAGGCTTCCCACATTTGCAAAAGTCATACGGACAGTCTGCAGGACGGGTGCGACAGAACGCCCTTAAAACAGGACCTGCGTGGCAGGACCGGGCAGCGGTGCCGGCTCTATTGCCGTTCGCGCTTGGTTCATTAGCCGCCCCTCCCAACAGATGTCGCACCCCTGTGGTTGGATGGTGTTCTCTTTGGGGATGGAGGCTGACATGGAAGTCTGGACGGGGAACCCCTATCCGTTGGGTGCGACGTACGACGGCAGCGGCACGAACTTCGCGTTGTTCAGCGAGGCCGCGACCGCTGTTCACCTCTGCCTGTTCGACGAGGACGGCACTGAACAGCGCATCCGGCTGGAAGCCGTGGATGGCTTCGTGTGGCACTGCTACCTTCCCCATGTCCTGCCGGGCCAGCTGTACGGCTACCGTGTGGACGGCCCCTACAATCCGGCAGAGGGCGTCCGCTGCAACCCGAACAAGCTGCTGATGGACCCGTATGCGAAGGCCATGAGCGGCGGCATTACGTGGGGCCAGCCCATGTTCTCCTACAACTTCGGCGATCCTTCGTCCTTCAACGCTGAAGACTCGGCATCCAGCACCATGCGGTCCGTGGTCATCAGCCCCTTCTTCGACTGGCAGCACGACCGCCCGCCGAAAATCCCCTACAACGACACTTTGATTTATGAGGCACACGTCAAGGGCCTGACCATGACCCATCCGGAGGTGCCGGTAAAAGAACGCGGCACCTATGCGGGCATCGCGCACCCGGCGGTGATCGAGCACCTGCAGAAACTTGGCGTCACCGCCATCGAGCTGATGCCCGTTCACCAGTTCGTCCAGGACAGCGTGCTGCAGGACAAAGGCCTCAGCAACTACTGGGGCTACAACACCATCGGCTTCTTCGCCCCGCACGAAAGCTACAGTTCCAGCAGCAGGCCGGGGCAGCAGGTGCAGGAGTTCAAGGCAATGGTCCGCTCCCTGCACGCCGCGGGCATCGAGGTGATCCTCGACGTCGTCTACAACCACACCGCCGAGGGGAACCACCTGGGTCCCACCCTGTCCTTCAAGGGCATCGACAACGAGGCGTATTACCGGCTGGTGGACCACGACAAGCAGCACTACCTGGACTACACGGGCACCGGCAACACCATCAATGTCCGGCACCCGCACGCCCTCCAGCTGCTGATGGACTCGCTGCGGTACTGGGTGCTGGAGATGCATGTGGACGGTTTCCGCTTTGACCTCGCCTCGGCACTGGCACGGGAGTTTTATGAGGTGGACCGGCTGTCGAGCTTCTTCGACCTGGTCCAGCAGGACCCCGTGGTGTCGCAGGTGAAGCTGATTGCCGAGCCCTGGGACGTCGGCCCGGGCGGCTACCAGGTGGGCAACTTCCCGCCGCTGTGGACGGAGTGGAACGGAAAGTACCGCGACGCCGTCCGCGACTTTTGGCGTGGCGCCCCCGCCACCCTGGGCGAGTTCGCGTCCCGGCTTGCCGGCTCCTCGGACCTCTACGAAAGTTCAGGCCGGCGGCCGGTGGCCTCCATCAACTTCGTCACTGCCCATGACGGCTTCACCCTGCGCGACCTGGTTTCCTACAACGCCAAGCACAACGAGGCCAACGGCGAAAACAACAACGACGGCGAATCCCACAACCGTTCCTGGAACTGCGGCGCCGAAGGCCCCACCACGGACCAGGGCATCCTGGCGCTGCGGGCACGGCAGCAGCGCAACCTGCTGGCCACGCTCCTCCTCTCCCAGGGAGTGCCCATGGTGCTCCATGGTGACGAACTCGGCCGCACGCAGCAGGGAAACAACAACGCCTACTGCCAGGACTCACCGCTGTCCTGGATCAACTGGGACACCGCGGACCAGCCGCTGACAGAGTTCCTCGCCGCCGTCACCACCCTCCGCAGGGAGCACCCAACCTTCCGCCGCAACAGGTTTTTCCAGGGCAGGCCCGTGCGGCGCAGCCTGGGGCAGCCCCTTCCGGACATCGTCTGGCTCAACACGGATGCGTCCGAGATGGTTCCCGAGGACTGGGGCAACCCCCTCGCCAGGGCCCTCGGAGTGTTCTACAACGGTGAGGCAGTGGGCAAGGACCACCGAGGCCGGGTCATCCACGACCACAACTTCCTGCTCTTCTGCAATTCCGGGGACGACCCCGTGGACTTCACCCTGCCCAGTGCCGAGTACTCGCCCGCCTGGGAGCAACTGATCGACACCGCGGGTGAACATGCGGACCAAGGTTTCCTTGAGGCCAACGGCACCGTGAAACTGGCCGGCAAGTCCCTGCTGGTCCTCCGGGCGTACGCCAAGCCACCGGAAAAACCGGACCACTCCGTGGCGGCCTCCCTTGCCCTGCTGGCAGCACCGGAAGCAGGAGGAGTGCGGACGTCCTGAGCGTCAGTCCGCGGCGTTGAGCGCGCCGGCCTGAACCACGACGGCGCCACTCGCCGTCGTGTCTCCGTTCAGCATCCAGCCCACCCGCTTGACCGTCCGCAGCATCACCACGCTCTCCACCAGCTCCATGCCCGGGACCTTTTGCTGCAGGGCGAGTTCTGCCGTCATCACGTCCGCGAGGGACTGCAGCCACATAATGATCACGAAGTTGGTGGGCCCCGTGGTGGAGGCACTCAGCCGGACGTTGCTGATGGTGCGGATGGCAGCAGCCGCTTCCTCATGCCGGCCTGCGGGGACGTTGGCGAACCACTGGCACGTGACCGGGTAGGAAGAGTAGCCCTGGGCAATTTCGCACCGGAACAACAGGATTCCGCTGGCCAGCACCCGGTTGAGCTGCCGCTGCACCGTTGCCGGGTGCCGCCCCAAATCCCGCGCGATCTCGGCCGCGGTTGCCCTGCCGTCCCGGGCCAGGAACGGCAGCAGGTCCAGGTGGCTTTCGGGGAGTTGCCCCGCCACAGCCTGTTTTCCGTCCGACGTGCCCGGCTGACCGAGCGTCCGCAGGGTCGCCAGCTGCGCGCGGCTCAAAATGTTGAGCCGCCACTCATCGGCGCTGGTGTGGAGCCGGGTGCACAGTGCCGTCTGGTACTTGGTGAGCCCTTCGATGGTTTTCAGCTGGGCAATCACCTTGGTGCTGAACTCCTCCAGCGACCTGGTGATCACTGTCAGCATGAGGTCCCGGTTGCTCGCCGCCTCTTCAACGGTGATGATCTCCGGGATGGCGGCCAGCTGGGCGGTGACGCTGTCCCGCAGGTTCATGTCGCAGTCGACGGCCACAAAGGCGAGCAGCATCTGTTGCGGATCACCCGCCAGATGCGCGGTAACCCAGGCCGCGCCGCCGGACTTCAGCCGTTCCCATCGTGCCGCCAGCGTGGTGGCATGGACGCCGAGGACCTTTGCGGCGTCGGCCCAGCCCAGCCTGGGAGAGGTTTGCAGGACCTGGATCAGGGCCAGGTCTTCCTCGCTCAATTCCACGCTTAGTCCCGCTCCTCTTCTGCACGAATCCTGCCTGCAGAATGCAGAGCCTGCATACTTTCTGCGCTTTCACGGATTGTGAACCACACCACTTCACAATAGTCCACAAGCCGGAAAGCCAATGCCAAGGAGTTATTCGTGACGATTACCGCCGACGCCCGCGACCTGCAGGACGACCTCATCCGCCTGCGCCACGACCTGCACCGGCAGCCGGAAATCGGCCTGGAACTTCCCCGCACGCAGGAGCGTGTCCTGCAGGCCTTGGACGGCCTGCCCTTCGAGATCACGCTGGGCAAGGAAACGACGTCGGTCACCGCCGTGCTGCGCGGAGGCACCGGCTCAGCCGCGAATGAAAAAGGGAAGCAGCGGCCGGCGGTGCTCCTCCGTGCGGACATGGACGGCCTTCCCGTCCAGGAGAAGACCGGTGTTGACTACACGTCCAGGACCGACGGCGCCATGCACGCCTGCGGCCACGACCTGCACACGTCCATGCTCGCCGGAGCCGCCACCCTCCTGGCCGAGAAACGGCACCAGCTGGCGGGCGACGTCGTCCTGATGTTCCAGCCCGGCGAGGAAGGGTTCGACGGCGCCAGCTACATGCTCCGCGAAGGTGTCCTGGACGCAGCCGGAACCGGCGTCCAGGCTGCCTACGGCATGCATGTGTTCTCCTCGCTCGAGCCGCACGGCACCTTCTGCACCAAACCGGGCGTTATGCTCAGCGCCTCTGACGGACTTGAGGTCACCATCCTCGGCGCCGGGGGCCACGGTTCCGCCCCGCATGCGGCCAAAGATCCGGTGACAGTCGCCGCCGAGATGGTGACCGCCCTGCAGGTGATGGTCACCCGGCAGTTCAACATGTTCGATCCCGTGGTCCTGTCCGTGGGCGTACTCCACGCCGGCACAAAGCGGAACGTCATCCCCGAATCGGCCCGTATCGAGGCCACCGTCCGGACCTTCTCCGAGGCCTCGCGGCTGAAAATGATGGAGGCCGTCCCGCGCCTGCTCAAAGGCATTGCGGCTGCGCACGGGGTTGAGGTCCACGTGGACTACCAGCAGGAGTACCCCCTCACCATCACGGATGAGGACGAAACGCACACGGCGGAGAAGGTCATCTCCACGCTTTTCGGCGAAAGCCGCCTCTCACGCTGGGCCACCCCACTCAGCGGTTCCGAGGACTTCTCCCGGGTGCTGGCCGAGGTCCCCGGCACGTTCGTGGGCCTCAGCGCCGTTGCTCCGGGCGGCGACCCCGCCACCTCCCCTTTCAACCATTCCCCCTACGCCACGTTCGACGACGGCGTGCTGGCTGACGGAGCCGCGCTCTACGCCCAGCTCGCCATCTCGCGGCTTGCCGCACTTTCAACAGCGTCGTAACCACCGGCAGCAGCGCCGCTGCCCGGCATCCCCCTCGAAGCACCTTCGAACCGACCACCAGGAAGTCATCATGTCCATCACAGCGCACAAGCAGCAGGCTGGACGCACGTCCACCGCGAAGACCATCGTCGGAACAGGCATCGGCAACGCCGTTGAATGGTACGACTGGGCCATCTACGCCACCTTCACGCCGTTCATCGCCAGCCAACTCTTCAGCAAGGCGGACCCCGCGTCGGCCGTCCTGTCCACCCTGGCGATCTTCGCCGTCGGCTTCGTGGCACGGCCCTTCGGCGGCTTCCTCTTTGGCTGGATCGGCGACCGGGTGGGCCGCAAGACATCCATGACGCTCGCCGTCGGCCTGGCATCGCTGGGCAGCCTCATGATCGGCATCGCACCCACATTCGCCAGCGTCGGCGCCTGGGCCTCGCTCATGCTGCTGGTGGCGCGGCTCGTCCAGGGCCTGGCGCACGGCGGTGAGCTGCCGTCATCCCAGACGTACCTTTCCGAGATGGCTCCCAAGGAGCACCGGGGATTCTGGGCCACGCTGATCTACACCTCGGGAACCGTGGGGATCCTGTTCGGCACGCTGCTGGGCGCAGTGCTGAACATGGCGCTGACCACCGAGGCAATGAACGAGTGGGGCTGGCGCATCCCGTTCCTGCTGGGCGCCGCGATGGGCCTCTACGCGCTGATCATGCGGTCGCGGCTGCATGAAACCGAGGCATTCGAGGGCGAAACCACCTCTCAGAAGCGGGCGCCCATCTGGCCGCAGATCGTCCGCCACCGCAAGCAGGCCCTGCAGGTCATCGGGCTGACGGTAGGCCTCACGGTCATCTACTACATCTGGGGCGTGGTGGCACCCAGCTACGCCACCACCGCGCTGAAGATCGACCGCGGCGAAGCTCTGTGGGCCGGCGTAATCGCCAATGTCGTGTTCATCGCCGCGCTGCCGGTGTGGGGCAAGCTCTCAGACCGGATTGGACGCAAGAAGGTGCTGTGGTCCGGCGCGATCGGCTCCGCGGTGATGCACTTCCCCATGACCTGGCTCCTGAAGGACTCGGCCTGGCAGCTGGCCGTAGGCATGTCCGTCATGCTGGTCTTCATCGCCGCGAGCGCCGCTATTGTCCCGGCCGTCTACGCCGAGCTGTTCCCCACGTCCATCCGCACCGTCGGCGTCGGCGTGCCGTACTCCATCTGTGTGGCCGCTTTCGGCGGGACCGCCCCGTACCTGCAGCAGTGGCTGGGGACGACCCTGGGCGCGCCACAGGTGTTCAACGTGTACGCGGTGGTGCTGCTGGCCATCAGCGCAGCGTTTGTCTTCACCATCCCTGAGACGAAGGGCAAGGATCTTACGCACTAGCCCCATCCCTCAGGCAGCGTCACCATTCGCTGCACACAGGAACGAGGCCAGAACCTTTGCCTCGGTGGACGTCAGGAAGAGTTCAAAGGGCTTGATCTGGCCAGCGACTTCGAGGGTGAGCCTGAAGCCCTCGGTCCCAACGCTGGGGCGGGCAAACCAGTTCTCCAGGATCTGCGGCATGTCCTGGCCTATCAGGATGGAGCACCCCTCCATGTCCCAAGGGGAGCCGGATTCGATCAGCGCCTGGTGTTCACCACAAATATGGGCCCGGTGATGAGTGGCAGCCGGGCGGCTTCCCGCAGTGAAGGCGGAGCCGGGATTCGTACACCGAAGCACTGAACAAGTAACCATGCACCTGACGGTAGCGAGTGGAGATTGGGGGAATCCTGTGTGGTCCACTTGGAATTTCCTTGGAGCCGAACGGCACGGCGCTTACTCCTGCTGCAACTGGAAAACCAGAGGGTTTTTCCCCCTAAAATGCGGGGTTTAAAAGGGTAGGCGTGGCCCTAGCGCAGCGCCAAAATCCGGGTGCAGGATTGAACGTACCGGATCACAAACACTCAGACGGATCCGACGTTAAGCCCCCCGCCTCTGACGGGGCCGCTGATTAAAAATGGGACGGGCAGGCTGCGGCCGCCACGCTGATCAACCACGAGCTTGTTCAGTCGCGTCGGCCTCAACCTGTCCAAAAATGGTGAATCGCATCCTTACAGGAGCACAAAAAATGTCCATCACTCCAACTATGAAAACCCGTTCAACCCGGGCAAAGATCGCCCTGGTTCCGGTCCTTTCATTCGGTCTGCTCGCGGGTGCCGCGGCTGTCGCCGCCCCGGCTGCAGCCCATGACGACCGCGACCGCGACCACCGACACGGCTGCAACGTCCAACCTTTGAAACCGACCGATGCCCGCGGCGATTGGGTGAACTTCCCGGTCAGCGTGAAATGCGATGACGGAAGAAAGGTCGTCCACATCCAGCAGAAGCGCTATGAAAAGGATCGCGGTCGCGACACAAGGCTGCACGACGGCAACCACGACGCATTCCACGTCTATGTGCACCGCGCCGACCGCAAGGAGGTCAAAGACAGGTACGACCAGGTGAGCCGTAGGCTTGACCGCCGTGGCCCGGAAGAGGTTTACCACGAGATCAGGTTCGCTGTGGATAAAGGACATGGCCGGCTTGAGTGGTCCGGATGGGTCAAGAGCCAGACATTGACGGGCGTCAACTCGCATCATTAGTGAATAGAAGGACCCTCATACGGGAGCCAGGGGCACAAGCCCCTGGCTCCTTATTTGTGCCACGGTTCGTCTTTGTAACGAGGTTCGTCATTGGTTGGAGGACGCCCAGGAGTTGGAACGCCCCCTTGACTCGCTGCCCTACCCTTCCCTACACTTTTCATAAAGCAGAATCTAAATTCCACAAAGCGGAAACGGTTGAAGGGCCGGGGAAGCGCGGGAAGATAGATCAAAGCCCTCCCCGGAAGGACCTACGATGACGTACACAGTGAACTGCTCCATCCTCCTCACGGAACTGCCCCTGCTTGAGCGCCCGGCAGCCGCAAAGGCAGCGGGTTTTGACGCTGTCGAGTTCTGGTGGCCGTTTGAGTCCTCCGTTCCCGCCGACGCCCAGGTCACCGCATTCGAGAACGCCATCAAGGACGCGGGTGTCCAGCTGACAGGCCTGAACTTCAACGCCGGCAACATGCCCGGAGGTGACCGCGGCCTGGTTTCCTGGAAGGGACGCTGCTCCGAATTCAAGGACAACATCGACGCCGTGGCCGGCATCGGCGAGCGCCTGGGCTGCAGGGCCTTCAACGCCCTCTACGGCAACCGGCAGGACGAATTCAGCCCCGAAGAGCAGGACGAGCTGGCCGCCAGGAACCTGGCAGCTGCCGCAGAAGGCGTCGCCCGCATCGGCGGCACCGTCCTCCTCGAACCCGTCAGCGGCGCACCCAAGTATCCGCTCCTCACCGCTGACGACGCACTCAAGGTCATCGCCCGCGTCAAGGCCGAGTCAGGCGCCACCAACGTCAAGCTCCTCGCCGACTTCTACCACCTGGCAGTCAACGGCGACGACGTCGAGTCCGTCATCGAAAACCACGCCAAGGACTTCGGCCACATCCAGATCGCCGACAACCCCGGCCGCGGCGCACCCGGCACCGGAGAGCTTCCCCTCGGCGAGTGGATCGCCCGCAGCCGCGAACTCGGCTACGACGGCTACATCGGCCTCGAATACAAGGAACCGCAGGAAACGGCCTTCAGCTGGGCAATCCGCCAGCGCGTCAGCCAATAATCCCCACCCCGCCCAACTGAGTAGCAGTAGATGTCGTTTAGAGCCCTCAAAACGACATCTACTGCGACCTAGTTGGGTAACCCCCCACAGACTTCAGAAAAGAGAACCATCATGAGCAACGTTGCAGTCATCGGACTCGGAATCATGGGGCTGCCCATGGCCATCAACCTGGTCAAGGCCGGCCACACCGTCACCGGCTTCAACCGCAGCCAGGACAAGATCGACAAGCTGGTCTCCGAAGGCGGCAAGGGCGCCACCAGCATCGCGGACGCCGTGAAGGACGCCGACGTCGTCATCACCATGGTGCCGGACTCCCCCGACGTTGAGGGCGTGGTCACCGGCGAAGAAGGTGTCTTCGCCAATGCCAAGCAGGGCACGCTCTGGATCGATGCCTCCAGCATCCGCCCCGACGTTGCCAAGCGGCTCAGCGACGACGCCCGCGAAGCCGGCATCCGGCCCCTCGACGCACCGGTCTCCGGCGGCGAACAGGGCGCCATCGACGCCGCCCTCTCCATCATGGTGGGCGGCGACAAGGAAGACTTCGACGCAGCGTCGGACGTCCTGAACGCCGTCGGCAAAACCATCGTCCACGTCGGCCCCTCCGGCTCCGGCCAGACCGTCAAGGCAGCCAACCAGCTGATCGTCGCCGTCAACATCCAGGTCCTCGGCGAGGCCATCGCCTTCCTCGAGGCCTACGGTGTGGATACCGACGCCGCCCTCAAGGTCCTCGGCGGCGGCCTGGCCGGTTCCAAGGTCCTGGACCAGAAGGGCCAGAAGATGCTTGACCGCAACTTCGACCCCGGCTTCCGTCTCGCCCTGCACCACAAGGACCTGGGCATCGTCACCTCCGCCGCCCGTGAAGCCAACGTCGCCGTCCCCCTCGGCGCCGTCGTCGCACAGCTCGTCGCCGCCACCGTCAACCAGGGCGACGGCGCACTGGACCACTCCGGACTCTTCAAGCAGGTCCTGCAGCTCTCCGGCCGCGAGTAGGTTTCGACAAGCTCAACCACCGGTGATTGAGCCTGTCGAAATCCAGGTTTCGGCAGGCTCAACCACCAGCCCCCTCCCAAAAGGGGGCACATTGACACGGACACGCCGGCCGCCGTCGTAAATTACGACGCCGACTCCCCCAAAGTGCCCCGCGACGGCTCGCCGGGCTACTTCAGCACACCCAAAAACAGGTTTCAGCAGGCTCAACCACCGGGCCCAACCAAAAGCTTCCAAGGAGCACACCATGAGCAAGATGCGTACCGTTGATGCAGCGGTTGCCATCCTGGAAAAGGAAGGCGCCATCGAGGCGTTCGGCCTGCCAGGCGCGGCAATCAACCCCTTCTACTCCGCCATGCGGGAACACGGCGGCATCCGCCACACCCTGGCCCGCCACGTTGAAGGCGCCAGCCACATGGCCGACGGCTTCAGCCGCGCCAAGGACGGCAACATCGGCATCTGCATCGGCACCTCCGGCCCCGCCGGCACCGATATGATCACCGGCCTCTACGCCGCCTGGGCAGATTCCATCCCCATGCTCTGCATCACCGGCCAGGCCCCGGTTGCCAAACTGCACAAGGAAGACTTCCAGGCCGTGGACATCGAGTCCATCGCCAAGCCGGTCACCAAGATGGCCATGACCATCCTGGAACCCGGCCAGGTTCCCGGCGCCTTCCAGAAGGCCTTCCATCTGATGCGCTCCGGCCGCCCCGGTCCGGTGCTGCTGGACCTGCCCATCGACGTGCAGCTGGCCGAGATCGAATTCGACATCGACACCTACGAGCCCCTGCCCATCGAAAAGCCCAAGGCCTCCCGCAAGCAGCTGGAAAAGGCCCTGGACATGCTGACCGCAGCCAGCCACCCGCTGATCGTGGCCGGCGGCGGCATCATCAACGCCGGCGCGTCCGCGCAGCTGGTGGAACTGGCCGAGATCCTCAACGTTCCGGTGATCCCCACGCTGATGGGCTGGGGCACCATCCCGGACGACCACCAGCTCATGGCCGGCATGGTGGGCCTGCAGACCTCGCACCGCTACGGCAACGAGAACTACCTGCAGAGCGACTTCGTGATCGGCATCGGCAACCGCTGGGCCAACCGCCACACCGGCGGCCTGGAGACCTACACGGCAGGCCGGAAGTTCGTGCACATCGACATCGAGCCCACACAGATCGGCCGCGTGTTCTCGCCGGACCTGGGCATCGCGTCCGACGCCGGTGCGGCGCTGGGCGGGCTGGTTGAGCTCGCCAGGGAGCGCAAGGCGGCAGGGTCCCTGCCGGACTACAGCGCCTGGGTTGCCGAATGCCAGGACCGCAAGGCCTCCCTGCACCGCAAGACCCACTTCGAGAACATCCCCATCAAGCCGCAGCGCGTGTACGAGGAGATGAACAAGTCCTTCGGCCGCGACACCATCTACGTGTCCACCATCGGCCTGTCGCAGATCGCCGGCGCCCAGATGCTGCACGTGTTCGGTCCGCGCAAGTGGATCAACGCCGGCCAGGCCGGCCCCCTGGGCTGGACCGCCCCGGCAGCTCTCGGCGTTGTGCGCGGCAAGCCGGACGAGACCGTTGTTGCCCTCTCCGGCGACTACGACTTCCAGTTCATGATCGAGGAACTGGCCGTGGGCGCCCAGTTCAACCTCCCGTACATCCACGTGGTGGTGAACAACTCCTACCTGGGCCTGATCCGCCAGTCGCAGCGCGGCTTCAAGATGGAGCAGAACGTGTCCCTGGCGTTCGAAAACGTCAACAGCGCGGACTTGTCCGAAACCGCACGCGGGTACGGCGTGGACCACCTGAAGGTTGCCGAGGGCCTGGGCTGCAAGGCCGTGCGCGTGGAGGACCCCAACGACCTCGCTGCCGCGTTCGACAAGGCCAAGGCGCTGATGGGCGAGTTCCAGGTTCCCGTGGTGGTTGAAGTGATCCTGGAAAAGATCACCAACATCTCCATGGGTGTGGAAATCAACGCCGTGAACGAGTTCGAGGAACTGGCTGAGACGGCCGCCGACTCCCCCACCGCCATCCTGGCCCTGCAGGCCTAGACCAGAAAAGACAGCACTGCCATGCGCATCGTCATTGCCCCGGACAAGTTCAAGGGATCGCTCTCCGCCCCGGACGTCTGCACGCACCTGGAAAAGGGACTGCAGCGTGGCGCCGGCGGCAACCTTGACGTCGTCCGGATTCCGGTGGCCGACGGCGGCGAGGGCACCCTCGACGCCGCCGTCGGCTCCGGCTTCACCCGCCGCACGGCAACGGTGAGCGGCCCCACTGGCCAGCCGGTACGCGCGGACTTCGCCGTCCGGGACCACGAGGCCGTCATCGAGATGGCCACCGCCTCCGGGCTGGCGCTGGTGCCCCAGGTGGCCCGCGGCGGAAAGCCAACGTCCGCGGATGCCACGACGGCCAGCAGCCTGGGCACCGGCCAGCTGATCCGCGCGGCCCTGGACGCCGGCTGCCGCCGGATCGTGTTGGGCGTGGGCGGCAGCGCCAATACCGACGGCGGTGCAGGGCTCCTGCAGGGACTCGGCGCACGGTTCCTGGACGCAAGGAACAACGAACTGCCGCCGGGCGGTGCTGCGCTGGCCAACCTGCACAGCATCGACTTCACGCACTTTGAACCCCGTTTGGTGGACACACGCTTTGTGCTGGCGTCCGACGTCGACAATCCCCTGCTGGGCGCCCAGGGCGCCGCGGCGGTTTTCGGCCCGCAGAAGGGCGCCACACAACAGGACGTCGACATGCTCGACGCCGCCCTGGCCAGGTTTGTCGAAGTCCTGGCCAGGGAAATCGGATTCCGCGCCGTCAAGGCAGCGGAGGCCCCCGGCGCGGGGGCGGCCGGCGGGGTTGGCTTCGCAGCCATCGCCGCCCTGGCCGCCACCCGGCGCCCGGGAATCGACGTCGTTCTCGGATTCACGGGACTCGCCGAACGCCTGGCCGGAGCCGACCTGGTGATTACCGGGGAAGGCAGCCTGGACGAGCAGAGCCTGCTGGGCAAGACTCCCATGGGTGTGGCCCGGGCAGCCGCCGCGCAGGGCGTCCCGGTCATCGCCGTCTGCGGCCGCACCACGCTGGCGGAAGACCAGGCAGTCGCCGCCGGGTTCGAGGAGATTTACGCTTTGACAGAGCTCGAAAGCAATGTAGACAGGTGCATAGCAGAGGCCGGACAGCTTCTGGAGCAGCTGGGCACCCAGATCAGCGGGAGGTTGGCGGCCGAAAGGCCCGCCCGCACCGCAAGTACCAAGGAGGACCTCCATGTCTGAAGACCGTTACGACCTGGTCATCCGGGGCCGGCGCATCATGACCACCGCCGGAATCGCCCCGCGCGAGGTGGGCGTCCGCGGCGGCAAGATCGTTGCGCTCGAGCCGCTGGGCAACGGCCTGGCCGGCACCGAAATCATCGAACTCGCCGACGACGAAACCCTGCTTCCCGGCCTGGTGGACACCCACGTCCACGTCAACGAGCCCGGCCGCACCGAGTGGGAGGGCTTCGCCTCCGCCACCCGCGCCGCCGCAGCCGGCGGCGTCACCACCATCATCGACATGCCGCTGAACTCCGTACCGCCCACCACCACGGTGGAGAACCTCAAACTCAAGCGCGAGGTCGCCGAAGACCAGGCGTTCATCGACGTCGGGTTCTGGGGCGGCGCCATCCCCGGCAACAAGGCCGACCTGCGCCCCCTGCATGACGACGGCGTGTTCGGCTTCAAGTGCTTCCTCCTGCACTCGGGCGTGGACGAGTTCCCGCACCTGGACGCGGACGAGATGGAGGAGGACATGGCCGAGCTGAAGTCCTTCGATTCCCTCATGATCGTCCACGCCGAGGACTCACACGCCATCGACCGCGCACCCCACCCCGGCGGCGACCACTACTCCACGTTCCTGGCCTCCCGCCCGCGCGGCGCCGAGAACAAGGCCATCGCCGAGGTCATCGAACGGGCCCGCTGGACCGGTGCGCGTGCGCACATCCTGCACCTGTCGTCGTCGGACGCGCTGCCCATGATCGCCTCCGCAAAGCGCGACGGCGTCAAGCTCACCGTGGAGACGTGCCCGCACTACCTGACGCTGATGGCTGAGGAAATCCCCGACGGCGCCACCGCGTACAAGTGCTGCCCGCCCATCCGCGAGGCCTCCAACCGGGAGCTGCTGTGGCAGGGCCTGCAGGACGGCACCATCGACTGCATCGTTTCGGACCACTCCCCCTCCACCCTGGACCTGAAGGACCTGGAAAACGGCGACTTCGCCGTGGCCTGGGGCGGCGTCTCCTCGCTGCAGCTGGGCCTGTCCCTGATCTGGAGCGAAGCCCGCCACCGCGGCATCCCGCTGGAGCAGGTTGTCAGCTGGATGGCGGAAAAGCCCGCCAACCTCGCCCGGCTCACCAACAAGGGCCAGCTGGCGCTGGGCTACGACGCCGACTTCGCGGTGTTCGCGCCGGACGAGGCCTTCGTGGTGGACGTCTCCAAGCTCAAGCACAAGAACCCCATCACCCCGTACGACGGCAAGGCCCTCTCCGGAGTGGTCCGCAAGACGTTCCTGCGCGGCGCCGTGGTGGACGGCCAGACCCCCACGGGCAAGCTGATCCGCCGCGGCGGAGTGTAAGGACGCGCCATGGCAGTGGAAGTCCACCATCCGCGGACGGCTTACCGTCCGCGGATGGCCCAGCCCAAAGCTGCCGCCCGCGGCCTCGCCGTGTGGGTGGTTCCGGAGGAGGGCACCAGCCCGGAACTCCTCGCCCGCGCCGCCCAACTGGTCCTTGCCAGGGCCCTGCAGACTGCTCCGGAGGCGGAAGTCCATTGGCCTGCTGCCGGAGCTCCCACGTCCGGGGTCTCCGCCACGGCGGAAGGAGCCGCAGACGACTCCTCTCAGCCTTCCTCCGCAGCGGAGAACCCCGGCGCCGCCTCTCCTGGCGCACAAACGGACGACGACGGCGGCACCCGGCTGCCGCCGTCGGCCGGCCCCGTCAGCCGCATGGCCGTGGACCTGGCCGCCGATACCGTCCTCCTGGACGGCAGGCCGGTGCCGCTCACCGGCGTCGAATTCAAGGTGCTCCGCTACCTGGTGACCCACCTGTCCCGCACCGTGGGCCGGGAGGAGCTGCAGGATTTCCTGGACTCGTTCGAAACCCCCGGCGCCTCGGCTCGATCCATCGATGTTTACGTGGGCCGGATCCGCCGGAAACTGGGCAATGCGCGCCATGCCGTGGCCACTGTCCGCGGCGGCGGATACCAGTTCGTGCCGGGAAAATCGGCAACAGTTCGCGGCCCGGCGGAATACTGCATATGACGCCGGAGTTGTATGACTGAGCGGGAAGCCGCTTCACTTGATGTCTTGCCAGTAATGACAAACCCTTCCAAAGGAACGCCATGAGCCACACCCTGACCACCAAGCTTCAGCCCGGAACCCAGGCCCCTGACTTCACCCTCCAGGACGCCCAGGGCCGCCAGACTGCCTTGGCCGACTACCGTGGCAAAAATGTCATCGTGTACTTCTACCCCAAGGCCGCCACCCCCGGCTGCACCACCGAGGCCTGCGACTTCCGCGACAGCCTGGCCTCACTGCAGGGCAAGGGCTACGAGGTCATCGGCATCTCCCCGGACGCCCCGGAGGCCCTGGCCGGCTTCACCGGCGACTTCTCCCTGACCTTCCCGCTGCTCTCCGACGAGGACCACGCGGTTGCCCTGGCCTACGGCGCCTGGGGCGAGAAGCTGGTTAACGGCGAGATCGTCGAGGGCATCGTCCGCTCCACCGTGGTGGTGGACCCGGACGGCAACGTCACCCTGGCCCAGTACCAGGTCCAGGCCGACGGACACGTTGCAGCGCTGAAGGAAGCCCTGGGAATCTAACCTCCCCGTCTTCCCATCACCAGGACGCTCTCTCACGTCCTGCGTGTTTTTTCAGGACGCTCCATCACGTCCTGCGTGTTTTCCCCTAACGCCCCTGCAGATCCTGCGGGGGCGTTAGGCGTTTTCCGGGCAAAGCCGGGCCACAGGCAGATGCCGCCGGGCAGAATGGCCGTATAGCCGCTTCACGAGGAGGACCCGGATGGCAAGGAAAGAACTGGACCGCAGCGGGTTAGTCCTGCAGTTCGAGGACACGTTTGAAGGACCGGACCTGGACAGCAGCAAGTGGATCCCGCGCTACCTCCCGCAATGGAGCAACTCCGAAAGCGCCCGCGCAAGGTACCGTTTCACCTCCGGCGGGCTGGCGTTGATGATCGAGGAGGACCAGGCTCCGTGGTCCCCTGAACACAACGGGGGACTGCGCGTTTCCAACCTCCAGACAGGCGTTTTTTCCGGGCCGCTGGGGAGCACCGAAGGCCAGCACCACTTCACCCCCGGCCTCAGGGTCACCGAGGCCCAGGCAGAGCAGCGGCTGTACACCCCGCACTACGGGCTCATCGAGGCCCGCGTTGCCGCCATCGCCGACCCCGCCTGCATGGTTGCCCTGTGGATGATCGGGTTCGAAGACATCCCGGAACACTCCGCCGAGATCTGCATCTTCGAGATCTTCGGCTCGGACATCGGTGCCGGCACCGCGAAGGTCGGCATGGGAGTGCATCCCTTCGGGGACCCCCGCATCCAGGACGATTTCCGGAAAATAGAAGTGGCTGCGGACGTGACCGAATTCCACACCTACAGCGCGGACTGGACGCCGGACGGTGTCGATTTCTATGTCGATGACCGGTTTGTGGCCGCGGTGGAACAGTCGCCGGACTATCCCATGCAGCTCATGCTCAACGTGTACGAGTTTGAAAGCCCATCCCCGTCGGCGTCCACGTATCCGAAGGAGTTCCTGGTGGACTGGGTCCGCGGTTACCGCCGTGAACCGAATGCCGTTGCCGCTTCCCCGGCCCAATCACAGGATGGCCGAATGGTCATCGAGGTCCGTCCAGCCACCAGCTTCGAGGACGTCCGCGCGATCGTCGGGCCCAAACGGCCCGACGCGAACGTCTGCTGGTGCCTGAGCTACCGCATCCCGTCCAAGCAGAACCAGGCGCTGCACGGAACGGAGCGCGGGGAGCTGGTAAAGCAGTTGGTGGCGGAGGATCCGCCGCCGGGTGTGCTGGCGTACGACGGCGGCGAGCCAGTGGGGTGGGCCGCGGTCCACCCCCGCGCGGACACAAGTTTCGCCACGAACCGCCGCATCCCGCACGTGGATGACCTGGATGTGTGGTCCGTGTGGTGCATCCGTGTCCGGCCCGGCCACCGCGGCAACGGCATTTCGCACGCACTATTGGCAGGCGCGGTGGAGCTCGCCCGCACCTACCGGGCACCCGCCGTCGAAGGCTATCCGGTGGACAACGGCGGGAAGAAAGTGGACCTCACCATGGCCTATGTTGGCACCCGCAAACTCTTCGAGGACGCAGGCTTCACCAAGGCCGCGGACACGGACTCGGTGCTGAACGGTTTTCCGCGGGTGCTGATGCGGCTTTCGCTGCTGTGAGACGGCGTCCGGGCCGGCCGCAGATGCAGCCGGCCCGGACGGACCATCCAGTGCCTTGGGGTCAGCCCAGGTCGAAGCGGTCCAGCTCCATCACCTTCACCCAGGCCGCCACGAAGTCGTTAACGAACTTCTCCCCGCCGTCCTCGCTCGCATAGACCTCGGCGAGCGCCCGGAGCTGCGAGTTGGACCCGAAGACCAGGTCCACGGGCGTGGCCGTCCACTTCAGCTCGCCGGTGGAGACGTCGGTGATCTCGTAGACGTTCTCCTCGCCTTCCGAGGCCTTCCACTTGGTCCCCGGCGAAAGCAGGTTGACGAAGAAGTCGTTCGTCAGGACCTGCGGCCTGTCGGTGAGGACGCCGTGGCTGGAACCGCCCACGTTGGTGCCGAGGGCCCGCATGCCGCCGACCAGCACCGTCATTTCCGGTGCCGACAGGTCCAGCATGAACGCCTTGTCCAGCAGGAGGGTCTCCGGCTGGAGCTTCTCGCCGGGGCGCACGTAGTTGCGGAACCCGTCCGCGCGCGGCTTCAGGTACTGGAACTGCTCGACGTCGGTCTGGTCCTGGGAGGCGTCGGTGCGGCCGGGCCGGAACGGCACGGTGACGGCAAACCCGGCGTCCCTCGCCGCCTTCTCCACCGCTGCGCAGCCACCGAGCACAATAAGGTCCGCCAGCGAAACCTTCTTGCCCCCGGCCTGGCCCGAGTTGAACTCCTGCTGCACCGCCTCGATCTTCTGCAGAGTGGTGGCCAGCTGCTCCGGTTCGTTGACTTCCCAGCCGCGCTGGGGTTCCAGCCGGATCCGGGCACCGTTGGCGCCGCCGCGCTTGTCGGTCTTGCGGAAGGTGGAGGCCGCGGCCCACGCCGTGCCGGCGAGCTGCGGGACGGTCAGGCCGGAGTCCAGGAGCCGTGCCTTCAGCGAGGCGATGTCCTCCTCGTTGACCAGCTCGTGGTCAACGTCCGGGACCGGGTCCTGCCAGAGCTGGGCCTCCGGAACCCACGGTCCGAGCATGTGCGGGCCGACAGGTCCCATGTCACGGTGCAGCAGCTTGTACCAGGCCTTGGCGAAGGCGAGCTGGAACTCGTCGGGGTTCTTCAGGAAGCGCCGCCCGATTTCCTCGTAGACCGGGTCGAAGCGCAGTGACAGGTCGGTGGTCAGCATGGTGGGCCGGTGCTTTTTCGCGGGGTTGTGCGCGTCCGGGATGATCTCCGGGGCATCCTTGGCCACCCACTGGTGGGCCCCTGCCGGGCTCTTGACCAGCTCCCACTCGTACTCGAACAGGATCTCCAGGAAGCGGTTGCTCCACTGGGTGGGCCGGTCCGTCCAGGTGACCTCAAGGCCGGAGGTGATCGTATCGCCGCCCTTTCCGCTGCCGTAGGTGCTGAGCCAGCCCAGCCCCTGCGTCTCGAGGTTCGCGGCCTCCGGCTCCGGTCCCACGTGCGCGTCGGCGTCAGCGGCGCCGTGGGTCTTGCCGAAGGTGTGTCCGCCGGCGATCAGCGCGAAGGTCTCTTCGTCGTTCATCGCCATCCGCTTGAACGTCTCGCGGATAAACGCTGCGGCGAGTTTGGGATCCGGGTTGCCCATCGGCCCCTCGGGGTTGACGTAGATCAGGCCCATCTCGGTGGAGCCCACGTCCTCCGCCATCTGGCCTTCGCCGATGTAGCGTTCGTCGCCGAGCCAGGTGTCCTCCGGGCCCCAGAAGATTTCCTCGGGCTCCCACACGTCCTCGCGCCCGAAGGCGAAACCGAAGGTCTTGAAACCCATGGACTCGAGGGCCACGTTACCCGCGAGGACCAGAAGGTCTGCCCAGGAGAGCTTTTGGCCGTACTTCTGCTTCACCGGCCACAGGAGCCGGCGGGCTTTGTCCAGGTTGGCGTTGTCCGGCCAGCTGTTGAGCGGCGCGAACCGCTGGCTGCCGTCCCCGGCACCGCCGCGGCCGTCGTGGACGCGGTAGGTGCCGGCTGCATGCCAGCTCAGCCGGATCATCAGGCCGCCGTAGTGGCCGAAGTCCGCGGGCCACCAGTCCTGGGAGGTGGTCAGGACCTGGGTGATGTCCTGCTTGAGGGCCTCGACGTCGAGCTTCTGGAATTCCTCGCGGTAGCTGAAAGTGGGGCCAAGCGGGTTGCCGGCCGGGTTGTGCGCGTGGAGCACGGAGAGGTCGAGCTGGTTCGGCCACCAGTCGGCGACGGTGCGCGGCCGGTGAGCCTTGGGTTGCGGCGAATCGATGGCGGGATTTTCGCTCTCGCTGCCGTGCGAGGTCACGCTGTCATGGGCAACCGGGCAGCCACCCTCAACCTTGCTGTCCAGGCCCTGGGCGCTTCCCGGGGTAGGGACCGGGGGGTGGTCCTGACGATCGGTCATGTGCTTCCTTCCATATGGCCGAGGCCGTGGTCGGACTCGGGCAGCCGGTTCAACCCTCCTATTTGACCATGAGCGGAAGCCACAGCGAGAGTCCATTTGGGCATGCAAAACGATCGCTTGCCGGGTGCACTGCCAGGACCAGGAATCACGGGGAGGGGGTTATGGTTTCTTCCACCATTTGCCGGGCCAGTCTTCGTCGATCGCCCACAACGCCAGGAGCAGCGCGTCAACTGTCATAAGGCCGGCAATAAGGTACGCCCAACCTGTCCACCAACCCATGGCAATCTCCTGACTGTATCCCCCAGCCACTCGATTGCTCCTAAGTGTGGCACTTAAAGCGCCGGTACGGAACGGCCCCCGGCCGCAGTCCTGAAAAGTGCCTCAAGCCGGTAATGCGCCTCGGTTTCCAGCTTCAGGCGGCGGGTCAGCTTCTCCACCTGCTGGGACATCTCCGCCCCCACCGGAAGCCGGTCCCCGGGCCAGTTCCAGACATCCCGCGATTCAGCCAGCGCCTCGGCCAGGGATTGGGCGGCGGCCCGCACCTTGCGGGAGTGCAGGTAGACGCGCAGCAGCGCTTTGGCCTTGCCCGCGCCGGCCGCCAGTACCTCCCGCACTATGAAGTCGAGTCCGACGGCGGGCTTCGCGGCTGCGTGCTCCATCCGAACTTCGGGCTTCGCGGCGGCATCCACCGCGGAGACTTTGGGCGCGGCCCCGTCCCCTGCGGACGCATCCGGCCTCGCAGCGGCAAGCGCCACTTTGTGGTTCCTGAAATTGTGGTGTGCCATAGCGCTTTGCCTTCCCCAAGCCGTCCAGCCCGCGGGCGGGTCGCCTTTGACCCGCCCGCGGAGACTGCTGCCTGGCTACGAGTCTCCCGGCCCTTGCTCAACGTCCGGGCAAGGGCATCCCAAGATTTGCGAAAGATCCTCGCGGGACCCCGGCAGCGGGGCCGCGGCGCCCCCGGAAGCTGCCATAACGCAGCATGCACCGATCTTGTGAAGCCCTGCGACATGCCCTGTGGGGCTTAATACTGTAGAAGTAGAGCTATGGTCTCTCCCCCCGAAATTCGCCGTGCCGTCGTCATTGAAGATGACCCGGACATCCGCGGGCTGCTGGTCCGTGTCCTGACGAAGCAGGGTTTCGAGGTCACCTACGCGGCTGCGGGCCTGGTGGGAGTGGAGGAAGTCCGCCGCAGCCAGCCGGACCTGGTGACTCTGGACCTGAACCTGCCGGACCTGGACGGCCTGGAAGTGTGCAAGCTGCTCCGCGAGTTTTCGGATGCCTTCATCGTGATGCTGACCGCCCGCGCCGATGAGCTGGACAAGCTCACCGGCCTGGACAACGGCGCCGACGAATACATCAGCAAGCCGTTCAGCCCGCGCGAACTCCAGTCCCGGATCAACGCCCTGTTCCGCCGCCGGCCCTCCACCGCGGCGGACTCCGCGGCCCGCAGTGAGCTGGAGCGCGCCACTGAGGTGCAGCAGAGCCTGCTGCCCAAGGAAGACATCAGCGTGGAAGGCTACGACGTTGCCGGCGTTTTCCGCCCGTCCCGCAGCGTGGGCGGCGACTTCTACGACTGGTACCAGACCCCGGAGGGACTCCACCTCACCTTTGCCGACGCCATGGGCAAGGGCATGGGTGCTGCGCTGATCGCCGCGACGGTCCGGGCCGTCATGCGGTCCACCGGGCACCGGCAGGACCTTGACGGCGCCTTCGCCTCCGCCAGCAAGGCCATCGCCACGGACCTCGATTCATCCAACTCCTTCGTGACGCTGTTCCACGCCCGCCTTGACGCCGCGTCAGGGAATGTCAGCTATGTCGACGCCGGACACGGGCTTGCGCTGCACGTCCAGTCCGGCGGGACGGCACACCGCCTCCCCTCCGGCGGCCCGCCCGTCGGCGCATGGGCAGGAACGCAGTGGCCGCAATCAGGGCTGGAACTTGCCCCCGGGGACTCCCTGGTGGTGGTCAGCGACGGCGTGCTGGACGTCTTCGGCTCCGTGGAAGACTTCACCGCGGCTGTGCAGCAGGCAACGCAGGCCAATGACTCCGCGCAGGCAGCCAGCAGTGCCATTATGGCCCTTGCCCCGGCGGAGACCGCCGAGGACGATGTCACGGTGGTGGTGGTCCGCCGGCTGCCGCAGGAGGTGGGTGCATGACCCGCTTCTGGACACGGCTGGTGGTGGTGCTGACCGTCCTCACCGGCCTTAACTACATCGCCTGGCGCTGGGCGGCCTCCCTGAACTGGGATGCCTGGTGGATCGCGCTGCCGCTGGTGATCGCCGAAACCTACAGCCTCATCGACGTGATGCTCTTCGGCATGACGGTCTGGAAACTGAAGATCCGCAAGGGCGCTCCGCCGCCTCCCTCGGACGCCACCGTGGACGTCTTCATCACCACCTACAACGAAGACCTGGACATGGTGATGACCACCGCGCTGGCCGCCCAGAAGATCCGGCACCCGCACAGCACCTGGATCCTGGACGACGGCGCCCGCCCCGAGCTCAAGGCCCTTGCCGAAGAGCACGGCCTGGGCTACGTCACGCGCAGCGGGGACTGGACCCCGGACCTCCCCCGCCACGCCAAGGCCGGCAACCTCAACAACGCACTCATGCAGACGGACGGGGAGTTCCTCCTGATCCTGGATGCGGACCAGATCCCCGAGCCGGACATCCTGGAAAAAACCCTCGGCTACTTCAACAACCGCCGGGTGGCCCTGGTCCAGACGCCCCAGTACTTCAGCAACGTTCCCGCCGATGACCCGCTCGGCAGCCAGGCACCCCTGTTCTACGGCCCCATCCAGCAGGGCAAGGACGGCTGGAACGCCGCTTTCTTCTGCGGCTCCAACGCCATCCTGCGCCGCGAAGCCCTGATGCAGCTGGGCCTGGTGGGCTATGTGAAGGAAACCGAGAAGAGCATCCGCCGCGCGCTCGCGGCCTCCCGCTCGGCCATCAGGCAGGCCCGGAAGTCCGCCGACGTGGAAACGCCCCTGGTGGCGGAGGTGCTGGACGAAGTGGAGGCTGCCACCCGCGAAGCCCAGCAGGAGCTCGAGGCCGGTCAGCCGCTGGGCGAAATCACCTACCGGGTCCGCCGCCGCGTGGACGCCGCCGTCCAGACCCTGGTGCTGGCCGACGTCGAGGCGCTGCAGTCCGACCTGGAGGAAATCGCCGCCATGGAACTCGCGCACGTGGGCGAATCCGGAGTGCCCGTGGTGGCGGACGACGCCGTCCAGCGGATGTCGCGCCGCGACTGGTCCCCGCTGGGCGCCCTGGAATCCGTCCAGGCCGTCCTGGACGCGCTCTCCGTGGAACGCAACGACGAAGCCCAGCCGGTGATGCCGCTGGCCACCATCTCCGTCACGGAGGACATGGCAACGGCCATGCGCATGCACGCCATGGGCTGGCAGAGCGTCTACCACCACGAGGTCCTCGCCTACGGCCTGGCCCCGGAGGACCTGAAGACCATGCTCACCCAGCGGCTGCGCTGGGCACAGGGAACCATCCAGGTGCTGCTCCGGGAAAACCCGCTGGTGCAGAAGGGCCTCAAGTTCAGCCAGCGGCTGATGTACTTCGCCACCATGTGGACGTACCTGAGCGGCTATGCGGCGGTCATCTACTTCGCGGCCCCCATCATCTACCTCCTGCTGGGCATCCTGCCGGTCACCAGCCTGAGCTGGGACTTCTTTGTCCGGTTCATCCCGTTCATGGTGGTCAACCAGCTCCTGTTCGCCGTCGCCGGCCGCGGCATCCCCACCTGGCGCGGCCAGCAGTACAGCCTGGCGCTGTTCCCCACCTGGATCAAGGCATGTTCGACGGCGGCACGGAACGTGTGGTTCGGCCGTCCCCTCGGGTTCGCCGTTACCCCCAAAGCCCGCCAAAGCGGCGGACCCAGCTGGAGCCTCATCCAGCCCCAGATCGTGGTGTCAGTCCTGCTTGCCGTGGCCGCCGTCGTCGGCATCATCCGCCTGGCCACCGGACTGGCCGAACCGCTGGGAACCCTGGTCAACGTGGCCTGGGTCATTTTCGACCTGGTGGTCATGAGCATCCTGGTCCGGGCCGTGCTCTACAAGGGCTACGAACCGGCCGCAGAACCTGCAAACACAGAGAGGAATCCCGATGGAGTTTAGCTATGAGGTCAAGGACTCATATGCGGAGGTCAAGGCGGACGGGCGGCTCAACATGGTCTCCGCGCCGAAGCTGCGCGAGTTTGTGACGGACGTTATCGCCGGCGGATCGAACCGGATCGTGGTGAACCTGGAGAACACTGCATTCATGGACTCCTCGGGGCTCGGCGCGCTGATCGGCTGCCTTAAGGCGGCCCGGCAGGCAGGCGGCGACCTCCGGATTGCGGCCGTCCAGCCGCAGGTCAAGATGGTCCTGCAGCTCACCAGCATGGACAAGGTGCTGACCGCCTATGCCTCCGCCGCCGAGGCGTTCAGCAATGACTGAGGTCCTCGCCTCGCGCAGCTACCGGGGACTGGCTGCGGAGGACGCCATCGAATCAGTCCACAATGACCTGGACAGCCTCTGGCTGGACGTCCCGTTCGTTGGGGACATGGACCAGATGACGTTCACGACGGCGGTGATCGAGTCCGCATCCAACATCGTCCAGCACGCGGAGCCGGCGGGGCAGGACCCCGTGGAGCTGGGCGTGGACATCGAAGTCCGGCCCACCGTGCTGCAGGCCCGCGTCAGCGCGTACCACGCCAAGCCGCCGTTCGGCGCGATGGAACCCGGGGCGCCCGGCGAGGATGCCGAGTCCGGCCGCGGACTGGCGCTCATCGAGGCACTGGTCACCACCGTCACCTTCGAGCGGCAGGACGGCACCAACACCTGGGTACTGTCGCGGACCTCGTCCCGCGACTAGGAACGCGGGCGCCGGCCCGGGCAGCGGGCCGGCGCTCTTCGCGTTTCAGGAACCGGCGGGAAAGTGCACCGATACGGTGGTGCCGCCGCCGGGCGTCTCACTGATGGCCAGTTCTCCCCCGTGCGACTGGGCGATCCGCCGGCAGGTAGCCAAGCCAAGACCGGTCCCGGGGCCGTCACCGGGACGGTTCAACCGGACCAGCGGCTGCAGTGCCCGCTCCCGGTCGGCCGGCAGGATGCCCTTGCCGTTGTCCGCCACGTGCACGGTGACCCCGCGGGGGCAGGTGCCGGCAGTCACCGCTACCTCAAGGGCGCGTTGCGGGCTGCGGTAGTTCATGGCGTTGGCCAGCAGGTTCTGGACCAGGGTGCGCAGCTGCGCACGGTCGGCAAACAGCTCTGCGTCTTCACACAGGATGCCGCTGCCCAGCCCAAGGTCCACGCCAAGATCCTGCGCAGCCTCCGCCGTCACCGCCAGCAGGGACACCCGCTCCCGGTTCAGCGAGCCGTCCGTGCGCGAGTAATCCAGCACATCATCGAGGGTTCCGAGCATGCGCCGTCCGCCACTGGCCATCAGCCCCAGGTATTCCATGGACGGATGGTCCGGTGCGATGCCCTGATCATCTTCCGCGAGCTCCACGTATCCCAGGATGGTGGTCAGGGGCGTCCGCAGGTCATGGCTGACGCGCCCCGCGAACTCCGCCAGCATGGCGTTGCTGCGCCGGAGCTCGGCCAGGGCGTCGTTCAACTGGAGGGTGCGGTGCTGCAGCTCGAAGAGCTCCACTGCCTGCTGCGCCAGCACCTCCAGCAGGTCTATCTGATCCGGCGTGGGAAGCGCAGCCTCCGTGGAAAACACGCACAGGGAGCCCAGCACCAGCCCGGTTGAGGTTTTCAGCGGCACCGACGCATAGAAGCGGACATCGGCAATTTCCCCCGTGACGAACGGGTTGGCCGCGAAGCGCGGGTCCTGGGATGCGTCACGCACCACGGTGGTGCCGGGGCCCATAAACACGGTGGCGCACATGGAATCCTCGCGCGAGCAGATGCCGGCGTCGATTCCCGAGGCCGCAACCTGCAGCTGGTGGCTGGATGTGATGATGTTGACCACGCCGTACGGGACACCGCACAACGATGCGGCGAGGCGCACCAGGTTATTGAGGGCACGCTGGGCCCGGTCATCGACCAGCGCCGGTATGGTCCCGGGGCTCGCGGGCACCAGCCCGTACTCCCGCAGGTCAACGTCCCGCCCGGCATCCTGTTCGGTCAGCATTTGCATAGCCGCCCCGTCCGTATTCACTTGATATTCCATTATTGGTTGACACGGCCTGCGGCCCCTCCGCGATAATACCGGCTGCGCGGAAGAGCCGTTGTACTCTCTTGACACTAGTCGTTGACTGCCCTTAGATATTACGTATGCTGAAATAACAGTTCCATGATGCGGAAGCTCGGTTGCGATGTCATCGCTGCCGGGTGCCGGGAAGTCCGGCCTCCGCATAGCCGTCACCATGGATGCCAGCATTCGTACCGAGGAACCAGCCAGCATGAAGCTTGCCGAATTCAACACCGCGGACCCGGCCGCCGCCGCGGACACCCTCCGGCCCTGCATCGACATCACCAGATGGGTGGACACCGTCGCCGCCGCCCGGCCCTTCGCCAGCAAGGAAGCCCTGTTGGCCTTCGCGTCCGAAGCGGCCAACCCGTTCACCGCTGCCGAGGTGGTATCAGCGATGGCGCACCATCCGCGGATCGGGGAACGCCCGACGGCGGGCACCACCGAAGCATCCATGTCCCGTTCCGAGCAGGCCGGCGTCGACCCCGCCGATGCCGCCGCCGCGGAGGCCCTGGCCAAGGGCAACAGGGACTACGAGGAAAAGTTCGGCCGGGTCTTCCTGATCCGCGCCGCCGGGCGCACCGCCCCGGAAATCCTGCAGTCCCTCAACGAACGCCTCACCAACACCCCCGCCCAGGAGGACACCATCGTGGCCCAGCAACTGCGTGAAATTGCCGTCCTGCGGCTGGAAGGACTGATCAGCGAATGAGCGTCTCCCACGTCACCACCCACATCCTGGACACCGGCGCCGGACGCCCGGCGGCCGGAGTCGCCGTCGTCCTTTTCCAGAACGACGGCGGCACCTGGCGCCGGCTGGCAGCATCCAGCACCGATGCGGACGGCAGGGCGAAAGACCTGGGCCCGGAGCAGCTGGAACCCGGCCACTACAAGCTCAATTTCGCCACGGGCCACTACTACGCCGGGCTGCAGACGGCCACATTCTTCCCGGAAGTGGACCTGGTCTTTGAAGTCACCGGGCCTGAGCACTACCACGTGCCGCTGCTCCTGAGCCCGTTCGCCTACTCCACCTACCGGGGCAGTTAGGGCGGGCTGCGTCAAGCGGATTAACGCAATGTCGGCCGCGTCACAGATCACGTCATAGGATCAGGAAGGAGACTAACCGAGGGGCCGCTTTGCAGCCTTGTGGCGGGCAGTGAGCCGCAGAAACTACGTGAGAGTGGATCATGGCTTCGAACAATGACCTTGAATCCGACGCCGATACCGAGGGCACCCAGCACGGTGGAGTCCAATCCGTGGAACGGGCACTGACCGTCCTGGAGATCCTGGCCCGGGAAGGCCATGCCGGCGTGAGCGAAATCGCCGAAGAAATGGGGATCCACAAGTCCACCGTCTCCCGCCTGATGGGATCCCTGGTGAGCCGCGAGATGGTCCACCAGAACAGCGACCGCGGCAAATACCAGCTGGGGTTCGGCATCCTGCGCCTCGCCAGCTCCATACCCGGCCGGCTGAGCCTGGTGCAGGAAGCCCGGCCCGTGCTGGAGAGCCTGGCCCTGGAATTCAAGGAAACCGTCAACCTGGCCGTCCTGCGTTCCAACTACGCCGTCAACGTGGACCAGGCCATGGGCCCGTCCACGCTCGCCACGTACGACTGGGTGGGCAGCCTGACACCCCTGCACGCAACGTCCAGCGGGAAGATCCTGCTGGCCGCCCTGAGCGCGGACGAGCGAGACCGGATCCTGAAGGAAACTGGCCTGTCGGCGCGGACCCCGCGGACCATCACCAGCAGGAAAGAGCTGGAAACCCAGCTGCTCGACGTCGCCCGGAACGGCTACGCGGTGGTGAACGAGGAGTTCGAGATCGGCCTGACGGCTGCCGCCGTTCCGGTCTTCAACCACCTGGGGGTCGTCGTCGGGGCCGTGAGCATCTCGGGACCGGCTTTCCGCTTCATTCCCGAGGAGACGCCCGGACTCATCGATGCACTCAAGCAGGCCGGACTGCAGATCAGCGCAAAGATGGGTTACACCGGCGGCCGCTGAACCACTTCGAGCCGGGCTGCGGTTCTTCGCGTGAAAGCGGAGGGCCGCAGCCTTTCGGCGTTTAACAGGCAACAAAGGCAAAAACCCTTGACATCTCCTGTGCGCTCCGTCACGGTGTTGCATATGGTGATGCGTGTTGCTCATAGCGAGCGGGCGCGTTTATCCCTACGACAGCCAGCTCCCGCCAACGCCACCCAGGAGAACCACAGACCATGAGCGCATCACCACGCGTTGTCATCATCGGAGCCGGCATCGTCGGCACCAACCTTGCCGACGAACTCGCCGGCCGCGGCTGGACCAACATCACCGTCGTCGAGCAAGGTCCGCTGGAACTCGCAGGCGGGTCAACCTCGCACGCACCGGGCCTGGTGTTCCAGACCAATCCGTCCAAGACCATGACGGAGTTCGCCACCTACACCGTGAACAAGCTGCTCTCGCTCAGCGCCGACGGCGTCTCCTGCTTCAACCAGGTGGGCGGGCTTGAGCTGGCCACCACCGAGGCGCGGCTCGAGGACCTGAAGCGCAAGCTTGGCTACGCCACCTCCTGGGCGGTCGACGGCCGGCTGATCGACGCGGACGAATGCGAAAAGCACTGGCCGCTGCTGAACAGCGGCGCCCTGGCCGACGGGCGGCGGGTCCTGGGCGGCCTGTACGTCCCCTCGGACGGCCTGGCGTCCGCAGCCCGCGCCGTCCAGCTCCTCATCGCCAAGGCCCGGGCGGCAGGCGTGACATTCCTGGGCTCCACACCGGTCACAGGCATCCAGCAGTCGGCCGGCAAGGTCACCGGTGTTGAAACCCCCGACGGCGTGATCCCGGCTGACATCGTGGTGTCCTGCGCCGGGTTCTGGGGCCGCGAGCTCGGCAGGATGGTGGGCATGCAGGTGCCGCTCCTTCCCCTGGCGCACCAGTACGTCAAGACCACTCCGCTCGAGGGGCTGCGGGACGTCAATGAGCTTCCGAACGGCGCCAGCAAGCCCATCCTGCGCTACCAGGACCGCGACCTCTACTTCCGCGAGCACGGCAACCGGATCGGCATCGGCAGCTACGCGCACAAGCCCATGCCCGTGTGCATGGAACGGCTTCCGCGCGTCGGTGCCGGTGAGATGTCGGACCACAACATGCCCTCCCGCCTGGACTTCACCCTGGAAGACTTTGCCCCCGCCTGGGAGGACTGCCAGGACCTGCTGCCGGCCCTGCACGCGACGCAGATCAACGACGGCTTCAACGGCATCTTCTCCTTCACCCCGGACGGCGGCCCGCTCATGGGCGAATCGCCCGACGTCGAAGGGTTCTTCGTGGCGGAGGCCGTGTGGGTCACCCATTCCGCCGGCGTGGCCAAGGCGATGGCCGAGATGCTGGTGGAAGGCGAGTCCCGCACCGACCTGCACGGCTGTGAAATCTCCCGCTTCGAGAAGGCGCAGACCTCCGACGCCTACGTCAGCGAAACATCCCAGCAGAACTTCGTGGAAATCTACGACATCCTGCACCCGCTCCAGCCCCGGGAAGCCCCGCGGGACGTGCGCGTGAGCCCCTTCAACGTCCGGCAGAAGGAACTGGGGGCGTTCTTCCTGGAGTCCGCAGCCTGGGAGCGGCCGCACTGGTTCGAGGCCAACCGCGGCCTGCTGGAGGAGCTGCCCGCCGAGTGGCAGGCCCCGGAACGGGATGAATGGTCCGGCATGTTCCACTCCCCCATCTCCGCAGCCGAAGCGTGGAAGACGCGTACCGCCGTCGCGCTGTACGACATGACGCCGCTCAAGCGGCTTGCCGTCACCGGCCCCGGAGCCCTGGACCTGCTCCAGCGCCTCAGCACCGGCAACATCGCCAAGAAGCCCGGAGCAGTCACCTACTGCCTGCTGCTGGCGGACGACGGCGGCATCCGCAGCGACGTGACCGTCGCCCGGCTTGGCGAGCAGGACTTCCAGCTGGGCGTGAACAGCAACGTGGACTTCGACTACCTGCGCGTGGAGGCCCGGAAGCAGTCCGCCGGGGACCCGTCGCGGTGGGTGCATGTCACGGACATCACCGGCAGCACCTGCTGCATCGGCCTGTGGGGACCGCTGGCGCGTGAAGTGATGGCCAAGGTCAGCACCGCCGACCTCAGCAACGACGGCCTGAAGTACTTCCGCACCAAGGAAATCACCATCGGCGGCATTCCCGTCACGGCAATGCGGCTCTCCTACGTGGGCGAGCTCGGCTGGGAGCTGTACACCACCGCCGAATACGGCCTGAAGCTGTGGGACCTGCTCTTCGAAGCGGGCCGGGAGCACGGCATCATCGCTGCGGGCCGCGGCGCCTTCAACAGCATGCGGCTGGAAAAGGGCTACCGGCTCTGGGGCACGGACATGACCACGGAGCACCACCCCTACCAGTCCGGCCTGGGCTTCTCCGTGGCCAAGGACAAGGTTGGGTACGTGGGCTGCGATGCGCTGGCCGCCCGCAAGTCGCAGCCGGCGGCCAAGACGCTGCGCTGCCTGACGGTCGACGACGGCACCTCGGTGGTGCTGGGCAAGGAACCTGTCTACGTCAACGGCGAAGCCTCGGGCTACGTCACCAGCGCCGCCTACGGCTTCTCCATCGGCAAACCGATCGCCTACGCCTGGCTGCCGTCCGCCGTGGACGTCGGGGACGCTGTGGAGATCGAATACTTCGGCCGGCGCGTCGCCGCCACCGTCACCGCCGAACCGCTGTTCGATCCGGGCATGGAGCGCCTGCGCGGCTAAGCAAACCAGTGGCTGGGCCCACCGGAAACCCCCGGTGGTTGAGCCTGTCGAAACCCGGCGGGCTCAACCACCTTTCAGTTCCGCTAGTCCGCCAGCTGGACTGAGCCTTCGAGGTACCGCACGCACGTGCCGGAGAGCAGGGTGCGTGCGCCCTCCACGCGGCAAAGCACCGTGCCGCCCCTGGCAGAGAGCTGCCGGGCGGCCAGGACCGTGCTGCCCAGCCGGCCGGCCCAAAGCGGCGCAAGCTGGGAGTGGGCCGAACCGGTCACGGGGTCCTCGTCGATGCCGGCCCGGGCACCGAAGAACCGGGAGACAAAGTCATAGCCCGTTTCACCGCCTGCAGCGGTCACTACAACGCCGCGGACGGGCAGCTTCGCAAGCGCGCCAAAATCGGGCGACAGCGTGCGCACTGTCTCGGCATCCTCGACCACATGGATGAGGTCGGTGGCCAGGAAAGCCTCCAGCGCCGGAACCCCGAGGGCCTCGCTGACAACCGGGTCGACGGCCACCGGTTCGGGCATTTCGGAAGGGAAATCCAGGACGTAGCCCTCGCCGTCCCGCTCCACATACAGCCAGCCGCTGCGGCTCCAGAACTGCAGGCGCTTGGCGTCCGGGTGGACATCGGTGAAGAGGTAGGACGCCGTGGCCAGGGTTGCATGCCCGCACAGGTCCACCTCGATGGCCGGCGTGAACCAGCGGAGGTGGTAGGCGGGCTGCGCGAAGTCGAAGGGCGTGGCCCCATCCGGGATCTCCGGGACGAGTTCCCACTACCGTAGCGGCGGACTGGACTGCAAAGTTAGAGCCAGTTGCAGGAAGTGGCCTTGGCGTACACGGCGACGGTGTCCTTCCGCATCAGCCGGAAGGACGCCGTCGCTGTTTGTGGCGGGTAGCCGCGGGTTATCCGGCCGTGGCCGGCTCCAGCGCCCCGGCAGCATCCTCCGCTGCTGCTTCGGTGTGTGGTTCGAAGCGTACGAACATGGCTTTGAAGCCGGGGGTGTTGGATTCCCGGGCGACGTTTTCCTTGTGCACCAGGGCGTTGGCTTCGGGGAAGTACGCGGCGGCGCAGCCCTTCGCGGTGGGGTAGGCCACGAGCCGGAACTTCTCGGCACGGCGGTCAACGCCGCCGAAGGTGCTGACGACGTCCACGAGGTCGCGGTCGTTGTAGCCCTGTTCGGCGAGGTCTTCGGGGTGGATGAGGATCACGCGGCGGCCGCCGGAGATGCCGCGGTAGCGGTCGTCCAGGCCGTAGTAGGTGGTGTTGTACTGGTCGTGGCTGCGGATGGTCTGCAGCACCAGGTGCCCGGCCGGCGGGGTGAGGTATTCCAGCGGGCTGACGGTGAACCGGCCGCGGCCGATGTCCGTGGCGAACGAGCGGGTGTCCCGGGGCGGGTTGGGCAGCACGAACCCGTTTTTGGTCCGGACCCGGGCGTTGAAGTCCTCGAACCCGGGCAGGACCCGTTCGATGTGGTCCCGGATCACGTCGTAGTCCTCGGCCATGGCCTTCCAGTCCACGGAGTGGTCCGGGCCAAAGGTGGCCTCAGCCATCCGGGCTACGATCACCGGCTCGGCGAGCAGGTGCTCCGAGACCGGCGTCAGCCGGCCCTGCGTGGAGTGGACCACGGACATGGAGTCCTCCACGGACAGGAACTGCGCGCCCTTGGGGTGCTTGTCGTCCTTGTCGGTCCGGCCCAGGGTGGGCAGGATCAGCGAGGTGCGGCCGTGGACGATGTGGGAGCGGTTGGGCTTGGTGGAGATGTGCACGGTCAGCCCGATCCGCTGCATCCCTGCCTCCAGCATTTCGGTGTCCGAGCAGGCCAGGGAGAAGTTGCCGCCCATCGAGACGAACACGTCCACCTCGTTGCGTTCGAACGCCTCCATGGACTCCACGGCGTCGTAGCCGTGGTGCCGCGGGGAGGTAATGCCGAACTCGGTGTCGAGCGCTTTAAGGAGCCATTCCTTGGGTTTTTCCCAGATGCCCATGGTCCGGTCGCCCTGGACGTTGGAGTGCCCGCGCACGGGGCAAGCGCCGGCGCCGGGTTTGCCGAAGTTGCCCTGCAGCAGCAGGACGTTGACCATTTCCTTGATGGTGTCCACCGAGTGCGGCTGCTGCGTCACGCCCAGCGCCCAGCAGAAGATGGTGGCCTTGGACTTGATGAGCATCCCGGCCACTGTCTCGATCTGTTCCCGGGACAGGCCGGTGGCCTGCTCGGTCTCGGCCCAGTCCAGCTCCTTGCGGGCGTCGCGGTAGGCGTCGAACCCGTCAGTTTGGGCTGCGATGAAGGAATGGTCGACGACGGTGCCCGGGTTCCGTTCCTCCTCCGCCAGCAGCAGGTGCCCGAGCGCCTGGAACAGCGCCAGGTCCCCGCCCACCTTAATCTGCAGGTACTCGTCGGCCAGCGGAGTGCCGCCGCCCACCACACCGGAAACGGTCTGCGGGTCCTTGAAGTTGAACAGCCCGGCCTCGGGCAGCGGGTTGACCGCCACCACCTTGCCGCCCTTGTCCTTGCATTCCTTCAGCGCGGACAGCATCCGGGGGTGGTTGGTGCCAGGGTTCTGGCCCACCACGAAGATCAGCTCTGAATCGTGGATGTCCTCCAGGGACACGGTACCCTTGCCGATGCCGATGGTCGGGTTCAGTGCCGAGCCGGAGGACTCGTGGCACATGTTGGAACAGTCCGGCAGGTTGTTGGTGCCCAGCGCCCGGGCGAACAGCTGGTACATAAACGCTGTCTCGTTCGCGGTCCGGCCCGAGGTGTAGAAGACGCACCGGTCAGCCGTGGTAGCCCGCATGTGCTCACCGATCAGCTCGAACGCGTCAGCCCAGGAGATCGGTGAGTAGTGGGTGTCACCTTCGCGGATCACCACCGGTTCACTCAGCCGGCCCTGGTTGCCCAGCCAATACTCCGTCTTGGTGGAGAGCTCCGCGATCGAGTGCTTAGCCCAGAACTCCGCCCCCACCGTACGCAGGGTGTTTTCCTCGGCCACGGCCTTGGCGCCGTTCTCGCAGAACTCGGCCGCCTTGCGCTTCTTGTCCGACTCCGGCCACGCGCAGCCCGGGCAGTCAAACCCGCCGCGCTGGTTCAACCGCAGCAACGACTGCGCCGTGCGCGTCACACCCGCCTGCGCCACCGCACGTTCCAGGGCGACCATCACGGCCTTCACCCCTGCCGCCTCGGTCTTGGGCTTATGGACTTCGAGGTCGTCCTCGTTGATGTCCGCAACGGGTGCGGGCAGCTTACCGAACTTCATTGTTCCAACTTCCTTACCGGCATACGTAGTTCTGGCACCAGCAAAGGCGCACCAAGGTTCCTGGCGCGCCTTTGCGGGACACTGCTGTTACTTCAATGGCTACTGGGCGACCTTCGCCAGGGTTTCCTGCTCCGCGCCGATGGTGGTGTTGTCGCCGTGGCCGGTGCGGACCACCGTCTCGGCCGGCAGCACCAGCAGCCGCTCCCGGATCGAGGCCAGGATGGTGGGGTAGTCACTGTAGGACCGGCCGGTTGCCCCGGGGCCGCCATTGAACAGCGTGTCCCCGGTGAAGACCGTTCCTTCGCTTTCCAGGTAGAAGCAGGTGGAGCCCGGCGAGTGGCCAGGGGTGTGGATGGCCCGCAGCGTAGCGCCGCCGACTTCGAACAGGTCACCATCGTGGTGCTCCCGGTCCGGTTCGTAGTCCGGGTAGACCTGCTTCCACAGGACCAGGTCTTCCGGGTTCAGCACGATCGGGGCGCCCACGGCGTCTGCGACTTCCCGGGCGGCGCCGATGTGGTCGTTGTGCGCGTGCGTCAGCAGGATGGCCTTGACCTTCCGGCCGCGGACTTGGTTGATGATCGCCGCGGCGTCGTGCGGGGAGTCAATGATCACGCATTCCTCGTCGTTGCCGACGATCCAGACGTTGTTGTCCACGTCCCACGTGCCGCCGTCGAGCGAAAACGTGCCCGAGGTGACCAGGTTCTCAATCTGTACTGCCATTACAGTTCCACCACCGAGCGCAGGACCTTGCCCTGGTGCATCTTTTCGAAGGCTTCCTCCACCTGGTCGATGGTGATGCGCTCCGACACGAAGGCGTCCAGGTCCAGGTTGCCCTGCTTGTAATGGCTGACCAGCATCGGGAAGTCGCGGGAGGGCAGGCAGTCGCCGTACCAGGAGGACTTCAGCGACCCGCCCCGGCCGAACACGTCCAGCAGCGGCAGCTCCAGCGTCATTTCCGGCGTCGGGACGCCCACCAGGACCACCCGGCCGGCAAGGTCGCGGGCGTAGAACGCCTGCTTGTAGGTTTCGGGACGGCCGACGGCGTCAATCACCACGTCAGCGCCGTTGCCCCCGGTGAGGGCACGGATCGCCTCGACGGCGTCTTCCTGCTTGGAGTTCACCCCGTGCGTGGCGCCCAGGGACTTGGCCATCTCGATCTTGTTGTCGTCGATGTCCACGGCGATGATCGTCGTGGCACCGGCCAGCTTCGCACCGGCGATCGCCGCGATGCCCACACCGCCGCAGCCGATCACGGCCACGGACTCGCCGCGCTTGACTTCACCGGTGTTGATGGCAGCGCCAATGCCGGCCATCACACCGCAACCCAGCAGGCCCACCGCGGCAGCATCAGCTTCGGGATCGACCTTGGTGCACTGCCCCGCCGCGACCAGCGTCTTCTCCGCGAAGGCGCCGATACCCAGGGCCGGGGAGAGTTCGGTGCCGTCCTCCAGGGTCATCTTCTGGGTAGCGTTGGCCGTGTTGAAGCAGTACTGCGGCTGGCCCTTGGCACACGCCCGGCACTGGCCGCACACCGCACGCCAGTTCAAGATCACGCGGTCGCCCGGGGACACCTCGGTGACGTCCGGACCAACAGCACTGACCACGCCGGTGGCCTCATGGCCCAGCAGGTACGGGAACTCGTCGCCGATGCCGCCCTGCTTGTAATGCAGGTCAGTGTGGCAGACGCCGCAGGTGAGAATATCCACCAGCGCCTCCCCCGGACCCGGGTCCGGCACCAGGATGGTCTCCAGCGAAACCGGGGCATCCTTCTCCCGGGCGATGACGGCTTGAACTTTATGGACCATTGTTCTCGTGTTCCTTTCCTGGACCCGGGCGGATCCGGCGACTCGGCACCACGTGCCAATCTAGCTGACGCAAATGTGCCTGACGAGGCCGTCCTCCTGGTTTGCCAGCCGCAATAAATTGCGTATTACACAACCAATTGCGCATAGCGCTACAGGAAAATATGACAGTGGCCACAGCCCCTGTCAATAGATATATCAGTCTGGAGTGCTTAATCTGCTGCCCGCAGTAGGCTGGATGGCATGGCTTCTGAACAACCCCCTGCTGAGCGGCGCGAAGTAACAGTGCGCCGGGCCCCCAAATATGTGCCCTTCCTGATCCTGGGCGCATTGGTGGGGATTGTGGCCGCGGCGGTAGTGGCGTACGGCCTTCCCGGGAACGCCAGCTTCGATGCCGGCTCGGTCTTCGGCTTCTTCCTGGTGATGTTTGCCGGCTTCGGTGCCATCCTGGGCGCCGCGCTGGCCCTTATCCTGGACCGCCGCAGTATTAAGCGCCGGCAGCGGGCCGTGGTGGAGTCAGTTCCCGACTCTGAGCCGGACACCGATCCCCAGCCCTAGCTCCGGTCATAAACCGCGGGCCGGAAAAGTCATACCCCATGTCGTGAGATAATCGACCAGTGGCACGCGGCGATGGAAAACTTTCCCATGATCTTCTCCCTGGCGAAAAAGGCCCGCAGGACGCTTGTGGCGTCTTCGGAGTCTGGGCACCAGGTGAAGAAGTAGCAAAACTTACCTATTACGGGCTGTATGCACTGCAGCACCGCGGTCAGGAGTCGGCTGGTATAGCCACCAGCGACGGCAAGCGGATCAACGTCTACAAGGACATGGGACTTGTCTCCCAGGTCTTCGACGAGACCACGCTGAACACCCTGACCGGGCACCTGGCCGTCGGCCACTGCCGCTACTCCACTACCGGCGCAAGCCACTGGGCCAACGCCCAGCCCACCCTCGGTGCCACCAGCACCGGCACCGTGGCCCTGGCGCACAACGGCAACCTGACCAACACCGCCGAGCTCAACGCCATGATCCTGGAACGCAACGGCGGCAACCTCACCGGTGAAATGAAGCAGGGCAACACCTCGGACACCGCCCTGGTCACGGCCCTGTTGGAAGGCGAAGAGGGCAAGACCCTCGAGGAGACCGCCACCGAACTCCTGCCCAAGATCAAGGGTGGTTTCTGCTTTGTCTTTATGGACGAAGGCACCCTCTACGCCGCGCGGGACACCTACGGCATCCGCCCGCTGGTCCTTGGCCGGCTGGAGCGCGGCTGGGTGGTCGCCTCGGAGCAGTCCGCACTGGCAACCGTGGGCGCCAGCTTCATCCGCGAAATCGAGCCCGGCGAGTTCATCGCCATCGACGAAGAGGGCGTGCGTTCCAAGCGCTTCGCCGAGCCCACGCCGGCCGGCTGCGTTTTCGAATACGTCTACCTTGCGCGCCCGGACGCCGCCATCGCCGGCCGCTCCGTCTACGAATCGCGCGTGGAGATGGGCCGCCAGCTGGCCCGGGAAAACACCCAGGTTGCGGACATCGTCATTCCGGTTCCGGAATCCGGCACCCCTGCCGCGGTGGGCTACGCCGAGGAATCCGGCATCCCCTTCGCCCACGGCTTCGTCAAGAACTCCTACGTGGGCCGTACCTTCATCCAGCCCTCGCAGACCCTCCGCCAGCTGGGTATCCGGCTCAAGCTCAACGCCCTTGAGTCCGTGATCCGCGGCAAGCGCGTGGTGGTGGTGGATGATTCGATCGTCCGCGGCAACACCCAGCGCGCCATCGTCCGGATGCTCCGGGAGGCCGGCGCCGCCGCCGTGCACGTCAAGATTTCCTCCCCGCCCGTCCAGTGGCCCTGCTTCTACGGCATCGACTTCGCCTCCCGGGCGGAACTGATTGCCAACGGCGCCACCATCGAGGAGATCTCGCAGGCCATCGGTGCCGATTCGCTGGCGTACATCTCCGAGGACGGCATGATCGGCGCCACCCGGCAGCCGCGTGAACGCCTCTGCACCGCCTGCTTCACCGGCAAGTACCCCATCGAACTCCCGGGTTCGGACAAGCTGGGCAAGAACCTCCTGGAGCGCACCGACCTGGGCGGCCTGAAGCCCTCCCCGTCCGCCCTCCCGGGCCAAACTGCGGCCCTTGCCGTGGACCCCGAAGTGGACCCGGCGGAAAAGTCCGGCGCCACCGGCTGCGACCCCGGACCGGACTCCGAGTTTGAAAACCTGCTGACCGAAGCCGACCTCGTGCCGGACGTACACGCCGCCGCCGGCGCTGACAAGAAAGAGTCCGTATGACTTCCGCAACGCCCGCCGCAAACAACGCCGGCATCACCTACGCCTCCGCCGGCGTCGATGTTGAAGCCGGCGACCGCGCCGTCGAGCTCATGAAGGGTGCCATCAAGGCAACCCACAACTCTTCGGTGATCGGCGGGGTGGGCGGCTTCGCCGGCCTCTACGACGTCTCCCGGTTGCTGACTTACAAGAAGCCGCTCCTTGCCACCTCCACCGACGGCGTGGGCACCAAGGTTGCCATCGCCCAGGCCATGGACATCCACGACACCATCGGTTTCGACCTGGTGGGCATGGTGGTGGACGACATCGTGGTGGTGGGCGCCGAACCCCTGTACATGACCGACTACATCGCCTGCGGCAAGGTGGTGCCGGAGCGCATCGCAGACATCGTCCGCGGCATCGCGGCTGCCTGCTCGGTGGCCGGCACGGCGCTGGTGGGCGGCGAAACCGCCGAGCACCCGGGCCTGCTGGGCGAGCACGAGTACGACGTCGCCGGTGCCGCCACCGGTGTCATCGAGGCGGACCACCTCCTGGGCCCGGAGCGCGTCCGCGCGGGCGACGTGGTGATCGGCATGGCCTCCTCAGGCCTGCACTCCAACGGCTACTCCCTGGTGCGCCGCGTGATCAACCACGCCGGCTGGGCACTGGACCGCCAGGTTTCCGAACTCGGCCGTACCTTGGGCGAGGAGCTCCTCGAGCCCACCCGCGTCTACGCCGCGGACTGCCTGGACCTGGCCCGCACGTTCCCGGTGACGGGCAGCGCTGCCGTTCACGGCTTCAGCCACGTGACCGGCGGCGGCCTCGCCGCCAACCTGGCGCGCGTCCTCCCCCAGGGGCTGGTGGCAACGGTGGACCGCGCCACCTGGGAACTGCCGGCCATCTTCAAGCTGGTCTCCGAGCTGGGCAACGTCCCGCTGGCAGACCTGGAGCGCACCCTCAACCTTGGCGTGGGCATGGTGGCCATCGTTTCCCCCGAAGCGGCGGACGCCGCCGTATCCCGCTTGAACGACCGTGGCCTCCCGTCCTGGGTCATGGGCACTGTCACCGAGGATTCGGACTCAATCCTGAAGTCCGGCCCGGACTATGTCCAGGGCGCCAAGGGCGTGGACGGCGGCGCAGTCCGCCTGGTCAACGCCTACGCGTAAGCACTACTCCCGTGGGCGCTCCGCGGCCGCCCTCTGACGGGCGGCTGCGGGGCGCCGCTGCGTTTAACCCTGTACCTGGATGAGGTTCAGGATCCCGCCCTGCGGATCGCGGATGGTGGCCAACGAACCATTCCCCGGGCGGTCGTCCGGCTCCACAAGAATCCCGCCGCCGGCGGCCACTGCGGACTGTACGGCTGCGGCAAGGTCGGCAACACCAAAGTAAATCTGCCAGCCGGCTTCCTCCCCCGCCTCGGCAGGGACAACCCCGGCCACCTCCTCACCCTGCACCAGCAGCGTGCTGTAGCTGCCGCCGTCGTCCTGGGGATATTCGGTGACCTCATGCCCGAAAAGCTGCTGGAGGAAGCCGACGGCGGCCTGCGGCTCGGGCGTTGACAGTTCCGCCCATGCCAGTGCACCGGGTTCGTCGTACAGGTGGCTTCCTGCATGCGTTCCGGCCTGCCAGATGCCGGTAGTACCGCCCCCGGGAGGCCTCAGAAAAGCGAGGACGCCGGTATCCCCTACTGTTTCGGGTCCGAACTCCGCAGCCCCGCCGGCGTGGCCGGCGTCCTGCACAGTGGCTGCGGCATCACTGCAGGCGAGGTAGATGTTCCACTGGGCATGGGTTCCGGCAGCCTGCTGCAGCGGGTTTTGGGGGGCGATGACCGCGACGAGCTGCCCATTCATGAAGGCGCGGGCGAAGCTGCGGCCATCCGGCGTGGGCAGGTCTTCATACGTCCAGCCGAACACCGTCGCGTAAAAGTCCTTGGCAGCGGCAACATCGGGTGTCTGCAGGTCCGCCCAGCAGGGCTCACCCTCGGCGTACTTGGTGCGGGCAGTCATGCGGTCAGGCTACCAGTGCGGGCAGGACTGCCCGGCAAACCGGCAACAAAAAGCCCGCTGCCAGCACCTTTGAAGGTGCGGACAGCGGGCTTTCCAACTGAAGTCAGGACCCTGGATCCGCGGGGATCAGGGTACTGAAAAAGAAGCGCTGCACTGATCCATTGGAAACTGCAGAAACACCTGCTGCATCCATTGGTGCCGCGGCGTCACAGGGCTGCCGCCCTCAGGCGTTGGCAGCTTGCGACAACTAGCCGATCCGACGGGTGTCTACCTCGTCGTCGTCTTCTTCCAAATCATCCGCGTACTTATCCACATAAGCCGAATAGTCCGGTTCGACCGGCTCATTCGCATAATGGCTCGTGGCACGACTGCCTGGACCCGTCAGCTCACGCTGAAGTGCCGAGTAGTCAGTGTTCGGGGAGTAGTACTTGATATCCCGAGCCTGCTTGGTAGCTTTTGCCTTTTGACGGCCGCGCCCCATGGCGTGACCCCCTTTTGTACTTGGACCGGAGGTGGTCACCTTGGCGTAGGTGAGGCCCCGGAATGTTTGGTCAATTTGTCGTACACCTAGATTACATGCTTTCCGCCTGCCCTGCTTGCCAGACGGGACGCCCTGCCGTGGTTTGCGCTACTATTCCTCTGCTCCACCCGCGAGTTTCCAGCTTTTTTCTTCGGTAGAGTCGCTAAAACAACTGCCGAAACTGGACGGCTGACAGGCTGCCACCGCGGAAAGAACGCAGGAGGATGCACCCACGTGAACAACCAGGACGTCCCGCCGAAGCCCACCTCGCCGCCCACTGGCGGCCTTCCGAAGGTTCCTGCCGGGAACGAGGACCCCGGCCGCGGTCACAGCCCAGCCGCAGGCCCTGCCCCCGCACCCGAATCCGTCACCTGGTCCCAGCATGTGCCGGAAGCGAAGCCAAGGATGCGGGCAGGAACCAAACGCGCCCTGTGGAAGGCGTTCTTCGTCGTCGTGCTCCTGGCCGTGGTCAGCGGACTGGTGTGGCTCGCCATCTGGCTGAACTCCGGCCAGGGTTCCCAAACAGCGGATGCCGAAACTTCCGGCGTGCTTGAGACCACTGTCACCCCGCCCGCAACACCGCTGCCCCTGCCGCGGGAAGGAGTGCCGGCCACCGAGTATGCGCTGGGCGACTGTTTCGCCGACTTCAACCCCGAAGCGCTGGCGTCCAGGGTGGTCCCGTGCGACACAGGCCATTCCGCACAGCTGGTGGCAGTCTTCCGCTACCCGGAGGCCGGGGACTACCCCGGGGCGGACGCGCTCAAGGCCAAAGCACTGGAAGCCTGCCAGGCTGCCAGGCTGGGCCCGGCGGCCGACCAGTACCCGCTCAATTTCCAGCGCAGCTTCCCCAGCGATACCAGCTGGGGCTCCGGTGACCGCAGGGTGGACTGCTACGTGACTGCAGACGGCGGCAACGTCATCAACGCGAGCGTGCTGCCCTAGCGGCCAGGCCGCCAGGGCAGCACGCACCCTTTTTGCGTTTATTCCTTCCGACGGACGGAGAGTCCGGAATTTGACGCGCCGGTCAGGGCGTCCACGTCGCCTGTTGCCAACTCCCCTAGGTCGGCCGCGGTGTCCACGAGCACGGTGTCGCCGTCGCTGATGTCGCCGGAGAGGATGGCCTTAGCGAGCCGGTCGCCGATCTCGCGCTGGACCAGGCGGCGGAGCGGCCGGGCCCCGTAGGCGGGATCGAAGCCGGAGATGGCGAGCCAGGCCTTCGCCCCGTCGGTAACCTCCAGCGTGAGCCGCCGTTCGTGCAGGCGCCGGCCCAGTTCGCCAACGTGCAGTTCCACGATGCGCGCGAGCTCCTCCATGTTCAGAGCGTCGAACAGCACCACTTCGTCCAGTCGATTCAGGAACTCCGGCTTGAAGGAGGCGTTCACGGTGGCCATTACGGCGTTCCGCTTGGCTTCGGCATCCAGGTTTTGGTCAACCAGGAATTGGCTGCCCAGGTTGGAGGTCAGCACCAGGATGACGTTACGGAAGTCCACGGTACGGCCCTGGCCGTCGGTGAGGCGCCCGTCGTCGAGCACCTGCAGGAGGATGTCGAAGACTTCGGGGTGGGCCTTCTCCACCTCGTCCAGCAGCACCACCGAGTACGGCCGGCGCCGGACGGCCTCCGTGAGCTGGCCGCCCTCCTCATAGCCCACGTAGCCCGGAGGTGCACCCACCAGCCGTGCCACGGAGTGCTTCTCGCCGTACTCGGACATGTCGATCCGGACCATGGCGCGCTCGTCGTCGAACAGGAAGTCCGCCAGGGCCTTGGCCAGCTCGGTCTTGCCCACGCCGGTGGGGCCCAGGAAGAGGAAGGAACCGGTGGGCCGGTTGGGGTCGCTGATGCCTGCCCGGGCACGGCGGACGGCGTCGGACACGGCCGTGACGGCCTTGCCCTGGCCGATGAGCCGCTTCCCCAGCTCCTCCTCCATATGGAGCAGCTTCTGGCTTTCACCCTGCAGCATGCGGCCCGCAGGGATACCGGTCCAGGCGGAGATGACCTCGGCAATGTCGTCCGCGGTCACCTGCTCCGCTACCATCTGCGAGGACTTGTCCGTGACGGCGGCTTCGGCCTCGGCGGCGGCGTTCAGCTCCCGCTCCAGCGCGGGAATTTCGCCGTAGAGAACGCGGGACGCCGTCTCCAGGTCGCCTTCACGCGCCGCTTTTTCGTAGGCGCCACGCAACTCGTCCAGCTTCGCCTTCAGGTCGCCGACCCGGTTGAGGCCGGCCTTTTCAGCCTCCCAGCGGGCCTTAAGCGCGTTCAGCTCCTCTTCCTTGTCCGCTTTGTCCGCCCGCAGGGCAGCCAGGCGCTCAACGGAGGCCTCGTCCTTTTCACCCTGCAGAGCCAGCTCTTCCATGGTGAGCCGGTCCACAACGCGCTGCAGCTGGTCCACTTCCTCCGGTGCGGAGTCGATCTCCATCCGGAGCCGGGACGCGGCCTCGTCCACCAGGTCGATGGCCTTGTCCGGAAGCTGGCGGCCGGAGATGTAGCGGTTGGAGAGCGTAGCGGCCGCCACCAGGGCGGAATCGGAGATGGTGACCTTGTGGTGCGCCTCGTAGCGCTCCTTGAGGCCGCGGAGGATACCGATGGTGTCCTCCACGCTGGGCTCGCCCACGTACACCTGCTGGAAGCGGCGTTCCAGGGCGGGATCCTTTTCGATGTTCTCGCGGTATTCATCAAGCGTGGTGGCACCGATCAGCCGCAGCTCGCCGCGGGCCAGCATGGGCTTGAGCATGTTGCCCGCGTCCATGGAGGAATCGCCGGTTGCACCCGCACCCACCACCGTGTGGATCTCATCGATGAAGGTGACAATCTGGCCTTCGGAGTTCTTGATCTCCTCCAGCACGGCCTTCAGCCGCTCCTCGAACTCACCGCGGTACTTGGCGCCGGCCACCATGGACGCCAGGTCCAGGGCGATCAGGGTCTTGCCGCGCAGGCTTTCCGGCACGTCCCCGGCCACGATGCGCTGAGCCAGCCCCTCGACGACGGCGGTCTTGCCCACGCCGGGTTCACCGATGATCACGGGGTTGTTCTTGGTGCGGCGGCTCAGGACCTGCACGATGCGCCGGATCTCCGTGTCCCGGCCGATCACCGGGTCAAGCTTTCCGGACCGCGCCATGGCGGTAAGGTCCGTGCCGAACTTCTCCAGCGACTGGAAGGTGTTCTCCGGGTCCGGGTTATCCACCTTGCGGTCACCGCGGACACCCGGAAGGGCAGCGAGCAGCGCTTCACGGGAAGCGCCGGCGTCGCGCAACGCCCGGGCTGCTGCATCGTTTCCGCCCGCGAGGCCCAGCAGGAGGACCTCGGTGGAGACGAAGGTGTCGCCCAGCCGGTCCGCCTCTTCCTTGGCATTCTGGATGGCCTGCAGGGCAGGACGGGAAAGCTGTGCCTGCTGGCTGGAGCCACCGGAAGTGGCCGGCAGCGCCTTGATGGCGCTGCTCGCCTGGACACTGACGGCGTCCGGGTCGGCGCCGGTGGCGCGCAAAAGCGCGACGGCGACGCCCTCGCGCTGGTCCATCAGCGCCTTGAGCAGGTGGGCCGGTTCCACCTGCGGGTTGCCTGCCGTGGAGGCGTTCATGGCCGCAGCCGAGAGAGCCTCCTGGCTCTTGGTAGTGAATTTGACGTCCAAAGAGGGCTCCTTTCGGGGATAAGTTTTCTAAGTTGAGTCTACTACGCTCAACTCTGGTTTTGGGCCGGTTCCATACCATGTTTGCCTACAGCAAAACACCTCGATAATGCTGGCGACAGGGGCTACCGGCCCTATTGGGCCCACATATTGGTGGTTCCCCTTCCCGGGCTGCGCACTCTAGGATCGGGCGTGGGACCGCGGTGGACGTTCCGCCGGCCCATTTTGAGAGGGGACAGTCAATGAAGAAGTTCGTTGTTCTTTACCTTGGACCGAAGGCAGCCCAGGAGCAGATGCAGGAAAGCACGCCGGAAGCGGCCCAGGAGGGCATGAAAGCCTGGATGGAGTGGGCAGCCCGCGCCGGTGAGGGCATCCTGGACATGGGCAATCCATTGGGGGCCGGCAAGGAAATTACCAGCACCGGCGCGTCTGACACCACAAACGGCGTGGCCGGCTACGCCATTGTCCAAGCGCAGGACCTTGGGTCCGCGCAGGCCCTGTTCGACGGCCACCCACACCTGATGATGCCCGGTTCCAGCATCCAGGTGTACGAATCCCTGGACCTGCCGGGAATGTAGAGCCCAACCGGTCGATCGGGAATCCCGGTGAAAGCCGTCATCTGCGGGGCCGGAATCAGTGGGCTCTCCAGCGCGGCGTTCCTGGCCCGTGGCGGCTGGGACGTGGTGGTGGTGGAGCAGTCCGAGGGTCCTCGGCCGCTGGGGTACATGATCGATTTCTTCGGCCCCGGGTGGCGTGCAGCGGCCAGTTTGGGCATCGTCCCCCGGCTCCATGAGTTGGGCTACCGGGTCCGGCAGGTGGACTACGTTGACCGGAAAGGCAGGGCACGGGCCACCCTTCCCTTCTCCGGATTCGCGCAGGTTGCCGGTGGCGGGCTGGTCAGCATCCTCCGCCCGGACCTGGAACGTGCCATTCGCGAAGCAGTGCCTCCCGGCGTGGAGCTTCAGTACGGCCGCACCGTAGTGTCGGTGGGCCAGAGCCGGGAGTCCGTGGCGGTGACCCTTGACGACGGCCAGGTGCTGGAGGCCCACCTGCTCATCGGCGCCGACGGGATCCACTCCGTGACCCGTGAGCTCGCCTTCGGCCCGGAAGACGGGTTCTTCCGCTATCTCGGCTTCCAGCTGGGCGCCTACTCCTTCAGCGACCCGGAACTCGCCGCCCGCCTCGGGAACCGGTTCGCCATCACGGACACCCGGAACGAGGCGATGTTCTTCTACCTGCTTCGTGACGGCCGGATCACCGCCATGGCCGTCCACCGCACGGACAGTCCCGGGCTTCCGGAGGATCCCCGGGCACTGCTCCGGTCCAGGTACGGCGGCCTGGGGTGGATCTGCCCTGCCGCCCTGGAGCAATGCCCGCGGGACATCTATTACGACCAGGTAGCCCAGATCAGGATGCCCCGCTGGCACACGGGCCGCGTTGTCCTGGTGGGTGACTCCGCTGCAGCCGTTTCACTGCTCGCGGGCCAGGGCGCATCCCTCGGCATGGCTGCTGCCGGTGTGCTGGCCGAGGAACTGGGGCGCCACTCAACGATCAGCCGTGCCCTGGAATCCTTCGAAGCCAGGGTGCGCCCCGCGGTACTGGAGCACCAGAAGGCCGGCGCAGCTGCCGCCCAGTGGTTTGTCCCGGGAACCAGGCGAGCCGCATTCGCCCGCCGCACCGCCATCCGGCTTGCCGGCATCCCGGGCATGAAGCGGGTCATCAGTTCAGCAGTCATCGGAAAATCCGGCGCAGCACTCTAAGAATCCACAAGCGGGGTCCCAGGGCCAGGTGTACAGCTAGGTCCCGTAGACCGACACGGCGGCGGCCTTCACCACAAAGTGCACCGTCATGCCGGGAACCAGGCCCAGGTCCGCCGACGCCGCGGGCGTGATGTCTGCGGCGAGGCCGTCCGCGCGCACCCGGATCAGGTCGCCATGGGGCTCGAGATCCGTGATGGACACCGGGAAGGAGTTGCGGGGGCTGCCGTGTGCGTCGGTGAGGAACACGGACACGGCCGACGGCGGGAAGACCGCCACGCCCGGCCGGTCGTTCCCGCCGGCATCGGCGGGTTCCTCGAGGTGGCCGGAAATCTCCCGGCCCCCGCCCGCCCGGATCCCGGTGCCCGTCATGGTTCCGGGGACAAAGTTCAGCCCGGCCAGTCCGGCAGCAAAGGAACTCCTGGGCCGTTCCAGCACGGACCGGGTGGGGCCCGCCTCCACAATCCGTCCGCCCTCCAGGACAGCCACCCTGTCCGCAAGCATCAGGGCATCCAGGACATCGTGGGTGACGATGATGGCCTGCCGCCCGGCGAGGACGCGCTTGAGCAGGCGGCGCAGCAGCGGCGCCGAGTGGATGTCCAGCGCGGCCAGGGGCTCATCCAGCAGGAGCAGTGCAGGATCGGCGGCGAGCGCGCGGGCCACCGCAACCCGCTGCGCCTGCCCGCCGGAAAGCTCCGCAGGACGACGGTCCGACAGGTCAGCGGCCTCTACCTCTGCAAGCCAATGCATCGCCCGGCTGTTGGCCAGGTGCTTGGAGGTGCCGGCACTTCGCGGCCCAAAGGCCACATTCTCCAAGGCAGTGAGGTGCGGAAACAGCAGGGGTTCCTGCGCGAGCAGGACGGTGCCCCGGTGGTGCGGAGGCACCCAGGCATGGTGTCCGGGATCCAGGTGGAACAGCGTGCGGCCGTCGAGTTCGGCGCGGCCGCTGTCCGGTTTCAGCAGCCCGGCGATGCTGGCCAGCAGCGTAGATTTGCCCGCCCCGTTGGGTCCCATCACGGCGAGGGTTTCCTCCCGCCCCACCGTCAGGGCCACGTCGAAGCCGCGCCCTGCCACGGCTGCCTGGAAGGAGAACGTCACGGAACGTTCCCTCCCGCCGGAGCAGGCGCCGTCGTCCGCTTTCCGGAGACCTGGCCGGCTGTGCGGCCGCCGGCAGGGCGCCCGTAGGCAAGTGCCACCACGGCTACGGCGACGGCCACCAGGACCAGGGAGAGCGCGACGGCGGCGTCCGGGTCCGTTTCCCGCTGCAGGTAGATTTCCAGCGGCAGGGTCCGGGTCACCCCCTGCAGGCTGCCGGCGAAGGTGAGCGTGGCGCCGAACTCGCCCAGGCTGCGGGCAAAGGCCAGCACGGCGCCGGATGCCAGGCCGGGCAGTATCAGCGGCAGGGTCACGCGCCGGAAAACGACCCTCGGCGGCGCACCAAGGGTTGCCGCCACCGCCTCATACCGCGAACCGCCGGTCCGCAGCGCGCCTTCCAGGCTGACGACGAGGAACGGCAGCGCCACGAAAGTCTGGGCCAGGACCACGGCAGTGGTGGAGAAGGCGATCTGCAGCCCCAGCACCTCCAGGGCCCCGCCCAGGAGTCCCTGCCGCCCGAACGTGTAGAGCAGTGCGATGCCGCCCACCACGGGCGGCAGCACCAGCGGAAGCAGCACCAGCGAGCGCAGCAGCCCCTGCAGCGGGAACCTTCCCCGCGCCAGGACCAGGGCCAGCGGCACACCCAGCACGATGCACAGCGCAGTACTGGCAGCCGAGGTGCGCAGGCTCAGGCCGAGGGCGGAGAGCGCGGGTTCGGAGGTGACCAGGGGAAGGAAATTGGCCCAGTTGACTCTTGCCACGATGGCCAGCAGCGGGAGGACAACCACCAGGGCGGCCACCACCGCCAGGGCGTAGAGCCAGCCCGGGACCCCGGTGTAGGCCGCGCGCACCTTTGTCCCCCTCATGGCTTGCGGGGTCGCTGGCGGAGCACTACTGCGCCTGTCATTGCGTGGCCGGCCCGAAGCCGGCCTGTGCCAGCACCTGCCGGCCTTCAGGGCCGGCCACCAGGTCCAGGAACGCGCCGGCGGCGGTGGTGTTCCTGCTCCCGGCCAGCACTGCGATGGGATAGGTGTTGACTGCCCCGGCCGCTTCCGGGAACGGCACGCTTTCCACGCTGTCCCCGGCGGACCGCACATCCGTGACGTAGACCAGCCCGGCGTCGGCTTCTCCGGAGATGACTTTGCCCAGGACGTCGGTGACCGAGTTCTCCTCGCTGACCGGACTGAGCCTGGTTCCGTGCTGTTCCGAGAGTGCGGCGGCGGCCGCACCGCACGGCACCTGCCGGGCACAGGTCACCAGCCGTGTTCCTGCCCTTGCGAGGTCGGCAAAGGAGTTAATGGCTGCAGGGTTGCCCGGCGGGACTGCGATGGCCAGGGTGTTGGTGGCGAAGGTCCGGGGTTCCCCCTGCAGCAGTCCGGCATCACCAAGCTTTTCCATGTTCCGGGTGTCGGCCGAGGCGAAGACATCCGCCGGAGCGCCCTGGCTGATCTGCGTTGCCAGGTCCGACGATCCCGCGAAACTGACAGTGACGTCCGTTCCCGGATGCTGCGCCTCGAACATTTCGGCCAGCTCACTGAAGCTGGATGTGAGGGAGGCCGCCGCGAAGACCGTGAGCGTCCCTTCCCCTGTGTCATCCCCGGGGGAAGCGCTGCCTGCGCAACCGGCGAGGCCCAGCGTGAGGGCCGCCACTGCCAGCACTGCGGGAATTCTCCCTCTCACGGGGCACCCTTTCCCTGCGGGGTTTCGATGATGACGGTGGTGGCTTTGACCACCGCAGTGGCCACCGACCCGAGCTCCAGCCCCATGTCCCGGACAGCCTCGCTGCTCATCAGGGACACCACCCGGAACGGTCCGCACTGCAGCTCCACCTGCGCCATCACCGTGTCCGCAGTGATGCCGGTGACCAGCCCGGTAAACCTGTTGCGGGCAGAACTGCCCGTCCGGTGCGGATCGTCCGGGAGCTGCGCCAGCTTTTGAGCATGCCGGGCGAGTTCGAGGCCGTCGACGGCGAGCCGGCCGGAATCGTCCCGAAGCGGAGCCAGGGAGCCGTTGTCCGTCCAGCGGCGCACCGTATCGTCACTGACGCCGAGCAGGCGGGCCGCTTCTGCGACGCGGATGATGGTCATTTCCCCACTATAGGCCGCAGATGCGGACGTTTCTCCTGCTTTGATCCGCTTTTTCGATTATGACCGGCCCCCGGTCCGCCGTCGGGGCAGCACACTAGACTTCCTCCATGTCCATCTTCATCGACCCGCCACTGTGGCCTGCGCACGGAACGCATTTCTCCCACCTGGTTTCGGACACATCGCTGGCGGAGCTCCATGCCTTCGCCGCGGAGGCGGGCATCCCGGAGCGGGCCTTCGATGGAGACCACTACGACGTCCCGGAGCGCCGCTTCGAGGACCTCGTGGCGGCCGGAGCGGTTCCGGTGGAAGCCCGGATCCTGGTCCGCAAGCTGATCGCCAGCGGCCTGCGCATTCCCGCCAGGCAGCGGAACAAGTCACTCAAGGTGCCGCTGCAGCTCCGCTGGGACGCCATCATGCCCGGGCATGACGCCCTGTTCCTTGACCTGCTGGACCGCTGGAGCGAACCACACCGCCGGTATCACGGCTGCACGCACCTGCTCTCGGTGCTGGAGTCCCTGGACCTGCTGACCGATCCTGCCGACCCGCCGCGCACCGTGCTCCTGGCCGCCTGGTTCCACGACGCCGTTTACCGCGGCATTGCAGGCGAGGATGAGGAGGAGTCCGCCCGGTTGGCCGAGGACCGGCTCCGCGCCGCAGGCCTGCCGGACGCCGAGGTGGCTGAGGTGGCCAGGCTGGTCCGGCTGACCAGCGACCACCGCCCCGGGTCAGGGGACGGCGACGGCGCCCTCCTGTGCGACGCCGATCTGTCTGTCCTCGGCGGGGAACCGGACGACTATGCCCGCTACGTCGCGGCCGTCCGGAAGGATTTTGCGCACATCGGCGACGCCGACTTCGCGGCGGGACGCGCCGCCGTCGTACGCCATCTGCTGGAACTCGACCCGCTCTTCCACACCGAGCGGGCGCAGGAACTGTGGCTGGCTGCCGCGCACCGGAACCTGAAGGGTGAACTGACATGAACGCGCCGCATTCAAACGCGCTGCACGTATATTCCGCAAGTGCGGCACACCGGCAGCTCCCCTATACGGTGCGGCTGGAGTGGGGGCTCGACGGCGCCAGGACCGTAACGTCCGGCGTGGACCTTGCGGTGGTGGTGGACGTCCTGTCCTTCGGCACGTGCGTCAGCGTTGCCCTGGACCGCGGCGCCACGGTGTTTCCCTATCCCTGGAAGGACACCACCGCGGAGGACTTCGCAGCCCACCATCACGCCCAGCTGGCAGGTCCCCGCGACGGCGGCGGGCTGAGCCTGTCCCCGGCGAGCCTCCGCGCGGCTGGTTCGCTGGAGCGGGTGGTCCTGCCCTCCCCCAACGGCTCCTCCCTGTGCCACATGCTGGCCGCCGAGGTCCCGCTGGTAGCGGCAGTGTGCCTGCGCAACGCCGCAGCCACCGCGGACTGGGTGGCGGCCAACCTTCCGGAGGATGCGGTGATCGCCGTGGTGGCCGCGGGTGAACGCTGGCCGGACGGCACCCTCCGTCCCGCCGTGGAGGACCAGATCGGGGCGGGCGCTTTCATCGCCGGGCTGGTGGCCGCCGGCAAGGGCGGTTACGAGGCCGAGGACGGCAGGCACGGCTATTCACCGGAGGCGGTTGCGGCGGCTGCCGTGTTCGAGGCCGCGGAGCCGCGGCTCCGCGAGATGCTGCACGGGTGCGCCAGCGGGCGGGAGCTGCTGGGCGCGGGCTACGGGGACGACGTGGACATTGCCGCCGAACTGGACGACAGCGACTCCGTGGCTGTCCTGGTCAACGGCGCCTTCAGCACTATCCCCGGCACCCTGCCAGGCCGTTGACCTGCGGTTCCTCTTTACGCCCTCCGGACGTACAGGCCGGCTGACGCGCAGCTGTTTACCGGTATGCGGCCACGAACGGCGCGTTGGTGGGCACGATCTGCTTGCCCAGCGGCATCAATGACACCGGAATCAGTTTCAGGTTGGCGATGGCCAGCGGGATGCCGATGATGGTGATGGCCATGGCAAAAGCCGTCACCACGTGCCCGATGGCGATCCAGATGCCCGCCACCAGCAGCCAGATCACGTTGCCCAGCAGCGAAAAGACACCCGAGCCACCCGGCTTGTCCACCACGGTCCGGCCGAACGGCCAGAGCGTGTAGGCGGCGATCCGGAATGACGCGATGCCCCACGGGATGGTGATGATCAGCAGGCAGCAGATCACCCCGGCCGCGAAATAGCCGAGCGCCAGCCAGAACCCGCCGAAAACCAGCCAGATGATGTTGAGCAGTGTCTTCATCCATCCATTGTGCCCCGGCAGGTCCCACCCGGACGTAGGGGGATCCCCTGACCGGACCCTGAAAACGGAAGTCCTGGCGAGGGCATCCCCGCGGGCCGTCAGACGTTGGCGTCCGACTTCGCGGCCTGCACGAAGGCGCGGATCTTAGCCAGGTCCTTGACCCCGCGGGATGCCTCCACGCCGGAGGACACGTCCACGCCCCACGCGTTGGCTGCCACGGACGCCTGCGCCACGTTGGCCGGGTCCAGGCCGCCGGCGAGCAGCCACCTGCGCCCCTGGAGTTCGGGCACCTCGGCCATGGCGGCGTAATCCCACGCTTCACCCGAACCGGGAACCGCGGAGTCGATCAGCAGCAGGTCCTCGCCCCAGTCTTCAATCTCTGACCGGGCGGCACCCATCGTGACGGCCCTGATCAGCTTCATGCCGGCGTCGTGCACTGTTTCCACGTCCTGGCGGGAACGGGAGCCATGCAGCTGGATCCACTCGAGCCCGGCGGCCCGGGCAATGGCGACGGCGTCGGCAACCGGCTCGTGGCGGAACACGGCGATCGGGGACACCCCTGCGGGGACCTCCGCCAGCAGCGAGGTCACCTGGCCCGGCGAGACAACCCGGGGGCTGGCGGTGAGGACAAAACCCACAGCATCAGCGCCGGCGTCCACCGCCTCACGGATGGATTCGGGTGTACTGAGACCACACACTTTGACGAACATTCCCGGCTCCTTCAGGCTGTTTTCGTGTTGACCCCCCGGAGGAGAGTAGCAGGCAACGCCCCACCCCGCGATGCTCCTTGGCAGACGAACTAGGCTGGGCTGATGGAAATCATCCGCTTCGCTGACCTCAAGGCCGAACCCTGGCACAACGGCGGCGGGGTGACACGGCAGATCGCGAGCCGGCCCGCCCCTGCATCCCCCGTCCAGGACGGGGCCGGTGACGGTGGCTGGGACTGGCGGGTCAGCATCGCGGATGTGACCAAGGCCGGCGACTTTTCGCCGTTTCCCGGCATGGAGCGCGTCCTCACGGTGGTCGAGGGCGAACTCCTGCTGCTTTCCGTGGACGGGGCCGAACACCTCATGGAGAAGTACCGCCCGTTCCGGTTCGCCGGTGGAGCAGCCACCGTCAGCAAACTGCCCATGGGCGATGTCCGGAACCTCAACGTCATCACGCGGACGGGGGCCTTCAAGGGCTTCACGTCGATCATCGAGTTGTCCAAAAAGCGCGCCCACCCCGTGTTCGAAGGGCAGCTGGGGGTCCTGCTGCAGGGGCAGGCCACGGTGGGCGCCGGCGACGGTGACCCAACGGACCTGGGCCGGTACGACGCCGTCGTCGGTTCTGATGCCGACACTCCAAACATCCTTGGCCGCGGCTTCCTGGCCGTCGTCTCCATCGACCCCGTTGAGGACTAGCCCGTACCCCGGATAGGCCAGCCTCGCCTTCGGAAGCAGAGCCTTTCCACACTGGTTACCGGTAGCCGCCGTCCCTAGACTCAGGCTATGACCACTTCAACATTCAACGCGCTCCTGTCCACCCAGATCGGCAACGAATTCACGGCCTCGCAGCAGTACATTGCCGTAGCCACCTGGTTCGCCAACCAGGACCTTCCGCAGCTGGCCCGCTACTTCTACCGCCAGTCCGTGGAGGAACGGAACCACGCGATGATGATGGTGCAGTACATGCTGGACCGGGACATCCCCTTCACCATTCCCGGCGTCCCGGCCGTCCGCAACGACTTCGCCTCCGTCACTGAGCCGCTGGCTCTCGCCCTGCAACAGGAGAAGGAAGTCACCCGGAACATCGAGGACCTGTTCCGGGCGGCCCGCGGCGAGAACGACGCCCTCGGCGAGCAGTTCATGCTCTGGTTCCTCAAGGAGCAGGTGGAGGAGGTGGCGTCCATGACCACGCTGCTGAACATCGCCGAACGCGCGGACAACCTGTTCGACATCGAAAACTTCATCGCCCGTGAAACCGTTGGCGACGGCGGCCGCGACAGTGCCGCCCCGGTAGCGGCCGGCGGCACACTCTAACCGCAGCCCCTCCCCCAACTGAGTAGCGCTAACTGTCGTTTTGACGGCCCAAAGCGACAGTTAGCGCTACTTACTTGGGTTCACCCCCGGCGGTGAAGTTGGCCACCAACGTGGCCACCCGCCGTCGGGCGTTGCTACGCTAGAAACCAAGGCTCCCATCCGGAGCCTCCGGACGACGGTCCAGTACCCGGAACGCGACAAGACTGGCCAAAGGATCTGTAATGTCCTGGTTAATCCTTCTGGCCTCCGGCGCCCTTGAAGCCGTCTGGGCCGCAGCCCTGCACCGCGCATTCGAAACCACCGGCCGCCGCCGCGTCGCCGCAGCCGCCCTGTTCCTGGTGTCCGTGACCGCAAGCACCGCCGGCCTGGCCATCGCCATGCAGTCCATTCCCACCGGCACCGCCTACGCCGTCTGGGTAGGCGTCGGCGTGGTCCTGACCTCCGCCTACGCGATCATCACCAAGGTGGAACGTCCGACGGCGGCGCGCCTGCTCCTGCTCTCCGGCATCGCCGCGTGCGTGGTGGGCCTGAAGGTGGTGGCGTAATGTTGCGGCGCTCCTTCCCCTGGCTGGTCCTCCTGGCCTCCGCCGTCCTCGAAGCGGTGTGGGCCACGGCCCTGGGCCTCTCCGACGGCTTCAGCAAACCAGTGCCCACCCTGGTATTCATCGTCACCGCCGCGCTGAGCATGCTGGGCCTGGGCATGGCCATCCGCCGCATCCCGCTGGGCACTGCCTACGCCATTTGGGTGGGCGTCGGTGCTGCCTTGACGGTGGGCTGGGCGATGGCCACCGGCGTGGAGCCGTTCAGCGTGCTGAAGGTGCTGTTCATCGCCGGGATCGTGGGCTGCGCGGCCGGGTTGAAGGCACTTCCCGGGGAGAAGGGGCACCCGGCTCCCGAACAGCCTGCCCCTGCAGCCTCCCACCGCTGAGCCTCCCGGGCTGACTCTCCCCACCTTTGAGGCGCACCGACGGCGTGTCCCGGTGAATCGCCGTCGTCCTTGGCGCTCCCGGATTTAAAGGTGGGGAGATTCGGCGCACCGTTTAGGCTTTTGCCATGGACTCCCCCGAGATCTCCCAGGCCATGGACGCCCTGCGGCGCCGGCTGGTTCCCGGTACGCGGACCATCCTGGGCATCACGGGGGCGCCCGGCTCCGGAAAGTCCACCTTCGCGGCGTGGATCCAGCAGCAATTCGCCCCCGCCACGGCCATAGTGGTTCCGATGGACGGCTTCCACCTTGGAAACGCCATCATCGAGGGCACGCCCCTTCGCCGGCGCAAGGGCGCCATCGACACGTTCGACGCCGGCGGGTACCTTTCGCTGCTTCGCCGCCTCGTCCGCCGGGACGAGGCAGTGGTCTACGCCCCGGAATTCCGGCGCACCCTTGACGAACCCGTGGCCGCTTCCATCGCCGTCCCGGCCGAAGTGCCGCTGGTCATCACCGAGGGAAACTACCTGCTCGCGGAGCAGGAGCCCTGGAAAGAGGTCCGGGCCCAGCTGGACGAGGTCTGGTTTGTGGACACTCCGCGGGAGCTGCGGCTGGAACGGCTGGTCGCCAGGCATGTGTCGTTCGGGATGGACCGGGCGGCTGCCGAAGCCTGGGCAAACGGCCCGGACGAGGCGAACGCCCGGCTGATCCAGGCCACGAAGCCCGGCGCGGACCGCATCATTCCCTGGTACTGACAAGCGAAGAGGAGAACTCATGGTGGCACTCGGCAACGGCCTCGAAGTCAGCCCGCTCGGGTTCGGCGGCATGGCCCTCACTCCCGTGTACGGCGAGGTGGACCCGGCCGACGCACTCAAAACACTGCACCACGCCGTGGACTCCGGTGTCAGCTTTATCGACACCGCGGACGTCTATGGCGGAGGCAGCAATGAGGAACTGATCGGCCGGCTGCTCAGGGAGCGCCGGGACGAGGTGCAGCTGGCCACGAAGTTTGCGCTCGTCGGGAACCCGGCCGGCGGCTACACCGACATCCGGAACGACGCCGCGTATATCCGGCAGGCGGTGGACCGGAGCCTGCAGCGGCTCGGCACCGACGTCATTGACCTCTACTACATGCACCGCCGTGACCTCCGCGTTCCGATTGTGGAAACCGTGGAGGCCATGGCGGAGCTTGTGCAGCAGGGCAAGGTCCGGCACCTGGGCCTGTCCGAAGTAACCGCCCGGGAGCTGGAGGATGCCTTCGCTGTCCACCCCATTGCAGCGGTCCAGAGTGAATGGTCCATCTGGAGCCGCGACGTGGAACGCAACGTTGTTCCTGCCGCAGCCGCCCTGGGGGTGGGGTTTGTGCCGTATTCGCCGCTGGGCCGGGGATTCCTCACCGGCACCGTTGACGCCGCCAGCCTTGGAGACAATGACTTCCGGCGCCGGATTCCGAGGTTTTCCCCGGACGCCGCCAGCGCCAACCAGGCAGTGGTGTCGGCCGTCCGGTCAGTGGCCGGCGACCTTGGTGCGACGCCCGCCCAGACGGCCCTGGCCTGGCTGTTGGCTCAGGGCAAGCGGCTGGGTTTGCCGGTCGTTCCCATCCCCGGGACGCGTAAACGGCACCGGATCGACGAGAACCTGGGCGCGCTGACCCTGGACCTCACCCCTGCGCAACTGGACGCCCTGGACGCGGCCTCGGACGCCGTCGTCGGCTCCCGTTCCGCGGATCCGCAGTGGGTGTCGGAGGGCCGTGAATAGACTCGTCCCATGGACTCACTTCAGTACGACCTGCCGGCCCTGACCATCCGCCGGATCTCCGTCAGCGAGATGGACAACAACGTGTACCTGCTGACGGCGAAGGCCAGCGGGGAACAGGTGCTCATCGACGCAGCGGACGACCTTTCCGCCATCCAGCAACTGCTGGCGGACGCCTCCGCGGACACGGCGGCTACGCCCCGGCTCGCGCTGATCGCCACCACCCACCAGCACTGGGACCATGTCCGGGCGCTGAAGGAGCTGGCTGCGGCGACGGGTGCGCCCACCGCCGCAGGGACGGACGACGCCGACGCGCTGCCTGTTCCGGTGGATCGGCGGCTTGGGCACGGGGACGGGGTGGCCGTGGACGGCTTTGAGCTCGCGGCTGTCCACCTGAGGGGGCACACGCCGGGCTCGATCGCGTATGTGTACCAGGACCCGGAGGGCCCGGCGCACATCTTCTCCGGTGATTCGCTGTTCCCGGGCGGCGTGGGCAATACGCAGAAGGACCCGGAGCGGTTCAACCAGCTGCTCAGCGACGTCACGGAGCGGCTGTTCGGCACCTATCCTGATACCGCCGTCGTGCATCCCGGCCACGGCAAGCCCACCACCCTCGGTGCCGAGCGGCCACACCTTGAGGAGTGGCGCGCCCGGGGCTGGTGAGGAACGCGGTGGCTGAGACTATCGAAACCCGACAGTCTCAACCACCGAAAACGGACCTCTAGCGGCCGCGGCGCTCGTTGGACGCCGGAGCCGATGCACGGCGCGGACCGCCGGAGCGGCCTCCACCGGAGCGGCCACCGCCGTTGCCGGCAGCGTAGGATCCGCCGGAGGTGCCGCCGGTGTTGGAGGACCAGACAGCCTTGTTGCCGCCGCTGGCCGCAGCAGCACCTGCGCCGGCGGAGCGGCCGCCGGTGCGTGCACCTGTGCCTGCAGCTGCTGCACGCTGGCCGGTGGCCGGACGTCCGCTGCGCTGGCCGCCGGTGGAAGCCGGCCGCCCGGTTCCGCCGCGGGGGGCGTCGCTGCGGGTGACGCGGGATTCCGCACGGCCGTCTGAACCGCGGCCGGCCGATGCACGGCCACCTGCTGCGGGAACATCGTTGCGGTGCGTGGAAGCGGTGCCGCGGCCACGGGCGTTGCGGCGGGCTGCCGCAGCGGCAATCGCGCGGTCCTCGTTCTGCTCGGCGTTGCGGTCGAACGCTGCCCGGGCTTCGGTGCGGCCCTCGAAGGCTGCAGCCCGGCGCTCGGCGCGGGGAACATCGGTGCGGACCGGCTCGGCCGAAACCTTGCCCCGGCCGCCGCGTCCGCCGCGTCCACCGGTTGTGGGCGCAGCCTGGCGGCGGGCGCGCTTGCGCTCTGCGTTGGCGCCCGTTGAGGTTCCGCCGCCCTGCTTCTGGGCCTTGGCGGCCAGCAGTGCGGCGCGGGTGCGGGGATCAACCTTGTCCGCCATTTCGCCCACCAGGTCAGCCACGATGGGCGAGTTGGCGGTGACGCGTTCGAAGGTGACCTCCACGCCGGCAGCCTTCATCAGCTTCTTGACGTCGGTCTGCTGCTCCGGGAGGGTCAGCGTGACCACGGTGCCGTCGGAACCGGCACGCGCGGTACGGCCGGAGCGGTGCAGGTATGCCTTGTGCTCGGTGGGCGGATCCACGTGGATCACCAGTTCGACGTCGTCCACGTGGACGCCGCGGGCTGCAACGTCGGTGGCCACCAGGACGCGCACATCGCCGTTGGAGAACTCGGCGAGGTTGCGGTCACGGGCGTTCTGCGACAGGTTGCCGTGCAGGTCCACGGCGGGGATCCCGGCGTCGGTCAGGGTCTTGGCCAGCTTGCGGGCGTGGTGCTTGGTCCGCATGAAGAGGACGCGGCGGCCGGCTCCTGAAGCGAGCTCAACAATCAGCTGCTTCTTGACGGTCTGGTCGTTGACCACCAGCACGTGGTGCTCCATGGTGGTCACCGCGGCCTGCGGATCGTCCACGGAGTGGGTCAGCGGGTTGGACAGGTAGCGCTGGACGATCTTGTCCACGCCATTGTCCAGGGTGGCGGAGAAGAGCAGGCGCTGGCCCTGGCTGGGGGTCATGTCCATAAGCTTCTTCACCACGGGCAGGAAGCCGAGGTCCGCCATGTGGTCGGCCTCGTCCAGGACGGTGATCTCCACGGCCTCGAGGGTGAGGATGCGCTGGCGGATCAGGTCCTCCAGGCGGCCCGGGCAGGCAATGACAATGTCGACCCCGGCGCGAAGTGCCTTTTCCTGGCGTGCCTGCGAGATGCCGCCATAGATCACGGTGGTATTCAGGCCGGCAGCCTTGGCCAGCGGCTCGATGGTGGCGTTGATCTGCGTGGCCAGTTCACGGGTGGGTGCCAGCACCAGGCCCATGGGGCGGCCGGGCTTGCGGAAGTACGGAGCCTCGCGCTCGGCCAGGCGGGCCACCAGCGGGATGGCGAAGGCGATAGTCTTGCCGGAACCCGTGCGGCCGCGGCCCAGGACGTCGCGTCCGGACAGCGTGTCAGGCAGGGTCTTCACCTGGATGGGGAACGGGGTTTCGATTCCCTGCGCGGCGAGGGTGTCGGCGAGGGCTTTGGGTGTGCCAAGGGCAGCGAAAGTAGTCAAAAGTCAAAGGTCTTTCAGGCGGTATCCGTGCGGATATCGGCCCCCGATGCCGGTTGGCCCAGGGGTTCGCCGAAGAAAATTCAGGTGATCAACCAGCCTGCTGCCGCTTATGCAAAGCGGCGGCCGGGACCAAATGGAACGCGTTCATCGACGCAGGATGTGCCTCTCACATGAAAAAAGCCCTGTCCCCTAAATGAAGAGGTACATGGGCATCACTGCACATCAAGTTCCACCAGTCTAGCATCCCGGCGGAGCAGACCCGTTGTCGCGTCACTTCCGCTGCCCAACTGAGTAGCACCAAGTGTCGTATTGAGGCCCCGGAACGACAGTTGCTGCTACTTGGTTGGGGGCGTTGCCTTAGCAGTCGGTGCAGGGCAGTGTTGAGGCATGAACGAACACGTGGCGCACCACCAGGACATGCACGACGACGGAACCTCCACAGCGGATAACGGCATCGGCACCGGCATCCGCGGCAATGACGCCGCCTCCGTCTGGAACGAGCGGTACCGCGCAAAACCGCAGATCTGGAGCGGAAAGCCCAACCCGCAGCTGGTCCGCGAGGCAGGTGGCCTCCGGCCGGGGAAGGCCCTGGACCTTGGCTGCGGCGAAGGCGCCGACGCCATATGGTTGGCACAGCAGGGCTGGACCGTGACCGCCGTCGACGTTTCCGCTGTGGCGCTGGAGCGGGCCCAGTCGCACGAGAAAGCCGCCCTGGCCAGGGAGAGCGTGCACGCAGGCGAGGGCGCGATTGCCAGCCGCATCACGTGGCAGCAGGCGGACCTGGAGCAGTGGGAGCCAGGGGGTCCCTTTGACCTGGTGACCTCGCAGTTCCTGCACTCCCAGGAGCTCGCCTGGCAGGGTCCGCTCAGGACGGCCGCGGCGGCGGTCAAACCCGGCGGCACCCTGCTGGTGGTGGGGCATCACCCGGACCGGCTGCCGCCGTGGGGAGGCGGAGCCGGGCACACCCACCGGGACATGTTCTATACCGGTGACGAGGTTGTCCAGGAACTGGGGCTGGACGGCCCCGGATGGCAGGTTGAGGTCCTCACCAGCCGCGAGCGCCCGGTGACGGGTCCGGACGGCGAGCACGCCACCATCGCCGACGTCGTCCTGCGGGCCACCCGGTTGGGCTGACGCCTTTCAGGAGGCCTTGGCGGTGACGCGCGGCGCCACGAAGGCCGCGGCTGTGGCGAGCACGGCGGCAAGGGCGAAGACGCCCGCGAAGGATCCCGTCGACGTCGTAAATGCCGCGAACACGATGCCCGTGGTGGCGAGCGCCAGCGCACCGCCCAGCGAGTCCGAGATGGACATCGCGGAGCTGTTGAAGCCTTCGTTGTCCTTGGTGGACAGCGCAAGGGTCATCACGCTGAGCCGCGGATACAGCAGGCCCATGCCCCCGCCGGCGAAGATCCAGCCGGCAATCGCGACGGCGGCCGGCCAGTGGAGAGACGTGGTGGCCAGGGCCAGCAGTACCGCGCCCAGGACCATCAGCGCCCCGGTCAGGACCGCGCGGCGATGGGACAGCCGGGTCCCGAGGCGGCCCTGGACTGCCGACGCGCCCGCCCACGCCAGCGCTCCGCCCGTGAGGGTGAGGCCGGCGAAGGTGGGGGAAAAGGCGTATTGCTCGATCAGCAGGTAGGGAAGGTAGACCTCGGCACCGAAGAACCCGGCGGAGGCGAGTCCGCGTGCCAGGATCACGCTGGGAAGGCCGCGCCGGGCGATCAGGGTGCCGCGTGGCACCAGGGGCCGGACGGCCAGCAGCGCCAGGACGACGGCGGCGATGGCCAGGAGAGCGGTGGCCGCGGGAACCCCGGGGACGCGGACGCCGGCAGACAGGTTCAGCGCCAGCACCGCTATTGCGGCGAGGGCGGCCCACGCGAGCCGGCCGGTTGCCCACGGTACGGCTGCGGCGTCCATGGGCCGCTGGTCCATCCCGCGCAGCACCGGCGCGATCATCAGCAGCGCCGGAATGACCAGCCCCACCACGCCCAGGAACACCCAGTGCCAGCTGAACACCTGTGCCACGATCCCGGCCGCGAAGGGACCCACCAGCGACGGGATCACCCACGCCGCGGAGAACGCCGCAAAGATTTTGGGGTGCAGCACGCCGGGGTAGATGCGGGCCACCAGGACGTACAGCGCCACGGTGAGGGCTCCGCCGCCCAGCCCCTGGACCAGCCGGCCGGCGACGAGCATCGGCATGGACGCGGAGGTTCCGGCGATCAGCAGCCCCACCACGAACAGCCCCACGGAGGCGTACAGGGGTGCCGTTGGCCCGCGGCGGTCGGACCAGTTGCCGGCCGCCACCATGCCGATCACGCCGGTGGCCAGCGGACCGGCGAAGGCCAGGGCGTAGAGGCCGGCGCCGTTCAGCTCCCTGCTGACGAGGGGCATGATGGTGGTCACCGCGAGGGACTCGAACGCGGCGAGGAACACCAGGGCGCACGTGCCGATGGTCACCCACAGGTACGGCCGCTGCAGGATGCGCGGGGCGGGATGGGTGGTTGGAACCGTGGAGTCGGGCATTTGGGCCTTAGCCGATGTACCGGTCGCGGCCGGCGCGGTAGCCGAAGACGGCCGCGAGCAGGCCGACCACCAGGAACAGGAATCCGGCGGCGGTGAAGGAACCGGTGGCCTGGTGCAGCTGGCCCACCAGCAGGGTTCCGGTTGAACCGAGCCCGTACCCGACGCCCTGCATCATCCCGGACAGGTGCGCGGCGGTGTGGCCGTCGCGGGTGCGGAGCATGATCATGGTCAGGGCAACGGCCGTGAGGCTTCCCTGCCCCAGGCCCAGCAGCCCGGCCCACACCCACACCAGCTCCAGGGGCCCGAAGATGCTCAGCGCGAAGCCGGCACCTGTCATCAGGGCAACCACGGTGTTGATGGCCCGCTGGTCGCGGAGCCTGGCTGCAAGCGCCGGGGCGAACAGTGAACCGAGCATCTGCAGCACGATGCTGACGGAGACGATCAGGCCCGCCGTCGCCCCGTCCACGCCCCGCTCGCGCAGGATCGGCGCCAGCCACGCGAAAACACTGAAGGACATCATCGCCTGCAGCACCATAAAGAGGGTCACCTGCCAGGCCACCGCGGAGCGCCACACGTTCACCCCGTCCCTGGCAGCCTGGTGCCTGATCCGGGGCTGGCGGACGGCCACCGGCAGGAACAGCAGAAGGACGACGGCGGCCGGCACCGCCCAGAACCACAGCGCCAGCGTCCACTCCCCCGTCGCCACGTAGATCGGGTACGTGAAGCCGGCACCAAGCGCGGCGGACGCGCAGATCGCCGTCGTGTACAGCCCGCCCATCAGCCCCAGCCGGTGCGGGAAGTCCCGCTTCACCAACCCCGGCAACAGGACATTGCACAGGGCGATCGCAGCTCCGCACGCCGCCGTCCCGGCAAGGAGCGCGGGCAGGTGGCCGGCGGCGGGCAGCCCCGTGTCCACCGGGCGCAGCAGCAGCCCCGCCGTCAGGACCGCCATGGCACCGAGCAGGACACGCTCGGCACCGAACCGGCGCGCCAGGACCGGGGCGAGCGGCGCGAACACGCCCAGCAGCGTGACGGGAACAGTTGTCAGGACCACCACCGCCCATCCGGGCAACGCCGCCTGCGAGCTGGCCTCCGGCAGCACGGCGGAGAAGCTGGAGAACACGGTCCGCAGGTTGAGCCCGACCAGGACCAGGCACAGGCCGAGGTAGGCGAGCTGCCGCCGGCTTCCCACCCGGGTTGGCCCGGGTGCGGGCGTTTCATCAATCTCCGCGTCAACCAGGGCGCCGGGATCAACCCCGGCCTGCGGTGCTGCCTCCCCGGCAGGGCTTCCCGGCCGTTGCTTCCTTGCCTCGGCGTTCGTCGCTTCCGTCACCCGCCCATTGTTGCAGGAGCCGACTGCCACAGGAGTTGTCCACATACGCGGCCCGCGCGCTTTTGGCAGACGGGCAGCGTCCCTAGGTTTGAAGGGCACGCTGCCGGGCCAGTCATTCACAATCAGGGAGAACCATGGACATGCCACCTCAGTCTGGGCACAACAATTCCGCGACGGAAGCCACAGCGCCGCAGTCCCAGGCCGTGGTTCCGGCACCACCAGGCGGCGGCCACACCGGCAAAGCGGTTGCAAGCCTCGTCCTTGCGATCGTGGCACCCGCGAGCCTCCTCCTCACGGCCCCCTTCGCCAGTTTTGCCATGCTGTTGACCTTCCCGTACGACGGCCCGTCAAAGAATCCCTTGCTGGCTCCCCTCGTGTTCTGGAGCCTGCCCCTGATCTTCGGCATCACCTCTGCATCGCTGGGCGTCTCCGCCCTGCGGAAGTCCGGACTCCGCGGTCAAGGGTCCGGTCTGGCGCTGGCAGCGTTGTGCATCAACGGCGTGATTTTCATTGTGGGGCTCCTCATGACCCTGCGGTTCGTTTACATGATGCGCTGAGGCGGCCGTGCCGCGGCCATTCCCGCCCGCCACGAACCGGACCCGCCGGCGGGTCCCGCCCCGGTATCCTTGAAGGGATGAGTGAATCCCCCGAAAACCCCCAGCAGCCGCATGTCCCCCGGCCCGTAACCCCCGGCACGCAGGCATCCTTCGGCACCTATGGCGGCCGGCCGGTCAGCTTTGTCCGCCGCGGCACCCGGCTGCAGGGCCGCCGGCAGGCTGCGTGGGAAGAGCATGCAGAGCGGTGGGCTGTGGATGTTCCCCGCCACGTCGCCAACACTTCCGTCCACCCGGATTACACGTTCGACGCCGAGGCGGAATTTGGCCGGAAGGCTCCCCTGATTGTGGAGATCGGCTCGGGCCTGGGCGATGCCATCTGCCACGCGGCGGAGCAGAACCCGGACACCGATTTCCTGGCCGTGGAGGTCTACACTCCCGGGCTGGCGAACACCATCATCAAGATCAACAGCCGGGGGCTGCGCAACGTCCGTGTGGTTGAGGCCAATGCCCCCGAAGTGCTGGCCACCATGCTGCCCGAAGGGTCCGTTGACGAGTTGTGGGTCTTCTTCCCCGACCCCTGGCACAAGTCACGGCACCACAAGCGGCGCCTCATCCAGCCCGAGTTTGCATCACTGGCTGCCCGTGCCCTGAAGCCGGGCGGGCTGTGGCGGATCGCCACCGACTGGTCCAACTATGCTGTCCACGTCCGTGATGTCCTGGCCGGTTCCGAGGACTTCGAGAACCTGCACAACGGCCAGCGCCGCGGACCCGAAAGCCCGCTGACGCAGGTGTGGCAGTCCGGCGTCGAGTCCGTGGTGGGCGGCGCTCCGGTCCGTGAGGGCCGCGCCCCCGTCAGCACCTTACACACCGGGCCCAACGAGGGCGTGGACGAGACGGGCGGCTGGGCTCCCCGGTTCGAAGGCAGGATCCGCACCAGCTTCGAGGCGAAAGCCCACGAGGCCGGGCGCCTGATCTTCGATCTCTGCTACCGCCGGCGGTAGCAGGAGGTCAGCCCACGCTGATGGCGGCCACAATCTCCCTGAGCATGCCGAGCCGCGGCTCCACGCCGGGGTCCACGTAGGGCCAGATCACCACGACGCCAATAAAACGCGAGCGCTCCCACACACCCACGGTGGCTGCCACCTTCCCCGCGCCTCCGGTGTCGTCGTAACCCACCACCACGGCGTACGCGGCTTTGCCGGGGAGGTTCAGTTCGCCCTCCGCCAGGAGGGTTCCACCCCGCTCCTCACGGTAGAAGCCGGACATCAGGTGCGCCCATCCGTTGGCCTGCGGTGCGTCCTGCACCGAGGTGTCGTCCTTAATGACGGTGACCAGGACATCGCCCGGGAGTCCGTATTGCCCGCTGTTGGGCCCGGCCGTGGAGTCGCCGAGGACCTGCGTGTGCTCGGGAAAGTCTGCCGTGAACCCCAGCGGGGATTCGATGTGCACGGACATGGTCACAGCCTTTCAAGCTTCGTGTCGTTGGGGACTTTGTAGTAGGTGGACACGTTGGTGGTGGCCTGGCTCTCCGTCTTGACCTCCACCTCGCCCAGCTTCACGTCAAGGCCGGCTTCGGTGGACGCACTGACCACGCTGTTGACCTGTACCGTGGCGGACCCGGCCTCATAGAGCCGGGCGGCATCCCGGGCCGCCCCTGCCTCATCACCCAGTGCTATGTTGCGCAGATAGCTGTCGATCACGGGCCGGTTCTCCGGCGAGTACTCCACGTCGATCCTGACCGTGCCCTGCGTGCCGGCGGTCACCGAGGACTCCACCTTGGCAGCTTTAACATCGGTGCCCGCCGTGACCCCATGCGCCACGGTACCGTCCATGGACACCGACACTGAACCGATGGTGTTGTCCTTGTCCATGGTGACCTGCAGGCCGCCCTTGCCGGAGGCCTCGAAGATCCGCCCGTCCAGGTTGAGCGTTCCCTGCGCTGAAACTTCTCCGCTGGCGGTGGAGGTGCCGTCCGTGAGGTTCCGCTCGTAGGCCAGGTCCAGCTTCGCGGATCCGGCCGCGGCCCCGGTTTCCGCTTCTGCCTCCAGCGACAGGGTCCCCTTCGCCTTGTCCGTCAGCCCGGTGGACCCGTTGTCACCGGCCGCATTGTCGATGGTTTCCAGGATGTAGCCCGGCGGGTTGCCCGCCACGTCCTTGATCTCGCCCACGCTGTCCGGCGGCAGGTCGCGGTACATCTGTCCGCGGGCGGCCATGGCTTCCTCCACGCTGCCAAAGGTGTACTCCCGGGACACCTCCCCGCTAAGGGTGACGCCGGAGGCGCCACTGGTGTCGTTCACCCCCAGCCCCATGTTCCCGTACACCTTCATGGTGGCGGAGCCGTCCGCGTTTTCCACCACTTCGGTGCCTACCTCGGCGCCCCCGTGGACCCACGCCACCCGCGCCTCGATGGAGGCCCGGCCGGCCTCGGCGTAGACGGGAATATCCGCCTTGGCCAGCTCCTGCAGGTGTTCCTTGGCTTGTTCCTGCGCAGATTCGGGGATGCCGCCGTCCATGCGCATGAGGTCTTCGGCGAAGGGACCGTCGTCCCCCTCGCCCTCGACCAGGTACTTGCGGTCCGCTGCGGACAGGCTGTCCCACCACGTGGCCTGCTCCGCGGGGCTTGCATCCAGCATGCGCTCCAGGCCGGCCTCCAGTTCCCTGCGGTGTTCCGCGGCCGCAGCCGCCGCTGCAGCCTGTTCCTGCAGCCAGTCCCGGGCTTGGGCGGCGAGCGACTGGAGGGGGTCCCACGGGCCGGTGCCGCTGGTTCCGCGGGATGACGACGCCTTCTCCTGCTCATCGGCGTGCTTCAGCAGGAGTTTCGAGTTCTCCCGCAGGCTGGACACCACCTTGTCCAGTCCGGGGCGGTGGCTGCCAGCCCATTCCTGGCGGAACCGGTCGCCGTCCGTTCCCTTCCACGGTGCGGACTGGATCTGGCCGTGCAGCGAGGCGGCCCGTGCGCTCAGCAGCGACGCGGCCTGGTCAGCCGCCCTGGCCAGTGCGCGCAGCTGGCTGACGTCAGCGCCGTAAAAGGTCATGGTGTTCCCCCGGAAAAGTCCTCGGTGCGTGTCATCCGCTGCTGCTTATGGTGGCACAGCCGCCGGGACCGGGCGATGGGGATCCCTCCCCATGCATGTCCGGAGAGAGGCGCGGATCCACACCGCCAGGCCGCGTACTGTTCCAGACCGTGTCCGCGTGGCACGATTGCCTTTGTGTGGGGCACGCACACCAGTGGACCACCGCGCACTGCGCACGCACAAAGGAACAGCCATCAAAAGAGAACTGAAGCAGGCCGTGGACGCGGCAGAGAACGTCACCAATTCGCGGACTCTGGAACTGCTGGCAAGGGCAGGGTTTGCGGCAAGCGGCATACTGCATCTGCTGGTGGGTGCAATTGCCATCCGGCTGGCCATGGGCGGCACCGGCAACGCGGACTTCAGCGGCGCCGTGGCGGAGCTCGCCACGCAGCCGGCCGGTCCCTTCCTGTTGTGGGCGAGTTTCGCGGCGTGCGCTGCCCTTGCGCTGTGGCAGGCCAGCGATGCCATCTTCGACTACAACAGGCTGCCCACCAAGGAAAAAGCCGGAAAAAAGGCCAAGGCCGGGGCCCAGGCTTTGGTGTTCGCCGGACTCGCCCTGACGTTGTTGTCCTTCGCGAGGGGAACCGGCTCGGGCGGCGACAACCAAAGAGCTGTCAGTGACCTGACCGTCTCCCTTATCAAAGCCCCCGGCGGTGTAGCCCTGCTGGTCCTGCTGGGTGCCGGCATCGCCGTGACCGGGGTGGTGTACGGCATTCGTGGGCTCAGGAAATCCTTCGAGAAGCATCTGGTCATGCCCGCCTCCCCAAAGGCAAGGACTGCAGTAACGGTGCTGGGCGTGACAGGCTATGTGGCCAAGGGCGTGGTCCTGCTGCTGACCGGCCTGCTCATCGTTATCGCCACCCTTCAGGCCCACCCGGAGGATTCAACCGGCCTGGACGGCGGGCTCCGTGCACTGCGCGACCAGCCCCTTGGCGTCTACCTGCTGGCAGCCGTGGGCGCCGGGCTCATCTGCTACGGGGTGTTCATGATCGTGCGGGCCCGGCTGGCCAAAATGACCCAGTAACCCGGAAACGGCCAGGGAACCGCCGTCGCGATGGCCGCGTCGAGTGGTTGAGCGCCGGGGTGGCTAGGGTGGGACCATGCCCCAGGTACGCGCCGAACGCTTCATCCGCCTCGACCCGGAAACGGTCTTCGCCTTCTCCCAGACCACCGGCACCTTCCGGCTTAAATGGGACCCGTTCATCTCGGCCCAGGCATTCCTGGCCGGAGCCAGCTCGGCCGGCAAGGGCGTCCGCACCAGGACACGCTCCCGCCTGGGGCTGACGATGGTCAGCGAGTACGTCTCCTACGTCCCGCCGCGGAACGTGGGCATGACCATGGTGTCCGGCCCCTGGTTCTTCGGGAACTTCGGCGGCGGCTGGCGCTTCACGGCCGGCGACGGCGGCACGCAGGCGGTCTGGAAGTACACCTTTTCCTGCCGGCCGGCGCTGTTGCGGCCGCTGATGGAGAGGATCGGCACCTGGCTTCTGGGGCACGAGATCGAGAGGCGGATCGAGGCGTTCGCCCGCGCCTGCGAGGATGAGGCGCTGGTAGCTGAGTTCCGTGACCTCCACGGGCCTTCGCCGGAGCTCCCCTAGCCCGCGAGGCGCCAGGCGTCTGTGCTTCTGGGCTTCAGGGCACCGTGATCACGGCAACGGCATGCTGCGTGCCGTCCCGCAGCTCAACACTGGAAATGCTCCCCAGCTGGATGGGCGTGGCCCCCGTGACCTTGACCCTGCCGCTGGGGGTGGCCGACCAGGCGCACGCGCGGTCCTCGCCGCCGGAGCGGTCACGGACCCACAGGGACAACGTCCCGTCCTGCGGGAGGCTGCTTCCGTTCACGGCCAGCTCGGTCCCCCAGGTCTTGCGGGCCAGGTCGATGCTGAACTGGAGCCCGCCCCCGGACTGGACGGAATAGGTGGCGTCGGGTTGCTCGGGCCGCGCCAGCAAGGGTCCGGCAGCGAGCCCCAAGGCGAGGCAGGCGGCGGCCACGGCGCCCACGAGTGCCGCCCACCGCCGTCGTGATGTCCGACGGCGGCGCGCCAGCTTGCTGAGGAGCGGAACCGGAACGGGGGCAACAGGACCGGCCGCTACGGCCGCAACGGCAGTCAGCGCCACGGCATCCGGCACGGGAAGGGCATCCAGCAGCATGGGAAGCTTCTCAAGCCCGGCCAGTTCCTCACGGCAGGCGGCGCAGTCCTTGAGGTGGGACGCAAAAGCCGCCTGGTCGTCGTCGTCCAGGCCGCCCAGGAGGTAGGCACCCAGCAACTGGTGGGGATCAAAACCGTTCACCGTTCCACCCCCATTTCATCCAGGATGGTGCGCAGGGCACGGACCGCGTAATAGGCGCGGGACTTCACGGTTCCGCTGGGGATGTTGAGCTGGACGGCGGCTTCATTGACCGTAAAACGGCGGTAATGCAGGGCCACCAGGACGTCGCGGTGCTCCTTGCTCAGCCGGAGCAGGGCCTCCTCGATCAAGACCCGGATCAACAGCTCATCCACCTTTTCCATCGCCCCGCCGTGATCCGTGAGGCCGCTTTCCAGTGTTTCCGGGCGCCGCTGGGCACGCCGGTAGTTGTCGATCATGATGTTCCTGGCCGTCCGGTACAGGTAGCTGCGGAGGCTGCCGTTGATCTCCGGCGCGTGCTGCCAGACGCGGAGCACGGTCTCCTGCACCACGTCCTCAGCCAGTTGGGGGTCCCGGGAGGCACTGAGGACGAACCGGCGCAGGGCGGGGCCGTGTTCGCGGTAGATGGACGCCACCACGTCCTCATCCAGCGGCATGCCGTCCCTCCTGATGTGGTTCTGTCCCACATTCCTGCTGATGTCCTAAAGACGCCGCGGGCCGATAAAAAGTTCATCCTGCTTGAACCATTCTTCACCCGGATGCGTCGTAGGGGTTAGCGTCCGGTATCAGACGCCGGGCCCAGCCAAGGAGCAACCCATGAAACACCACCCGGGTGCAGGCCTCGCCATCCTGGCCCTTGCCGCGGTACTGACGGCCTGCGCCGGCGGCACCGGAACCGCGCCGGCCACCAGCCCCGCTGTCACCACCGGCGCGCCTGCCACGTCCGCAACGGCCCCCGCCGCGTCGGTGTCCCCGCCCTCGGCAACGTCCACCACGGCCAGCGCGGGCGTCGACCTCAAGACAGCCTCCACAAGCGCCGGCACCATCGTGGTGGATGGAAAGGGAATGAGCGTGTACTTCTTCACGAAGGATGTGAAGGACTCCGGAACCAGTGCCTGCACTGACGCCTGCCTGGTTGCGTGGCCCCCTGTTTTTGCTTCCTCGGAGACTCCGTCCGCCGAGGGCGTCACGGGAGCCTTGGGCACCATCACCACCCCGGATGGAAAACAGCAGGTAACCCTGGAGGGACTGCCGCTGTACTACTTCGCGAAGGACACAAAGCCGGGCGACATCCTGGGCCAGGGCGTCAATGACGTCTGGTACCTGGCGGATCCGTCCGGCGCCATGATCAAGATGGGCGGTGCATCAGCCTACTGAGTTGGATTTGCCGGCCGGGCCGGCCCGCCTCCACGCTCTTCGCGGCAGGGCTTGAATGGCGGGCTGCGGCCGGAAAAAACGGGCCGCAGGCGCCCTACCGCAGCTAGCGCAGCGGAACTGCGGGGAGAGTCCCGGGCAGCGGAAGTTCTGACGCGCCGGGGACGGGCACCTGCGGCGGCTGGCCTACACCGTTGGTGAGATCATCCGGAACGGCGGTGGCCAGGTCCTCCGCAGCAGGAAGGCCGGCCGGCTTCCCCGGGGCGGCGTCCTGCCCGGCTGCCGTGTCCGGCGGGGCGGGAGCGTTCGACGGCGTCACCTCCGCCGGTTGCCCGGCGGGACCTGGTGCGGCCGGGACAGTCTCTTCGGCTGCTTGGGTTGCCGGCGTGGCAGGAACCGGGGCTGCGGGTTCATCAGCCGGGTTCCCCGCCGGAACCCCGGTGGATCCCGTCACAAACGACGTGACGGCATGGTTGAGCCGGCTGAAGGAGTCCCGGAACCCCTGGTCGGAAGCCGCGGCGACGGCTCCGCCGGCGGACAGCGAGACGGCCACGGACAGTGCTGTCAGGGTGACGCGCCGTTTGGCGCGGCGCCGCGCGGCCAGCTCATCGGGGGGTGCGGCGGCGGATACTGCTGCGGTCTCAACTGGCGCGGCCGCAGCAGTAGCGGCCGTGCTGTTTGAAGCCGCCACCTCCTCGGCACGCTGCATCAGGGCTGCGACCTCCGCGGAGGGTTCCGGCGCCACAGCACCCAGGGCGCGGAGTTGCAGGAGCGCTGGATGGAGCTGTCCGTCGTCGTCCAGCCCTGCCTCCAGCAGCAGCTGGTCAACGAATCCGTCGCTGCGGGATCCTGCGGTGTCACTCATGATTCGCCTGGTTTCTTGAGAGCGTCTGTGCTTTGAGGTTCTGAAGGGCCCTGCGCTGGAGCTGTTTGATGGCCCCGGTGCTTTTGCCCATGATGCCCGCCACCTGTTCGATGGACAGGTCCGCCACCACGCGGAGCGCCAGTACTTCCTGGTGTTCGCCGCTGAGGCCGTCCAGCATCGCGGCGGCCCCGCCGTCCAGTTCCACGGCCTGGTCCTCCGCCGACGGCGTTGTGCGGCCGTCATGCTGGGGATCGTAGGGCGACAGTTGCGGCGTGCGCTCCAGCCGGCGGTAGTGGTCAACCATGCGGGCATGGGCAATGGAGAAGATCAAGGATTTGGCGCCCTGCAGGCCGCCGGTGAGCCCTTGGATCTTCGGATAGAAGGCCAGGAACACGTCCTGCGTTACCGCTTCCGGGTCGTCAACACCGCGGGCCTTGAGGTAGCCCTGGACGGGGCCGCCGAAGGACCGATAGGCAGCGCCGAACAGCACAGCGGGATCTGTTCCGGCTGCGCTGTCGAATATGTCGATCTCTTCATGGGCCAAAGTGTCTAGCACCAGCGGCTCCTCCATCCCGGAACGTGGAGTGCGCCTGTCCCGGTTGTGCGGTGCGGATTGCCTGTCCCCGCTGCTTCTTCCGCCTGCGGCAGCACCACGCTGCCGGCAGGCGGGACTGCAGGAACGGGGGGCTGGTTCCTGCAGTCCAGAGTGGCCGCAGCCACAAAACAGCTGCGGTCCACCCTAGCCAACGGTGCCTAGCGGACTGAAACCGCGGGGGCTTCCACGACGTCGGCGCCCTCAACCGGAACAGCAGGCACGGCAGGAACGGCGGGCTCGCCGTCGACGCCCGGGACGGCGGGGACGGCAGGAACGGCCGGAAGCTCGGGACGTTCAACCTCAACGGCGGCGGAGCCGGTGGCAGCCGCTCCGGCTTCGGCGGCGGCATCCGCGTCCGCAACAACATCGGCGCAGAAGTCCCCAACGTTAGCTTCGCCTTCGGCAGCAATAACCAGCGAGGAGAAGCCCTCGGCAGACGCGTTGAGGCTGCCGTTGGTGAAAGCAGTGCAGAGACCGAAGGCTGCGGCGCCTGCTGCGTCTACGGCAGTACCGGCGGCAACGGAAGCCGAAGCCTGGGCGGCTGCTTCCTCATCGCTGACCGTGGCGTCGGCAGCCGCATCAGCAGTTGCCGTTGCATCGGCGTCGGCCGCCGCATCCGTGGTGGACTCCGCACCGGCCTGGGCGTCAGAGGCTGCCACGGCTGCCAGCTGCGGGGCGGGAGCACCGAACAGTTCGTGCGCGGTCTGCTGCGCGTCAGCGGGGAGGACACCGGTAACGGCGGCTGCGCCGGTTCCGCCGACGGCCAGGGTGCCTGCTGCCAGGACTCCGGCGGCGACTTTACTGGTGGCGAGAACGGTGAACAAAGACATCAAGTACTCCAAACCTGGACAACATATCGGGTAGGGCCCGGCGTGCGGACCCATCACCTCCTACATCGCCGGGGGCAGCGGAAAGGTTACGGACGCTGGAAATCTTTTTTATTGCCCGTCCGTATCAGGACCACGGGACCGTCGCCCTTACGATCGATGCATGTCCAACAGCAACCAGCCGCAGCAGTCCGACACACAAACCGGTGCGCCCCGGAAAGAGCCCGGCACCTGGCAATCCATGGTGGACAACAACAAGGCGTTGCTCCTGCGGAAGACCGGCCAGGATACGGCCCATTGGGTGGAGCAGGCCCGGGCGGCGGGCATCCGCAGCGACCGGGAACTCCGCGACTGGATGCGGGACGGTTTTGGCGTGACGGGCTATGCCCAGTACGCGGTGTCCTGGGAGATGTTCGGCTACCCGGAGTTCATGCTGCGCGACGCCGACGAACTGATCGACGGCCAATACGCCAACCACCCGCAGCTGCGGCCGATCGCCGATTCCATCCTTGCCTGGGCGTCAGCCGCCGACGGCGTCCAGATCCAGATGCGGAAGGGCTACGTGTCCCTGCACAGCCCGCGCCGGAAGTTCGCCCAGGTGACCCGGTCCACCAACTCGGCGGTGGACGTGACCCTGCGCCTTGATGCTCCCGCCGGGGGCCGGCTGGAACAGGTCAGGACACGGGCGGACGATCCCTTTACGCTCCGGGTGCGGCTGGTGTCCCCCGAGCAGGTGGACGACGAGCTGCTGGAAATCCTGACCGCGGCCCTGGAGCAGAACACGTAGGAAAACTGGATTCGCGGGACAGGCGCCGGGGTCGCCTGATATTCACGGCGCCTGTCCCGCGGACCGGAAGGACCTGAGACCTGTTTCTAGGCCTGCACGAGGTCGGCGTCGGCCTCTTCAAACTCCACGGCTGCGACGATTTCGAGGGTTTCGGGGTTGATCATGAAGGCTTCGTCGTCTTCCTCCACCATCAGGAAGTCACCGTGGTCCGTGGAGAAGTGCCAGGCCAGGGTCTTCTCGCCGTCGTGCAGGTAGTTGGGGTCCCCCATGGTGATCCTGAGGAGTTGGTACCCGGCAACGCTGCAGAGCTCGCGGATGATGATTTCGAAGTCCGGGGCGTCCTCCAGCGCTTCGGCCTCTGCCTGGGCCTGGCGTTCGGGCAGGTCCGGGATCAGGGCAGCCAGCCGCTGGATGTACGCGCCCACCTCTTCGTCGTCGAGCACCAGGAGATCGGCCTGTCCGCGCAGCCAGGCGGCATTGAATGCGGTGATGTTCTCCCGCTCCAGCAGCTCCTCGAACTCGCCGTCGAGCTCTTCCATCCGCAGGACGGCGTCGGGGGTCTCTTCAGCCTGGTCGAGTCCGCCGTCGAGGTAGTGCTCGGCCTCATCCTCGGTCAGGGCGTCGTAGGCCGCAACAGCGCGGTTGAAGAGGTCCAGGTGGGCGGTTGCTCCCATGCCGGCCATACCCTCGCGGATCAGGGTGTCCGTTTCGGACCGGTCCACGGCCATGAAGGAGTACTGCGCGAAGCCGCCCTCGAGTGACTGCGTGAGGTAGAAATCCACGTAGTAGCTGCGGACCGCCACCGGCGACATCTCCTCGGTGTGCAGAAGAGCGGTGTGCATGGCGTCCACCACGCTCACATTGGCCTCAACTGCCTCCTCATCGCTGGCTTCGATGCTGCTGCTGGTCAGGACGACGGGCTGCTGGCTGATGATCATGGCAATCCTTACTGCTGTTCGCTGGTGGTGCTCAGGACACTTTTCACGCTACGGCTGAGGGATTACCGGCCCATTGAGGAGGAAGTGAACGTCTAGCGAAATTTTCAGCAACTGCACAAGGGTTAACCGTTCGCCCTGCTGCCGGGAACTCCCACAGACCCCCTCTTCACGAGGGTGGCGGAAAACTCAGGCTTTGCAGCGGGCGCTTTCCTGCCCTGGATCTGGCGGATGAGGGCCTCAGCGGCGGCGACGCCCATCTCGTAGACGGGCTGCGCAATCACGGTCAGAGGCGGTGTGGTGAGGCGGGTCCAGGCAAAGTCGTCGTACATCAGGAATGAGACGTCGTCGGGGATCGAGAGCCCCAGGTCCTGGATCGCCTCGACGACGCTGAGGCCGATGAGCCCGTCGGAGGCAATGATCGCCGTGGCGGGATCAGGCTGCTGCAGCAGTTCACGGGTGATTTTCCTGATGGACTCCGGACCGCCGGCGTTGAGCCGGACCAGGTCCTCGGGTTGGGGAAGCCCCGCTTCGTCGAACGCACGCTTCATACCGTCCCGGCGGTCCGAGATCTGCGAGGAGTCCAGCGGCAGGCCGGCGAAGTAAGGCTCATCCGTCCGAATGGTGGAAATGAAGGCAATCCGGCGGTGCCCTTCCCCGATCAGGTAGCTGGTGGATTCATAGGAGATCCCCTCCATCTCCACCGCCACCGTGTCCACCTCCACCCCCTGGGCCCTACGGTCGAGGAGCACCAAGGGCCTTCCGGACGTGTGAACGCTTGCCAGGTGCTGCGTATCAACCGATGAAGCCGGCGCGATGATCAGGCCGTCAACGCGCTTGTCCAGCAGCACCTTCACTGCGTCGACTTCGGCCGCTGTGTCCTCATCGGTATTGACCAGGATGACGTTGAACCCGCTCTTCTTCGCGGTGTCAGTAATGCCCCTGGTCGCGAGGCCAAAGTGCGGGTTCTCGATGTCGCCCACCACCACGCCGATAGTGTTTGACTTCCCGGTGTTCATGCTGCGCGCGAGTTCATTTGGGCGGTAGTTCAGCTCTTCCGCTGCTGCCAGTACGCGCTCCCTCACATCGTCACTCACTGCGCCGTAGTTGCCCAGCGCACGTGCTGCCTGGGCCTTGGATACCTGCGCGGCCTTGGCGACGTCGGCGACTGTTACATCGCGTCGTCGTGAAGCGTCAGTACTCATTTCGGCCTTTCCCGTAGGACGCTTGACGCCCTTTTGTGGCTTGGGTTACATTTCTATCAATCGGTGTGAGTCCGGTCTCAATCGTAGAGACTGAGACCGGACTCAGCAAGAGGTACCGGCCAAGCATCACCCCACGGCGGATCTCGATCCTCCACTCCCGCTTCTCTCGATTGGAAAACTCGCTGTGTTTACTCGAAAGACTTTCCGCCCCGCAACACTGGTTGCCGCGGCCGTCGCCGCGGTCCTGGCACTGTCCGGCTGCGGAGCATCCACTCCTGCTTCATCCTCGTCCGCGGACAACCCGTACGGCCTGATTGAGCCCGGATCCATCCGTGTCGCCAGCCTGGGTGACTCGAAGCCGTACACCTTCACCGACGCCCAGGGTAAGTTCACGGGCTTCGATGTCGAACTCTTTACGGACGTGGCCCGCCGGGCCGGTGTGGACAACGTGGTCTTCACCGGCCAGGACTTCTCCGGCCTGCTCGCCGCCGTCGCCAACGGGCAGTTCGACGCCGGGGTCGCCGCCATCGGCATCACGGACAAGCGCAAGGAAACCGTTGATTTCTCCGACGGCTACCTGGCCGGCTACCTGACCATCATCACCACCAAGACGTCCGGCATCAACGATCCGGAAGGGCTCTCCGGCAAGCGCCTGGGCGTCGTCCAGGGAACGCTGCAGGAGGCCTACGCCGTCAAGAACTTCACCTCCGCAAGCCTGGTGCGCTTCCCGGACAACAACACCGCAGTCTCGGCCGTCAACAGCGGCGCTGTCGACGCGCACTTCCTCGACTACGAGGCCGCCAAGTCCTACCAGGAACAGTTTGGCCTGGTGAGCGCAGCAGATATCCCGTCCTTCGACGCTCCCGCCGGCTTCGCCGTCGCCAAGGGCAAGACCGAATTCAAGGAGGCCCTGAACAAGGGCCTGGCCGAAGCCATGGAGGACGGCACCTGGAAGAAGCTCTACGAAAAGTGGTTCCCGGGCTCCCCGATGCCCGAGCAGTACCTTCCCAAGGCCGAGCAGACGTCCAGCCCGGCGCCCAGTAACTAACCCCTCCCAAGGTTGCGGGGGCGGTCCACCGGAATTACCCGCCATGACCGCCCCCGTTCCACCAGCTAACAACGTCTGAGAGCAACCATGGACTGGCTCAACACCATCATCCGCACCTTCTTCGACTTCGAAGCAATGGTCGAAGTCCTGCCCCAACTTCTGGGCGTGGGCCTCCTGAACACCCTCATCATTTCCGTCTCGGCCACGATCATCGGCCTGGTGCTCGGCATGATCGTCGCCGTTATGGGCATTTCACCGTCCCGGTGGCTGCGGGTCCCGGCCCGCATTTACACGGACCTGTTCCGTGGCCTGCCGGCCATCCTTACCATCCTGCTGATCGGCCAGGGGTTCGCCCGGCTGAGCCAGTCCATCTTCGGCCCTTCGCCGTACCCCTTGGGCATCATCGCCCTAAGCCTGATCGCCAGCGCCTACATCGGTGAGATTTTCCGTGCCGGCATCCAAAGCGTGGACAAGGGCCAGGGCGAGGCCTGCCGCGCCCTGGGCATGAGCTACGGCAAATCAATGGCACTCGTGGTCATTCCCCAGGGCATCCGCCGCGTACTGCCGGCACTGGTCAACCAGTTCATCGCCATCGTCAAGGACTCTTCACTCGTCTACTTCCTCGGCCTGCTGGTCAGCGAACGTGAACTCTTCCGCGTGGGCCAGGACGCCGCAGTCCTCTCCGGAAACCTCTCCCCGCTGGTGATGGCCGGCATTTTCTACCTCATCATCACCGTGCCGCTCACGCACCTGGTGAACTACTTCGACAGCCGCTTCCGGGCAGGAAAACGCCGTCCCGCGGCCCCCTCCAGCGGCCTCAAGGAAGTCAAGGAACTCGACGCGGCCTCGCCGCTCACTACCGGGAGCAACACATGATCACCAGCACCAGCGCCAACCCCACCGCTGACATCCAGACCTTCCACGGAGCCAGCCTGGAACTCAAAAACCTGACCATGGCGTACGGGGACATCGAGGTGCTCCGCAACGTCAGCCTTACCGTGGCCCCCGGCACCACCACCTGCATCATCGGGCCATCGGGCTCCGGCAAGTCCACCCTGCTCCGCGGGGTCAACAGGCTCCACGAACCCAAAAGCGGCGACGTGCTCCTGGCGGGCGAGAGCGTACTGAAGGTCAACCCCGACATCCTGCGCAGCCGGATCGGGATGGTCTTCCAGCACTTCAACCTCTTCCCGGACCACACAGCCCTGGAGAATGTGGCCCTCGCCCTCTGGAGCGTCAAGAAGATGCCCAAGGCAGAGGCACGGGAGCGGGCACGCCTCCGCCTGGCCGAGGTGGGCCTTGCCGAACGTGCCGACCACCGTCCACGGGACCTTTCCGGCGGACAGCAGCAGCGCGTGGCCATTGCCCGCGCCCTCGCCATGGAACCCGAAGTGATGCTCTTCGACGAGGCCACCAGCGCCCTGGACCCCGAGCTGGTCAAGGGCGTCCTGACCCTCATGGCGTCGCTTGCAAAGCGGGGCATGACCATGGTGGTGGTGACGCACGAAATGGGCTTTGCCCGGAAAGTGGCCGACCAGGTCGTCTTTATGGATGAAGGCGAAGTAGTCGAAGCGGGCACGCCCGCGGACATCTTCGACAACCCCAAGAGCGAACGCCTCCAGCGTTTCCTCTCCGAGGTGCTGTGATGGCGAATGTCAGCAAAGGACCCATCCGTACCGCCGTCGTCGGCTTCGGGATTTCCGGACGCGTCTTCCATGCACCCCTGATCGAGGCAGACCCGTCCTATTCACTGGACGTGATTGTCACTGCGGACCCGGACCGCGCTGCCGCAGCAGCAGCCCGCTACCCGCGGGCCCGGATTGTCCCGACGGCGGAGGCCCTGTTCGCGCTGTCAGCCGACCTTGACCTGGTGGTCCTGGGTACCCCTCCGGTCACCCATTTCGACTTCGCTTCGAGGGCGATCGCCCACAAGCTGCACGTTGTGGTGGACAAGCCATTCGTCACCACATCCGCACACGGCGAAGAGCTGGCCGCCAGAGCGGCCGACGCCGGCGTTCAGCTGACGGTCTTCCAGAACCGCCGGTGGGACGCGGATTTCCTGACCCTCAAAAAGCTCGTAGATGCCGGTGAGCTGGGCGAGGTCCAGACCTTCGAATCACGGTTCGAGTGGTGGCGCCCGGAAGGTTTCGGGAACTGGCGCGACTCCGCCACCACCGCGGAGGGCGGCGGCATCCTCCATGACCTGGGCGCCCACCTCATCGACCAGGCCATCCAGCTGTTTGGGCCTGTGACGCGCAGCTACGGCGAAACAGCAGGGCAGGGCCCGGGCCGGTCAGGCCCGGAACAGGAAGCCTTCGTGTCCCTGCTGCACGATTCGGGCGTACGCTCCCGGCTCTGGATGAACGGCGCCGCCCCGCAGGCTGGCCCCCGGTTCCATGTGCTCGGCTCGGCCGCCGGGTACACCAAGTGGGGACTGGACGGGCAGGAACCCGCACTTGATGCCGGGGTCCTCCCCACCGATCCCGCTTATGGTGTGGACCCCCAGGTCTCTTGGGGGGTCCTGGGGGTGGACGGCGCCACAAGCGCCGTTCCCGCCGAGCGGGGGGCCTATCCCGAGTTCTACCGGCTCCTGGCCGACGCACTCCTCCGCGGGGCGCCGCTCCCGGTTGACCCGGCAGACGCCGTCGAAGTCTTGAAAGTCATTGAAGAAGTCCATGCCCTTGCCTGACACAGCACGTCACGGCACAGCCCTTTACACAGGAAAGCGAGTACCCATGTCTTCCACCAACTCCGCCAGGAAAGTTGCCGTCATCGGTGGCGGAATCCTTGGTGTTTCCACCGCCGTCCACCTGCTGCGCGAAGGTGCCTCGGTAGTCCTGCTCACCGAAAGCGGTTTGACCAGCGAGGCCTCAGGCAGGTCGCTCTCATGGCTCAATTCCGCGGGGGAACGCTCCACGCCCTACCACCTGCTCCGCATGGCGGGGGTTGACCGGTACCGGACGCTGTTCGCTGCCGACCCCTCCCGCGAATGGCTCCAGTTTGACGGCGGACTGATGTGGAACGCGGAAGGCCAGGCGGATGCCACGGCTGCCCGCCACCGCTATGAACGGAACAAGGGCTATGACTCGAAGCTGCTGGCCCCCGCCGAGATCTCCCAGGCGGCCCCGGGCGTGGATGCCGCAGCCGTGCCCGAGAACGCTATCTTCAACCCCGGCGAAGGCTGGGTGAGCCTGCCGGACCTGGTGGAGTTCCTGATGGCGGAGTTCCACGAACTCGGGGGTGAACTGGTCCTCAATGCAGGAAAAGCTTCCGTGGTGGTTGAAGGCGGGCGGGCTGTCGGGGTGCAGGCCGCTTCGGGTGCCGTGCACGGTGCCGACGCCGTCCTGGTTGCCTGCGGGGCCGCAACCCCGGCTGTTGTGGCGCCGCTGGGTGTCAACATCCCCAATGGTTCGCCGGTCTCCATGCTGGTTATCACCAAGCCGGTGGAGCACGGCCTGGCCCCGGTGCTGAACACGCCCCGCGCGGCCGTGCGGCCCAACCCCGGAAACACCCTCGCCCTGGACCATGACTGGTACGAGGAGAACATCACTGAGCATGCTGACGGCAGCTTCAGCATCCCCGATGAGGTAGTCCAGGAACTGGCAGACGAAGCCTCCAAGCTGGTTCAAGGCAACCCCGAGCTCAAGCCTGCGTCGTGGAAGATCGGATACAAGCCGATCCCGGGTGACGGGGAACCGGTGTTTGGCGAACTCGGCAAGGTTCCTGGATGCTTTGTGGCCTTTACGCACTCCGGCGCGACGCTCGGCCTGATCGCGGGCGAGCTCCTGGCGGGAGAAATCCTTACAGGGGAACGGCATCCAATGCTCGAGACGTTCCGTCCGGAGCGGTTCTCCTAGCATCCGGCTGCCCTTCCCACCGGCCGTGGCGTGCCGCTGTTTCCGCAGCGGCACGCCACGGCCTCGTTCGTTCTGCCGCATGTTTTGCTGATCAGGTTGTTCACTCGTCGAGGGGCGGCGCGCACCCCGCCCCGGCAGCGAACTAAGATGGATCAGATAACCAACCACCGGACGCGGTTCCGCCGTGTCCTGCTGAAAGTAGCGCGCACCATGCCATCCCAACCGGACGAGAGTGCGGCACTGGCGATTCAGACACCCGCCATCAACGACCGCTCCCTCGCGGCGGGACTGGCCTATGCCATGGGCAGCCGCGTCTCCGGGATCTCGTTTGATGCCGGCACGGGACTGATGCTGGGCAAGGTCCGGGGAGGCGCCGAGGTTCCGTACTCCACCACGGCCAAGCTGGTCCGCAAAGCCGGCGGCTGGAGCTGCACGGTTGGAGTGTGCAGCTGCCCCGTCCGCAAGGACTGCAAGCACGTGGCGGCGCTGCTCTTCGCGGCCGAGGACAACCCCGCCATCCGGGTCCAGCTGCTGTCACCCACAACCGCCACCCAAGTGGCCCGGGAGCCGTCGGCCGCCGCCCTGTCCGACTGGGAACAGGCCCTCAGCCCGCTGATCTCGCAGCCAGGGGGTGCGCCTTCGGGCACCGGAGTTCCGCTGGCGCTGCAGTTCGAGATAGAGGAACCGGCCCCGCACTTCTCCTACACAGGCCGCCGGGATCCGCTGCGCAGCGTCCGCCAGCTCAAGGCCCGCCCTGTCATCATGGGTGCCAAGGGCAAGTGGATCCGCGGCGACGTCTCCTGGAACACGCTGAGCTACCTGAACTTCCGCCGCGAGTGCAACGAGGCGCACGTGGAGTGGATGCAGGAGTTCCTGGCCGCCCATTCCGCGTCGGCCAGCCGGATGCACAATTCGTCCGGCCTGTGGCTCGGCCTGAACTCCTACTCCGGGAAGAACCTGTGGAGCCTGCTGTCCGATGCCAAAAAGATCGGGCTCGCCCTGGTCCACTCGCGCGGCACCGAACCGGTGCGCCTGGCGGAGGCCCCTGCCGCCGTCGGGCTTATTCTGGGGCGGTATGGCGCGCCCCCGGCCCGCAGCGCTGACCCCGCAGGGGATGGCGACGCGCCTCAGCAAGCGTCCGACGACGGCGGGCTGGAGCTTTCGCCCACCATCACCGTGGAGGGGGTCGAGGTCGATCCGGCCGCCGTGGGGACGATCGGCCGCCCTGCGCACGGCCTGTTCTTCACCTCCGGCGAGGCCGCCTTGCCCGGAGTTCCGGACCCCGACGGCACCATCACCCTGGCGCCGCTGGAGGGTGGCTTGAGCGAGGAACTGCTGGCGTTCGTCACGGCCGGCAGCACGCTGCATATTCCTGCCAAGGATGAGTCCCGCTTCCTCACCGGTTTCTATCCCAAGCTCAAGCAGGCGGCCCGGGTGACGGCGCGGGACGAATCCGTCGAACTTCCCGCGCTTGCCGTTCCTACACTCTCGCTGCTGGCAAACTACGGCGCGGACCACAAGGTGCGGCTGCATTGGGAGTGGCACTACAAGACCGGAAACCTGGTCACCGCCCAGCCGCTGTGGCGCCACCCCGGCGACCACGGCTACCGCGACGACACCGCAGAAGCCCGCATCCTCGAGGGCATCGGCCACCCGTGGGAGGTGGTTCCCGCCTTGGGCGAGTCGGCAACCGGCGGCTGGGGCACGCCCCGCCTGGCGGCGTCGGCCGAGCTCAAGGGCCTGGACACGCTGGCGTTCACCGAGGAAGTGCTGCCGCGGCTGCGTGAAGCTCCGGATGTGGACGTGGAAACGGCAGGCGACATTGCCGATTACCGCGAGGCCGAGGAAGCCCCGGTCGTCTCCATCTCCACCAAGGCCACCGAGCAGCGCGACTGGTTCGACCTCGGCATCCAGATTTCCCTCGAGGGCCAGCCGGTGTCCTTCGCGGCGGTGTTCTCCGCCCTGGCCGCCGGCCAGACCAAGATGCTGCTCCCCAGCGGCGCCTACTTCTCGCTGGACCTGCCGGAGCTGCATCAGCTGCGGGCGCTGATCGAGGAAGCCCGGTCGCTGCAGGACAACAAGGACGCCCCGCTGCAGATCAGCCGTTTCCAGGCCGGGCTGTGGGACGAGCTGGCGCAGCTGGGCATCGTGGACGAGCAGGCCGCCGCCTGGCGTTCGGCGGTGGGCGGCCTCCTGGAAGGCGGCGTGGACGGGCTGCCGCTGCCGGCCACCCTGAACGCCGAGCTGCGGCCCTACCAGCTTGAGGGCTTCAACTGGCTCACCTTCCTGTACCGGCACAGCCTGGGCGGTGTCCTGGCCGACGACATGGGCCTCGGCAAGACCGTGCAAGCCCTGGCGCTGATGTGCGCGGCGAAGGAACAGGCCGGGGAGAAGTCCCCCGACGCCGTCGCTCCCTTTTTGGTGGTTGCGCCCACCAGCGTGGTGGGCAACTGGGCGGCGGAGGCCGCGCGCTTTGCGCCCGGCTTGAAGGTGCAGGCTGTCGGCGAGACGTTCGCGAAGAGCGGGCAGCAGGTGGCTGACGCGCTGGCCGGGGCGGACATCGTGATCACCTCGTATGCCCTGTTCCGCATCGATTACGACGCCTACGCCTCCCGTGAGTGGTCCGGCCTGGTGCTGGACGAGGCGCAGTTCGTGAAGAACCACCAGTCCAAGGCGTACCAGTGCGCGCGCAAGCTGCCAGCCGCCTTCAAGCTGGCCATTACCGGCACGCCGCTGGAGAACAACCTCATGGAGTTCTGGGCGCTGACATCCATCGTGGCACCGGGCCTCTTTTCCAGCCCCAAGCGCTTCGCGGAGTACTACCAGAAGCCCGTGGAGAAGAACGGCGACAAGGGGCAGCTGGACAAGCTCCGGCGCCGGGTCCGTCCGCTGATGATGCGCCGCACCAAGGACCAGGTGATCAAGGACCTGCCGCCCAAGCAGGAACAGATCCTGGAAGTGGTGCTGAACCCGCGCCACCAGAAGGTCTACCAGACGCACCTGCAGCGCGAGCGGCAAAAGATCCTGGGGCTGATCGAGGACGTGAACAAGAACCGCTTCACCATCTTCCAGTCGTTGACCCTGCTGCGGCAGCTCAGCCTGGACGCCTCGCTGGTTGACCCGTCGCTTTCGGGGGTCCGTTCAAGCAAGCTGGACGTGCTGTTCGAGCAGCTTGAGGACCTCGTTGCCGAGGGCCACCGTGCCCTGATATTCAGCCAGTTCACCGGGTTCCTGGGGAAGGTCCGGGAGCGGCTTGATGAGGAGAAGATCGAGTACTGCTACCTCGACGGCGGCACCCGCAACCGTGCCGACGTGGTGAGTGAGTTCAAGAACGGCAGTGCCCCGGTATTCCTGATCTCGCTGAAGGCCGGCGGCTTCGGCCTGAACCTCACCGAGGCCGACTACGTCTTCCTGCTGGATCCCTGGTGGAACCCGGCGTCCGAGGCGCAGGCAGTGGACCGGACCCACCGGATCGGCCAGGCCAGGAACGTGATGGTGTACCGGCTGGTGGCCAAGGACACCATCGAGGAAAAGGTCATGGCGCTCAAGGCCCGGAAGTCGCAGCTGTTCGCCGACGTGATGGAGGGCGACGCCCTGGCCGGCGGCGCCATCACGGCCGAGGACCTGGCGGGGCTGTTCAAGGAGTAGGTTGCCCCGCTGCTCGACACGTTATTCTTGGTGCAACCAGAAAATACAACGTTGGAGAAGCCGTGCACCAGCAGCCCGCCGCCACGGTGGCCATCCCGTCTGTCGGGCGGGCTCCCCTGCCGCATCTTCTTCCGCTGCGCGCGGACGCGTTTTCGGTCCCCTACCGTGATCCCGTCTGGGACGGACCCACCGATCCCGTCCTCGTGGCCGACCACCTGAAGGGCGAGTGGGTGCTCTTCTACACCCAGCGCCGCGCCACGAAACCCGGGCTGACGGGCGTGGAATGGGTACACGGCACGGCCATCGGCATCGCACGGTCTTCGGACGGCGGGGCCACCTGGAACTACCAAGGCACCGCGGACGGACTGGTGCCGCCGGAAACTGAACGTCCCGCTACACTCTGGGCGCCCGACGTCGTACGCATTGGGGACCAGTGGATCATGTACCTGACCGTCCTGGGCGGCGTCCGGACGGACTGGACCGGGAGTGCGTCCATCGTGCAGTTCGCCAGCCCGGACCTCGAGACGTGGGAGTACCTGGGGCAGATAGACCTGGACTCACCCCGGGTCATTGATGCCGCCGTCGCACCTTGCGGCGATGGCCGCTACCGGCTCTGGTACAAGGACGAAGCCCGCGGCTCCAACACCTACAGCGCGGTCAGCGACAGGCCCCAGGACCCGTCGTCATGGGTAGTGGAAGGCCTCACGATCCCCGGCCGCCCGCATGAAGGACCGAAGGTGTTCCGGCTGGAGGGCCACTACTGGATGATCGTGGACGAGTGGCGTGGCCAGGCGATCTACCGCTCCGCCGACGCCACAGGCAACTGGACACGGCAGGAACACCCTGGCGGCCTCATCCTCACGACCCCCGAATCCGTGGAGGGAAGGCCCGTCGTCGGACGCCATGCAGACGTGGTTCCCCTGGCACCCGGGGAGGACGGCAGGGAACGCGCCCTGCTGGTGTATTTCACCCATCCGTATTGGGGCGGCGAAGACATCGGCACCATGGACCCGGAGCCCAGGACACGCCTCAGCCACGTCCGGGCGGCCGTCCTGGAAGTGCGGAACGGCAACCTGGTCTGCATCGAGCACTAGTAGAGCAGGCAGCAGAACAGGCACGACAAAAGGCCAAACCTTGGAACTATAAGCCAGCTGCTGCTGGCACCGGTCCAAGGTTTGGCCCTCTGCCTGACTCGTCCGCCGGATTGGTTACCGGACTTCCGGAAGGTCCCTACGCACGCTGCGGAGAACCCAGCTCCACCGGGTCCTCGTCCGTGAGGTACGCAAGCTCGGAGTGGGCCGCGAGGTCGATGCCGCGCATCTCGTCCTCGGGCTTGATGCGCAGGCCGATCGTCTTGTCCAGGATCTTCGCGAGGATCCAGGTGATGCCGAAGGAGTAGACCAGCACCGTGACGGTTGCCAGCGCTTGGACGCCCAGCAGTTCAACGCCGCCGCCGTAGAAGAGGCCGTTCACGGCGTTGGGGGCAGCGTCGGTGGCGAAGAGGCCGATCAGCAGGGTGCCGAGGATGCCGCCCACCAGGTGGACACCGACGACGTCGAGCGAGTCGTCGTAGCCCAGGCGGAACTTCAGTTCGATGGCCAGCGAGCAGACGGCACCGGCAATCAGGCCGATTGCCACGGCACCCAGCGGGCTGACGGAACCACAGGCCGGGGTGATGGCGACCAGCGCGGAAATCAGGCCGGACGCTGCGCCCATGCTGGTGGCGGCCCCGCGGCGGAGGCGCTCAACGAGTGCCCAGGCGAGGAGGCCCGCCGAAGCAGCCACGGCGGTGTTCAGGAAAACCACCGACGCCGACTGGCCGGCGGACAGTGCCGAGCCTGCGTTGAACCCGAACCAGCCCACCCACAGCAATCCGGCGCCGATGAGCACCAGCGGCCGGCTGTGCGGTTTCGCGTGTTCCACTTTGGGCCAGCCGGAGCTCTTGCCGAGGACCAGTGCCAGGGCGAGGGCGGCCGCGCCGGCGTTCATGTGCACGGCGGTGCCGCCGGCGAAGTCGATGGCCTTGATGCCGCTGGCGATCCAGCCGCCGGTCACGCTGCCGTCCGCCGACGAGAAGGCGAACACCCAGTGCGCGATGGGGAAGTAGACGATGGTGGCCCAGATGCCGGCGAACAGCATCCACGCGCCGAACTTCATGCGCCCGGCCGCAGCTCCCGCCACCAGCGCCGTGGTGACGCAGGCGAAGAAGAGCTGGAACGCGGCGAACAGGATGACCGGGATGGAGGCCTCTTCATCCGCGGCCAGCAGCTGCCCCATCCCGGGGAACTCGGTGACGTCACCGATCAGGCCCAGTCCGCCCACGGAATTTCCGAAGGCCATCGAGTACCCGAACAGTGCCCAGAGGACAGCCACCAGGCTGGCGCCGCCAAAGCACATCATCATCATGTTGAGAATGCGGCGCGACCCCACCATGCCCCCGTAGAACAGGGCCAGGGCGGGGATCATCATGCAGACCAGCGCCGAGCTGGCCAATATCCAAGCGACATTTCCCGAATCCATTGGGAAACCCCTTTCGTGATGCGAGGAGAGAACGGAAATCGCCCGTCAAAGCCACTCCGGAGGAGGGACGCGGAGTCAGTACCACGTTCATCGGAGGGCGGCTATTGCCGTCTGGTTCCAACTGTATGGCGGGCTTTTTTGGGTGGGTTTCGGATGTGTTAAATGATGGTTTCAGTCGTCCGCACGCGAGTTTCACCAGCCCCTTCCTTACATGCGGGACGCGCGTACCCTGCAAGTAGGGCAGGAGGAAAGGACGCATCATGCGGACCGTGACATATGGCGCGGCGTGCAGCCTCGACGGGTACATCGCCGGCAGCGGCGGTGCCATTGACTGGCTGCATTTCAGCAGGGACGTGGAAGACATCATGGCCGAGTACTGGACTACGGTGGATGCCATCCTGATGGGCCGGAAGACGTGGGAGTTCGCCGCCGCCCAGGGCGTGGGCGGCGAGGCAGACCCGGGCAGCCGCTCGGCAAGCAACGAGGCCACCGGCATTCCGCCGGTCGCCACCTACATCCTCTCCCGCACGCTGAAGGAGTCCCCGCCCGGAGTGGAACTGGTGTCCGCCGATGCCGCGGGATTCGTCAAACAACTCAAGGAACAGCCGGGCAAGGGGATCTGCCTGATGGGCGGCGGTGAACTCGCCGGATCGCTCTTCGAAGCCGGTCTGATCGACGAGGTCAGCCTCAATGTGCATCCCGTGCTGCTGGGCTCCGGCGTCCCCTTCTTCCGGCCGCAGCCCCGGCGCACCGGCCTCGAACTCGAGGAGTCGCGCGTCCTCGACGGGGGCTGTGTCCTCATGAATTACCGCGTACGGCACTGAAGACAACGGGCCACAGCCGCTATCCGATGGCGCGTGCCTCGCCCATCAGCCCGGCGAGTGCATCTGCCAGCGCCACGGCACCGGCTTCCGCGTCCCAGTCCTCCACCAGCTCGTCCGGGGAATGCGAGATGCCGGTGGGGTTCCTGACGAACAGCATGGCCGTGGGAATGTGGCTGGCCAGGACGCCGGCATCGTGCCCGGCGCCGGTGTCCAAAACCGGCGCTCCGGGAAGCAGTTCCTTCAGCCGGTCCCGCAGGCCGCCGTCGAAATGCACTGTGGGGCTGAGCGATTCCATGGTGAGGCTGGCGCCGCAGCCTTCCTCCGCGGCGAACACCTGGGCGTTGAGGCCGATGGCTTCCACCAGGGCCGCGGTGACGGAGTCGTCCGGGTGCCTGACGTCGATCCACAGGTCCACCCTGGAAGCGATCACATTGGTCCCGCCCGGAACGGGCTGGACCCTGCCGACCGTGGCACGTGCGTCCCGGTACTTCCTGGCGGTATCGCGGATGTTCACCATGATCTTGGCGGCAGCGATCATGGGGTCCTTGCGGTCCGCCATCAGCGTGGTGCCGGCGTGGTTGCCCTGCCCGCTGATGCTGAGTTTCCAGCGGCCGTGGCCCAGGATTGAGGAGCCAACGGCCACGGGCTGGTTCAGGTCAACCAGTCCCCTGCCCTGTTCCACATGCAGCTCCACGAAGACCCCCAGCTGCTGCAGCGTCTTGTAGTCCGCACCGATCAGCCGGGGGTCCTGGCCGTTGGCGGCAGCGACGTCGGCGAACGTGTTGCCGTCCGGGTCTTTGAGCCGGCGCGCCTTGTCCGGATCAAGCTGGCCGGTCAATAGACGGGAGCCCAGACAGGCCACGCCGAACCGCGAGCCCTCCTCCTCGGGAAAGACGGCGATGGCCAGCGGCCGCCGGGGGCGGAGTCCGCGGGCTTTGAGGATGTCGACGGCGGCCAGGGCCGATGCGACACCCAGCGGACCGTCGTACTCGCCGCCGCCGGGAACGGAGTCCAGGTGGCTGCCGGTAACAACGGCGTCCCTGCGGGTGCCGGCGGAGGTGTCCCACCAGGCCCAGATGATCCCGTTGTGGTCCGTGGCGACGTCCAGCCCGCGCCGGCCTGCCTGCTCGATAAACCAGTTGCGCAGGTCGGTTTCGGCGGTGGAGAAGACCGGCCGCGAATAGCCGCCGCGTGACGTGTCCCTGCCGACCGTGGAGATGTCCTGCAGCAGGCTGGTCACACTGGATGGGCTGGTTGCGGCAGCAGGGCGGGCATCCGCCGCGGGGTCCGCCGGGGGTACTGTCTGTGAAAGGCTCACTGGTATCCGTTCTATGTGGTCACAGCTGTGGACGACGCGGACCGGAACCGCGGCGGTACACCGCCGGCCCCGGTGGCGAGGTCTGCAGCCCATTGGCCGATGAGCGGCGCGAACTTGGCCCCGTGCCCGGAACAGGGCGACAGGATTGTCAGGTTGTCCGCGCGGTCGATGATGAAGTCTTCGTTGGGCGTGTTCGTGAAGAGACAGGTGGTTTCCGCGTACGGCTCGGGGTCCAGGCCCGGCAGGTAGCGCCGGACGTAGTCCACTACCCGTGCCCGGTTGGCCGGATCAACGACGCCGGTTTGCTGAGCCGCGGAGGGGATGAACGGGCCGCCGTTGTACTCGGCCACCTTTTGCCCGGCAAAGCCTGCGTCGCGCCCGCCGGGAAGGCCGTACGTCTGGATGTCGGCGGCCTTGTGGATGAAGGTGGGCCACTGGCCTGAACCCTCGGGGTCCCGGTATTTGAAGTGGAACGCCTGTTCCTGCCGGACGGTGATCTCCGGCAGCCCGGCAAGGAACCCTTCCGGAAGGGGCAGCCGCCCCAGCAGCTCCGGCAGCCAGCCGCCGGCGCTGATGACGACGTTGCCGGCGTCGACCGTTTCCCCCGTGGCGGAAATGAGGCGGTAGCCGCTGCCGTTGCGCTCCATGCTGCGCAGGCTCCAGCCGGTCAACACCTCGGCGCCGTTCCGCACTGCCAGGGCAACCATGGCGTTGACGGCGGTTTCGGCATCGATGACGCCGGCGCCTGGATGCCAGAGGACCTCGGCATCAAAGGCGATCTGTGGCCAGCGCGTCCTGGCGTCGGCAGCGGAGAGCAGTTCGTGCTCAATGCCGACGGCGGCCAGCACCCCGGCGAGGAGTGCAGGGTTGCGTTCGGGGCCGTAATCCACCGCGCCGAACGGGGTGATCAGCTGTGTGCCGGTGTCCACGGCCAGCCCGTCCCACAGTGCCTTCGATTCCAGTACCGCCCGCGTGTAGAAGGGGTCCGGGTAGGCGTAGCGGAAGATCCGCGCGGAGCCGTGTGAGCTGGCGTCGTGGCTGGCGGGGACGTTGCGTTCCAGGATGGTCACCTGGTGGCCGCGGGCCGCAAGTTGCCAGGCGGTGGCGGCGCCGGCCAGGCCGGCACCCACCACCACATAATCGGACGAATCAGTCACGGAGTGCTCCTAGCCTGCGCCGGGGATCCACGAGGTGCCGGCCAGCGGCACGCGGGCCATGGCGGACGCTTCGATGGTCAGCGCCACCAGGTCCTCGGGCTCCAAGTTGTGCAGGTGCGACTTTCCGCAGGCCCTCGCAATGGTCTGGGCTTCCATGGTGAGGACCCGCAGGTAGTTGGCCAGGCGGCGTCCGGCGGCTACAGGGTCCAGCCGGGAGGCGAGCTCCGGGTCCTGGGTGGTGATGCCGGCGGGGTCGCGGCCGTCCTGGAAGTCGTCATAGAACCCGGCGGCGGAACCGAGGGCAGAGTATTCAGCAGCGTAGCGGGGATCGTTGTCACCCAGGGCGATCAGCGCCGCAGTGCCGATGGCGACGGCGTCGGCACCCAAAGCCATGGCCTTGGCGACGTCCGCGCCGGTGCGGATGCCGCCGGAGACGATGAGCTGGACCTTGCGGTGGACCCCGAGCTCCTGCAGCGCTTGGACAGCCTGCGGGATGGCCGCGAGGGTGGGGATGCCGACGTTCTCGATGAACACCTGCTGCGTGGCGGCGGTCCCGCCCTGCATGCCGTCCACCACCACAACGTCCGCACCGGACTTCACGGCGAGCGCGGTGTCGTAGTACGGCCGGGAGGCGCCGATCTTGACGTAGATGGGGGTCTTCCAGTCGGTGATTTCGCGCAGCTCGCCGATCTTGATTTCGAGGTCGTCCGGGCCGGTCCAGTCCGGGTGCCGGCTCGCCGAGCGCTGGTCGATGCCCACCGGAAGAGTGCGCATTCCGGCCACGCGTTCGGTGATCTTTTGGCCCAGGAGCATGCCGCCGCCACCGGGCTTGGCGCCCTGGCCCAGCACGATTTCGATGGCGTCGGCCTTGCGCAGGTCGTCCGGGTTCATGCCGTAACGCGACGGCAGGTACTGGTACACGAGGTGTTTGGACTGGCCGCGCTCCTCAGGCGTCATGCCGCCGTCGCCCGTTGTGGTGGAAGTGCCTACCTCCGAAGCGCCGCGGCCCAGCGCCTCCTTGGCGTTGGCGGACAGTGCGCCGAAGCTCATGCCGGCGATGGTCACCGGGGTCTGCAGGTGCAGCGGCTTGCTGGCGTGCCGGTCGCCGAGGACGACGTCGGTATCGCACTTTTCGCGGTAGCCCTCCAGCGGGTAGCGGGACATGGAGGCGCCGAGGAAGAGCAGATCGTCGAAGTGCGGGACCTTGCGCTTGGCGCCCCAGCCGCGGATGTCGTAAACGCCGGTGGCGGCGGCGCGCTGGATGTCGGCGATGGTGGCGCGGTCGAACGTGGCGGATTCGCGCAGGCCCAGTTCAGCAATGTTCTGGGTGGGCGCCTGCTGCGGAACGGAGGTGATGGTCATGGTGGCTCCTAGTACGACGTCGAGTTGTCGACGTGGAAGTGGTAAAGGTTCCGGGCTGAGCCGTAGCGCTTGAAGTCGGCGGGGTTGTCCGTGCGGCCGGCGGCGGCGAGCAGCTCCGCGAGCTCGGCGAGGTGCTCGGCCTGCAGCGGCTTTTCGACGCAGTCCGCGCCGAGGGAGGCGACGGTGCCCTTGACGTAGATCCGGGCCTCATAGATCGAGTCGCCCAGGGCGTCCCCGGCATCGCCGCAGACCACCAGGCGGCCGGCCTGCGCCATGAACGCGGACATGTGGCCGATGTTGCCGCCCACCACGATGTCCACGCCCTTCATGGAGATGCCGCAGCGTGCGCCGGCGTTCCCGTCGATGACCACCAGGCCGCCATGGCCGGTGGCCGCAGCGGACTGCGATGCGTCGCCTTTCACGTGGACCCTGCCGGACATGATGTTCTCGGCCAGTCCGACGCCGGCATTGCCGGTGACGGTCACGTCGCCTTTTTGGTGCATCCCGGCTGCGTAGTAGCCGGCATGGCCTTCGATGGTCACCTTGATGTCCGCGGTGATGCCGACGGCCAGGCTGTGCTTGCCGCCGGGGTTGGTGACGGTCCAGGCCTGTCCGTCCACGGCGTCGTGGATGCCCTGGTTGAGTTCCCGGACGGTGCTGGCGTCGAGGTCCACGGTGGTGGTGGCGGGCCCGTCTGCTGCCGGGACGTCCGTCGCGATGTTTTCGGGGGCTGTCAGAGTGACCATGTGTAGACCTTTCCGGGTTCCGGTTCAAAGATGCGGGCGTTGTCGATGCCGGGCAGGCCGGCCAGGGCGCGGTATTCGGAGGCCATGGCCACGTAGTCGTCCGTTTCGGCGATGATGGCCGGTTTGCAGGCGATGGGGTCCCGGACCACGGCCATGCTGTCCGCGGTGGTGACCACCAGGGTGTAGAAACCGTCCAGGACCTTGCCCAGGTTCACCAGGGCCTCCTCCAGGGTGTCGCCCTGCTTGAGCCGGGAAGCGACGTAGCGGGCGCCCACCTCGGTGTCGTTCTCCGAATCGAACACCACACCTTCACGCTTGAGGTCACGGCGCACCGTGGCGTGGTTGGAGAAGGAGCCGTTATGGACCAGGCACAGATCGTCGGCAACCGAGAAGGGGTGGGAGCCGCCTGCGGTCACTGCCGATTCGGTGGCCATCCGGGTATGGGACAGGCCCTGGCTTCCGGCCATCGCCTCGAGGCCGTGCTCGGCGGCGATTTCCATGGGATGGCCCACGCTCTTCATCACTGCAACGTGCTCGCCGCGGCCGATGATGGTGGCTCCGGGCAGGGTTTCGCTGACAGCCTTCACCAGCAGGTCCGTCCCGACGGCGGCACTCACCAGGGTGGTGTCACCCACCACTTTCGTCGCCGCTGCCGCGCCGGTCGGGAGCATGGCGGCGACGCCTGCGGTGATGGCCGCCGTCGTCATGCCCTGGTCCTTGCCGAGGAGGCTGAGGGTGGAGGTGCCGTCCGACACCAGCCCGGGGGTGTTGTAGACGGCCAGGCCGGCAGAGTCCGGCCCGCGGTCCACGATCTGGCACAGCATGGAGGACAGCAGGCTGCCCATCTGGGGATGCAGCGAGGGATTGCGCAGCTGCAGCGCGGCGATTCCGCACATGGTGGGGGTCCTTTACTCGGTGGGGATCAGATAGAGGTCAAATACGTGCGGATTTCCCAGTCGCTGACCTGGTTGTGCCAGCTCAGGAATTCCTCTTCCTTGGCGTCGGCGTAATAGGCGCCGATCCTGGCGTCACCGCTGAGGCTGGAGAGGATCACAGGGTCTTTCCGCAGTGCTTCCACGGCGTGGAGCAGGGTGGCCGGCAGGAGGTGCGCGTCGGGCCTGGACTCGCCGGGTCCGGAGGGAGCACCGGGGTCGGCGGCTTTCTCCACGCCGTCCAGGCCTGCCGCGATGGCTGTCGCGATGGCCAGGTAGGGGTTTGCGGAGCCGTCCCCGGAGCGCAGCTCAATCCGCTTGTTGTCCGGCACGCGGATCATGTGCGTGCGGTCGTTGCCGCCGAAGGACGCCTTGCGCGGTGACCACGTGGCACCGGAGGAGCTGGTGGTGGCACCCGTGCGCTTGTAGGAGTTGACCGTCGGTGCGAGGAACGCCTGAAGCGCGGGGGCATGGTCCAGGATTCCGGCGATGAATGAATAGGCGAGGCTGGAGATCCCAAGGCCCCGGCCGTCGTCGTCCGGGCTCCCGCCCGCCGGGAACAGCGCGTCGGTTCCGGACCAGAGGGACAGGTGGAAGTGCAGGCCGGTGCCGGTCCGGTCCGTGAAGGGCTTGGGCATGAACGTTGCGGTCATGCCGCGCTGTTCGGCCAGGATGTTCAGGATGTAGCGCAGGGTCACCACACGGTCAGCGGTGGTGAGGGCGTCCGCGTAGTTGAAGTTCTGCTCGAACTGGCCCGCGGCGTCTTCGTGGTCGTTGGCGTAGTTGCCCCAGCCCAGGCCGTTGATCGCGTCCGAGATGGAGGTGAGGTGGTCATACATGCGGGTGACGCCGCGCGCGTCGTAGCAGGGGCGGGGCGAATCGTCCCGGGCGTCGGCGGTACTCAGCGTCCCGTCGTCGTTCTTCTTGACCAGGAAGTATTCAACCTCCGCCCCCACCTTGGCCTGCATCCCCTTGTTTGCGAGGCGGGCGAGGGTGTTCTTCAGGATCACCCGGGGGGCGTAGGGCCAGGGCTTGCCATCGACGTATGGGTCGCAGTGAATGATGGCCAGGCCCTCCTTGATAAAGGGCACCGGCGTGAAGGACGCCAGATCGGGAACAGCGATCAGGTCAGAGTCCTGCGGCTTCTGCCCGATAAGGCCCGCGGCGTAGCCGGCAAAGCCCATGGCACCGTTTTCGAGCTCATCGGCGGCTTCCACCGGCACCAGCTTGGCGCAGGGCTTTCCCGTCATGTCCACGAAGGTGGCCAGCAGGAAGCGGACGCCGTGGGCTTTGGCAATATCCGCCAGGGAAATCCGGCCGGCGTCCGCTGCCGCCGGCTCGGCCGCCTGTACTTCAGGGGTTGCGAGACTTGTCATCGAAACTGTCCTGTTCGCTTGCTGTTGCTTCTTATGAAACCTTGTTGAACCAGAGTAGTCAAAAGCGTGTTTCCAATGATGGCCCAAATTGTTAACTCTGGATGTCGCCTGCAGCGACCGATGGCAACAGCAACTTAACTCCCCGGAAACCTACACCTGTTCACTCTGGTGAATCATCGTTTCATCCCACTATCAACAGGAGGAACCGTGGAAGCACTGACAGGTACCATCACGAAGGCTGGATCAATCCAGAAGGTAGAAGGCGGTTTCATTGGCCTTCCCTCGATGAATGAACCCGGCGTCGACGCCGCGATTGGCGATTCGTTCTCCAACCCCGGCGGCTCCGCCATCAGCGCCGGCTTCTTCGAACTCAAAGCCTCCGAGCCTCTTGTTTACGAGTACACCTATGACGAAATGAAGGTCGTCGTGCAGGGCGAGTTCATCCTCACCGACCAGGCAACCGGCGACGTTGTGCGGGCGAAGGAACGTGACGTTCTGTTCTTTCCCAAGGGCACCACGGTGAAGTTCGAAACCCCGGATTACGCTCTGGGCTTCTACACCGGTCACCGCTCCTTCGCACCGTAGGACGCCAATGAAACCCGCATACGTGCATCCCCCGGCAGTGGCTGGCCAGGTGCATGGGTTCCGCGGCGTCCTTTACGTGTCCTTTGGACAGGCGGAGTCCCTGGCGCCTGAAACGACGGATGGGCTGCCGCAGCAGGATCTTCACTTCACGTCAGCTGATCACGAAAGCCTCAGGCAATTGAAGTCGGTGATTGCATCGACGTATGTGGGGATGCGGCTCGTGCTCGCCGGGCCCCCAGCCGATATCCAGGCAGCTGCCGCGGTGGCGGCAGAGTGCGGGCTCGTAGAGGAGGAGATGATGCTGCTGGACCAGGGATCGGGACTATCGGTTGTGTTTTGCGGACATTGCCATACAAAAACTCCATCCCTTCAGCGGCCGGGGTCGGAGGTTTATTGCCAGGGCTGCGCCACCACCCTGGCGATCTCCGGCCACTTTTCGCGGCGAAAAGCCGCCTACCTCGGATTCGCAGCCCACGCCGAGGAGTCAGCATGACCACGACGGCGCTTGAAGCCGGTGTCCATCCGGCAGTGCAGCAGGGCCTTCACCTGGAAGTCGCTGCTGTGAGCATTCAAACAGATTCGATCATTAGCATCACTTTCAAAGATCCGACCGGCGCTCCGCTGCCCCGTTATATTCCTGGAAGCCACCTTGTGGTCCAGTATGGGGGCGGCGCGAACGCCTACTCACTGACCGGTTCCGGCAGCACCCCCTCTGAATACACCATCTCTGTACTCAGGGTTGAGGGCGGCTCAGGCGGCTCTTTGGCGATGCACGGCCTTGCGGTGGGCGACCGGGTCCGAGTTTCCCGGCCGCGCAGCGCCTTTCCGCCGGTGGCGACAGCAACCCACCACCTCCTGATTGCGGCAGGAATCGGTATCACGCCCATGCTTTCGCATGCACGGGCCGCAGCCGAAAAAAGCGTGGCCGCATCACTGCTCTACGCCTACCGCCCGGGGGCGGGGGCACATGTGGCCGATGCCCGGGAGCTGCTTGGGCCTGCGCTGAGGGAATGCACTGATCGCCATGTCTTCCGTGAGGAACTACGGGAAAAACTCAGTCACCAGCAGATAGGCACACACCTTTACGTGTGCGGCCCGGCGGCCTTCATGGACACCGTTTTGGAGGCGGCGTTGGAGCAAGGTTGGCCGAAGAGCCGTCTGCACTCCGAACCATTCGGAGGCACAGAACTGGATCCGGGCACGCCCTTCACGGTGCGCCTGGCCCGCAGCGGCATCAGCCTGGAGGTCCCGGGGGGAGTTTCGCTGCTGGAGGCCCTTGAGAAAACGGGAAAAAGCGTGCGCAACATGTGCCGCAAGGGTGTATGTGGCGAGTGCTCCCTTTCGGTACTGAGGGGCGCACCGGAACATCGGGATCTCTACCTGACAGAGGCGGAAAAAGCCGCAAATACCACCATCATGTGCTGTGTCTCGCGCAGCTTTGACCAAGAATTGGAGTTGGACCTTTGAGTACCGACGTCATCGAGGCAGACCGTGGGACTGCGGTCCTTCCGGCGCGAATCGCCCGGTTTCCTTTCCCTTTTCCTGCCGACAGCTACAGGTACAGCACCAACGTGGAACCTGCCGCCAACCCGGTGCAGACGGAAGCCGGTACGTGGGGAGCCGGCATTCTGGACATCGATGGGCTTTACCTGGAGGAACTAAGGGAGCGCGAGGAGGTATTGAACCGGGATCCGTCCCGCGCCCACGTCCTGCCCCATATGCGGTTCGCCGTCTGGGATGCCATTGCCACCCTGCTCCCGCTCCTGGCTAAGGAACATCCAGAAAGCTTCTCCTTCACAAGGCATGGAAACGCCTGTACTTGGCGGAACATGCTGCAGGACCTTGAACTGGAATTCACTTATGGAGACGACGCAACCTTGCCCAAAGGCCCTCTTCGGTTCCTTGGCAGCCAGATACAGGACGACATCGTGCTCCTTGACCAGCGAGAGGACGCTCTCTGGCTTGACGCCGGCGTGGTCACCTTCGCTGCAGATTGGTCCCTGGGTTTTGACGTGGGGATGAAATTCCTGGAAGTCCATGGCCCCGTCCCGCGCGTTCATGAGGAGCAAATCGTGGCGCGGGCTCAGCAGTTCCTCATGCGTCTCCAGCCCGGAGAGAACTACCGCAGAACCAACTGGACAATGACTGTTGACCGGCGACTGGACACTTCCACCGAAACCTACCCGGAGTGGGCCATTGACCGCAGCACTGTGTCAGCAGATCCTGCGCTGCCGGAGCGGCTCCACTTGCGGGTGGAAGTCCAGCACCTCATTCGCCTCCCCCACTCGGGGGCGGTGCTGTTCCTGGTCCGCACCCACCTCCTGCCCCTCACGGACATTGCCCAAGTCCCGGCATGGCGGGAACGCCTCGGCCGCGTCCTGGCTGAACTCCCCGAGGACATGGCCGAGTACAAAGGCATCAGCCGCTACCGCAAGGCCGCCTCTGACTGGCTGCTTGCCGGCTGACACCCCATCTCTTACAAGCCACCGCACACTAAAAGCTTCCTTCGCTGCGGCCGCGATGTGCCTGGTTCCTGGCCGACAGAACTGCCGCGGTTTTGGATCAAGCGGGTGGCCTCTTAACGAGAAACGACTTGGAACAGGAAAAGCATGGAAACGATCACGAAGGTGGAAGTTCGGACCGGACTTACCAGCGGCCCGTCCAGGACCTTCGGGCAAGCTTTAATTGCTGACGAGAAAGTTCTGAACGCCCGCCCAGACCGCCCGGGCATAGCTGTCGACCCGAGCGGCAAGTTATTTCTCATCATTTCTTTTGGTTCCGGCGAAAATGCAGCCCTCGCCAGGGCTTGGCTGGCTGAGGCCGCAGAATTAGGGCCGGTTCAGTGGTTGGCCTTTTCTGACTTCGCTCCGGAAACCGGGCGCCAGCTCTCCCAAGCCCTCTCTTCTAGCCTCAACGGCGTCCGCATCATGGTTGTCGGTCCACAGTTCGATGTTCTTCAAAGCCTTGCCTTGGCGCGCGCCGCCGGTGCACTCGAGAATGAAGTCCGCAGTCTTGTCACCAACACGGCCGACCTTCCTGTCTACTGCGCACACTGCCGCGCAACGAGCAGGGTCGTCGGCGGCGTCGGGGATGCAGTGACCTGCCCAGCTTGCGCGAGGACACTCGAAATACACGCCCACCTGTCCAGCGTGCGGGGAAGCTACCTGGCGTCCGATGCCCTTGCACGGGAACTGCCATGAGTACGATGCTCGATAGCTCACCCCGGCTGTCGGGGCACCTGCACCACTCCTTCGAAACACGTCCCCGGCCGTTGGTTGTCCTTTCCGTTGAACCGGTCACGCCGGAGGTAACGCATTTCGTTCTCGGCGATGCCGCAGGGCGAGTTCTCACCAGTTACGAGCCGGGAAGCCACGTGGTCATCCAAGCCGGCGGAAAGCGCAATGCATACTCGCTCGTTGGAGACGGCGTGAACCCCCGCCAGTACGGGATCTCGGTCCTAAGACATGACACAGGTGGAGGATCCCAGTGGCTGCACGCCAACCTTGGCGTCGGCAGCACGGTTTTGGTTGAAGGCCCCCGGTCCATGTTTTCCCCGGATCCAACAGCCAGGAAACTGCTTCTTGTTGCTGCAGGTATCGGGGTCACACCTGTGCTCTCCCACGCGCGCGCAGCAGCAAGGTGGGGCAGGGCCGCCGAGGTTATTTACATCTACCGCTCCGGGGCAGCCGCACATCTCGACGATCTCCGGATCCTAGCTGCCGGAGGTCAGATGGACCTTTTTGAAGCCGTGGGAAATGAGGCCGGTCTCGAGCTGCTTCGCCAGCGACTGCGCGCGCAGCCCTTGGGGACGCACGCATATGCCTGTGGTCCCGTGGACATGCTGGAGACGTATAGGCGTGAAGGCTTGGCTGCGGGATGGCCTTCCAGCCGTCTTCACCTGGAGAGGTTTGAGGCACCGAAACAGGACCCAGGCAGGGAATTCCGGGTCAAAATCGCTTCCACTGGCGCGCTTCTCTCAGTGGAGCCGGGCGTGAGCCTGCTGCAAAAACTCCTGGACGCCGGGCACAACGTGGCCAACCTCTGCCGTCAAGGCGTCTGCGGTGAATGCAAGATACCAGTCAGATCAGGAACGGTTGAACACCGTGACCTTGTCCTGAGCGACGAAGAAAAGAGCACCAACACCACCATGCTCTGCTGCGTTTCGCGGGGCACCGAGATTGAGGTCGACCTATGAGCATGCACGTATCCGAAGGCACGAAGTACACCGCAAACCTGCCATGGCCCTTCGCGGAAGACCAGAAGGACTTCCAGTACAGCGTGAATGTTGAACCTGCCCGCGTGCCGAAAAAGACCGCTGGAGGGGAATGGGGCGCGAACATTGTGGACCTTGGTAGGGACGATTACCTGCACATCATGAAGGAACGCCGCCGCATCCTTGAGGCCGATCCCTCCAGGGTCCAGATCCTTCCCGGCATGATGCCGGCCTGCTGGGACCTGCTGATGTACTACCTCAGGGATCTGGCCATCAGCCATAAGGACCACATGCAATTGGACGAAGACGGTGACCTCGTCCGGTGGCAGAACCATCTTCTTGGCACGGACCAAACCTTCGTTGTGGGCGTTGAATCTTCGCTGCCGTACGACCCCATGACTTTTCTGGGAAGGGAAATCCCGGACGACCTGCTCCTGGTCAAGGAACGCGGCGGACAGCTGCACTTCGATGCAGGCCTGGTCACCTTTGCTGCCGCCTGGTCCGTCACCTTCGACGCGGGCATGAGTTTCAATGAAATACACCAACCGGTGCCGCGCCTCACCAGCGAAGGCATTACCTCGCGGGCAGAGCAGTTTCTCATGCGGCTGCCGGCAGACCAGGTGTTCCGCAGAGTCAACTGGACGCTGTCCGCCTCGGGTTCCCGCAAGCTTGACATCAGTCTGGAGGAGCTGCCGGAGTGGGGCCAGGACATCCCGCGGCTCCTGGCTGAACGTGATTTTGGCAGTTTGCAGCTCCGCATTGAACTGGAGCACTTCATCCGCCTTCCAATGTCAGGTGCGGTGACATTTAGCATCCGGACATTCATGGCTTCTCTCGAAGAGATAAAGACCATACCCGTATGGCGCGACCAGCTGGCCCAAATACTGGTGTCCACTCCAGAAGACATCGCAACCTACAAGGGAATAAGCGACTACCGGGCCGAAGCTGCCACCTGGCTGCTCAACTGACGAGGCCCCGTGTTTGGACTTCGTGAGCCATTCCAGGCCTGTTCAACACTTCAACTTTTCTGATCGGAGTTCTTCATGCCACAGGCAGATCTCGCGTGGCTTCTCGCCGCCTTTGCACTTGTAGTGCTCATGTTCCCCGGCCTGGCCCTTTATTATGGTGGGCTGCTCGGAAAAAACAACATTCTCAACATGTTCATGATGGTGCTGAGCACCCTTGCTGTCACCGCGGTCCTTTACGTCCTGTACGGATACGGCATGGTTTCAGGAAATTCCGTTGCCGGCCTGGGCCTTGTCGGCAACCCATTCGAATTTTTTGGTATGAACGGCTTCGAGATTGATGATAAAAGCGGCGGGCCGCAGTCAATCTATTGGGCGGCCTTCTTCGTCCTGTTCGCCGCAATAACCATAGCAATTGTCGCCAGTGGAGCCGCGGGTCGTATGAAATTCGGTGCGTGGATAATCTTCAGTGCCATTTGGCTGACAGTCGTCTACTTTCCCATCGCCCACTGGGTGTTCACCTACTCCGACGAAGAGACCGGCTACGTCGGCGGATGGCTACGCAACTTGGTTCACCTCCACGACTTCGCCGGAGGCACGGCGGTGCACATGACGGCAGGTGTAGGCGCCCTCGCACTTGCCCTCGTCCTGGGGAAAAGCAAAGCCCCGCAGGCAAAACCCCACAACCTTCCCCTCGCCATCCTGGGAGCAGGCATCCTGTGGTTCGGATGGTTCGGATTCAACGGCGGGTCTGCCGCAGGGGCCAACTTCCTGTCCCAGTACGTCGTCATGACCACACTCCTGGCCGGCTCCGCCGGCATCATCGGATACCTTGCGATCGAGAGACTTCGGGATGGACGGGCGTCTGCGCTCGGACTCGCCACCGGGGCAATTGCCGGCCTGGTCGGGATCACCCCCTCAGCCGATGCCGTAAATCCTCTGGGCGCACTCGCTGTTGGTGCAGCATCTGGTGCGGTTGTGTGTTGGGCCATCACCTGGAAGAAGAAGTGGGGAGTCGATGACACCCTCGACGCCTTCGCGGTCCACGGCATCGGCGGCATAGTCGGCACACTGTGTGTAGTGCTGATCGGAGCAGCATCAGCACCGGCGGGCGTGTCAGGGCTACTTTTCGGAGGAGACTGGAGCATCCTGTGGAGGGAACTGATTGCTATCGTCGCGACTTGTCTCTATGCCTTTGTCGCCACGTACGCCATCGCCTGGACCTTGAACAAGGTAATGAACATCCGGGTTGATGAAGAAGCGGAACACCGCGGCCTGGACCTTACCCTCCATGCGGAAGCTGCCTACGCCGAGGCGGACTGACCAGCGCAACTCAAAACACCAAGGATCATCCGAGGAGCACCATGAAGATTGTCACAGCCGTCATCCAGCCCCACCGGTTAGAGCAAGTCAAGCAAGCTCTGGCCGACACCCTGCACACGGGACTCACAGTCAGCGACGTCAAAGGCTATGGCGTGCAAAAAGGACACACCGAGGTCTACCGGGGTACGGAGTATCAAGTGGACTTCCGTCCCAAGGTTCGGATCGACCTCATCGTTTCGGATGAAGACGCAGAAGGCGTCATTGAAACTATTGTCATGGCAGCGCGGACTGGAAGCCTGGGTGACGGGAAAATCTGGACACAGGACATCTCCAACGTCATTCGGGTACGCACAGGAGAACGTGGAGTCGAGGCAATCTAGTTGGGTGATGGAAGCGGCCCGGCCCCGCAGGTCATGTTGCGCGGGGCGTGGCCGGTTCTACTTCGCTGCCACAGCGAGGAACCGGATGGGAAGCTCCAGCAGCTCGAGCGGACCGTGCGGCCCTTCTCCGTCAAGGAGCAGCGAGTCCCCCGGCGTCATGGTGTATTCGTACTGGCCGTGGCCGTAGACCATCTTGCCGGCGAGCATGTAGATGAATTCCGTGCCCGGGTGCTGGAAGAGCGGGAAAACGTCTGACGCGTCGGTCAGGGTCACGAGGGTGGGCTCCAGGGCATCGCTGCGGCCCTTGAGGGTTCCCAGGACGCGGTATTCGTGCCCGTGCTGGGTGCCGCTGCGGACGGTGAGGCTGCCTTGGCCACTCTTGGTAAATGTCGCGTCCCGGTCTGTGTCCGCACCGCGGAACAGTGCCGTTACCGGGATTTTGAGTCCGTCCGCGAGGCGTTGCAGGGTGGTCAGCGAGCAGGACGTGCTGGCTGTTTCAATCTTGGAGATCATCGCCTTGGACAGCCCCGTGCGGGCCGCAAGCTCCGCGGAGGACAGGCCCTGGGAAGTGCGGTAATGCCGGAGCTGGGCAGCGATCACCTGTTCGAGTTTTCCGGCAACCTCTTCCCGGGCATGTTCGGTCATGTCAGCCATCTTAGGTGGCTAACCCCCAGCAGACCTGCCGCCTCACGGGTTTCGCTGCCTGGAGCTTCGCCGCCAACTGCGCCCGGGCCTCGCAGGGCGGCTCGGGTCAGGGACCCGTGGGCGGGCTATGCTGGGAAAACCCGCCACAGCACTGCACGGCACGGGCATGGCAGCGAGGACCTGGTCATTGGTCGCGGAAGGAAACGGCACATGGCGCGAGCGACAGTCCAGGACGTCGCCAAAACGGCTGGAGTGTCCGTCGGAACCGTCTCCCGTGTTCTGAACGGAAGTCCGGCCGTCAGCGCGGCGAGCAAGGAAAAGGTCACGGGCGCCATCCGCCAGCTCAACTACCGGCCCCTTGCCTCTGCCCGCGACCTGCGCCGCGACCGGACCATGCGCATCCTGGCGCTCGCCAAGAACCTCAACTCCCCCGTGATCAGTGAGGCCTTCCGGGGATTCGGTGACGCAGCGGCCTTGTCCGGCTATGTCAGCCTGATTGCACCCACCTCGGGGGACCTCGAACGCGAACAGCAGCTGGTGGACATGCTGCGCAACGGCTCGGTGGATGGCCTGATCATGTTTTCGCCCACCATGCCGGATGCAGAGGTTGAAGCGCTGGCGGAGCAGTTGAGCGTTGTCCAGGTCTGCGAAATCGTTGATTCCGAAGCGGCATTTGGTGTTTCCATCGATGACCGCCAGGCCGCCTTCGACATCACCCGGCACCTCATCGAGTCGGGAAGCCGCCGCCTGGCGATGATCGGCAACAGGCTGGCCCGCTCCGGCCGGCTGCGCGAGGAAGGCTTCCGGGAAGCGGCCGCCCAAGCGGGTTTGTCGCCGGAACATCTGCTCCTGGCCGAGGGCGAGTTCGACTTCCACGCCGGGCGCCGCCTCGCCAGGGACCTCCTGCAGCTGGACCCGCTGCCGAATGCCGTGTTCTGCGGCAGCGATACGGTGGCGGCCGGGTGTGTCCGGGAAATCACGGACGCCGGCCTGCGGGTTCCGGAGGACGTCGCCGTGGCGGGTTTTGACGACTCCATCCAGGCGGAAATGTGCGTTCCAGAGTTGACCACCATCCGGCAGCCCGCCTATGAGATGGGCCGGGTGGCCTTTGAGGCACTTTTCGCCCGCATGACAGAACCGGGCGGGCACCGCCGCGGGCGCACGTTCCTTCCGCACAAACTCGTGGTCCGCGACTCCACCAGGAACTAGCGCCAGGGGTTGACAGCCGCAACGGATGGCTGCCAGACTTTTGGAATCGATTCCAAAGCTTTAAGAGTGCCACAACACCCCGCACGTTGGAATCGATTCCAATTCCTAGCCACACTCTCCTCCCGAACACCTAAGGAAGCATCTTTTGAACCACGAGCAGCAGTCGTCAACGCAGCCCGCAGCCCTCCCGGACGGAGCACGGGCCCAGGATTTGCGGGTGGGAGTCGTTGGCATAGGTTGGGCCGGCCAGCAGCACCTGAAGGCCTATGAGGCACTGGACGGCGTCAGCATCGTTTCGCTGGCAGGGATGGAGCAGGAACTCCGCGAGTCCCTGCAGGCCGAATACTCCATTCCGAATGCATTCGCGGACTGGAAAGACATGCTGGACCACGGCGGCCTGGATGCGATCAGCGTCGCAGTGCCCACCTTCCTGCACGCACCCATCGCGGTCGCAGCCCTGGAGCGCGGAATCCATGTGCTGAGCGAGAAGCCCATCGCACGGAACGCCGTCGAAGGCCAGGCCATGGTGGACGCGGCCCGTAAGGCCGGGCGTGTCCTGGACGTCGCCTTCAACCACCGCCGCCGCGGCGATATCCAGGCACTCAAGGGTGTTATCGACGAGGGCGGCCTGGGCCGCCCGTACTACGCGAAGGCATCCTGGCTGCGCCGTTCCGGCATCCCCACGCTGGGCAGCTGGTTCACCAATCCCGAACTCGCCGGCGGCGGGCCGTTGGCGGACATCGGCGTCCACGCCCTCGACTACGCCCTGCACCTGCTGGGCGAACCGAAGGTGGTGGCCGTGTCCGCCGCCACCCACTCCGAGCTGGGCCCGCAGGGGCGCGGCGGCGGGAACGAGTACTCTGCCCTCGCCTCCAGCCACGCTTTCGACGTCGAAGACTTCGCCTCCGCGTTCCTTCGGCTTGAGGGCGGCGGAACCCTCCTGATCGAAGCGAGCTGGGCCACCTACCGGGAATCGGACGACCTCCTGGACTTCACGGTTTACGGCACCGATGGCGGAGCCGAACTCAAGGTGCAGGGCGCACCTTTCCCGACCGTCGGACAGCTCCGGGTGTTTACGGACAAGGACGGCGAATCCGCGGACTACGTCCCGCCGGTGCTGCCGGGCCGCGCCCACGACGGAGTGGTGGAAGACTTCATCACGGCAGTGCGCGGCGGCGAGGCAGTCTGGGGTGAGCACGATGGCTCCCTGGCGCTCTATCGTGCACAGATCATCGACGCGTGCTACCAGTCCGCGCTGGAGCAGAGGGAGGTTCGTCTCTAATGAACGGCAAACTAAGGATCCGGGTCTGGAACGAAGGCGTCCACGAGGCCATCAACGAGCCGTCCCACATCGGCGAGATCTACCCGGACGGCATCCACGGTGCCATCGCCGCGGGCCTGCGCCCCTACTACCCGGAGGCGGAAATTACGACGGCGGTCCTGGCCACCGACGATGAACACGGCCTGGACGAGGAGGTGCTCGCCGAGACGGACGTCCTGCTATGGTGGGGACACATGGCCCACCACGAGGTGAGCGACGCCGTCGTCGAACGCGTCCACAGGCACGTGCTGGGCGGTATGGGGCTGATCGTGCTCCACTCGGGGCACTTCGCCAAGGTCTTCACCAAACTGCTGGGCACCAGCTGCTCACTCGCCTGGCGGAACGACGGCGAGCGCGAGCTGGTGTGGACCGTGAAGCCCTCGCACCCCATCGCCGAAGGTGTGGACAGCCCCATCGTTATCCCCGAGCAGGAGATGTACGGGGAACTGTTCGATATCCCGGACCCGGACGACCTGATCTTCATCAGCTCCTTCGCGGGCGGCGAGGTGTTCCGCTCCGGCGTCACGTTCACCCGCGGAAAGGGGCGCATCTTCTACTTCAGCCCCGGCGACCAGGAATACCCGGTCTACCACCACCCGCAGATCCAGCGGGTCCTGGCCAACGGTGTGAACTGGGCAGCCCAGCCCGGACTGCACCGTTCGGCCCCGGAGGTCACCAACCCGCAGAGGGAATGGTTCGAGAACGCTTAGCATTTACGATGCCGACCACAATGCTGCGGTTTCTCCCATAGCCCGTCCGGCCGCCAGCGGGTACAACTGAGAGATGACTACCCCAGCGCTGGTGCTAGGCCCCATGATGCGGTACGTGGACGAGACGTCGGCGAGTATCTGGGTGGAAACCCGTGATACTGCCCTGGTCAAGGTCAAGACCGGCGCCGGGGAGTGGGCAGTCCCCACGTTCGCAGTGCACGGCCACCACTATGCGCTGGTGGAAGTGGAGGGCCTCGAGCCGGGAACGGTGACGCCCTACACCGTGGAGATCAACGGGACGCACGTCTGGCCGGCGCCGGAACAGCGCGGGGTGGATGGCTCAAACCCCGACGGCCAATTCCCGCCGCCGGTCATTGCCACCCTCAACCCCGGCAAGCCCCTGCGTTTGGCCTACGGTTCCTGCCGAACCAGCGTCCCACATGATGCGGCAGGAAACCGGAGCCACGGGGTGGACTCCTTAAGGGCCTACGCGCTGAACATGATCTCCGGCAGCAGCGAGCCGTGGCCGGACCTGGTGGCCTTCCTGGGGGACCAGGTCTACGCCGATTCCACCAGCAAGCAGATGCAGGAGTTCATTAAGGCCCGCCGGGACATCAAGGCACCGCCCGGCGAGGAGCTGAAGGACTACGAAGAGTACGCGCACCTCTATTACCTCGCCTGGTCGGACCCGGCCAACAGGTGGCTGCTGTCCACCCTGCCCAGTGCGATGATCTTCGACGACCATGACATCCGGGACGACTGGAACGCCTCACGGTCCTGGCGCGAGGCAATGCAGGATGTTCCCTGGTGGCGGGGCCGGATCAAGGCCGGGCTGGCGTCCTACTGGGTGTACCAGCATCTGGGCAACCTGTCGCCGCAGGAACGGGCCGCGGATCCCGTGTGGCAAAAAGTCGCCGCGCACCGGGGCGCGCAGGAGCTCGACCTTAGTGACGATCTGGACAGCCTCGCGGAACGGGCGAACAGGGACCCTGAGTACTATCGGTGGAGCTACTCCCGGGATTTCGGGGATACCCGGCTGATCGTGGTGGATTCCCGTGCCGCCCGGAACCTGGACCCGGACCGCCGCGCCCTCCTGGACGACGTCGAAATGGCCTGGCTGGACGAGCGGATGCAGGGCGGCTTCCGCCATGTCCTGGTGGCGACGTCCCTGCCGTTCCTGCTGCCGATGGGCCTGCACCACCTGGAATCGTGGGACGAAGCCATCTCGGAAGGAGCATGGGGCAAGCCGGCGGCATGGGCAGGTGAAAAGCTGCGCCAGGCGGCCGACCTGGAGCACTGGGCCGCGTTCCAGAAAAGCTTCCGGCAGGTGGCGGCAATGGCGGTGGAGGTGGCCGACGGCAAACGGGGGCCGGCACCGGAAACCATTACCTTCCTGTCCGGCGACGTCCACTTTTCCTATGTCTCCGAGGTGGAGCGGTCCTCGGGCAGCCGCATCATCCAGGCAGTCTGCTCACCCATCCGCAACCCCCTGCCGCGGGTGATGCGCTCCTTTGGGGCGCTCATGTCCTACGGCCTGGCCGCACCGGTGGGCGCGGCTGTGGCGCGTTCGGCAAAGGTCCAGGACCCGCCGTTCCGCTGGTCCGGCATCAATGGTCCCTGGTTCGACAACAACCTTGCCTGCCTTGAAGTGGTGCCGGAGGGGCTGAGGCTGTGGTGGCAAAAAGGGGTGGTGGACAGCGGCGATCACCTGCACCCACGGCTGGAACGCGTGGCGGAGATGACGGTCGCCCGCCGCAAAGCCGGCGAGCCGGCGAGGGAACGGCTGTAGACGCCGCTCACCCCGGGTCCGGCTGCCGCCGAAGCCGCGCCACCAGCGTGGCGGCGAGCATCGCCGTCGTCATTTCCAGTCCGATGACCAGCAGCAGGCGGGCAGCCCCGGACGTGTCAGGGACGTACGACGACGGTCCCCCGCCATGAGCGTGTCCGGCACCTGCCATTCCCAGCAGCAATGCCGCGTGCAAAGCGGCCATCAGCACGGCGGTGACGGTCACCTGATGGAGCGCACCCACCCGGCTGTGCCGCCACACGTGCACGGTGCAGGGGACGCAGACTGCCGCCATCGCCACCATCAGGACGCCAAGCCACACACCATGATGGCCGGCAGCCGCCAGCCACACATGCACAAGGGAGGAGACAGCGATGGCCACGGCGCACACGCGGGGATGCAGGAAAGGCCCGCAGGCGCGGACCCGTCCCGCCGTCGTCGTCATGTCCCGGATCCCGCTGCCGGTACTAGTGGCAGGAGCCACCGCTATCGCCCCCGCTGTGGCAGGACCCTGAGGCCGGCTTGTTCGGGTTGGCCGGCACGTCCAGGACGGGGCTGCGGTCAAAGAAACCTTCGGGGCGGAGCTTAAAGCCCACGGTATCCACGGGCATGATGGGCCAGTCCTCGACGCGCGGGAAGTGGGTCAGGCCGAAGGTATGCCACACCACGATGTCCTGGCCGTCGATGTCACGGTCCTGCGCAACATACGCGGGCAAACCTGCGCCGCCTGCATGCTGGTTCACGAAGTCGCCCGTGGGGTACCGCTCATCCTCGGCGTAGCGGGTGACCCAGAGATCCTTGGTGGCGAAGGCGGCACGCGCGGCAATGGAGGACCCGGGGTCGGCCAGCAGGGTGGGCTGGTTCTCGGAGTGGAGTTTGTAGCCCACGGGCTCACCCAGCCGGTTGCGGGACTCCGGATTGGAGATGATCCAGGTCCGGCCGGCGCGGGCGTCGGCTTCCCGGACAGCCTCGGACTCGCGGGCCAGCACGGTGCGCTTGCGGGAGAACGCATTGCCGCGTTCGTTGCCGGGACCCATGGCCTGGCGGACCACGTCCTCCTCCTCCACGCGGTTGGTGAAGCCGTCGATGGCCATGTCCAGGCGGGCGCTGAACAGGTGCTGGTGGAAGGGGGCACCGAGGCCGGGTGCCAGCTGCGAGATGTTGTCCGAGCCGCCCTCGGGGAAGGCGGATGTGAAGACGACACCGGTGGCCTTGGCCTCGAATTCGATGGTGCCGTCCAGGTAGAGGTACCAGTAGAAGCCGTAGTCGTAGTTGCCGATGGTGGTGAAGAAGGAGATCACCAGGCGGCGGTTGCGGCGGGTGTAGTTGACGCCGGACCACAGGTCGGAGTGCTTGGACAGGATGCCCCAGTCCTCCTCGTGCATGCAGATGCCGTTGCGGATCTCGCGCGGGTTGCCGAAGGCGTCGCTGATCACCGGGCTGAGGTACGTGATGTCGCCCAGGCAGTCACAGCCCAGCTCCAGGGAGTTCGCGTACTGGCCCACCAGGTATTCGCCCGTGTCGAAGTAGTTCTGCCAGGACCGGATGGGCGAGGGGTCCCCGTAGGGAACCACCATTTCCGCAATGGAGGCGCGGTTGATGATGGGGCGCTTCTTGTCGCCGTCCCGGAAGGCGAGGTTGTGCAGGACCACGCCTTCCCGGACGTCGAAGCCCACATCCACGCTCCACTTTTCCCACTCCACGTGGTTGCCGCCCGAAACTGAGAAGCTGGGGCCTTCCGGCTGGGTGATGCTGATGGGCTTCTGCGTGGTGCGGAGCGGGCCGGTCAGTTCAGGATCCGTGTAATTGCCGTGCTCGGACGGCACCGGCATGGGGCCGAGGTCCAGCACCTGGGTGACTTCCTTGTTGACCACGTCAACATAGGCCACGAGCCCGTCCACGGGATGGGCCCAGGCGCTGTCCTCCGGGAATTCCTGGACAAAGGCCAGGCCTCGCAGGATCCGGCGGCCCTTTTCCTCGGTGTACTCGAACGAGCCGGCGGAGAGCGGGGCAACCCGGACCTTGTTGACGTCCAGGTCCCGGTCCCCCAGCGCTTTGAGCCAGCGCTCATCGTCGGCCAGGAGCGCCTCGACGACTTCGAACTCCTCCTCCAGGACCGGGAGTTCTCCGGTCACCGCAGTGTCAAGCACGACGGCGGACACCACCTTGCGCTGCGTCAAAGAGACGACGATGTCGCTGGGGGCACCACCCGAGACGTCGTGGAGGAAGATGCGGAAGCGCCGGTCAACAGTATGTGCCGCGGCTCCCCGGGGTGGCTCCACCAAACCCAGGTAGGCGATGCGGTGGTGCGGCTCGAGGTGGCCTTCAGAATGCAGGATGGACCGGACCTCGGAAATTTCGTCGCCGGTGGCCAGTTGGAAGGCTGATGTGGCGTGGGTTGGAGCAAGCGTCATGGGAAACCTTTGTCCTGACCCTTTCGGGTCTGCGGATTTATTTTCTATAGTTGTAGAGAATAAACCTCCGTAACATGGCTCACAAGAGTCTGAGCGAAAATATTTCCCGGGGAGTGGCCGCGGTGCCGAAGATAGTTGACCATGACGAGCGGCGCCTGGAACTGGTGGATGCCACCTGGCGCATCATTGCCCGGCAGGGCCTGGAGGGTGCCACGATGCGGGAGATCGCCATGGAAGCGGGCTTTGCAAACGGAGCGCTCAAGCCCTACTTCCCCACCAAGGACACGCTCCTGGAATTCGCGTTCGGGCACGTCTTCAACCGCACCAACCAGCGGATCGCGGACGTCACCCGGGGCAAGTCAGGGTTGGCCGCCCTGCGGGCCTTCTGCCGCGAAGTGCTCCCGCTCGACGAGGAGCGCATCAACGAGGCGCGGATCGTCATCCCGTTCTGGCAGAAGGCGGTCAACGACCCCCAGAAGGCTGACATCCATCAGCAGTCCATGAGCGAGTGGCTGGCCACTATCCGGCGCTACCTGGCAGAGGCGAGGGACAGCGGAGACGTCCGGGCCGCCGTCGATGATTCCGTCCTGGCGGGCCAGCTCCTGAACATGCTGCTCGGCGCGCAGATTGCCGCAGCACTCGGCAACGGCACACCCAATCCCGGGCTCGAGGAGCAGCTCGAGGGATTCCTGGCCCTGCTATGACCATCCCGCCCGACATCGACACCCCGGACATCCTGGTGGACCTCGACATCCTGGACCGGAACATTGCCCGGATGGGCGAAACCGTCCGGGCAAAAGGCCTCACCCTTCGTCCGCACGCCAAAACGCACAAGATCCCGGAGATCGCCGCCCGCCAACTGGCAGCCGGGGCCGCCGGACTCACGGTGGCAACCATCGGCGAGGCTGAAGTCTTCGCGGCGGCAGGGGTTACCGACCTCTTCATCGCCTACCCCTTGTGGGTCTCGCCGGGGAAGGCCGAACGGCTCCGGCGCCTGGCGGACACAGTGACGGTCGCCGTCGGCGTGGACTCGGCGAAAGGCGCAGCAATGCTCGGCGCGGGGCTCGGCCCGGCAGCCCGAAACGTCAGCGTGCTGGTTGAAATAGACAGCGGCCATCACCGCAGCGGTGTCCGCCCACAGACGGCGGCGGACGTGGCAAAAGCAGCGTCCGACGCCGGCCTTGAAGTCGCGGGAGTGTTCACCTTCCCCGGGCACAGCTACGCGCCCGGCATGCCGGTGGAAGCAGCGGCACAGGAGCAGGAGGCGCTCAGGCAGGCTTCGGGTGCGCTGGCCGCCGCCGGACACAACGCAACCGTGCGAAGCGGTGGATCCACGCCCACTGCACTGCTGACCGAAAGCTCGGTGGCAACGGAGGTGCGCCCGGGCGTCTACGTGTTCGGCGACGCCCAGCAGCTTGAGCTTGGCCGGTGCGGTGTGGAGGACATCGCGCTGACGGTGGCGGCGACGGTGGTGAGCCACCATGCAAGCACGCCCGGTACCCCGGAACGCTTCATCATCGATGCCGGAAGCAAGATCCTGGGCAGCGACCGGCCGGCCTGGGCCACCGGATATGGCCGCCTGATCGATCATCCGGAGGCCCGGATCACCGCCATCTCGGAGCACCATGCCACGGTCGAGTGGCACGGCCCGGGAAACAGGCCGGCCCTGGGCGACCGGCTGCGGGTCATCCCGAACCACGTCTGCCTGGCCATCAACCTCGTGGATAACGTCGCCGTCACCAGCGGCGGGCAGCTCGTGGACCGGTGGACGGTGGCGGCCCGCGGCAGGAACGCGTAGTACTTCCACTCTTTTTTCGCCAACCGTTGAAAAAAGATCCTGCGGACCGTAACCTGATGGGACTGTGTTGCAGGACACAGCTCCCGGGGAACATCAGATGGCCAGCCGTCGTCAGGAACATCCATGCCAGCACCAGCCCGGCCTGCGGTACATTCCGCCAGCCAAAGCCTTACGTCCAGCGTTGCCACGTCCTTTGACCACTGGAAGCACCTGGTGGCCGAGTCCTTCGTACCCCTCGCGGCACGGACGGCAGACGTGGACGGGTTCCGCGGACAGCTGCGCGCAAGGGTGCTGGACCGCATGTCCATCGTCGAAGTCACGGCCACCTCGCACGAGGTCCACCGCACCCCGGCCCTGATTGCCCAGGCCCATGAGCGCTACTTCAAGCTCAACCTGCAGCTGGAGGGCACCGGGCTGCTCATCCAGGACAACCGCGAGGCCGTCCTCCGGCCCGGCGACCTGGCCATCTACGACACCAACAGGCCCTACACCCTGACGTTCGCGGAGCAGGCGCGGATGATGGTGGTGATGTTCCCCTGCGACGCACTGTCCCTGCCCACCGACTTCGTGGGCCAGCTCGCTGCCGTGAGGATGGCCGGCAGCACCGGCCTCAGCGGAATTGTGGGACAGTTCATCCGCCAGCTGTCCGAGAATCTGGACGTCCTGGACGGCCCCAGCGGTTCGCGGCTGGCAGCCAACGCCCTGGACCTGGTGTCCACCATGCTGCACGCCGAAATGGACATGACGCCGGACCGGATGAAGCCGCAGGCACTCCTGGCAGTGTCCGTCCGTGAATACATCGAGGCCAACCTGGCCGATCCCCTGCTGTCCCCCGCCAGCATCGCCGCCGCGCACTTCATCTCGACGCGCCACCTGCACAACGTGTTCCACGAGTCCGGGACAACGGTGGCCAGCTGGATCCGGAGCCAGCGGCTGGAGGGGGCCCGCCGCGACCTGCGCGACCCCCTGCACGCCGCACAGTCCGTGGGTGCCGTCGCAGCCCGCTGGGGTTTCCTGGACGCCGCACATTTCAGCCGCACGTTCCGCGATGCCTTCGGCGTCTCCCCAAGCGACTGGCGCCGGGGCGCTTAGCACTCCTAGATGAGCCCCTGGGCCAGCATGGCGTCCGCCACCTTCACGAAGCCGCCGATGTTGGCGCCGAGGACGTAGTTGCCGGGGTCGCCGTACTCGTCGGCTGTGGACGCGCACCGGTGATGGATTCCCACCATGATCTCCGTCAGCCGTTCTTCGGTGTGCTCAAAGGACCAGGAGTCCCGGCTGGCGTTCTGCTGCATCTCCAAGGCGGACGTTGCAACGCCGCCCGCGTTGGCTGCCTTGCCGGGACCGAAGAGCACGCCCGCCTTCTGGAACACCGCGACGGCGTCACGGGTGGACGGCATGTTGGCGCCCTCGCCCACTGCAAGGAGCCCGCCGCGCACCAGCCTGGCGGCAGCACCGCCGTCGAGCTCGTTCTGCGTGGCGCACGGCAGTGCCACCGACGCGTCAACGTCCCACACGGAACCGCCCTCCAGGTAGGAGACGCCGGCCCGGCGGGCAGCGTATTCCTTGAGCCGTGCGCGCTCCACCTCCTTAACCTGGCGCAGGAGCCCGACGTCGATGCCCGCCTCATCCACGATGTAGCCGGAGGAGTCGGAGCAGGCCACCACGGTGGCGCCGAGGGCCTGGGCCTTGGCGATGGCGTTGATGGCGACGTTGCCGGAGCCTGAGACCACCACGCGCTTGCCGTCAAAGGACGTTCCGCGGGTCTTCAGCATTTCCTGCGTAAAGATGACGGTCCCGAAGCCGGTGGCTTCGGGCCTGACGAGCGAGCCGCCCCACGAGATGCCCTTGCCGGTCAGCACGCCGGATTCGTACCGGTTGGTGATGCGCTTGTACTGGCCGAAGAGGTACCCGATTTCGCGTCCGCCCACGCCGATGTCCCCCGCCGGAACGTCGGTGTACTCGCCGATGTGCCGGTACAGCTCCGTCATGAAGGACTGGCAGAAACTCATGACTTCGGCATCGCTGCGGCCGCGCGGATCAAAGTCGGAGCCGCCCTTGCCGCCGCCGATGGGCATGCCGGTGAGGGCATTTTTGAAAATTTGCTCGAAACCAAGGAACTTGACGATTCCCAAATAGACGGACGGGTGGAACCGCAGGCCTCCCTTGTACGGGCCCAGCGCCGAATTGAATTCCACCCGGAAGCCGCGGTTGATCTGCACCCGCCCGGTGTCATCCGTCCACGGCACGCGGAAGATGATCTGGCGCTCGGGCTCGCAGAGCCGCTCCAGGATGGCGGCTTCGAGGAATTCGGGGTGCCTGTCGTGGACGGGGCCGAGGCTTTCGAAGACTTCGACCACCGCCTGGTGGAACTCCGCTTCGCCGGGGTTCCGTGCCAGGACCGTATCCCTGATGGCCTCGAGCCGTGAATCCATGGTTTTCCTCACCTCTGCGTGAAACAGGAACGGTACGTTTTGTTGAACCGCTCGAAACTTGACCCTTCAAGCTATCGGATTAAGACCGGAGGCCAGTAGGCGGAGCGCTATTTGTCCCTTATTCTCCGTATTGTGACAGTTCTCTTCCGCATAATGAAAGTAAGGTGCACGAGGATGTGCATCCGGAAGGCCGTCTGATGGCCTACATCTGCCTGCTGCTTTCGGGGGCAGCCCTGCTCCTCAACGGACTCGCCACGCTGGGCCTCCTCCCCCGTCGCGACGCAGCCGTGGTCAGCCTTGCCATCGGGACCGTTCAACTGGCGCTCGGCGTCGTATTTTTGCCAGGCGCGGCGGCGCTCGAAGAGGCAGGGCCGCTGTTGGCTGCTGCAGGGATGTTCCTGTTCGGCCTGACGTACGTGTACGTGGGGCTGGACACCCTGCTGGATCTTGGCTCGAAGGGCCTGGGGTGGTTCTGCGGCATGGTGGGCGTCGTCGGCCTGCTGCTCGCCGCCGCCTGGGCTGGACCGGACCCGCTGCTGGCCGTCCTGTGGCTGGCCTGGTCTGCGCTGTGGGCGTTGTTTTTCGCATCAATGGCGCTGGGCCTCACACGCCTGGACCCGTTCATCGGCTGGGCGCTGGTGCTGACCAGCCAGACGACTGCCACACTTCCGGCTTTCCTCGGGCTGGCCGGCAACTGGCCACGCGGGCAGGCAGCTGCCTGGACGGCGGCAGCAGTCCTGGCCGCACTGTTTGTTGTGGCACGAGTGCTGGCCCGGCGCGGAGCCGCTCCACGCCGGGCCAGTGCCGGACATCCCGTGCAGCCCCCGGAAAGGCTGAGCTCTACCTGACCGGATGCCCCAGGCTTGCAGCCTTCTGCCGGCGCTGCACCTGGGCTTCCACCAGCACCCCGGCCGCAAAAACAAGGGGAACAGCCACCAGAAGGGCGGTTGCCGTCTCTGCGCTGCCGCCGATCAATGCCGTGAAGTTGCTGACCACCAGGAACAGGATCCATCCCAGCAGCAGCGCCGCGAGCGTCGGGGCAACCAGCGTCTGCCAGAGCTGGGCACCGGCGCGTTCACGGCGGAAGAAGCCGACGACGGCGGTCGAGCAGAGCATGTACAGCACCAGGAGTGCCGCTACTGCCAGTCCGCTGAACCAGGAGAAGAGTGTCAGGACGGGATCCAGCGCCAGGATGGCGAACGGCGCCACCAGGACGACGGCGGTGGCGGTCTGGATCCAGGCAGCCACGGCCGGTGCGCGGTGCCGGTTGGTCCGGGCCACGATGGCGGGCATGGAACCGCGCAGGGCAAGGGAGTGCAGGTAGCGGTTGATGCCGTTGTGGAAGGCGATGATTCCGGCGAGCAGCGAGGTGACCAGCAGGACGCCGGTGACCACGCCGGCCCACGGACCGAAAAGCTCCACCATGGGCCCCAGGACGAAGATGGTGGCATCGCCTGATTCGAGGGCGGCGCCTGCCGCGTCCATGACCCGGGACGGGCCGTAGTAGCTGACCAGCATCCAGGAGATGAACGAGAAGAAGACCGCGATGACGCCCACGGACAGGTAGGTTGCCCGGGCCACGGTGCGGTGCGGGTCCTTTGCCTCGGCCGAGTAGATGGCCGTGGATTCAAAGCCGAACATGGAGGCCACGGCGAACATGATGGCCACTCCGGGGGCGCCGGCGGCGATGGCTTCCGGCGAGAAGGAGGCTGCCACACTGATGCCTTCGGGGCCGCCGCCGCTGAACAGGACGGTGAAACCGAACAGCAGCAGCACGGCCACCTCAAGTCCCACCAGCAGGGCCAGGACGCGGGCGCCGAGTTCGATGTTCAGGGACCCGAGCACCTGTACGCCCGCCATGGTGGCCAGGGCCAGGAGCCACCAGGGCACGTCCAGGCCCATCGAGGCGAGCAGGCCGGAGAAGACTGCCCCGTAGAGTCCGTACATGGCAGCCTGGACGGTGTTGTAGGCAAGCAGCGCAAGCCAGGCCGCCCCGGCACCGGTTTTCCTGCCGAAGGCGGCGGTGACGTAGGCGTAAAAGGCGCCGTTGGCCTGGATCCTGCGGCTCATGGCCACGAAGCCCACGGCAAAGATGACGATGACAATGCCGACGATCAGGTAGGCGCCCGGGGCGCCGGCGCCGTTGCCAAGGGCCGCCGCGAGCGGGGAAGCGCCCACAATGCCCGTCAGCGGTGCCTGGGCGGAGAGGACAAAAAAGAGGATGCCCATGACGCCGATGCTCCCGGCGCGGAGGGCTGTGGAATGCTCCCTGGCCGGAGCGTCAGTGGTCCGGGACTCGGAATTCGAAATACTCATTGGATCCTTCTTAACGGTCATGAGTGTGGGGAAATGCTGTGAAATCCAGCTTGGCAGCGGGCGGCCCGACGGCTTTGTCCGCCAGCGATCAGTTCTTGTCCGTCAGCGCAGTGCCGGATGCGGCGGCGGAATGTGCTGCCGCTTCCAGGGCAGCCTCCATGCCACTTTCGATGGCGCCGTCGATGAATCCACCCCAGCCGTTGGCGATGTCCGAGCCGGCGAACAGGATGTTGCCGTGTGGTGCCTGCAGGGCGGCCAGGTGCGCGGAGAGGAAACCGGTGCGGTGCATCGGCCAGGTTTCGCCGGCCAGCGGGTCGGACACCCAGTCATAGGTGGCCACGTCCACCACCTCGGCGCCGGGCACCAGACGGTTAAGGTGCGCCTGGACGGCGGCCGGGTCCGTGGCGTCGATGTTCGAAGCGTCCGGGCCGAAGCCGACGGCGATCGTGTCGCCGTCGAGCGTGTATTCCACCTGGAAGAAGTTCAGCGCCCAGTCGGCCTGTCCCAGCGCGACAAACGGCGCATGCTCACCCCGCAGCCGAATCCAGACCTTGACGCCTTTGGATACCTGCCCGCGCCTGGCTCCGTCCGCCTTGGAGGGCGGCAACGGCGGCTCAAAGGCGATGCCGGGCAGGACGTGGAGCGGGACGGTAACGATGGCGGACCGCGCGGAGATGGTCCTGCCGTCGGAACTGCGGACGGTGACGCTGCCGCCGTCGTCCGAAATTCCAGCCACGGTGAAGCCGTAGTCAATCCCGGCTCCGCTGTCCCGGAAGATGGACTCCGCGAGGGCAGCCGTGCCGCCCTCGATCTTGTAGGTGGCGCAGGCCTCGAAGTTGACCGCCCAGTCGCCGTTGGTCAGCGCTATCCAGCGCAGGGCCTGCGTCAGGGCGGCGTCTTCGAGTGGACCGTTGAAGTTCAGGGCCCAGAATGACTCAAGGATGTCCCTGGATGAACCTGCCGGGAACTGTTCCCTGATTCGGTCCTGGACGGAAATGTGGTCAATCTCCTTGAAAGCGTCCCGGGCCAATGGCCGGAAGGGTTCGGGGAAGTACTCGCGGGAGTCCTTCACCAGTTCATGGTTGTACTTCCCGATCAGCTGCAGGAGGATGCCGGGGGCACCTTCCTGGCGGCCGCCGTCTGCCCACCAGAAGGCGCGCTCCGGCTCCGGACTTGCGACCGTGCCCAGGCCATATCGCTTCAGCTCAGCCCAGACATAGGGCTGCGTCCAGTGGACCCATGTTCCACCGATCTCCAGGTTGCGGCCGAGGCGGTGGTCCAGCCACGTCCTGCCCCCGATCCGGTCGCGCGCCTCGATGATATGGACCGAGAAGCCCTGCCGGGTAAGTTCGCGTGCCGCGGTAAGGCCGGCGAACCCGGCCCCCACCACGATGACGTCCGGCTTTTTTCGGTCAATGTCCTGCTGCTCCATGATCATGGCCCCTAGGAATAGACGAAGAATTCGATGGTGGGTGCCAGCACGGCCCAGCGGGTGCGCACGCCCTTGTTGAATGACGCCGAGCTTCCGGCAGTGAGCTCGTAGGCCTCGCCTCCCTCAACCTCTATGCGGAGGTGCCCAGCGAGGATGTGGATGGTCTCATCGGCCTCCATGATCAGGTCAAAGGGGTCCGGCGCTTCGGACGGGTTGACGTGCCAGTAGCCGCAGGCGAGCGCCTCGCGGCCGCCCTCGCCGAACCGGCGGACCCACTGGACCTGGCCGAGTTCGAAGGGTTCATTCTTGGCCTGATCAAGGGTCGAGGACGTGCTGAAGGCAGGTGCGATGGTCATGAATGGCTCCAAGGGGGGACGGGCGGGATGCGTCGGAAGGAAGTGGTTCATCCGGCTCGGCGTGTGATTGCCGTCACGGATGGTGAATTAATCTAAGCAAGTGCTTAGTTTTAAGTCAATAGCCGCCGTCGGCCGCCACGCAGGTGGCTAGAATCGACGGCATGGCCCCTTCCTCCGCCCCAGCCTCCCCGTCGAAGTACGGCAAAGGCCGCGAAGCGCTGCTTCGGGCCGTTGTGGATGTGGTGGCGCACAAGGGCCTTCGGGGACTCACCTACCGGGCAGTGGCAGAAGCGGCGGGAGTCAACAACACCTTGGTGGCACACCACTTTGGATCACGTGACGCGCTGATCGCGGCCGCCCTGCAGTGGGCTTCCGAACAGTCAATTGCAGCCTCCCGCCTGCGCGATGCGGCGCAGCAGGAGGCAACGTTCACCGAGGCCCTGATGGACCTGCTCCTCACGGACCCCGAGCTGCAGGTATTCCAGTACGAGATGATCCTGGAAGCCAGGCGGCGCCCGGAGCTGGCAGGACCGGTAGCCGCGCTGTACGAGAGTTACGTTGACGCCCTCGCCGCGGGACTTGAGGCTTTTGGAGTCACTGCACATGTCCGCGTCGTCGCCCGCACACTGTTCGCCGCCTTGGACGGGCTGGTGCTGCAGTACCTGGCCGGGGTTTCACGGGAGGAGATTGCGGCGGCCCTCGAGGAGGTGCACCAGGTGGTCATCCTCCGGCGGGATGGTGCAGCCGCTTCCGGCCTCACCTGACCCTTGTCCGGCCCGTCCCCTCGCGGACTGACGGCACTCCGGCTGCTTTAACGCACAGGGCCCCTGCCGCCGCGCAGTTCGCGCGGCCGCAGGGGCCCTTCTGTTGCTGTTCAGTTAAGTCACATGCCTGCTTGCGGCGTGCCGAAGGCTAGCGAAGCACCACGGTCCTGTTGCCCTGCAGGATGACCCTGCCCTCGCAGTGCCAGCGCACCGCGTTGGAAAGGGCCTTGCATTCGGTGTCGCGGCCGGCGGCCACGAGGTCTTCGGGTCCGTAGGTGTGGTCCACTTCCACCACCTGCTGGGCGATGATTGGTCCCTCGTCCAGCTCCGCGTTGACGTAGTGGGCTGTGGCACCGACGGTCTTGACCCCGCGGGCGTAGGCCTGGTGGTACGGCTTGGCGCCCTTGAAGCTGGGCAGGAACGAGTGGTGGATGTTGATGGCGCGGCCGTCCAGCTTCCGGGTCAGCTCGTCGCTGAGCACCTGCATGTAGCGGGCCAGCACCACAAGCTCAACATCCAGTTCGTCCACCAGCTCCAGGAGCCTGGCTTCGGCCTGGGGCTTGGTATCGGCCGTCACCGGGATGTGGTGGAACGGGATACCGTGCCACTCCGCGAGTGCCTGGTGGTCGGTGTGGTTGGACACCACCGCAACCACCTCCATGGGCAGCTCGCCGATCCGGGCACGGAACAGCAGGTCATTGAGGCAGTGGCCGAACTTGGACACCATGATCAGGACCTTGCGCTTGGCTCCCTGGCGTTCCAGTTGCCACCGCATGCCGAACTTTTCAGCTACGGGGGCGAAAGCTGCCCGCAGCGTATCCGCAGTGGAGGCATCGCCGTCGGACGCAAAATGCACGCGCATGAAGAAGTGGCCTTCGGAGCGTTCGCCGAACTGCTTGTTGTCGATGATGTCGCAGCCATGCTCCAGGAGGAAGCTGGAGACCGCATGCACGATGCCGGGCGATTCCGGGCAGTCGAGGGTCAGCACATGTTCCACCGTGGTGGACTGCTGCGGGGCGGGGATGTGGGTTTCAGTAGCGGTCATGGCTCAGCACTCGATCACATTCACGGCCAGGCCGCCTCGGGAGGTTTCCTTGTACTTGGTTTTCATGTCAGCTCCTGTGTCGCGCATGGTTTTGATGGCCTTGTCCAGGGAGACCTTGTGGCTGCCGTCCCCGTGCAGGGCCAGCCGGGCCGCGTTGATGGCCTTGACGCTGGCGATGGCATTCCGTTCGATGCAGGGAATCTGCACCAGCCCGCCCACGGGATCGCAGGTGAGCCCGAGGTTGTGTTCGATGCCCACCTCGGCGGCGTTCTCCACCTGCGCGGGCGTTCCGCCCAGCACCTCGCACAGCCCTGCGGCCGCCATGGAACAGGCCGAGCCCACCTCGCCCTGGCAGCCCACTTCGGCTCCGGAGATGGAGGCGTTCGTTTTGAAAAGGATCCCGACGGCGGCTGCCGCCAGGAGGAAGCGGACCACACCGTCGTCGTCGGCTCCCGGAACAAACTTCACGTAGTAGTGCAGTACCGCCGGCACGATGCCGGCCGCGCCGTTGGTGGGAGCGGTGACGATCCGCCCGCCCGCGGCGTTTTCTTCATTGACGGCGAGGGCGAACAGGTTCACCCATTCCATCGCCAGCAGCGGATCCGCGGGGGCCTGGACGGGCGACGGTGATGCCGCCGCGGCTTCCGCGCTGGCAGCAGAGGCGGTCAGCGTGCGGAACAGCGCCGGTGCGCGCCGCGTCACGTTCAGCCCGCCGGGCAAAATGCCCTCCGCGTTGCAGCCGTTCTCCACGCACTCGCGCATCACTGCCCACAGGCCCAGCAGCTTCTCCCGCAGCTCGGCCTCCGTGTGCCAGACCAGCTCGTTGGCGAGCATGACGTCGGAGATGGACATGCCTTCGCGGCTGCAGATTTCCAGCAGCTCGTCGGCGGTGCTGAACGCGTAGGGCAGCACGGTGTCATCCGCCACTACCTTGTCCGCGCCGGCAGCGTCACCATCCACCACGAAGCCGCCGCCAATGGAATAGAAGCTCCGTTCACTGAGCACGGATCCGGTGTGGTCCAGCGCGCGGAACGTCATGCCGTTGGGGTGGGCGGGAAGGGATTTGCGGCGGTGCAGGACCACGTCCTCATCCCAGTTGAAGTCCACCCGGTGGGTGCCGGCGATGTGCAGCTCGGCGTCCAGCGCGGCGGCCGCCACCTGGTCGTCGGCGGTGAAGGTGTTGACGGTTTCCGGTTCGAGGCCCTGCAGCCCCAGGACAACCGCTTTGTCCGAGCCGTGGCCCCGCCCCGTGGCGCCCAGGGAACCGAAAAGTTCCGACTGGACGCGCACGGTGGAGCTGAGCTGCCCGTCGCCCTTCAGGCCATCAGCGAAGAGCTTGGCCGCCCGCATCGGGCCCACCGTGTGTGACGAGGAGGGCCCGATGCCGACAGAGAACAGGTCAAGGACGCTGAGCGCCATCAGGGGACCTCTGGCGAGGCGTACTCCCGCATCGCGTCCAGGAGCCACCGGCCCAGGAACTCGGCGAAGGACGCCCTGGGGAAGATCCGGAAGGACTCCTCGCCGGTCTTCCAGAGGATGGCGGGGATGTTGGCGATCTCGGTGGAGACGGCGGTTCCGGCCTTGAACTCCCGGGGGTGCAGGTCCAGGGAGCAGCCCTTCTCAAGCACTGCCCGCCCCTGCGGACCGGTCAGTTCGAAGGTGGTGCGGTTGGCGGAGAGGTCCACCACCTGGCCTTCGCCGTCGCCCAGCGCGTCCTGCAGGGCACGGATCAGGTCGCCGCCCAGGGATTCGTGCGCCTCGGTGGGTGCCACCACCAGGAACTCCCCGGGTCCCAGCCACAGGACGGAGGTGTCACCGTTGCCGGCCACGTCACCGGACCGGGCGGGCAGGCCGCCGGTGACGGAGGCCAGCCGCTGGGCCGTTTCGGTGCCGGCACCGGCGCGGAGCCCCACCATGGTGAGGAAGGGCAGCTCGGACAGTTCCACGGTGCCCGCCAGGGAGCCGGCAGCGAAGGCGTCCTGCAGCTGCTTCGCCGGGCTGACGCGGACGGCAAGGTTCTTGTCTGCGAGGTTCTTGGCAGAGGTCGGGGATGCTGCTGTTTCAGCCATCTTTACGGGTCCCTTCGGGGTCAAAAAGCACTGTTTCTGCGACAACGACGTCCACCAGCTGATCGCCGGCAGCTGCCACGAGGGTCTCGCCGATGCGGTTGCGGCCGTTCTTGATCAGGGCGAGGCCGAATGACCTGCCCAGTGCTGCGCTGTGGTAGCTCGAGGTGACGAAGCCTTCCATGGGCACCGGCCCGTAGGCGGGATTGGTGGAACGGCCCTTTTCCACGAGCTGGGTGCCTTCGGGCAGCCGCAGGGTGCCGTCCACCGGAAGGACGCTGACCAGGTGCTTGCGGTCTTCACGCTGCGCGTCCGCCCGGGAGTAGGAGCGCTTGCCGATGAAGTCCTTGGCCTTGGAAACGATCCACTCCATGCCGGCGTCCTGCGGGGTGACGGTGCCGTCCGTGTCCTGCCCGACGATCGGGTAGCCCTTTTCGGCGCGCAGGACGTGCATGGTTTCGGTGCCGTAGGGGGTGATGTTGAATTCGGCACCGGCAGCCGCAACGGCTTCCCAGGTGTTGAGCCCGTACCAGGCCGGGATGTTGATTTCGTAGGCCAGTTCACCGGAGAACGAGATCCGGCAGATGCGGGCACGGACGCCGGAGGCGAGGGTGGTTTCCCGGAAGGTCATGAACGGGAAGGCCTCGGTGTCCAGGCCTCCGTTCGCGGCCAGCTCCGGTGCCACCTTGGCGATGACCTCGCGGGACTTCGGTCCGACGACGGCGATGGTGTTCCACTGTTCGGTCACTGAGGTGCAGTGCACGTCCAGTTCCGGCCATTCCGTCTGGAGCCATTCCTCCAGCCAGTCCAGCACCTTGCCGGCTCCGCCGGTGGTGGTGGTCATGAAGAAACGGTCCTCGTCGAGGCGCAGGGTCACGCCGTCGTCGAAGATCATGCCGTCCGGTGTGCACATGACGCCGTAGCGGGCGGAGCCGGGGGCGAGCTTCTTGAACGCGTTGGTGTAGATGCGGTTCAGGAATTCGCCCGCGTCCTTGCCGCGGATTTCGATCTTGCCCAGGGTGGTGGCGTCCATGAAGCCCACGGAGTCACGGACTGCTGCGCATTCGCGCAGCACGGCGGCGTCCATGTCCTCCCCGTCCTGCGGGTAGTACCAGGGCCGCTTCCACTGCCCCACATCCTCGAACAACGCGCCCTTGGCGACGTGCCACGGGTGGATGGAGGTGATGCGTGCGGGGTCGAAGAGTTCGCCGCGCTGGCGTCCGGCCAGTGCCGCGAACGCAACCGGCGTGAACGGGGCGCGGTAGGTGGTGGTGCCGATGTCGCCGATGCCGCGGGACGCTTCGCCGGCGGTCCGGAGTGCGGCGGCGATGACGCCGATCGCGTTGACGCCGGAGGTCTTGCCCTGGTCGTTGGCGGTGCTGATGGAGGTGTAGCGCTTGATGTGCTCAACGGACCGCATGCCGGCGCCGGTGGAACGGAGGACATCCGCCACGGACTGGTCACGCTGGAAGTCCACGAAGTGGTGGTGCCAGTCGTCCGGCGTGCCGGTCTCGCCCGGCACCAGCCACAGCTGGCGGGTGGGGGCAGACGCTGTCGGCCCGCCCAGCGGGGAAGGTTCGACGGCGGAGGTGAAGCCGGCGCCGATGGCCGCCTTCGCGCCGGCGGAGACGCCCTCGGCGAGGCAGTCAGCGGTGTCGAAGGAGCCGCGGCCGGAGCCGACGATCTGCTGGTTCGGAACCTCGGTGCTGGGGACGAAGGCGGCCAGGGCGTCGTCCCAGCGCAGCTTGCCCTGCCGCTGGGAGTGCAGGTGCACCAGCGGGCTCCAGCCGCCGGACACTGCCAGCAGGTCGCAGGCGATCTGTTCGATGCCCGAGGTGAGTTCGCCGTCGTCGTTGATGCTGCGGACGGTCACGCCGTCCAGCCTGCCTGCGTTCGCTCCCTCACCGGCGGCGGCGCTGGTGTTGGCCACGGCGCTGCCGATCAGCACGCGGGTGCCGGCTTCGACGGCGGCGGCTGCCACGTCCGTGAGCTTGGGACGGGCGTCCACCACGGCGGCGATCTTGACGCCGGCGGCGCGGAGGTCGGCGGCCAGGGCGTAGGCGCTGTCGTTGGTGGTGCTGATGACCACGCGCTGGCCGGGGGCCACGGCGTAGCGGTTCAGGTAGCTGCGGACGGCGGAGGCGAGCATGATGCCGGGGCGGTCGTTGTTTTCAAAGACCAGGGGACGCTCGTGCGCGCCCGGAGCCAGCACAACCTGCTTGGCACGGATGTGCCAAATACGCTGGCGGGACACACCGGGGGCGGCCGGGCTGGAGAGGTGGTCCGTACGGTTCTGGACGGCAATGACGTAGTTGGCGTCGTAGGCGCCGAACGCCGTGGTGCGGTTCAGGACAGTGCATTCGGCGTTGGAGACCAGCTCGGCTTCCACGTCCGCCACCCATTCCAGGGCGGGCTTGCCTTCGACCGTCTCGCCGAGCTCAGCTGCGGTGGAGCCGGAGAGCAGGGCACCGCCCAGTTCGGGCTGGTCATCAAGGAGCATCACGCGGGCGCCGGTGCGGACGGCCTCACGGGCAGCCGCCAGGCCGGCGGGGCCGCCGCCGATGACCAGGACGTCGGTGTGGACGTACTTCTTGTCGTATTCGGCGCGGTCCTCTTCGGGGTCCAGCCGGCCGAGGCCGTTGAGCAGTTCGGCCTTCAGGCCGTCCACCAGGGAGATGGTGGTGGCGGGAAGCATCGATTCGGCAACGTGGCCGGGGAAGCGCGGGGCCACCTTCACCAGGGCGTTGGGTTCCTCGACTCCGGCAGCCAGGATGCCACGGGGCCGGTCCTCGTACAGCGAGTTGCCGACCGCGACACGGCCGTTGGCGAGCAGCGCGGAAGCCAGCGTGTCCCCGGGGTGGCCGGTGAATTCCTCGCCGTCCACAGTGAAGCGCCAGGAAATGGTGCGGTCGATGCGGCCGCCGGCGGCGAGGCGGGCATTCTGGGAAGTCACTTGGTTGCTCCTTCCGGGGCGGTGGTGCTGGCAGGTGTTGTGCTGGTGCCTGAGATGTCGGGCGCCGCGGTTCCGGTGGTGGTGCTGTCAGCAGCGGTGCTGGCAGTTCCGGATTCGGCGGTTCGCGGGGCTGCCCGGTCGGGCCGGGGCGTGCCCATCGGGTAGATGGCCTGGATGTCGTAGCTGACGGTGTCACGCAGCATGTTGAACCACTGGCGGCAGCCGGTGCTGTGGACCCAGCGCTCGGCGAAGGTGCCCTTGGGGTTCTCGCGGTAGAAGAGGTACCGGGACCACTCCGTGTCGTTCAGTTCGTTCGGGTTTTCCGGGTAGGCCACGTGGGCCTGGCCGCCATAGTGGAATTCGGTTTCATCCCGGGGGCCGCAGTTGGGGCATGAGATCAGCAGCATGTGCGTTGTCTTTCTGTGGAGGCGGCGGCTAGTGGGCTACGGCGGCGGCGCCGTGTTCGTCAATGAGCGCGCCGGTTTCGAAGCGCTCCAAGGAGAACGGCGCGTTCAGCTTGTGCGGGGAGCCCGTAGCGATGTTGTGCGCGAAGGTCATGCCGGCCGCGGGCGTGCCCTTGAAGCCGCCGGTACCCCAGCCGCAGTTCACGAACATGTTCTCCACCGGGGTGTTGCCCACGATCGGGGAAGCGTCCAGCGTGGTGTCCACGATCCCGCCCCAGGTCCGGAGCACGTGGGCCCGGGCGAAGATGGGGAAGAGTTCGACGGCGGCCGCCATCTGCTGCTCGATCACATGGAAGGAGCCGCGCTGGCCGTAGCCGTTGTAGGAGTCCACGCCGGCGCCCATCACCAGTTCGCCCTTGTGGGCCTGGGAGACGTAGACGTGCACGTGGTTGGACATCACAACGGTGGGGTGGACCGGCTCGTGCAGCTCGGAGACCAGTGCCTGCAGCGGGTGGGACTGGATGGGGAGCTGGAAGCCGGCCATTTCGGCCAGGACGGAGCTGTGGCCGGCGGCGCACAGGCCCACCTTTTCGGTGTTGATGGTGCCGCGGTTGGTCTTGACGCCCACCACGCGCTCTCCATCCTTGACGAAGCCGGTGACTTCGCAGTTCTGGATGATGTCCACGCCCAGCTCGTCGCACTTGCGGGCGAAGGCCCAGGCCACGTGGTCGTGCTTGGCGATGCCGGCACGGGGCTGGTAGGTGGCGCCCATGACGGGGTAGCGGATGTTGTCGCTGATGTTCAGGATGGGGCAGAGTTCCTTGACCTGCTGCGGGTCCAGCCATTCGGCGTCAACACCGTTGAGCTTGTTGGCGCCCACGCGGCGCATGCTTTCACGCACGTCGCCGAGGGTGTGGGCCAGGTTCATCACGCCGCGCTGGCTGAAGAGGAAATCGTATTCGAGTTCCTCCGGCAGGATTTCCCAGAGCTTGAGGGCGTGCTCGTAAATGGCCGCGCTCTCGTCCCAGAGGTAGTTGGAGCGGATGATGGTGGTGTTCCGGGCCATGTTGCCGCCGGCCAGCCAGCCCTTTTCCAGGACGGCGATGTTGGTCATGCCGTGGTTCTTGGCCAGGAAGTACGCGGTGGCCAGGCCGTGCCCGCCGCCGCCGACGATCACGGCGTCGTAGGAGGACTTGGGCTCGGGGTTCCGCCAGAGGAAGTCCGGGTGCTCCGGAAGCTGCTGGGTGCTCACTGGGCGGCTCCAATCAGGTCTGCTTCAACACCGGCCAGGGCGGCATCGTCGTTGAGGTGGGGGTAAAGGGGGAACTGGTCGGCAAGGGCGGTGACGCGGCTGCGGAGTTCGACGGCGGTGTCCTCGTCCAGGGTGCCGCTGCCGGCTGCCGCGATCAGGGCCGTGGCGATGATGTCCGCGACCTCGGTGAATTCAGCGGCGCCGAATCCGCGTGTGGCCAGGGCAGGGGTGCCGATCCGGAGGCCGGAGGAAACCATCGGCGGGCGGGGGTCGAAGGGTACTGCGTTGCGGTTGACGGTGATGCCGATCCGGTGGAGGGCGTCTTCGGCCTGCTGGCCGTCGAGCTCCGAGTTGCGCAGGTCCACGAGGACCAGGTGGACGTCCGTGCCGCCGTTGACAACGGAGATGCCTGCGGCTTCGACGTCGGACTGGAGGAGACGCTCGGCCAGCAGCTTGGCACCCTGCAGGACCCGCTCCTGGCGTTCCTTGAATTCGGGCGATCCGGCGAGCTTGAAGGCCACGGCCTTGGCTGCAATGACGTGCTCCAGCGGGCCGCCCTGCTGGCCGGGGAACACAGCGCTGTTGATCTTCTTGGCGTACTCCTCCTTGGCCAGGATGACGCCGCCGCGCGGGCCGCCCAGGGTCTTGTGGGTGGTGGTGGTGACCACGTCCGCGAAGGGGACCGGGTTCGGGTGCAGCCCTGCGGCAACGAGGCCGGCGAAGTGGGCCATGTCCACCATCAGGTAGGCACCAACGAGGTCGGCGATGCGGCGGAACTCGGCGAAGTCCAGCTGGCGGGAGTAGGCGGACCAGCCGGCGACGATGAGCTTGGGCTTGTGCTCCAGGGCCAGGGCTTCCACCTCGGCCATGTCCACCCGGAGGTCGGATTCACGGACGTGGTAGGGAACCACGTTGTAGAGCTTGCCGGAGAAGTTGATCTTCATGCCGTGGGTGAGGTGGCCGCCGTGCGCCAGGGAAAGGCCCAGGATGGTGTCGCCCGGGTTCAGCAGGGCAAACATCGCTGCGGCGTTGGCCTGGGCGCCGGAATGCGGCTGCACGTTGGCGAATTCTGCGCCGAACAGGGCCTTGACGCGATCGATGGCGAGCTGTTCCACGACGTCCACGTGCTCGCAGCCGCCGTAGTAGCGCTTCCCGGGGTAGCCCTCTGCGTACTTGTTGGTCAGGACCGAACCCTGCGCCTCCATGACCGACGCCGGGGCGAAGTTCTCCGAGGCGATCATCTCCAGGGTGTTCTGCTGCCGCTCCAGCTCCTTTGCTACAGCGGCGGCAACATCGGAGTCCACCTGGGCGAGCGAGGCGTTGAGTACGTTCTGCATGTTTCTCCTTCAGAGGCCCTTCGGTTTACTGATCAACAACTGACCTGTAACTGATATATTAGAACTGACGTAATAGTATGTTCCACATCACGCAGGAGTCAATAGGAACCATGGAGAGCCTCGTAATGAGCCTGACGCTAGAGAACCATCTGGAGGGCGGCGGGGATCTCTCGCTGGCCGAGCGGGCGTACCGGCATCTCCGGGACCGGCTCATCATGCTGGACATCCGGCCCGGCGAAGCCATCAACGACGGCAAGCTGGCCGCCGAAATGGGCATCGGCCGCACCCCCGTCCGGGAAGCCTTGAAGCGACTTGAAAGCGACCACCTGGTGATCTCCTACCCGCGCCGGGGCACCTTCGCCACCGTTGTGGACATCACCGAGCTGGCCGATGTTTCGGAGCTCCGGGAATCACTGGAGCCCCTCGCCGCGCGGCGGGCAGCCAAACTCGCCACACCCGCACTGCGCGCCGAGCTGCGCGAAACCGCGGCCGCGATTGCCCGGATGGCCGCCGCCGAGGATCCCTACGACCTGATGCGGTATGACATCAAGGTCCACCGCCTTATCTACCGTGCCGCGGCCAACGCGCACCTGGAAGATGTCCTGATCCGCTACGACAACCTGGCCACCCGGATCTGGTGCATGGTGCTGGAGAAGGTGCCCGCGGTGTCCGAGCACATCTCGGAGCATGTGGAGCTGCTGGAAGCGATTGCCGACGGCGACGCCGACCGGTCCGGCAAGCTCGCGCTGGAGCACGTCACCAGCTTCGAACACGCCATCCGCGCAGTCCTCTAAGGAACCTTCAGCGGTTAACCGCCCGCCGCTGCGTCAGGGGTCAAGCCGCCTGCGGAGGAGGCAGAACTCGTTGCCCTCCGGGTCTTCCAAGACGTGCCACTGTTCGTCGCCGCTCTGCCCCACGTCGGCCGGCCTGGCGCCGAGGGCGAGCAGCCGTTCCAGCTCGGCGGCCTGGTCCCGGTCCACGGGATTGACGTCGATGTGCAGGGGAAGCCGTCCGGTCCGCGGATTGCTGCTCGGACTCAGGATGATGGTGGGCTGCAGGCCGCCAAAGCCGGCGGCCGGGCCGATTTCGATGGCGCAGTCCTCCCGGTCCAGTTCGACATAGCCAAGGACGTCACTCCAGAACTTTGCCAGCAGTTCGGGGTCGGCGCAGTTCAGGACCAGTTCGCTGATTCGGCATGACATGAGAGCCAGTCTAGGTTCGGGGTGCCCGCGGGAGGAATGCCGCCGGTTCGCGCCTGACCTGCGTCAGGGCGGACTCGATGGCACCTTTGACCACCACCTCCGCTCCGAAGGTGCTTGCAACCAAGTCCGGGAGGGGCACACCGGAATCGGCGGGCAGCAGGCAGCGTGCCTGTTCCAGGACAGGTTCGATGGCCCGGGAGATCCCGCCCGCGATGATGACGCGTTCAATGTCCAGGAGGCTGGAAAGCACAACAGCAATACGCGCCAGCCTGGCACCGAGCCGGGCGATGATGTCCCCCGCGAACGGATCCCCCTCCCGGGCTGCCTGGAACACGTCCTCGGCGTTGATCTCCCCCTCGGGTATATGGCGCAGTGTGGATTGTCCGCCGTGGGAGTGGATCCGCGAGCGCGCCCACTTACGGGCCAGTGCCCCAAACCCATCCGTGCTGCCTTCGTCGGGCACGAACTTGCCGGCGGTAATAGTGTCGAGGAATCGCATCTCGCCGGCGCCGCCGCGCGGTCCCCGCAGCAGGCGCCCATCGACGATCAGCCCGGCGCCGAACCGCTCGCCTGTCAGCAGCGTGGCCAGGTTGGCTGATGGCTTGTGCGCGCGTTCGGCAATGGCGGCGAGGTTGGCGTCATTTTCGACAACCACCTTGCCGTGAAGGTGGGAGGCGAATCCGGAATTCATCAGATGCCAGAATTCTCCTTCAGGAGACGTGCCATGGGCGTCGATCGGCGCGGGAACACCGACAACCGTAAGCAAAACATCGTCCGCCTCGTGTCCGCTGTCGTGGAGGGCCAGGCCGATCAGCTCCCGTGCAGCCGCGCAGCGGCCGGAGCGTCCGAGCATCTTCGAGTCAACGTTCTGGCGGCGCAAACCCAGCTCACGGCCCCGCAGATCCGCCACGATGGTGGTGAAGTAGCTTTCCCCGGCGTCCAGTCCAACAACCACACCGGCAGCCTCGCGCAATTGGTAGCGGCGTGCCGGCCTGCCTTTGTTGGTGCGGGCCGCGGCAGCACTGTCGTCCACTTCCTCCAGCCAGCCGGCGTCGACCAGGGCATGGCAAACGCCGAGCACCGTCGCGCGGGTCAACCCCGTCACCGCCATGGCTTCCCCGGCTGTGAACACTTGCTCCTGCAGGGCAAACCGCAGCAACGCATCGGAATTGATCTGCCGCAACAATTGCGTCGAACTCGCGGTTGTCTCCTTCATCCCTTGACGATATCCCCACGATGCCTCATCCTCGTATAGGACTTAAATATAAGATCCAAATAAACTCTGTGAGACCCTGAGGAGCCGATGTTGCCACCTTTGCCGTCCAGAGGGACGCGAGTCTCCCGACGCACCTTCCTTGCCGCTGCCGGGGGCGCACTGGCCGCTTTCGGCCTGGCAGGGTGTGCTCCGGGAGGAACCCGTCCCACCATCACGTTCCACCAGTCAAAACCGGAGGCCGTGCCATACTTCCGCGATCTCGCGGCGAAGTTCACCGCGTCGCAGGACCGCGTCCGCGTCCTTCATGACATGGCGACAAATCTTTCTGCCAGCTTTGTGCGCAGCAGTCCGCCGGACCTCGGTTGCCTCAACTACAACCTTGAAATGGCCCGGTTCATGGAGCGCGGCGCCCTCTCCGACCTTTCCGATCTCCCGGCAGCAGCTTCCATCCGGAACGACGTTCTGGACCTCACGAACTGGTACCCCACCTACCCGGGCCGTACGAGCGTCATCCCCTACTCGGTCATGGCCGCCTCGGTCATCTACAACCGCCGCATCTTCGAGCAGAACGGGCTGGCCGTTCCCACAACCTGGGACGGACTGATTGAAGTATGTGAGGTGCTAAAGGCGGCGGGCATCACGCCCATTTACGGCACCTTCCGCGACCCCTGGACCATCGCGCAGGGCCTGTTCGACTACACGGTGGGCGGCATGGTCAACGTGCGCGAGTTCTATAAAACAATGCACGGGATCGGCGAGGATGTCGGACCGGATTCCGAAGTGTCGTTCCAGAAAACGATGCTCGAGCCAGTGCAGCGCATGGTGCAGCTGACGTCCTACGTCAACCCCGATGCGTCGAGCCGAGGCTACGGTGACGGCAACACCGCCATGGCGCAGGGACAGGCGGCGATGTACTTCCAGGGGCCGTGGGCCTTCGGAGAAATTGAAAAGGCGGGGACCGATGTGGATCTGGGCACCTTTCCACTGCCAATGACCAGCAATCCCGCCGACCTGAAAGTCCGCGTTAACATCGACCTTTCGCTGTGGGTTCCCGAAGCCGGCAACGCACAGGAGGGGGCCCGCGCCTTCCTCCAGTACCTCATGCAGCCGGAAATCCAGAACTCCTACAATGCCGAATTCCTGGGATTCGGCACGGGTAAGGACGCACCGGCGGTCACCGACCCCCGAATCGTTGAGATGCAGAAGTACTACGACGAGGGCCGTTTCTACATGGGTGCCTCACAGTTCATTCCAAACTCGATTCCCGCCGCCAACTACCTCCAGTCGATCATCGGCGGCGCCGACGCCGAGAGCACGCTCCGCCGTATGGACGCCGACTGGGCGCGCCTGGCTTTCCGCGCGTGATCACACTTCCAACGCACGAAACGAGGACCATTCATGTCATCGACGACTAAGCCTTCCCCTCGAGCGGTGGTGACGGCCCCGGCAGCGGTGAGAGCGGCAAGAGCGCGCAAGAGCCGCATCGATCCGCTGTACTACTTTTTCCTGTTTCCTTCGCTCGTAATTTTCACGCTCGCCGTCACGCTGCCGGCCATACTCGGCTTCGTCTACAGCTTCACGAACTCTGTTGGCTTCGGCGACTTCGACTTCATCGGCATCCGAAACTTCATAGCGGTGTTCCAGGATGAGGGGGTCCTCAGCGCCTACGGCTTCACCCTTGCCTTTGCGCTCGTGACCGTCATTGTCGTCAACGCCGTGGCCTTTTTCCTGGCTGTGGGACTCACGTCCCGTGTCCGCTTCCGCGCCGCCCTGCGCACGGTATTCGTTATCCCCATGGTGATCTCAGGCATCGTCATCGCGTTCGTCTTCCAATACCTCTTCTCGAACTCGCTGCCGCTCCTGGGCCAAGGCATGGGAATCGAACCGCTGGCGACCAGCATCCTCGCCAACCCCGAACTCGCGTGGCTGGCCATCGTCTTCGTCACGGCGTGGCAGTCGATTCCGAGCGCGATGCTGATTTACATCGCGGGGCTCCTCACGGTTCCCGCCGAGGTGTACGAGGCAAGCTCCATCGACGGAGCAACGCCCTGGCACAACCTGCGGCACATCACTTTGCCGCTCGTCGCCGGGTATGCAGTGATCAATATGGTCCTTGGTTTCAAGAACTACCTCAACGCCTACGACATCATCGTGGGCCTTACCGACGGCGGCCCGGGCGTCGCTACACGCAGCGTCGCCATGTCGATCTTCCGCGGCTTCGAAGGCGGCGACTATGCCTACCAGATGGCCAACGCCGTGATCTTCTTCCTCATCAGCATCGTCATCGCACTCATCCAGCTTCGCTTCACACGTGGCAAAGGAGGGATCGCCGCATGAGCAGCGCACCCAGCACCATCCCAGGAGGATCCGCCGCCGCCGGAAAGAAGCAAAGGATCCGCGCCGGCCGTGAACGCAGCAACTGGCCTGCCACCATCGTCCTGATCGTCTGCACGCTCAGCGTGCTCGTGCCGCTCTACGTCACCACGAGCATGGCGTTCAAAACCACCGGCCAGGCTGTGGACGGCAACGCCTTCTCGCTGCCAAGCCCGCTGACGTTCGACAGTTTCGTCCAGGCATGGACGCTCACGAACTTCCCCCGCGGCTTCGCGATCTCCGTGTTCGTCTCCGTGACCGCCGTAGCGGGGGAAATCATCGTCTCGGCGCTGGCAGCCTACGCGATCGTCCGCAACTGGGACCGCCGGCTCTTCCGCTGGTCCTTCTTCTACCTGCTCGCGGCGATGTTCATCCCGTTCCCCGTGGTGGCACTGCCGCAGATCCAGCTCACCGGCCTCGCCGGTCTGGACAACCCGCTCGGCGTCGCGATCCTGCACATCGTCTTTGCCCTGGCGTTCAACACCATGCTGTTTACCGCGTTCCTGCGCTCCATCCCGCTGGAGCTGGAAGAAAGCATGCGCATCGACGGCGCCGGCACCTGGCAGGTGTTCTGGAAGCTCATCTTCCCCCTGCTCGCACCCATGAGCGCCACTGTCGGCATCTTCGCTTTCATCGCCTCATGGAACGACTTCATGATGCCGTCGCTCATCATCTCCGACCCGGAACTGCAGACCATCCCGGTGCTGCAGAAGATCTTCCAGACCCAGTTCAGCAACAGCTACAACGTCGCCTTCGCCTCCTACCTGATGGCGATGGCGCCCGCGATCGTCGTCTACCTGTTTACCCAGCGCTGGGTCATGTCCGGACTCACCCAGGGCGCCGTGAAATGATCCCGGCCGCGAAACCGACCTCCACGAAAAACGCAAAGGACCCAGCCTTGCCCTCCATCGCCACCACGGCAACCAGCACCGAACCCAAAACCATGGCCGACCCCAACTGGTGGCGCCAGGCCTCGGTCTACCAGATCTACCCCCGCAGCTTCTCTGACTCCAACGGTGACGGCATCGGCGACATCAACGGCATCACCGGCAAGGTCCCGTATCTGAAGGATCTGGGGGTCGACGCGGTCTGGCTGAGCCCGTTCTACCCTTCAGCCCTCGCCGACGGCGGCTATGACGTGGACGATTACCGTAATGTTGACCCGCGGCTCGGCACCCTCGAGGACTTCAGCCATATGGCATCCGCCCTGCACGCCGCAGGCATCAAGCTGATCGTGGACATCGTCCCCAACCACTCCTCAAACCGCCACCAGTGGTTCCAGGAAGCCCTGGCCTCGCCCAAGGGGTCCCCGGCCCGCGACCGCTACATCTTCCGGGACGGACTGGGCGACAACGGCGAACTGCCGCCGTCAGACTGGGACTCCGTGTTCGGCGGTCCCGCATGGGAGCGCATTACTGAACCTGACGGGACGCCGGGGCAGTGGTACATGCACATCTTCGCCAAGGAACAGCCGGACTTCAACTGGGACAACACCGAGGTCCGCGACGACTTCCTGACCACCCTGCGCTTCTGGTCCGACCGGGGCGTGGACGGCTTCCGCATCGACGTGGCCCATGCCCTGACCAAGAACCTCGAAGAGTCCCTCCCCAGCAAGGCAGACCTTGAAGCCCAGGGCGAGGCGCTTTACCTTGCCGGATCACATCCGTACTGGGACCGTGACGAAGTCCACGGGATCTACGCCGAGTGGCGCAAGGTCTTCAACGAATACAGCCCGCCGCGCACCGCCGTCGCCGAAGCCTGGGTGCACGCGGACCGCCGTGCCCGTTATGCCAGCCCGGAGGGGCTGGGCCAGGCCTTCAACTTCGACCTGCTGCAGGCAGACTTCGACGGCGCCCAGTTCCGGAAGATCATCACCAAGAACCTCGCCGAGGCCGAGGCTTCCGGCGCTTCCTCCACGTGGGTGTTTTCCAACCACGACGTCGTCCGGCACGCCACCCGCTACGGGCTCCCCGTGCCAGGGCCCTCGGCCGAGGGCGGGATCATGGCCGGCGAGGCCGGCAAGCAATGGTTGCTCGCCGGCGGCAAGCAGGAAGACGTCGACGCCGAACTCGGCCTGCGCCGCGCCCGCGCCGCATCGCTGCTGATGTTCGCCCTTCCGGGCTCTGCATACCTGTACCAGGGCGAGGAACTGGGCCTGCAGGAAGTCGGCAGCGAAATCCCCGACTCCCAGCGCCAGGACCCGGCCTTCTTCCGCAACAAAGGCGTGGAAATCGGCCGCGACGGCTGCCGCGTCCCGTTGCCATGGACAGCCTCCGGCACCTCGTTCGGTTTCGGGACCGGCGGCGCGCACCTGCCGCAGCCCGAATGGTTCGCCAGCTACTCCGTGGAAGCCCAGGAGTTGCAGGACGACTCAACCCTGTCCCTCTACCGCCGCGCATTGGCCCTGCGGTCACAGCTGCAAACCGCCGAAGCGCTGGAATGGCTGGAAACCGGGAGGACCGATGTCCTGGCCTTCCGGCGCCCCAACGGCTGGATCTCCGTCACCAACTTCGGGACGGAAGCCTTCGGACTGCCCGACGGCGAGGTCCTGGTCTCCAGTTCGCCGCTCATGGCAGGTTCCCTGCCCGGGGCAACCACTGCCTGGCTCCAGGCGTAGCCGGTGAAACCTCCCGTGTCCGCTGCCGCGTCCTGGTCCAGGTCCAGGTCCATGTATAGGTCCAGGTCAACGCGCGGAAGTGTGGCGTGGAATACTTCCCTACAGGTGCTGCCGGAACCGCCGGCGGAAGTGGGAAAGGGCCGTGGGCATGCAGAAATCCGTTAGTGCGGACGAAATGACCCGGCAGCATGTCCTCACGGCGCTTTTCCGCGAACGGACGGCCGGGCTCAGCCCGGACCCGGTCTTTGACCGAAGGCTGGACCGGCATCTCCCACAGCTGACGGAACTGTTTGGCTCCCTGTACGGTTCCCGGCCGGACTGGCAGGAACAGCTGGCAGCCTTGGTGGTCCAGAGCGCCCGGTCCTGGCAGGAGCGCCCGGCTCAACTCAAGGAGCTGGACGCGGAGCGGGAAGGCAACAGCGGCTGGTTCCAGTCCAACACCATGCTGGGCGGCGTCTGCTACGTGGACCGCTACGCGGAGAGCCTGGAGGGAGTGCGGGCACGCATTCCCTACTTCAAGGAGCTCGGACTCACCTACCTGCACCTGATGCCGCTGTTCCTGGCCCCCGAACCGCACTCCGACGGCGGCTACGCGGTGTCCAGCTACCGTGAGGTCAACCCGAAGCTGGGCACCATGGAGCAGCTTCGCTCGCTGGCGGCCGAACTCCGCAGCAACGGGATCAGCCTGGTGGTTGACTTCATCTTCAACCACACCTCTGACGAGCATGAGTGGGCCCGGAAGGCGGCCGCAGGGGACCCGGAGTACAGCGATTACTACTGGATTTTCCCGGACAGGACCATGCCGGACGCCTTCGAGCAGAATGTCCGGGAGATTTTCCCGGAGAACCATTCAGGCTCGTTCATCCAGATGGAGGACGGGAGGTGGGTGTGGGCAACGTTCCACACGTACCAGTGGGACCTGAACTACTCCAATCCGGATGTTTTCCGCGCCATGGCCGGCGAGATGCTGTTCCTGGCCAACCAGGGCGTGGACATCCTGCGCATGGACGCCGTGGCCTTCATCTGGAAACAGCTGGGCACGCCCTGCGAGAACCTTCCCGAGGCGCACACCCTGCTCCGGGCCTTCAACGCGGTGTGCCGGCTGGCGGCTCCGTCGCTGCTGTTCAAGTCGGAGGCCATCGTGCATCCGGACGAGGTGGCGCTCTACATCGACCCCACCGAATGCCAGATTTCCTATAATCCCCTGCAGATGGCGCTCATCTGGGAGTCCCTGGCCACCCGGGATGTCTCGCTCCTGGCCCAGGCCCTGAAGCGCCGGCACAACATCCCCGAGGGGACGTCCTGGGTCAACTACGTCCGAAGCCATGACGACATCGGCTGGACCTTCGCGGACGAGGACGCCGCGGAACTGGGCATCAACGGCTTCGACCACCGCCGCTTCCTCAACTCCTTCTACGTCAACCGCTTCCCCGGCAGCTTTGCCCGCGGCGTCCCCTTCCAGGACAACCCGCGCACCGGAGACTGCCGTATTTCAGGTACGACGGCGTCGCTGTGCGGCATGGAGGTCAACCCGGCCGAGGCGGTGGAACGGATCCTCCTGGCCCACTCGGTTGCCTTCAGCACCGGCGGCATCCCGCTCCTGTACCTCGGCGACGAGGTGGGCCAGGTCAATGATTACGATTACGCGGATGAGCCCGGCCACGGGGATGACAGCCGCTGGGTGCACCGGCCGCACTACCCGGCCGCGCAGTACGCCCGGCGCACCGATCCGGCCACACCCGGAGGTGCCGTTTACGCGGGCCTGCAGCGGATGATCGAGGTCCGCGCGAACACTCCTGAGTTTGCCGGGACCACATTGATCGATTTCCAGACCCACAACCGGGGAGTCCTGGCCTACCAGCGGCCGGGCGGCGTGACCACGGGCGGAACCCGCGTCCTGGCACTCGCGAACTTCAGCAACGTTCCCCAGTCCCTGCCCGCGGAAACCTTCGGCGGGTTCCTGCCCGCCGCCGTCGACCTTCTCTCGGAAGCCCGCCTGCAGCTGAACGAAGGCGTCATGCTCCTCCCCCGGCAATACGTCTGGCTTCGCGTCACCCCGGTGTGACGCACCCTCCCCAACTGGGTAGCGCCAAGGGTCGTTTCAACTGCCCATAACGACACTTAGCGCTACCCAGTTGGGTCCGCGGGCGCGGGGCGTGAAACCATACGGATCATGGCCCAGAAGATTGCGTACCAGGGTGAGCCCGGCGCCAACTCCAATATCGCGTGCAAGCAGATGTTCCCCGAGCTGGAAAGCGTCCCGTGCGCCAGCTTTGAGGACGCCTTCGAACTGGTGGCCAGCGGCGAGGCGGACCTGGCCATGATCCCCATCGAGAACTCGATTGCGGGCCGCGTGGCGGACATCCACATCCTGCTGCCACAGTCCAACCTGCAGATCGTGGGCGAGTTCTTCCTGCCCATCCACTTCGACCTGCTGGGCATCCCCGGCAGCACCATCGAGGACGCCACCGAGGTCCACAGCCACATCCACGCTTTGGGCCAGTGCCGGAAGCTGATCCGCGAGCATGGGCTCAAGCCGGTCATTGCCGGGGACACCGCAGGCTCGGCCCGCGAAGTGAGCGAATGGAACGATCCCCGGAAACTCTCCCTCGCTCCCCCGCTGGCTGCCCAGATCTACGGCCTGGAAGTGCTTGCTTCACGGGTTGAGGACGACCCCTCCAACACCACCCGCTTTGTGGTCCTGGCCCGCGAAAAGGAACTGCCGGCCCGGGACGAACTTCCCGGACCGGCAGTCACCAGCTTTGTGTTCCGCGTCCGCAACGTCCCCTCCGCCCTGTACAAGGCGCTGGGCGGCTTCGCGACCAACGGCGTCAACATGACGCGGCTGGAAAGCTACATGGTAGGGAACGAATTCGCTGCCACCATGTTCATGGCGGACGTCGAAGGCCACCCCGAGGACCTGCCGCTGAAGCTGGCCCTCGAGGAACTGGACTTCTTCACCACCGAGGTGCGGATCCTCGGCGTGTACGCAGCCGCGGAGTACCGGACGGCTCAGACAGCGGCGGCCTGACGCGGCTTCGCCAGCGGCGTTTTCAGGAGCGGTCCGAAGAACGCGCCGAGTTCGGCCGTCGCCGTCAGCGGCAGGACGTTGGCCACGTATTGGTCCGGGCGGACCACCACCACCACGCCGTTGCGGTCCAGGCCGCGCAGCTCAAAAATGTCCGCGGACGGATCGGTGGCGTACACCTTCTCGTAGTCGGTCAGTTTGAACGGGCCCACCTGCGGTTTGAAGACGGCGGGAACCTGTCCGATGTCCACGGCCGTGTGCGGCTGCTGGTAGACCACCTTCACGTCGAACCAGGCGTCGGGGTCAGCGCCCGAAGGCGTTGCGGCCAGCGGTGAGTCCGGCGAGTTGGCGATCCACTCGGCGAAGTCCGCCACACCTGATTGCCCGCCTGCCGGCGCTGCGTCGGCGAAGACGTAGATGCGCCAGCGGCCGTCGGCTGTGGCGTGGTGGCCGAGGTGGAGCGGGTTGGTATCACCGACGCGGACCACGGGCGCGGACTTGAAGCGCTTGCCCACAGGAAAGCCGGTGGCCAGGCCCTGGTGCGTGGCGGGTGCCACCAGCATGGACGGCGCGTATTCGGTCATGAAGCCGGCTGGGAATTCGGCAGTGCGCACGTAGAAGTCCTCGAGGTCCGAGGGGTTTTCGAACTCCTCGGGCTTTTTGGCCATCATGGTGGACCATTCCTTGTCGAAGTCGATCAGGTTCTTGGCCACCACCTGGCGCTCCGCCGAGTAGGTGGACAGCAGGCTCTCCGGGCTGCGGCCTTCGAGGACGTGCCCCAGTTTCCAGGCGATGTTGAAGCCGTCCTGCATGGACACGTTCATGCCCTGGCCGGCTTTTGCGCTGTGGGTATGGCAGGCGTCGCCGGTAATGAAGACGCGCGGCGTGCGGGTGCCGCGGTCCTCCGGCAGGACGTCGTCGAACCTGTCGGTGAGCCGGTGCCCCACCTCGTAGACGCTGTGCCACGCCACGTTCCGCACGTCCAGGGTGTAGGGGTGGAGGATCTCGTTGGCTTTGTCGATGATCTGTTCGATGCTGGTGTTGCGCACGGCGTGGTGCGTGGCCGGGTCCACCTCGCCAAGGTCCACGTACATGCGGAACAGGTGGCCGCCTTCCCGGGGGATCAGCAGGATGCTGCCCTTTTCACCCTGGATGGCGCACTTGGTGCGGATGTCCGGGAAGTCGGTGACGGCGAGGGTGTCCATCACGCCCCAGGCGTGGTTGGCCTGGTCGCCGGCGAGGGTGCAGCCGATTGCCGCGCGCACTTTGCTCCTGGCGCCGTCGGCCCCCACCACGTACTTGGCGCGGACAACGCGCTCCCGGCCTTCGTTTGGGCCCGCGGTGTGGAGCAGCGTCACGGCCACGGGGTACTCGCCCTGCTCCGTAACCTCCAGGCCTTGAAACTCGTAGCCGTAGTCGGGCTTCAGGCGCGTAGGCGAGTTGGCCGCGAATTCGGCGAAGTAGTCCAGCACGCGGGCCTGGTTGACGATGAGGTGCGGGAATTCGCTGATGCCCATCTCATCATCCACGGCGCGGGCCGTCCGGATGATGTTCGAGCGGTTGGCGGGGTCCGGCTTCCAGAACGCCATCTCGGTGATCCTGTATGCCTCCGCGATGATCCGTTCGGCAAAGCCGAAGGCCTGGAAAGTCTCGACGCTGCGCGCCTGGATACCGTCGGCCTGGCCGATCGCGAGCCGTCCGGGACGGCGCTCAATAATCCGCGTGGTGACATTCGGGAACATGGACAGCTGCGCGGCGGCGAGCATTCCCGCAGGACCTGTGCCGACGATCAGCACGTCAACCTCGTCCGGAAGTTCATCGGGGCGGTTGAGTCCGACGCCGGCGGCCGGCTTTACCCGCGGGTCTCCGGATACGTAACCGTGATGGTGAAACTGCACGGGATGTCCTCACTTCGTTGTGTGGCTGGGAAGCCAAGAGGTGTTCGATAATAGAACTGGGGTTTCCATATGAGAAAACCTGCTGTTGGAGCATCACTGTACGCCACCTGTGATGCAGACGACAAGAGTGCCGGAAGAGGCCGGAATGCAGGGGTTGACAACCGCCAGGTATCGAGCGAAAGTGATCGTATACGATTTCGTACCTGATAAGGGAGACAGTTTTGGAGCAGGTCAGCGGCGACACCCTGGCTGCGGCACGCAAGGTGATCGCGGTGCACATCAACTACCCAAGCCGTGCTGCCCAGCGGGGACGAACCCCGGCGCAGCCCTCCTACTTCCTCAAGCCGTCGTCGTCGCTCTCCCTGACGGGGAGCGCCGTCGAACGCCCCGCGGGCTGCGAACTGCTGGGCTATGAGGGCGAGATTGCACTGGTCATCGGCAAAACCGCACGCCGGGTGGGCATCGATGACGCCTGGAGCCACGTTGCCGCCGTCACTGCCAGCAATGACCTCGGTGTCTACGACCTGCGCTACGCGGACAAGGGATCAAACCTCCGGTCCAAGGGCGGTGACGGCTTCACGCCGGTGGGCCCGGCACTCATCCCGGCAGACGCCGTCGACCCCGCCCAGCTGCGCATCCGCACTTGGCATAACGGCCAGCTGGTCCAGGACGACACCACGGAAGACCTGCTCTTCCCGTTCGCCCGGCTGGTGGCGGACCTGTCCCAGCTCCTGACCCTCGAGGAAGGGGACATCATCCTCACCGGCACCCCCGCCGGCGCCTCCGTCGCCAAACCCGGTGACGTCCTCGAAGTGGAAGTGTCCGCCGGCGGCCTCTCCACTGGCCGCCTGGTCACCAGGGTGGAGGAAGGCACGACGCCGTTCGCTGACTTTGGTGCCGGACCGAAGGTTGACGACGTGCAGCGTGAGGAGGCGTGGGGCTCACGCGAGGCTGCTGGCCTTCCTGCCCCTGCCAGCACCCTCACCCCTGAGCTGAAGGCCAAGCTGGAGAGCGTGGCCACGGCCACCCTGTCCTCCCAGATGCGCAAGCGCGGCCTTAACAACGTGAGCATCGACGGCCTGCAGGCCACCCGGCCGGACCGCCGGGTGGTGGGACTGGCCCGCACCCTGCGGTACGTGCCCAACCGTGAGGACCTGTTCAAAACCCACGGTGGCGGGTTCAACGCCCAAAAGAAAGCCATCGATTCCGTGAACGAGGGCGAAATCCTGGTCATGGAGGCCCGCGGTGAAAAGGGCACCGGCACCGTGGGCGACATCCTGGCCCTGCGCGCCCAGGTCCGCGGCGCCGCTGCCATCATCACCGACGGCGGCGTCCGCGACTACACCGCCGTGGCCGGCCTGGACATGCCCACCTACTTCGCCAACCCGCACCCGGCAGTGCTGGGACGCCGCCACATCCCGTGGGACACGGACATCACCATCGCCTGCGGCGGCGCCACCGTCCAGCCCGGCGATATCATCGTGGCCGATTCCGACGGCATCCTGGTGATCCCGCCGGCCATCGCCGAAGAACTCGTGGACGACTGCATCGCCCAGGAGCAGGAAGAAGCGTTTATCTTCGAGATGGTCAAGCAGGGCAACAGCGTGGACGGCCTCTACCCGATGAACGCCGAGTGGCAGGCCCGGTACGAGGAATGGAAGGCAGGCGAGGCGAATGACTGAAACATTGGCTGAGTTTTCCGCTGCGGCCCCTGCCGGCAGCAAGTCCGAACAGGCCTACCAGGCCGTCAAGGCACGCATTGTGGAAGGCACCTACACCCCCGGCTACCGGCTGGTCCTGGGCGCCATCGCCAAGGACCTCGGGTTCAGCGTGGTTCCGGTCCGCGAAGCCATCCGCCGGCTGGAGGCTGAAGGCCTGGTGACGTTCGAACGCAACGTGGGTGCCACGGTGGCCGGGATCGACCCCACCGAATACCTCTACACCATGCAGACCTTGAGCATCGTGGAAGGCGCCGCCACCGCATTGTCCGCTCCCCTGATCGATGCTGTGGCAATAGCCAGGGCCCGGGCCGTGAACGAGCAGATGCGCGAATGCCTGGAGCACTTTGATCCCGTCCGCTTCACCCAGCTCAACCAGGAATTCCACAGCGTCCTGTTTGAGCACTGCCCCAACCCGCACATCCTGGACCTCGTCCACCGCGGCTGGAACCGGCTTGCAGCACTGCGGTCCTCCACCTTCCGTTTCGTCCCCGGCCGCGCCCGCGATTCCGTGGACGAACACGAAGCACTCCTGAAGCTGATCGAATCCGGCGCCGATGCCGACGCCATCGAAAAAGCCGCCCGGCTCCACCGCTCCGCCACCCTGGACGCCTACCTCGCCCAGGCCAAAACCATCTGACACTCCCCACCCGTTCAGAAGCAGTAAGGAAACAACAATGACGTTCACTGCAGCAGAAACAACCGCCCATTACGTGCCCCAGGATCTGCCCACCCACATCCAGCACTACATCAACGGCCAGTTCGTTGACTCCGTGGGCGGCAAGACCTTCGATGTGCTGGACCCGGTCTCCAACCGGAACTACGCCACCGCCGCCGCCGGCCAGAAAGAGGACATCGATCTCGCCGTTGCCGCCGCACGCGAAGCGTTCGTGAACGGCCCCTGGCCGAAGATGAAGCCCCGCGAACGCGCCCGCATCCTGAACAGGATCGCGGACGCGGTCGAGGCCCAGGAAGCCCGGCTCGCCGAGCTCGAAACGTTCGATACCGGCCTGCCGATCACCCAGGCCAAGGGCCAGGCGCTCCGTGCTGCCGAGAACTTCCGGTTCTTCGCGGACCTGATCGTGGCCCAGTTCGACGACGCCATGAAGGTCCCCGGCTCGCAGATCAACTACGTGAACCGCAAGCCGATCGGCGTCGCAGGCCTCATCACCCCGTGGAACACCCCGTTCATGCTCGAGTCCTGGAAGCTCGCCCCGGCCCTGGCCACCGGCAACACAGTCGTCCTCAAACCCGCCGAGTTCACCCCGCTCTCGGCCTCACTGTGGGCCACCATCTTCAAGGACGCCGGGCTCCCGGACGGCGTGTTCAACCTGGTCAATGGCCTGGGCGAGGAAGCCGGCGACGCCCTGGTCAAGCACCCGGACGTCCCGCTGATCTCCTTCACCGGCGAAACCACCACCGGCCAGACGATCTTCCGGAACGCGGCCGCCAACCTCAAGGGCCTGTCCATGGAGCTCGGCGGCAAGTCCCCGTGTGTCGTGTTCGCCGATGCCGACCTGGACGCCGCGATCGATTCGGCGCTGTTCGGGGTCTTCTCCCTCAACGGCGAACGCTGCACCGCAGGCTCCCGCATCCTCGTCGAGCGCGCCATCTATTACGAGTTCTGCGAAAAGTACGCCGCCCGTGCAAGGAACATCGTGGTCGGAGACCCGCACGATCCCAAGACCCAGGTGGGCGCCCTGGTCCACCCGGAGCACTACGAAAAGGTGGCCTCCTACGTGGAGATCGGCAAGTCCGAAGGCCGGCTCCTGGCCGGCGGCGGCCGCCCCGACCACCTGCCCGAAGGCAACTACATCGCACCCACGGTGTTCGCCGACGTCGCCCCCGACGCCCGGATCTTCCAGGAGGAAATCTTCGGACCCGTCGTGGCCATCACCCCGTTCGAGAACGACGACGAGGCCCTCGCCCTGGCCAACAACACCAAATACGGCCTCGCCGCCTACATCTGGACCCAGAACCTCACCCGGGCCCACAACTTCTCGCAGAACGTCGAAGCCGGCATGGTGTGGCTCAACAGCCACAACGTCCGCGACCTCCGCACGCCGTTCGGCGGCGTGAAGGCCTCGGGCCTGGGCCACGAGGGCGGCTACCGCTCCATCGATTTCTACACCGACCAGCAGGCGGTGCACATCACCCTCGGCACCGTCCACACTCCCAAGTTCGGCAGCATCGAAACCTCCGCCGCCAACGAAGGCTAACCCCTTAATTACTGAAGAACCTGCTCAAAGAAGAGAGACCATCATGACCAACTTCGTCCCCACCCCATCCGTCCCGGCACCGGACATCGTCCGGTGCGCCTACATGGAAATCGTGGTCACCGACCTCGCCAAGTCCCGCGAGTTCTACGTTGACGTCCTGGGCCTGCACGTCACCGAGGAAGACGAGAACGCCATTTACCTGCGCTCCCTCGAGGAGTTCATCCACCACAACCTGGTGCTCCGCAAGGGACCCATCGCCGCCGTCGCCGCGTTCGCCTACCGGGTGAAGTCCCCCGCCGAGGTGGACGCCGCCGAGGCCTACTACAAGGAACTGGGCTGCCGGGTTGAGCGCCGCAAGGAAGGCTTCACCAAAGGCGTCGGTGACTCCGTCCGCGTCGAGGACCCGCTGGGCTTCCCCTACGAGTTCTTCTACGACGTGGAGCACGTGGAGCGCCTCACCCAGCGCTACGACCTGTACTCCGCCGGCGAACTGGTCCGGCTGGACCACTTCAACCAGGTCACCCCCGACGTCCCCCGCGGCCGCGCCTACCTGGAGGACCTCGGCTTCCGCGTCTCAGAGGACATCAAGGACTCCGACGGCGTCACCTACGCCGCGTGGATGCACCGCAAGCAGACCGTCCACGACACCGCCCTCACCGGCGGCAACGGCCCGCGCATGCACCACGTCGCGTTCGCCACGCACGAGAAGCACAACATCATCCAGATCTGCGACAAGATGGGCGCCCTGCGGATCAGCGACCGGATCGAACGCGGCCCCGGCCGTCACGGCGTGTCCAACGCGTTCTACCTCTACATCCTGGACCCGGACGGCCACCGCATCGAGATCTACACCCAGGACTACTACACAGGCGACCCCGACAACCCCACCATCACCTGGGACGTCCACGACAACCAGCGCCGCGACTGGTGGGGCAACCCCGTGGTCCCCTCCTGGTACACCGAAGCCTCCCTGGTCCTGGACCTGGACGGCAACCCCCAGCCGGTCATCGTCCGTGAGGAAAAGAGCGAAATGGCCGTCACCGTCGGCGCCGACGGCTTCTCCTACACCCGGCCCAGCGAAGCAGCCGGGGCTGAGGGCTTCAAGCTGGGAGCGCAGCTGTAGCCATGCTGGATGACAGGACGATCGAGGCCATCGCGGACGAGCTGGTGGAGGCCGGCCGCACCCGCACCCCCGTACCGCGGCTCACTGCCCGGTACCCGGACATGACCGTGGAGGACTCCTACGCCGTGCAGCAGTTGTGGCGGCGCCGGAACGAGGAGGCCGGCCGGACCCTGGTGGGGCGCAAGATCGGCCTCACGTCCAAGGCCATGCAGGCGGCCACGGGCATCACGGAGCCGGACTATGGGGCCATTTTTGATGACATGGTGCTGGAGACCGGCTGCTCGGTGGAGTGGGACAAATACACCCACCCCCGGGTGGAGGTGGAGCTGGCCTTCGTGTTGAAGGACGGTTTGAAGGGTCCCGGGGTCACGATCTTCGATGTCCTGAAGGCCACCGACTACGTGGTTCCGGCCCTGGAAATCCTCGATTCCAGGATCGAGATGGAGGGCCGGACCATCGTGGACACCATCTCCGACAACGCAGCCATGGGCGCCATGGTGATCGGCGGCAACCCGGTGAAGCCGGACGCCGTGGACCTCCGGTGGGTCTCGGCCATCCTGTATAAGAACCAGACCGTGGAGGAGACCGGCGTGGCCGCCGGAGTCCTGGACCAGCCCGCTAACGGAGTGCACTGGCTGGCCAACAAGATTGCCGCCCACGGCGATTCGCTGAAGGCCGGTGACATCATCCTCGCCGGCTCATTCACCCGCCCGCTCTGGGTTTACAAGGGTGACACCGTTCACGCTGACTACGGACCTTCGGGGAGTGTCACATGCCGCTTCGAATAGAGGACACCTTCCGGTCCGCTTTGGGTGAGGCCAAGCGCCCGCTGGCCGGGATGTGGGTTTGCTCCGGCAGCCCCCTGGTTGCCGAACTGTGCGCGGGGTCCGGCCTGGACTGGCTGCTGGTGGACGCCGAGCACAGCCCCAACGGGCTCGAGTCCGTCCTCACCCAGCTCCAGGCCATCCACGGCTACCCGGTCCACACCCTGGTCCGGCCGCCCGTGAATGACACCGTGATCATCAAGCAGTACCTGGACCTCGGCGTGCAGAACCTCCTCATCCCCATGGTCAACTCCGTCGCCGAGGCCGAGGCCGCCGTGGCGGCCACCCGCTACCCGCCGATGGGCGTTCGCGGAGTGGGGTCAGCCCTGGCCCGCGCCGCCCGCTGGAACCGGGTGCCGGATTACCTGGCCCGGGCCGGCGAGACCATCAGCGTCACCGTCCAGATTGAGTCGACGGCGGCAGTGGACTCTGTGGCGGACATCCTGAAAGTCGATGGCGTGGACGCCGTCTTCGTCGGGCCCTCCGACCTCGCCGCCTCCATGGGCCTGCTGGGACAGCAGGAACACCCTGAGGTGCGCGCCGCCGTCGAACACTGCCTCGCCGCCGCGAAAGCCGCCGGAAAGCCGGCCGGGGTGAATGCCTTCAACCCGGACACGGCCCGCCACTACCTGGACCACGGCGCAGACTTCATCCTGGTCGGCGCCGACGTCGCCCTCCTGGCAAGAGGCTCCGAAGCCCTTGCCAAGCAGTACATCCAGAAGGCCGACGGCGACACCCCTGCCAGCTACTAACGGTGGTTGAGCCCGTAACCCGCCACCGGTGGTTGAGCCTGTCGAAACCCTGAACTTCCCTAGGAGCACCATGACTCTTTCTCCCGCACTTTCCCCTGCCATCTCACGGGAGCGCGAAGCCGCACTCCTTGCGTCCGTTCCAACCGGCCTTTTGATTGGCGGGCAGTGGCGCGACGCGTCCGACGGCGGCACGTTTGACGTGCACGATCCCGCGACCGGGGAGGTGCTGGCCACGCTCGCCTCCGCCACCAGCGATGACGCGGTCGCCGCACTGGATGCCGCCGACGCCGCCCAGGCGTCCTGGGCCCGGACCGCGCCGCGGGTGCGGGCCGAGATCCTCCGGCGCGCCTTCGACCTGGTCACCGAGCGTGCCGAGGACTTTGCCCTCCTCATGACCCTGGAGATGGGCAAGCCCCTGGCCGAGGCCCGCGGCGAGGTCACCTACGGCGCCGAATTCCTGCGCTGGTTCAGCGAGGAAACCGTCCGCGACTACGGCCGCTACCTGACGTCGCCGGAGGGGAAGAACAAGATCCTCGTCCAGCACAAGCCGGTCGGGCCCTGCCTGCTCATCACCCCGTGGAACTTCCCCCTGGCGATGGCCACCCGCAAAGTCGCACCCGCAATTGCTGCGGGCTGCACGATGGTCCTCAAACCCGCCAAACTCACACCCCTCACGGCCCAGTATTTTGCCCAGACCATGCTCTACGCCGGCCTCCCGCCCGGGGTCCTGAACGTCGTCGCTTCCTCCTCCGCGTCCGGGATCTCCGGGCCGCTGCTGAAGGACTCCCGCCTCAGGAAAGTGAGCTTCACCGGGTCCACCCCGGTCGGCAAGCGCCTCATGGCAGACGCCGCGCAGAACGTGCTCCGGACCTCGATGGAACTCGGCGGGAACGCCCCCTTCATCGTCTTCGAAGACGCCGACCTGGACGCCGCCGTCGAAGGGGCGATGGCTGCCAAGATGCGGAACATGGGCGAAGCCTGCACCGCAGCGAACCGGTTCCTCGTCCACGAATCCGTCGCCGCCGAGTTCACGCAGAAGTTCGCCGCGGCCATGGGCGCCCTGGCCACCGGCCGCGGCACGGAAGCTTCAACGCAGGTGGGTCCGCTGATCGACGCCGGAGCCCGCGACGACGTCCACGCCCTGGTGGCTGCCGCCGTCGACGCCGGAGCGGTGGCCGTCACCGGCGGCGGACCCGTGGACGGGCCCGGCTACTTCTACCAGCCCACCGTCCTCGCCGATGTGCCCAACGGTGCGGCTATCCTGGGCCAGGAAATCTTCGGGCCCGTCGCCCCCGTCACCACCTTCACCACCGAAGAGGACGCCATCCGGCTGGCCAACGCCTCCGAGTACGGCCTCGCCTCTTACCTCTACAGCCGCGACTTCAACAGGCTGCTGCGGGTGGCCGAGCAGATCGAGTTCGGCATGGTCGGCTTCAACGCCGGCGTCATCTCCAACGCCGCAGCACCCTTCGGCGGCGTCAAACAATCCGGCCTCGGCCGCGAAGGCGGCACCGAAGGCATCGCCGAATACACCACCACCCAATACATCGGCATCGCCAACCCGTACGCGCGCTGACCCCGGTCAACGCAAACACCGACGTCACGCACGGCACGCTTTTGATGCACCGCAATCGCGGGACCCCCGGAAAACCGGGACCCGCCGTCGGTCGTCCCGCAAAACGGTGCCCTGCGTGACGCAGGTGCTGAGCAACGCGCGTGACCGTTCCTTCAACGTCAAGGGTCCTGCGCACATAGACAAGAGACGCGCGGCAAGCTCGGCCAGACTGGGAAGCAACCCGCCAGGCCGCCCGGCCGGCGCCCTTGCCTACTCGAAGTGGAGTAAACCTTGGAAACCTATGATGCGCTTCTTGCGTCCATTACCCCCACGTCCGGCCCCACCCGGACCATCCTGGACCCGGCCACGGGTGAAGCGGTAGGTGAGGCCCCCATCCACAGCCTCGAATACCTCGAGCAGGCCGTCGCCACCGCCGTCGAGACGCAGCCGGCATGGGCTGCGTTGGGCCACGACGCCCGTTCCGCCGCGCTCCTCAAGGCCGCCGACGCCGTCGAACGCTCCGCCGAGGAACTCGCCCAGCTGCTCTCCCGTGAGCAGGGCAAGCCGCTGAATGGCCCCAACGCCCGCTTCGAGGTGGGCGCCTGCGTCGCGTGGCTGCGCGCCACGGCCGGGCTGCCCCTTGAGCCTGAAACTCTTGTTGATGACGGCCAGACCTATGCGGAGTTGCACTACAAGCCCATCGGCGTTGTGGGCGCGATCGGTCCCTGGAACTGGCCCATGATGATCGCCATCTGGCAGATTGCCCCGGCCCTGCGGATGGGCAACGCCGTCGTGGTCAAGCCATCCGGCAACACTCCGCTCTCCGTCCTGGCCCTGGTCAAGGTCCTCAACGAAGAACTCCCCGACGGCATCCTGTCGGTAGTCTCCTGCGGCCGGGAAGTCGGCGCCCGCCTCACCAACCACCCCGCCATCGGCAAAATCATGTTCACCGGCTCCACCGCCGCCGGCCGCGCCATCATCAAATCCTCTGCCGACACCGTCAAACGCCTCACCCTGGAACTGGGCGGCAACGACGCCGGCATCGTCCTGCCCGATGCCGACCCCAAAGCCATCGCCGAAGACATCTTCTGGGGCGCCTTCCTCAACACCGGCCAAACCTGCGCCGCCCTCAAACGCCTCTACGTCCACAACGACATCTACGACGCCGTCTGCGAAGAACTCACCGCCGTCGCCAAAGCCATGCCCATGGGCAACGGCCTCGACGAGAACAACGTCCTCGGCCCCCTGCAAAACAAAGCACAGTACGACGTCGTCGCGAACCTCGTGGAGGCCGCCAAGGACTCCGGCGCCCGCGTACTCCTGGGCGGAAACCCGGACACCGACCAGCCCGGCTACTTCTACCCCACCACCCTGGTGGCGGACATCGACAACAACAACCCGCTCGTCGCCGAAGAACAGTTCGGCCCCGCCCTGCCGATCATCCGCTACAGCACCATCGACGAAGCAGTGGAAAAAGCCAATGGACTCGACGTCGGCCTCGGCGCCTCCGTCTGGTCCTCGGACCTTGCAGCGGCACGCGAGGTCGCCTCCCGCATCCAGGCCGGCACCGTGTGGATCAACAAACACGGCGCTGTGGACCCCCGCATCCCCTTCGGCGGCGCCAAGCAGTCAGGCTACGGCCTCGAGTTCGGGGTCGAAGGCCTGAAGGCCCTCGGCGTACCCCAGGTCATCAACGGCTAAGCCAAATACCGGCGTGCTGCCCTGGCGACGGGATTACCCCATCGCCGGGGCGGCGGCGGTCCGGCCGGCAAACTGCCGCCGGGCCCACCGGGCGAGCTTCTTGCCCTTGCCCTTCCACCAGTTGTCCTCGTCCTTGTCGTGGTGCAGCCGGAAGATGATGGCCATGAGCACGAACATGCCCATGACCACATCGATCCAGGATGCCACCACCAGTGCGATGAGGACCGTCAGGCCGTTGGCGATGATGGACGGGATGGCCAGGGTCCGGAAAACGGTGCTGGCTACATAGCGCCGGTGCGACCTCGGGACGGACAGGGCCCGCACCATGTCGAAGCAGACGCACACCACCACGATCGTTTGCCCAATGGCGAGCAGGAGCTGGCCGGGGACCGAGCCGCTGAACGCGGACACCGCCTCCATCCCCGGGCTCATGGCCGGGCCTTGTTGGAACCACACATGGAAAACCCCCAGAAACTTGGAACCACTGCTGATCCAGCGGTGGTTCCATTGAAGTTTCCGGGGGTGGAAGGGTCACGAGTAGTGGGTACTCTATTTTCGACCCGCGACCAATATCAGGTACTTATTGCCCTGTGCCCAGTTATTGCCCGATGGCCCGGGGCCGCCAGAGCACCACTGCCTGGGAGCGGGGCCGCGGACGCTGGCCGCGGGCCAGGCTCACCACATCGCCGGCCGCGCCTGCAGCGAAGATGCGGGAATCGAAGGACTGCGGGCGGCGCGTGAGTTCCTCCGTAAGTTCGGAGACGCGCCGCTGGAGGGCGGCCACCTGGTTTTCGAGTTCCAGGATGCGCTTGATCCCTTCCAGCGAGACGCCTTCCTGCGACAGCCGCTGCACCTCCCGGAGCATGTTGACGTCCCGCTGCGAGTAGCGGCGGGACTTTCCGGGTGCACGGCTGGGCGAGACGATGCCCAGCCGGTCGTACTGCCGGAGCGTCTGGGGGTGCATGTCCGCAAGCTCAGCTGCCACCGAAATCACGAAGATTGGCTGGTCAGCATTGATCTCCACGCAACACCTCCGCTCCTACAACCGGGCCTTGGCGGCCAGGCCCTCTCGGACGTCGGCACCGGCCGTGGCTTCGGCAAACGCCTTGACCGCAGCTTCGGCTTCCTTATTCAGGTTCTTGGGAACGGCGACGTCGATGGTCACCAGCAGGTCGCCGGTGGCCTTGGAGGTCTTCACGCCTTTGCCCTTGACGCGCAGTGTACGGCCCGACGGCGTCCCGGCCGGAACGCGGACCCGCACCTTTTCGCCGTCGATGGTGGGCACCTCGATGTCGGCGCCCAGGGCAGCCTCCGGGAAGGTGACGGGGACGTGGATGCGGAGGTTGTCGCCGTCGCGCGTGTAAAACTCGTGCGGCTTGACGGACACGGTGACCACCAGGTCACCGTTGCCGGCCGGGCCGGGCTGGCCCTTGCCGCGGACGCGGATCTTCTGGCCGTCCTTGATGCCGGCGGGCACACGGACATCAATGACCTCGCCGCTGGGTTCCCGCAGGCCGATGGTGGTGCCCCGGATGGCGCCCGAGAACGAGATGCTCGTGGACGCGGTGCGGTCGGCACCCTTTGACGGCGCCCGCTGGAAGCCGGTCTGGCCGAAGCCGCCGCCGAACAGGTCGGCGAACTCGGGCGGGATGCCTCCGGCGGAGGGGTTGAAGCCGCCCGCGTGCCGGCCGGTGTTGCCGGTGAACAGGCCGCCGAACATGTCCTCGAACCCGCCGTTGCCGCCACCGGCACCGCCGGGAGCGAAGCGTGCCCCGCCGCCCATGGCGCGGATGGCGTCATACTGCTGGCGCTCGTCGGGATCCGAGAGCACCGAATAGGCCTCGGAGATGTCCTTGAACTTCTTCTCGGAAGCAGTGTTCCCCGAGTTGGTATCAGGGTGGTGCTCGCGGGCCAGCTTCCGGTAAGCCTTCTTGATATCGGCGTCGGAAGCGTCCTTGGCAACACCAAGGATCTTGTAAAAGTCCTTGTCCACCCAATCCTGGCTAGCCAATGGCGTTTCCTTTCAAAGTCTTCTAACTAACAGCTCTCCGCGGTACAGGGGCCCCCGCCCCTTCGCGTGGCGGCTGGGTCCTTGCGGACCCCAGCCGCCACGCTCCGGCAGGCCCGATGCCACTCCCGGGGCCCCTGTACCGCTGCGAGCTTTGTGGTTACCTCACCTTAGGCGAGATGACCAGCCGGTGCGGAGGCCGGATAGGGGGCGGCGGTGTGGAGGGCACCGCGGAGCGGGCACCGCCCCCTATCCGGCGTAGCACCGGAAGTACCCCGACTAAGCCGGCACTGCGACGATCACCTGTGCGGCCCGGAGGACGCGTTCGCCTGACTTGTAGCCTGAGCGGAGCACCTGGCTGACGGTGTCAACCTCGATGTCGTCGCCGGGCTGCTGGATCAGGGCCTCGTGGATCGTGGGATCGAACTCCACGCCGGTCTCGTCGATGCGGACCAGGCCGTAGGTCTTCAGCGCGTTCTCCAGCTTGGTGGCGATCGCGGCGAAGGGCCCGTCGGTGAGGTCGCCGTGCTGCCGCGCGGCGTCGACGTCGTCCAGGACCGGAAGCAGGGAATTCAGGACGCCGATGACGGCCATCTCCCCTGCCACGGCACGGTCGCGTTCAACGCGCTTGCGGTAGTTGACGTACTCGGCCTGCAGGCGGAGGAGGTCGTTCTTCAGCTCGGCTGCCTCGACGGTGGCTGAGCCTGCCGGAACCCCTTGGGCCACGGATTCCTCGGCCGGCACGTCGATGCCGTTGAGGATCTCCTCGGCCTGGGCGAGCGCGTCGCCGTCGGAATCCGTTTCACCGGCCGAAGCGCCGGCGGCGGACTGGCCGCCCTCCGGGTGCCGGGCCTGGCCGGTCACCGGGTCAACCTTGCGGTTGTCCCGGATGACCGGTTCCTGTCCGTTGCCCTGCTGGCCCATGCGCTCCTGGTTTGTGGATGAGTTGTGCTCTTCCTCGTTACCGTGGTGCGGCATGGCTACTTCTTCGCTTCGTCTTCGTCGATGATCTCGGCGTCGACGATGTCCTCGTCAGCCTTGGCACCTTCGGAACCGGCTGCACCTTCAGCGCCTGCGGCACCGGTGGCGCCGTCCGGCGAACCGGCCTGGGCGTAGATGGCCTCGCCCAGCTTGCCCTGCGAAGCCTGCAGCTTCTCGAAAGCGGACTTCACTGCGGCGTCGTCGGTGCCTTCGAGGGCCTTCTTGAGGTCGTCGACGTCGCCCTGGACCTCGGTCTTGACCTCTTCGGGCAGCTTGTCGGCGTTGTCGGCGATCAGCTTGTCCACGGAGTAGGCGAGCTGCTCGGCGCTGTTGCGGGTGTCGGTTGCCTCGCGGCGGGCCTTGTCCTCGGCTGCGTGCTCCTCGGCGTCACGAACCATGCGGTCGATGTCTTCCTTGGAGAGCGCGGTGCCGCCGGTGATGGTCATGGACTGTTCCTTGCCGGTGCCCTTGTCCTTCGCGGAGACGTGGACGATGCCGTTGGCGTCGATGTCGAAGGTGACCTCAACCTGCGGGACGCCGCGCGGAGCCGGCGCGATGCCGGTCAGCTCGAACGTGCCCAGCGGCTTGTTGTCGCGGGTGAACTCACGCTCGCCCTGGAAGACCTGGATGGCCACGGACGGCTGGTTGTCGTCAGCGGTGGTGAAGGTCTCGGACCGCTTGGTGGGGATGGCGGTGTTGCGCTCGATCAGGTGCGTCATCACGCCACCCTTGGTTTCAATACCGAGGGACAGCGGGGTGACGTCGATCAGCAGGACGTCCTTGCGCTCACCCTTCAGCACACCGGCCTGCAGGGCTGCGCCAACGGCCACAACCTCATCCGGGTTTACACCCTTGTTGGGCTCCTTGCCGCCGGCGAGTTCCTTGACCAGCTCGGAGACAGCGGGCATACGCGTGGAGCCACCCACGAGCACGATGTGGTTGATGTCGGAGAGCTTGATGCCGGCTTCCTTGATCACGTCGTGGAACGGCTTCTTGGTGCGCTCCAGCAGGTCCTTGGTGAGGTCCTGGAACTTGGCGCGGGTCAGCTGCTCGTCCAGGTGGACCGGGCCGTCGGGGGTGACGGACAGGTACTGGAGGGAGACGTTGGTGCTGGTGGAGGAGGACAGTTCCTTCTTGGCCTGCTCGGCAGCTTCGCGGAGGCGCTGCAGGGCGATCTTGTCCTTGGAGAGGTCGATGCCCTTGACCTTCAGCTGGTTCAGCAGGTACTCAACGACGCGGTTGTCCCAGTCGTCGCCGCCCAGGCGGTTGTCACCGGCGGTGGCGCGGACCTGGATGGTGGAGAAGTTGTCCTCGTCCTTGCCGACTTCGAGCAGGGAGACGTCGAAGGTGCCGCCGCCGAGGTCGAAGACCAGGATGAGTTCGTCTTCCTTGCCCTTGTCCAGGCCGTAGGCGAGTGCTGCGGCGGTGGGCTCGTTGACGATGCGCAGGACGTTCAGGCCTGCGATTTCGCCGGCTTCCTTGGTGGCCTGGCGCTCGGCGTCGTTGAAGTACGCGGGAACGGTGATCACAGCGTCGGTGACCTTTTCGCCCAGGTAGGACTCGGCGTCGTTCTTCAGCTTCATGAGCGTACGCGCGGAGATTTCCTGCGGGGTGTACTTCTTGCCGTCGATGTCCACCTTCCAGTCAGTGCCCATGTGGCGCTTGACCGAGGCGATGGTGCGGTCGATGTTGTTGACGGCCTGGCGCTTGGCGATTTCGCCGACCAGGACCTCGCCGGACTTGGAGAATGCAACGACGGACGGCGTGGTGCGGCCACCCTCGGCGTTGGCAATAACGGTGGGCTCGCCACCTTCGAGAACGGAGACGACGGAGTTTGTGGTTCCGAGGTCGATACCTACTGCACGTGACATGTGTTGCTTCCTTCTTTCCTTGGAAACTTGCTGGCGCCCTGATATTGAGCGTTCTGCACTCAACTTTACTCAGGGCGCTTCCGATGTCAACCAAAGTTGAGTGAAGTACGCTCAACTTCTGTTCTTGCAGGAGGGCGGAGAGTCTTTGCATTCCTTGGAATGCCGCGGTTTTACGCTCAAAAAAGGCCGACGGCGGCTCTCCGGTTTCGCTACGGGAGAACCACCGCCGGGCTGCTGTCGGCGTGCGTCAGTGCACCAGGGGTTACCTTTCGACGTTCCCGTCGCCGTGCAGGGGGCCACGCTCTTCGGCCGTGGTGTTGACCTGGCCGTCCGTGAGCCGCTCGCGGATGGCATCCTCCTGGCGTGCGGAGCCCACGGTACCTGCAGGTCCGTAATCCCCGTCCGGATATTCTCCGTCCGCAAGGTTCTCAGTGGGGCTTTCCACGGAGCCCGTATCGCTGTAGTCCCCGCCCTCGCCTTCCAGGCCCGGGGCAGGGCTGCCCTGGCGGGGCTCCTCATAGGCGTCGTATTCGCTCATGTGGCATCTCTCCTTCGAGTTCCGCGTCCATACGGGCACATTCGCAGTTTATCGAGCAGCGGAGCCGGTCAACAGGGCCCGGATACGACCGTCGGCAAGCCCCGCGGCTACCGGCGGCCAGCACCTTCCAGGTCTGTCTCCGGGCTGGTGCCGGCGCCGGAACGCGCAGCAGTATCCGCCTCCGGCCGCCCCAGCTTGCTCGGCCACCAGATCTTCGGGCCGATGTCGTAGGCCAGGGCAGGCACCAGCAGAGAACGCACCAGCACGGTGTCTAACAGCACGCCGAAAGCCACAATGAAGGCCAGCTGCACCAGGAACATGATGGGGATGACCCCCAAAGCGGCGAACGTCGCGGCCAGCACCACACCGGCCGAGGTGATGACCCCGCCGGTGACGCCCAGGCCGCGGAGGATGCCGGGGCGGGTGCCGTGCTTCAGGGACTCCTCGCGGACCCGGCTCATCAGGAAGATGTTGTAGTCCACGCCCAGCGCCACCAGGAACACAAAACCGAACAGCGGAACGGTGGCGTCGGCGCCGGGGAAGCCCAGGATGTTGTTGAAGACCAACGCTGACACGCCCATGGCTGCGGCGTAGGACAGCACCACGGAGAGCACCAGCAGGACCGGGGCCACCACCGAGCGCAGCAGCAGCATCAGGATGAAGAGGATCACCACCAGGACCACCGGGATGATGATCACCAGGTCGCGCTGGGCCGTGGTGTTGGTGTCCAATGCGGTGGCCGTGACGCCACCCACCAGCGCCCCGGGGTCCACGGCCTTAACGTCGTTGCGGAGGGCCTTGACGGCTTCCTCGGCTTCCAGTGAATCAGCGGCAGAGCTCAGGGTGGCATTGATCAGCACCCTGCCCTCGCGGACGTCCGGCTCGCTGGGAGTGCCCGGGGCCCCGGTGATGGGCACACTGCCCTCAGCCAGCAGATAGGCCTCGCCCACGCCGTCGGCCGCCTTCACGCTGTTTAGGACCTCCTGGGCCTTGCCCTGGTCCGCCACCACGACGGCGGGGCTGCCGCTGCCGGCGTCGAAGTGGCGCGCCAGGGCGTCCTGGCCGTCAACAGCATTGGAGGCGGAGAGGATCACGTCCGTCTGCGGCACGCCGTTGGCCTTGAGCTGCAGGACGCCGGCCGAGGCCGCCACGAGCAACAGGACCGAGGCAACCCAGATAGTCCGCGGCCTCCGCGACACCAGGGAGCCGGTGGCGCGCCACAGCCCCTTTTGGCCTTCCAGCCCGGTGACCAGTTCCGGTTCGCGCTCCTCGGCGGGCACCAGCTTGGGGCGGAATGGCCAGAAGGCTGCACGGCCCAGGAGCGCCATCAGGGCGGGCAGGAGGGTCAGCGCGGCGAACAGCGAGCAGAGGATGCCCGCCGCGGCCACGGGACCGAGCGCCTTATTGGAGTTGAGGTCCGAGAAGAGGAGGCACAGCAGGGCAATGATCACCGTGGCGCCCGAGGCCAGGATGGGCTCGAAGGATGCTTTCCAGGCTGTCAGGACGGCCCCGGTGCGGTTGGTGGTGTGTGTCAGCGCCTCGCGGAAGCGCGCCACATACAGCAGGGCATAGTCCGTAGCGGCGCCGATCACCAGGATGGAGAGGATGCCCTGGCTCTGGCCGTTCAGCTGGATCCAGCCGGCCTTGGCCATTCCGAAGACCAGGAGGATGGCGGCGCACAGCGCAAAGACGGACGTCAGGAGGACCATGATGGGCAGGAGCAGGGAGCGGTAAACGACCAGCAGGATCAGGAACACTGCGGCCAGCGCCACCAGCAGCAGGATCCCGTCAATGCCGGCGAACGCCGCGGTGAGGTCGGCCGCCAGGCCTGCGGGGCCGGTGACGAAGGCCTGCATCCCGGCAGGCGCCGCTTCAGCCACCGCGTCCCGCAGCTCCTGGACGGCTTCCTTGATTTCCGTCGATTCATTCACCGGGACGATGAACTGGACCGCTTTGCCGTCGTCGGACGGAATAGGCCCGACGACGGCGCTGCCCAGTTTCAGCTCTTCCAGTTCCGTCCGGAGGCCGGCCACTTCGCCCAACTGGGCCGGGGTGAAAGGTGCGCCGCTTTCAATAACGATGACGCCGGGAACCTCGTCCGAATCCCGGAACTTTGCCTGCCAGTCCTGCGCAGCCGTTGCCTCGGCACTTGCCGGCAGGAACGAGGCCTGGTCATTCGAGGACACTTCCTCCAGCCGTCCAAAGGTGGGTCCGCCTACGCCCGCGATCGCAAGCCAGGTGAGCACCAGGATGACAGGGAGGCGCCAGCGCAGCCAGAACGGGACACGTTCCTTGCCAGCGGTGTGATGTTTCATGATGCCTTCCGGAGGGGACAGGGGCGTAGACTTGTTCCACAACAGAGTATCTCCATAATGGAGATAAGTGCCAGTCAAGCTTTTGTTTTGTGCTTCACCGGTACGCGGGGCGCCGGGCTGCTGAAGTAATATCCGTCAGGACGGTCCGGCAGATCCGGTGCGGGTGAGTGCAGAAGAATGGAGGAGGTGGGCATGGCAGGCAAGGAACCCTCCGGCGTGCAGGCTCCTCCCGCAGGCCCAGTACCCAATGGCGGCCCCCACCCCCTGGTCCGGCTCCTTCAGGACTTCACGATCGAAGCCAACCGGTACGTCGATGCGGCCGGGGGCCGGAAAGACATGCACCGGACGGACCTGAACGCCCTGGCCGTCATCATGCGGCACACGGCCAAGGGCAGCGTGGTCACGCCCGGGGTCCTCCGCAAGGAGCTGCACCTGAGTTCGCCGGCCACCACCGCCTTGATCGATAGGCTGGACAGCGCGGGCCACGTGGTCCGCGAGCGCGGCACCTCGGACCGGAGGCAGGTCCAGCTCAAGATGACGCCCAAGGCATACCAGGAGGGCGGCGCCATCTTCGGCCCGCTCGCACGCCACATGGGGACCGCCATGGCCAGCTTCTCCGAGGATGAACTGGAGACCGTTTCCCGGTTCATGACGGCGATGGTGGAAGCAACGGTGGCGGCGCGGGACGAGACCTCAAACCCGCCAGCCTGACCTTTCCAGGCAGGTAACTGTCGCCTAACCCAGACAAACGCGCTTTTCGCGACGTTAAATGCAGCCCGGTTGGGGGTAGCGTTTGGTTATGAGTGCCCAGCAGCCTGAAGACGACGTTTACACGCACGGACACCACGAATCGGTGGTCCGCGCCCATGCCGCCAGGACCGCAGAGAATTCCGCCGCGTTTGTCCTGCCGCACCTGACGCCGGGCTCGGACGTCCTGGACGTCGGCTGCGGCCCGGGCACCATCACCTGCGATTTCGCCACCCTTGTCAGCCCCGGAAAAGTCACCGGCCTGGACCGCTCACCGGACATCATCGCCCAGGCGCAGGCCCTCGCCGTCGAGCGCGAGGTGCCCAATGTGGAGTTTGTGGCGGGCAACATCTATGACCTGGACTTCGAGGACGAGACCTTCGACGTGGTTCACGCCCACCAGGTGCTGCAGCATCTTACCGATCCGGTTGAGGCTCTCCGGGAGATGCGCCGCGTGGCCAAGCCGGGCGGCATCGTTGCCGTGCGGGACGCCGATTTCCACGGCATGAGCTGGTATCCCGCCATTCCTGAACTGGACGAGTGGATGGACCTGTACCAGCGCATCGCGCGGCGGAACGGAGCAGAGCCCGACGCCGGCCGGCGGCTGGTCAGCTGGGCCCAGTCGGCAGGCTTCACGGACGTCGCCCCCACCAGCAGCAACTGGCTTTACGCCACTGGCCAGCAGCGCCGCTGGCAGGCGCGCGTCTGGGGCGAGCGGGTACTTCACTCCGCCTTCGCCGAGCAGGCGCTGGAGTACGGCTTCGCGAACGCTGCAGACCTGGCCCGCATTTCGGCGGGCTGGCACCGCTGGGGCTCCACGGATGACGGCTGGTTCCTGATCCCCAACGGCGAGGTCATCGCCCGGGCATAAGTCCTTGTCCACATAGCCTGTGCTTGTACTCCCGCCTGCAACTCCGGGTCCATAGCATCGAAGCATGATCATCCAAGCAGGCTTCGACCTCGAGTTCCTTGCACGTCTGCTGATAGCTCCCGCTGGCGAAGTCCTACCCCGGCTCGTCCTGATTGAGCTGGACGCCGACATGCAGTTTGGAGATATTGAGCTTGTCAGCTGCCAATTCGACGGGAGGCTCAAACCCCATTACGACACCATCCTGGGTCATTTGGATCAGGACTCGACGCGGTACTTTGCGATCGCACATGCCGGGTGCTGGCCGGAGTGCGCTGATATCCATGAACCGGTCCTCGTAGAAGCGGAGGAGTTGCGGGAACTGGCCCTTCACCGTGGATTCGTCATGATCGGACATTTCGGCCTCGATGATGCCGGGTACATGTCGAACGGACCCCACTACTATTTTGACCGCTATCGCCTGGGCCTGCCGTGCACCATGGACCATTGGGTGCATTCAAAGCACGGGAAATGCGGCTGACCTTTCGGGTGACTTACCTGGAAATTTACGCCTCCAAATGACCACATTGTGGTGAGGGCTGTAGACGCACGTGCGCCGCGTAGGATTGTGAGGTGCAATTTTCCCTTTGGCTGGCTCTGGCCGGCGCCGGCACCCTGATCAGCTTCACCCCGGGCGCAGGGGCCATCAACACCATGAGCAACTCGCTGAACGCCGGTTTCCGGCGCTCGATGTGGGGAATCCTTGGGCAGCAGGCAGCCCTGGTGGTCCACGTGGTGATCGTGGCCCTGGGGGTGGGCGTGCTGGTTGCCAGCTCCCCGGTCGCTTTCAACGTGATCCGCTATGCAGGCGCCGCGTACCTCGTGTACCTGGGGGTCCGGCAGTTCCTCAGCAAGCCGGACATTGAAGAGGACAAGGCTGAGGCCCTGCGGAACGAGCCGGCCTGGTCGATCTTCCGGCGCGGGTTGTGGGTCAACCTGCTCAACCCAAAGGCCATCGTCTTCTTCCTCGCGTTCATGCCGCAGTTCATCCGGCCCGAACAGCCCCTCTTCGCGCAGTATGCGGTGCTCACCGCCACCATTGTGGGCATCGATATCCTGGTGATGTGGTTCTTCTTCGCCGCCACAGCCAGGTCCTTCCAGCGTTTTACCCAGACCAGCCGTGGACAGTTGCTCCTCAGCAAAGTGTTTGGCGTGCTGTTTGTGGCCGTCGGAATCCTGCTTGCCCTGATCCACTAGCCGGTCCGGGCGGCTCAACGACGGCTCAACAGTGCGGGAATGGCGGCGACAGTCATCCTTCTTTACAAGCCTGTCAACATTTATGAATCGCGCCCTAGCCAACAAGGCCAATTAGCGCGCATGCTTACTTTCATGAACTCAGCGTCGAGCCCATACCGCGTCATTGCCGTCTGCACCGGCAACATCTGCCGCTCCCCCATGGCTGAACTTATGCTGAGGGCAGCCCTGGAGCGCGAAGGGCTGGACAGAATGGTGGCCGTGGACTCGGCCGGAACCACAGGTTATGAGGCGGGCCGGCCCATCGATCCCCGCGCTGCCCGCAAACTGGCGGTTGCGCACCTGGCTTCCGAGCTTCACATTGCCCGGGAATGGGTTCCCGACTGGTTCCGCGAACGGGACCTGATCCTGGCGCTGGACGTCGATCACTACGCCTGGCTGAGCGAGGCGGCCCCGGACCGCGAGTCACTGGAAAAGATCCGCATGCTGCGCAGCTTCGACCCCAAAGTGGCGGGCCGGGACATGCTGGACCAGGGGATTGAGGACCCCTGGTACGGCGGGCAGGCCGATTTCGACACTGTATGGCGCCAGATCAGCGGCGCCCTGCCAGGCATCGTGGACCACATCAGGGCGGCAGTACTAAGGGGTTCCGAGCTTCAGCCGCAGGAAAGCTAATGAGGGGAAACGCCCCCGGCTTGTAATTGAGAATGATTCTCAATTACTCTTGCTTGCATGCACCTGATCGTTGTCAGTTCCCTTGATGCCCTCTGCCGCCAGCAGGCCTGCGAGGGCCTGGCTGCAGCCCACCCGGGAAGCCTGGTGGTCCTCCACGACCTTTTGGAAAACGGACTCGTTATCCGCCGCGTGTATAGCGGCTCCATAATGCGGGAACGGGACGAGACCATATTGGAGCATGGCTGCCTCAGTTGTGCGGTCCGCCTGGACCTGGTCCCGGCCGTCGACCGGTTGATCGAGGAAAACCAGGGCCAGCCGATCATCATCGGCCTGCCTCCGGCCGTGCCTGCGTCGGTCGCCGTTTCCGCATTGGACCGGGGCCTCAGGAGCCCGGCCCGGGTTTCCTCGACCATCCTTGCCTGCGCCCCGGACGCGGTGGAGGACCACATCTGGGACCCGCACACGCTGTTTGAGTCCGGGTTTACTCCGGTGGCCGATGACGAGCGCACACCCGGTGAATTCCTGCTCGGCGAACTCGCGTTTGTGGACACCGTCCTGCCGGCAGAACCGGATATCGTTCCGGCTGATCCCGTGGGGCGGAAACGTGGCCTGCACCTGATCCGGGAAGTGGCCCCGCACGCAGACATTGCACCAGGCGCCGCAGCTGTCCGACCCGGCCTGCACCGGTATGCGGAGGCCGTGGCAAGGACAGCTCCGGGGACCATCCAGGAGCCCCGCCCGGACGGCAAGGCCACCGGCTCGCCGTTTACTACCGTGTTCCAGCACGTTGAGCGCCCCCTGCATCCCGGACGTTTCCGCCAGGCGCTGGGCATCCTCGCCCAGGGCTGCTGCGTCCTGCGGGGCCAACTGTGGGTCGCCTCCGCGCCCGAATGCCGGATAGCAATCCAGGGCATCGGCCCGCGGGTCTGGCTCGAAAACGTGGGCGGCTGGCCGGAGGGGCGGCCGGGGAAACAGCCCGCGGTGCGGGCATTGGCCCCTGCCGCCGCCACCGTGATTGCCGCAACGGGAGAGGACCTGGATCCGGAGGAGTTCGAGCGGCTCCTGCGGAACTGCGAGCTCACCGATGAGGAACTGGCATCCGGTGAGGGCCTGCACGACCCCTTCGGCCTCCGGCGTGCCAGCTAGCACCCGCCGTTTCACCCCCAAAAAACAAAACAAAGGAAGAACCATGAAGGTACGCAATTCACTACGGGCACTGAAGAAGATCCCGGGGGCACAAATTGTCCGCCGCCGCGGCAGGACCTTTGTCATTAACAAGAAGAACCCCCGGATGAAAGCGCGACAGGGATAACGGTACGCTCTAATCCATGAGCCCAGCCCCCGTCATCATCGCCGTCGACGGGCGCTCGGGCGCAGGGAAGACCACACTCGCCGTCGAACTGGCGGCCCGCCTGCGCGTCCACCACAAGGTCTCCCTCTTCCACCTCGAAGACATCTACCCCGGCTGGAACGGCCTCGCGGCCGGCGTCGAACGCTACGTCTCCACCGTCCTCGGCCCGCTGAGCCGGGGGGAAGCGGCAACTTGGACCAGCTGGGACTGGGAGAAACATTACGACGGCGACCCCAAGGTAACGCTGCCCGCAGAGATCGTCATCGTGGAGGGAGTGGGGGCGGCAGCGGCGGAAGCGCGTCCGCTCGTGAGCGCCGTGATCTGGGCCGAGTCGCCGGACGACGTGCGGCGGACCCGGGCACTGGACCGCGACGGCGACACGTATGAACCCTACTGGGATCAGTGGGCGGCGCAGGAAGAGGAATGGCTGGCGGGCGATGACGTCCCGCGGCACGCGGATGTCCGCGTCAACAATCTCGCAGACGGTTTCGCGGTGACCGACCTGCTGCAACTTCTCCCCTACCTCCCGGCACTGGCCCCGGTCCTGGCACCCGAACTGTCCGCCCGCCGCGGACTCACCCTCAGGGCAAGGCGGCTGGACCGGCTCCCGGACGCCCCGGCCCTGTTCCGCTCCCTCTATGGCGGCTCGGCCAACGCCGTCTGGCTGGACTCGTCCAACGCCGCTGCCGCTGGTTTCCAACCAGGCGGGGAGGACCTGACCGGAAAGACAGCCGCCGCGCGCAGCCGCTTCAGCATCATGGCGGACGACGGCGGCACTTTCGGCCAGGCAGTGACCCACCGCTCCGGGAAAAGCCTGATCAGCACGGGCTCCGCGGCAGTCCGGGTAAACGGGCCGTTCTTCCGGTGGCTCGACACCGTTTGGGGCTGCCGGGCGGTCCGCGCGCCCGAAGGCTACCCGGGCCACTTCACACTGGGCTGGCTGGGGTGCCTGGGCTATGAGCTCAAGCGCGAAACCGGCGGCACCGACCTGCCTGCACCCACCCCTGACGCCGCGCTGATCTTCGCAGGTAGGGCCGTGGTCCTGGACCACTCCGAGGGCACGGCCTGGCTCCTCGCCCTGGAGGCTCCGGACGCGGAGGACTGGCTGGACGCCGCGGCAGCGGCCGTCGAAGACGCGGCGCAACGGCAAGAAGAAACCCCTCCCGGCGGCAGCACCGGCGTCGTACTCCCTGCAGCGCCTGCCTTTCAAAGCCGCGACACAGGCGCGGAATATCGGGAAAAGATTGCCGCTGCCCAACACGAGATCGCCGAGGGAAACACCTACGAGGTCTGTCTGACCACAACACTGTCAGCCCGCGTGCCGGCCGACACCTTGGACCCCTGGAGCACGTACCTGGCGCTTCGCCGGAGGAACCCCGCACCCTTCGCGAGCTTCCTCCGGCTGGGCAACGTCACGGTGGCGAGCACCTCCCCCGAGCGGTTCCTCAAGATAGCGTCCGACGGCGGCATGCGCGCCGAACCGATCAAGGGCACCAGGCGCCGGGCTGCTGATCCGGCCGAGGATGCACAGCTGCGCACCGATCTGGCCACGTCATTGAAGGACCGCGCGGAGAACATCATGATTGTCGACCTGCTGCGGAACGACCTCAGCCATTTCGCCGCTCCAGGTTCCGTCACGGTTAGCCGGCTCTGCGCCATCGAGAGCTACGCCACCGTGCACCAGATGGTCAGCACCATTGACGCCCGCCTCCTGCCCGGATCGTCCCGGGCGGAGGCAGTTGCCGCCTGCTTCCCGGCGGGCTCGATGACCGGCGCGCCCAAAATCAGCACCATGGCCCTCCTCGACCAGCTGGAAGGCGAAGCGCGGGGCCTCTATTCCGGCGCCATCGGATACTTCTCGCTGAACGGCGCAACGGACCTCGCCGTCGCCATCCGGACCCTGGTGATCAGCGCAGACGGGAACGGAACCGCGGAACTGACGCTCGGCGTCGGCGGTGCCATCACCGCCGACTCGGTGCCGGACGAGGAGTACGAGGAGATCCGCACCAAGGCATATGGAGTGCTGTCCACGCTGGGTGCGGAATTCCCGGACACCTGATGCGCCGCGCGGGCCGTTGCCGTGCCGCCCGCGCGACAGGTCAGCCGCGGCGGGCGGGCCTGTCGAACTTCCAGCCCTCGGACTTGAGCTCCGGGATGACCTGGTCAACGGCTTCCACGGTCTGGGTCCTGTCACCGCCGCCGTCGTGCAGGAGCACAACACCGCCAGGCCGGATTCCCTCACGGATACGGCGGACCAGTTCCGGCGTCCCCGGCGGCTCCCAGTCGCCGATGGTCAGCTGCCAGCCCAGCGGCTGCATGCCCAGTTCGGCGGCCACTTCAGGCGTTTGTCCCCAACTGCCGTACGGGGCGCGGAAGTAGTCGATCTTTGCGTCCGGCACCGCTTCCCGGATAACGGCGCTGGTTTCCAGCAGATCAGCCTTGATGGCTTCCGGGCCCCAGGTGGCCATGTTGTCGTGGTGCATGGTGTGGTTGCAGAGCAGGTGGCCGGCGGCGGCAATCTGCCGCACGATGTCGGGGTACTGCTTCACATGGTCACCCCACAGGCAGAAGGTGGCCTTGACGTGGTGTTTCTCCAGGACGGCCAGCAGTTTGGGGGTACTTACGGGGTCGGGACCGTCATCGAACGTCAGGCTGAGGTATTTGCCCTCATGCCGGGTCGAATCGACAATGGCCGGGGTTGCCTGGTCCGCCTGCGCGGGGGTTGCTCCGGCGAGGCCTGCCGGGACGGAGGCACCGAGGGCAAGGACAGCCGCCGCGAGTGGCAGTGCGGCCCTGCGCAGGGAAACCGGGTTGTACGTCGGGAGGTGCATTGTTTTCCTTCCTGTCGTCATGAACCTCGCCGGCACGCCGCACGTCGTGAAAGCACGAAAGACCGCTGCTTTGCGGACCACAGAGCCGCGTGGCTGGCGGGGAGGATCATGGAAGTTTTCCGGTAAGTTCCGGAACTTGCTCAGCGTAGGTCCACGCCGCGAGCGCCGTCAAGGGTTATCCGGCCCTGGTGTAGTTGCGGGGAGGCAGCGGCTTCCGGAGGTCAGCGGCCGGCCGGCGGAGCCGTGCTCTCCCGGACCATCAGCCGTGTGGAAAGTTCCACCCGCGGGCTCTCCGCGCCTTCGCCCTGCAGCATCCGAAGTACCGTGCGGGCGGCAAGTTTGCCCATCTCGGCCAGCGGCTGCCGGACTGTGGTGAGCGGAGGTGAGGCCCACTGGGCCTCGGGAAGGTCATCGAAGCCCACAACGCTGATGTCCTCGGGCACCCGGAGTCCCTTCTTGCGGACCGCTTCGTAGACGCCTAGGGCCATCTGGTCGCTGGCTGCGAAGACGGCGGAGGGCGGCTCAGCCAACTCGAGCAGGCGGCAACCGGCGCGGAAGCCGGACTGGTAGTCGAAGTCCCCCTCGATAACGAGTTCGGGATCGAAGGAAATGCCCGCCGCGTCCAGGCCTGCCCGGTAGCCGTCCAGCCGGGCCCTGCTGCACCATAACCCCGGCGTTCCGGCCACAAAGCCGATGCGGCGGTGGCCGATTCCGGTCAGGTGCTCGGTAGCACCCACTGCTCCGGTCCAGTTGGTGGCGCCAATCGTGGGCACATCCAAGTCCGGAACGCCGGCCGGGTCCACCACGACTGCCGGCACGTGGAGGCGCTGCAGTTCGGCGCGGAGGAAGGAATCGAGGTCGGTGGTGACCAGGATGGCCCCGTCACTTGCCCTGGCACTGACATTGTCCAGCCACTGCCGGGTGGACGCGGGGCTGCTCTGGCGATGAATGGCGGAGACCACAGTGGAAGCACCGGCTTCGTTGGCGGCTTCCTCCACCCCGCGGATGATCTCCACTGCCCAGGGGCTGTCCAGGTCATTGAACACGAGGTCGATAAGGCCGGACCGTACTTCCGGGCGCGCGCCCCGGCGTTGGTACCCGTAGTCCCGAAGCAGCGTTTCCACGCGTTCCCGGGTTTGCGGGGCGACGTCGCTGCGGCCGTTGAGCACCCTGGAGACAGTGGGCACCGATACTCCCGCTTCGGCGGCGATGGCCGAAATTGTGACTGCCCGGCGGGGACTCTCCTGCACGCATTCCTCCTGGTCCGCTGCAAGTATAGGCCCTCGCCCGGCGGGGCGGTTTCAAAAGTTTTGCCGAAACCCTTGACGCACTCTCCGGAATATTCCTAATCTACAACGACCGACTTCCGGAAACTTCCGGAAGTCGGTCGCCATCGGACCTCCTGGACCGATCACTTCAGCACCTCAAAGGAGAGCATTTAATGAAGGTTGCCCAACTAGTCGCCGCCGCCGTGCTGGCGTCGACGTTTGTCCTCCCCACGGCACTGCCCGCAATGGCCGGCCAAAACGACCAGCCGAAGCCCCCGGGACTTGCCAAGCAGGACACCCTGCGCTGGGCCGCACCCAACGACGTCCGGATCGGCACCGCGGTTGCCGGCGGCGGCCATCATGACACCATGCCCTACGCCAACCCGTTCACTTCCGACGCGCAGTACCGCGAAGTCCTGGCTGCCGAGTTCAGCTCCGTATCCCCCGAAAACCAGGCGAAGTGGGAGTTCATCCACCCCCAGCGGGACCAGTACCGCTTCGCTGAGATGGACGCCATCGTCGAGTTCGCCCAGCAGCACGGACAGGTGGTCCGCGGCCACACCCTGTTCTGGCACAGCCAGAACCCCGCCTGGCTGGAGAACGGCGGCTTTTCTGAGGATGAACTCCGCTCCATCCTGAAGGACCACATCACTACGGTGGTGGGACGCTACGCCGGCAAGATCCAGCAGTGGGATGTTGCCAACGAGATCTTCAACGGCGACGGCACCCTGCGTACCAGCGACAACATCTGGATCCGCGAATTGGGTCCGGGGATCATCGAGGATGCCTTCCGCTGGGCCCATGAAGCAGATCCGAATGCAAAGCTCTTCTTCAACGACTATGGCGTTGAAGGCATCAACGCAAAGAGCACAGCCTATGTGGACCTCATTTCGAAGCTCCAGGCAAAAGGCGTCAAGGTGGACGGCTTCGCCGTGCAGGGCCACCTGAGCACCCGCTACGGCTTCCCCGGCGACCTCCAGGCGAACCTTCAGCGTTTCGAAGACCTTGGCCTGGAAACCGCCGTCACGGAGATCGACGTCCGCATGGACGTTCCGGCCGGCACCAAGCCGACGACCGAACAGCTGGCCAAGCAGGCCAGCTACTACCAGCGTGCTTTGGAAGCCTGCCTGAACATTGAGGGATGCAAGTCCTTCACCATCTGGGGATTCAACGACAAGTACTCCTGGGTGCCTGTCTTCTTCAGCGGCGAGGGCGAGGCAACGGTGATGTGGGAGGACTATACCCGCAAGCCCTCGTACTACGCGCTGCAGTCCACCCTGGCCGCAGCAACCCCGGGCGGAGAGCAGCGCCTGGCCCACCACCCGGCCTACCAGCAGTAGGCGCTGCCGCAGTAAATCCTGGCGAAAGCGGCAATTGCCGGCAAAGCGGCCCGGAACCGAAGGGTTCCGGGCCGCTTTGTGCTCCAGCTACTGCCCAGTGGCGGCTGTCCTGATCCGCCGACTGGTTTGATCCGCTAACCCTCCAGGGCGTGGATCGTGAACGCGAGCGTGTGCGACTGGCCAGGTTCCAGGACAACAAGGTCCTGGCCGGAGTTAAAGGCATCGGGCGGGCAGGTCATTGGTTCAACCGCCAGCCCCTTGCGGCCGCGCAATTCTCCTGAATAGAGCTGCAGCCAGGGTGCCTGGTCCCCCGTTGATTGCAGCACCGCCGCAAGCTGCAGGGCAGGGTTGCGGAGGATGACGTCCCACTCCCCCTCAGGGAGGTTGGTGAAGGCATGGTCCAGCGACTGCGAGGCAATCCTGCGGGCGTCCGAGAAGTCAAAGTCCGTGCCCTTGGTATCAACAAGGTCCGTAGGCTGCAGCTTGTCGTCCGTCAGGAGCACCTTGCCTGCCCGGAAACTCAACTCGCAGGTGGAGATGTCCCCGCCGCCCACCGTGAGGTATGGATGGGAGCCGCAGCCGTAAGGCACTGGTGCCGGGCCGCAGTTGAGGGCACTGAGCTCGATTCGCAGCCCCGTGGCCGCGTCCAGCGCGTAGGTTGCCGAGAGCGCAAGCGGAAAGGGGTACCCGGGCTCGCCGTGCAGCAGATGCGCCAGGGTCGCTTCGGCCTGCGAGCGCTGCTCCACCCGCCATTCGCTCCACAGCGCAAGCCCGTGCAGCGCGCTCCCGGTGGCCGCCTCGTTGACCGGCAGCTCATAGCGCTGCCCATCGAAGGAGTACGCACCGCCGTTCACCCGGTTCGGCCAGGGCATGAGCGTCTTGCCTGCGAAGGCGGGGGGCAGTTCGTCGGCAGGATAGGGCAGGACCAGGTCCTGGCCGCGGAAAGCCAGGCTGTGCAGCCCGGCCCCCACGGTGGTGACAACTGCCGTGTAGTCCCCCGCCTCGAGCGTGATGAGCTCGCCGTTGGCGTTGACGATGGATGACATGCGGTTCCTTTCGGGAGGCGGGGCCAGGATCAGATCCGGCCTGGAGGTGCAGTGCTTTGGCGGACAACGAGTGACGTCGCGAGATCCAGGCGCAGGTTGTTGGGCCGCTCGCCCTCCCGCAGGCGCAGAACCATCCGGGCAGCCTCTTCGGCCATTTCGATCAGGGGCTGGTGCACGGTGGTGAGGGCAGGGCTGGACCAGCGTGCCACCTGAAGGTCGTCGTATCCCACGATGGACAGGTCCCCGGGAACGGACAGGCCCAGCTGGCGGGCGGCATCGAGCACGCCGAGGGCCTGCAGGTCACTGCCCGCGAAGATGGCGGTGGGCCTTTCCTCGAGGGCCAGCAGCTCCAGGGCATGGGCGCGTCCGCCGTCCACGTGGAAGTCGCCGTACCTGATCAAGGAGCGGTCGATGGGAATACCGGCTGTATTCAGGGCTGAGCTGTAGCCGTCGATCCGCGCCAGGGAGCACATCATGTCCTCCGGGCCGGAGATGGCGGCTATTCGTGTGTGGCCGAGTTCGATGAGGTGGCGGGTCGCCATCATGCCTCCGGCCCAGTTGGCGGAGCCAACAGAGGGAACACCGGGGGCGGGGTCACCCGCGGGATCAATGATGGCAAAGGGAATGGAGCGGGCCTCCAGCTGCTGCCGGTATTCCAGCGGCAGGTCGGAGGAAACGAGGACAACCCCGGCGGGCTGCCGCGCCATCACGCCCTCCACCCAGCCTGCGCCCGGTGCATGCCTGGTGCCGCTTTCGGTGAGGATGACGCTCATGCCGTTCGCCTTGGCGACATTTTCGACGCCGCGGATAATTTCCAGCGCCCAGGCGCTTTCGAGTTCCGGGAAGACCAGCTCCAGAAGCGCCGACTTGGTGGATGCCTTTCGCCGTTTGTACCCATGCTCCTCCAGGAGCTCCTCAACTTTCGTCCTGGTTTTGCGGGAAACGTCGGCGCGTCCGTTGAGGACCTTCGAAATTGTCGACAGCGAAACGCCCGCCTCCTCCGCCAGCTGGGCGAGAGTAACGCGCACGTCGGAAGAAGAAGCAGGGCTCGTCATGGGAAACAGCATAGCGATACTTTCGGTTTTTGTACCGCAAATTTGCGAACCTCTTGCGCCGGTGAATGGCCGCGCCTAGACTGTGATCCATCAAACAACTTTCGGTCCTAGCATCGAAACTTTCGAGAGGCGTTCAAAGATGAACCACCACGGTTGGGTGGCCCGCACGATTGCCGGCAGCGCGGCTCTGGCCCTTGGCCTGACAATGGCCGGGTGCTCAGGAGGGTCCGGCGCAGCAAGCCGGCCCGAAAACGAAATTCACGTCGCCATGTACGGCGATGCGGGGAACACCGTCGAACAGAAAATGATCGACACCTTCAATGCAACATCCGACGTCAAGGTTGTCCTGGACAAGATCCCAGGCGCGGAGTACCAGTCCAAGCTCCAGACCATCATCGACACGCCCACGGCTCCGGACATCTTCTTCAACTGGGGCGGGGGCAGCATCAAGAACTTCGTGGATGCCGACCTCCTGCTCCCCCTTGACGACTTCATCAAGGAGGACCCGCAGCTGAAGGACGCCTTCCTGCCGTCCGTGTTCGAGACTGCCGTCATCGGTGACAAGGCATACGGGATCCCCATGCGGGGCACCCAGCCCGTCATGTTGTTCAACAACTCCAAGGTCCTCGCGGACGCAGGCATTTCCAATCCTCCCGCAACGTGGGATGAACTCCTTGAAGACGTCAAGATCCTCAAGGACAAGGGCATCACCCCCATCGCCCTGGGTGGTGCGGACAAGTGGCCCACCCTGATGTGGGTGGAGTACGTCTACGACCGCGTTGCAGGCGAAGGGCTGTTCAAGAAGGCCCTGGAGGGGGACACCAGCGTCTGGGAATCGGAAGAGAGCCGCAAGGCCCTGGGCATGCTCCGCGAACTGGTCGACGCCGGTGCGTTCGGCACCAATTTCGATTCCGTGAAGTTCACCCACGGCGGCTCTCCCGCCCTCCTCGCCAGCGGCAAGGCAGGCTTTGAGCTGATGGGCTCATGGGAATACGCCACCCAGCAGAGCAGCGACCCGCAGTTCGCCGCCGAGGTCCTGGGCTACAGCGAGTTCCCCAAGGTTGAAGGGGGCCTCGGCGACGAGGACAACCTGGTGGGCAACACCAACAACTTCTACTCGATCCACAAAAACACGCGCTACCCGGAAGCCGCCCGCGACTTCCTGAAGCTCATGTACTCCGATCAGTTCGTGCAGGAGCAGGTAGGCATCGGAAACCTGCCCACCACCACGAACACCGAGAAGTTCCTCGACAAGGCAGCAGATCCGGAATACGCCAGGTACCAGTTCAACCTGGTCAAGGAAGCCCCCTCCTTCCAGCTCTCCTGGGACCAGGCGTACCCGCCGGAAGCAACTGTCACCATCCACACCGCCGTCGCCCAGTTCTTCAGCGGACAGATCGACGAAGCCGGCTTCATCAAGGCCATGCAGAGCCTCTAGGAAACAACAATGACGACGACGCTTGCACAACGCAGGCGCCCGGCACATCCGGGCGGCCCCGCCAAGGGCCGCCCGGCAGGCCGGGGCGGCTCCAACGTGGGCCGCCCCGGCTTTGTCTGGGCCCTTCCTGCCAGCATATTCTTTGCCCTTTTCGCACTTGTCCCGCTCCTCGCGGTGGCCGTGCTCTCCTTCACCACCTGGAGCGGCCTTGGCGACCCGAAGTTCGTCGGGCTCAAGAACTGGGAAGCCCTCTTCGCAGACCCGGTCATGCTCCAGAGCCTCTGGCTCAGCCTGCTGTTCATTGTGCTCGGCATCGTCACGCAGACTCCGCTCAGCATCCTGCTCGGCGTCTGGGCAGCCGGCAACCAGAAGAACCGCGCCATCCTGAGCGCTGTCTACTTCGTGCCGCTGCTGCTCTCCTCGGCCGCCATCTCCGTGCTGTGGCGGGCACTTCTTGACCCCAACTTCGGCATTCCCGGCCAGATGTCCTGGCTGTTCGGGGACGGCAACATCCTTGGCACGCAGACCGGCGCCATCGCGGTGCTGATCTTCGTGGGCATGTGGCAGTTCACGCCCTTCCACACGCTGATCTACCAAGGCGCCGCCCGGCAGATCCCGCCCGTCCTGTACCAGGCCGCGTCAATCGACGGCGCCGGCACCGTCCGGCAGTTCTTCAGCATCACCCTGCCGCAGCTGAAGAACAGCATCATCACGTCAGTGATCCTGATGGTGGTCGGCGGCCTGACCACTTTTGAAACCGTCCTCATCCTGACCAACGGCGGACCGGGCACCGGTACCACCATCACCGCTTTCCACATGTACCAGGAAGCGTTCCGGCGGTTCGATTTCGGCACCGGCAGCGCCATCGCCCTGGTGCTCGTCGTCATCTCCACGGCCATCTCCTTCGCCGTGGTCCGCCTGTCCGGGTACGACAAGATGCGCAGTTCGCTGGAGGGGCTCTAAATGAAAACACGCCCGAATTACCTCGCCGGCATCGGAGCCTTCATCTGGCTGGCCATCGTGGCTGTTCCGCTCTACGTCATGCTGTCCGCGACCTTCCAGACCCGTGCTGAGTTCGGCGACAACGGGCCGCTGTCCCTGCCGACCAGCTTTACGCTGCAGAACTACGTGGATGCCGTGACCAGCGGCTTTGGCCGGTACTTCCTGAACACCATCATCGTTACCGTCGGAGTCGTGGGCCTGGTCCTGCTCCTGGTGCCGCCATTGAGTTACGCGATCGTGCGGAGCCAGAGCCGCGCCGCCTCGGCCATCTTCCGCCTGTTCCTGCTGGGCCTCGCGATCCCCGCCCAGGCCGTCATTGTCCCCGTGTTCTACCTCATCAACACTGTGGGCCTTTACGACAACCTGCTGGGCGTCATCCTCCCCACCGCGGCCTTCGCCCTGCCGATCTGCACCATCATCCTCAGCGGAACCATGCGGGACATCACCCCCGAGCTGTACGAGGCCATGGCCATGGACGGCGCTACCCCGGCCAAGTCCTTCCTGCGCCTGGTGCTGCCGCTGTCCAAGGGCGGCCTGTCCACCATCGCCGTGTTCTCGGCCCTCCAGGCCTGGAACGGCTTCCTCTTCCCGCTGATCCTGACCCAGTCCGAGTCCACCCGTGTGGTCACGCTGGGCCTGTTCAACTTCCAAACCCAGTTCGGCATCAACATTCCCGGGCTCCTGGCCGCCGTGACACTGTCCATGGTGCCGGTACTTCTTGTCTACCTCTTCGCGCGCCGCGCACTTGTCCAGGGCCTGATGGGCGCTGGCGGAAAGTAATCATGACCGAAACCGCAACTCACAACGCGCCTTGGCGCGACACCGACGCCACACCGCAGGAACGTGCCGACAGCCTCATCGCAGCCATGACCCTCCGGGAGAAGACGGCCCAGCTCTTCGGGGTCTGGGTGGGCGCCTCCACTGAAGGGGGCGAAGTGGCCCCGCACCAGAACGAGATGAACCCTCCCGTCGACCTGGACGAAATCCTGCCGAACGGCCTCGGACAACTCACCAGGCCGTTCGGGACCGCACCCGTGGACCCGGCCCTGGGCGCCTTGTCGCTCCAGCGGACCCAGCAGCGCATTGCCGCGGCCAACCGCTTCGGCATCCCCGCCCTGGTCCACGAGGAATGCCTGGCCGGCTTCGCCACCTGGCAGGCCACGGCCTACCCGGTGCCACTTGCCTGGGGGGCCACCTTTAACGCAGACCTCATCCGCACGATGGGTGCCGTGATCGGGGCCGACATGCGCTCCGTAGGTGTGCACCAGGGCCTTGCCCCCGTCCTTGACGTCGTGCGCGACGCCCGCTGGGGCCGGGTGGAGGAGACCATCGGCGAGGACCCCTACCTCATCGGGACCCTGGCCACCGCCTACATCCAGGGCCTGGAAAGCAGCGGCATCATCGCCACGCTCAAGCACTTCGTGGGCTACTCGGCGTCCAAGGCCGGCCGGAACCTGGCACCTGTGTCCGTCGGCGCGCGTGAGCAGGCCGACGTCCTGCTGCCGCCGTTCGAGATGGCCATCCGGGAATCGGGCGTCCGCTCGGTCATGCATGCCTACACGGACATGGACAGCGTCCCCACCGCCGCCGATGCTTCCCTGCTCACTGGGCTCCTCCGCGACACCTGGGGATTCAGCGGCACGGTTGTGGCCGACTACTTTGGTATTGCTTTCCTCAAGGAACTGCATGGCATCGCAGGGTCCCTCGGTGAAGCTGCAGCCGCGGCACTGTCCGCGGGAGTCGACGTCGAACTTCCCACCGTGCACGCCTTCGGCGAGCACCTTATCGCCGAAATTGAAGCGGGCCGCCTCCCCGTCAGCATGGTGGACCGCGCCCTGCGCCGCGTCCTTGTGCAGAAGATCGAACTGGGCCTGCTGGATACTGACTGGTCAGCCGTTCCGCCTGCCCTGCAAGACGCCAATCTGCAGGATACCGCCGGCCTCGAAGGCAGCATCACCCTGGACACTGAGGCCAATCGGAAACTCGCAGCCAGGATTGCCGAGGAATCGATCATCCTCGCCAGCAACAACGGCATCCTGCCGCTGCGCACGCCCGGACGCATCGCCGTCGTCGGACCCAACGCCGACAACACCCAGGCGTTCCTGGGCTGCTACTCCTTCCCCGCCCACGTTGGCGGACAGCACCCGGACGTTCCGGTCGGCATCGAACTGCCCACCGTGGCCGAGGCCCTCCGGTCGGAGTTCCCTGACAGCTCCTTCTCCGTCACCGCCGCCTGCTCCATCGACGGCGATTCCACCGAAGGATTCGACGAAGCCATTGCTGCCGCTTCCTCCGCGGATGTCGTCATCGCCGTCCTGGGCGACCGGGCCGGACTTTTCGGCCGCGGAACCAGCGGCGAAGGCTGCGACGTGGAATCCCTGGTGCTTCCGGGAGTCCAGCAGCAACTGCTGGACCGGCTGATCGAAACCGGCGTGCCCGTGGTGGTGGTGCTCCTCACCGGCCGCCCCTACGCTGTGGGCTCCGCCGTCGAGAACGCCGCAGCGATCGTGCAGGCGTTCTTCCCCGGAGAGGAAGGGGGCCCTGCTGTTGCAAAAATCCTCAGCGGCCGCGTCAATCCCAGCGGCCGGCTGCCCGTGAGCATTCCGGCCCGGCCGGGGGCGCAACCCTCGACCTATCTGGCGTCCCGGCTGGCCCGCGCCAGCAGCGTCTCCAACATTGATCCCGCCGCGGCCTACCCGTTCGGCCACGGCCTGAGCTACACCACCTTTGAGTGGAGCGGCCTGACTGTTGACGGCGCCGCCGCTGTACCGGTGGACGGCGAGGCCAAGGCCAGCATCACGGTCACCAACACGGGTGACAGGGCAGGAACGGAACTGGTCCAGCTGTACCTGCACGATCCGGTGGCATCGGTTGTCCGCCCGGAGCAGCGGCTCGTGGGATATGCCCGCGTCCCCCTGGAACCGGGAGCCTCGGCCCGCGTTGCCTTCACGGTCCCCGCCGACGTCGCATCCTTTACCGGCCGCGACGGACGGCGCATCGTGGAGCCCGGTGACCTGGAACTCGGCTTCGGCGCCTCAAGCGGGGACATCCGCCTGCAGGCAACGGTCACCCTCACGGGTACGCCCCGGACGGTGGACCATACCCGCCGGCTGCACTGCGGAGTCACGGTTACACCCTCCGCCTGACGGCAAGGTGGCCGGGGCGCCCTTCCGGTACCCCGGCCACCCGCAGCCCTGCTCCCCCGATCACCCCGGCAGAATCGGCCAAGGCTGAAAGGACATGCCATGACCACCGACCATTGCGTGACAATCTCCGCAACCACCAGCTCCGAGGCTGACGAGAAGCTCAATTCCTCCGTACGGCAGCTCCTGGACCTCGCCAAGGAAAACCCGACGAGGGGTATCCTCGTGACCAGGGTGCCGGCCAGTTCACGGTGGAACTGAGCGACCACGTCCCTTACGGGCAGACGTGGGAATCCGTGCAGCTGCTGGACTCCGCCAACTGAAACGCTCAAGACATGCGGCGGCCATCAGTCCTTCCAAAAATAGTTAGGTTTGCCGCGTGACGGACACCGCCCGATCCCCTGCCCCGCATCCCAGGCCACCCCGTACCGTCAAGTACGTCCTGATGCTTGGCGCCCTGGCCGCCCTCCCGGCCGTGACCACCGACATGTACCTGCCGTCCCTGCCCGCCGTGGTGGCCGATCTTGACACCACCCAGGCAGCGGCCCAGCTCACGCTGTCCGGAATGCTGCTGGGCGGCGGAATAGGCCAACTGGTCATGGGCCCGTTCTCGGACCGGTTTGGACGGCGCCTGCCGCTGGTCATCGGCATCTCTCTGCATGTGGTGATCTCCATGCTGTGCTCCATCACGCCGAACATCGAAACGCTCGTGGGACTGCGCGTGCTCCAGGGCTTCTTCAACGCCGCCGCAGCGGTGGTGGCCATTGCCGTCATCCGTGACCGATTCGTGGGCGCCGCCGCCGCGCGGCTGCTGTCCCGCCTAATGCTGGTGATCGGCGTCGCGCCCCTCTTTGCCCCGACCATAGGCCAGGCAATCGCCGGAATCTCACACTGGCGTGCCGTCTTTTACGCCCTGGCACTCATCGGCGTGGTCCTGGTGGCCATCGTCTGGAAGTTCATGCCCGAAACCCTGCCGGAGGACAGACGCAGCCCCGGCAGCCCGCGGCACGTTGCCAGCGCCTACTGGTCGCTCCTGCGGGACAAGCACTTTATGGCGCTGGCCGTCATCCCGGGGCTGGGACTGGGACTGATCATGAGCTACGTGGTGGGGTCGCCCTTCGTCTTCCAGGACGAGTATGGCTTCACCGGGCAGCAGTTCGCCCTGGCCTTCGCGTTGAATGGTGCCGCGCTGGTGCTCTCCGCCCAGCTCAATGCCGCACTGGTCCGCAAAGTCCCGCCTGTCCGCCTGCTGCGCACGGCAGTCATTGTCCAGCTGGGCCTGGCCCTGCTGCTGCTCGCGGCGGTGTCCACAGGCACCGGCGGCGCTTTTGGCCTGATGGCTGGCCTCTGGCTTGTCCTCGGGGTGCAGGGAATGATTCCAGCCAATGCCTCGGTATTGGCCCTGCACAACTATGGACACATGGCCGGGACCGCGGCGGCCGTCATCGGAGCCCTCCAGTCCGGCGTGGCCGGACTTGTCAGTCCCCTGGTGGGACTCCTGGGCGGAAATGCGCTGTCGATGGTGGGAGTCATGATCGGGACCTGTGTCCTGACCGTGATTGTGCTTGCCGCCGGGACCCCCGCCTACCGGAAGGGCGGGTGGCCTGACAACGCGGCACGCACCGGCAACGAACGCGTCGCTGCCGACGATTAGCGCCTCTTTTACTGCACCGTTTTCCTACTGCACTGTTTTTCTTACTGCACTGTTGCCGTCAGCCGGGCCACGTTGTCCACGTACCGCGCCGCCAGCGGACGGTTGAGCCAGTCCGCCAGCCGTAGTTCATGCGAAATGTCCCGGTAGGTGTCCTCCACAGCGCGCATCTTTGCCACGATGTCGTCACCCAGCAGCATCACGGACACCTCAAGGTTGAGCGAGAACGAGCGCATATCCATGTTGCTGGAGCCCAGCACCGCCACTTCGTCGTCGATGGTGAAGTGCTTGGCGTGCAGCACAAACGGTGCCTTGTAGAGGAAGATGCGCACGCCCGCCTCCAGCAGCGCCTCGTAGTAGGAGCGCTGGGCGTGGTGGACCAGGAACTGGTCGCCTTTCTCGGAAACAAACAGTTCCACGTCCACGCCGCGCTGGGCGGCCGTCGTGATGGCGTAGAGCAGCGAATCGTCCGGCACGAAGTAAGGGCTGCAGATGGAGATGCGGTGCTGGGCCGAGTAAATCAGGGTATTGAACAGCCGCAGGTTGTTTTCGGTAATGAAGCCGGGGCCGCTGGGGACCACCTGCGCCGTGACCTCCCCCGGATGGGGATTCGCCGGGAGCTGCAGCTGGTGCTCCAGGGACTCGTCCGTTTCACTGAGCCAGTCGGTGGCGAAAACAACGTTCAGGGTGGTGACGATGGGGCCGCGCAGGCACGCCATCAGCTCCACCCACTCACGGCCCGCCTTGCGGTGCCGGGGGTTGTTGTAGGAGGGCTCGATGAGGTTCTGCGAGCCCGTGAAGGCGATCTCGCCGTCGATCACCATGATCTTGCGGTGGTTCCGGAGATCGGGCCGGCGCCACTGGCCATGGATGGGCATGAGCGGCAGCATCCGCTTCCACTGGATTTTGCCAGCCTTGAGGCGTTTGAGGAGGTTCCTGTACCCCTGGACCCGGAGGGTGCCGATGTGGTCGAAGAGCACCCGCACCTCCACCCCGCGCTCGGCCGCTTCCTCCAAAGCGGTGAGCAGGTCATTGGTGATGTGGTCCGTGCTCATGATGTAGAACTCGGCGTTGACGAACTTCTTCGCCTTCCGAACTGCCTCCGTCATGGCCAGGATGGAGTCCGGGTAACCGGGAATGAGGTCCACCGCGTTGCCGTCCACCATGGGCAGGGACCCCAGCCTGCGGTTCAGCTCGGCCGCAGACTTCACCCATTCAGGGCCGGGGTAGACGCTTTCGACGTCGGCGAGGGAGGAAATGCCTGCGCGCACCCGGTCATTGACCTGCTGCTGCTGCTCGCGGCGGCGGCTGGACAGCTTGAAATTGCCGAAGAGCAGGAACAGGACGATGCCCACAAAGGGCACGAAAAAGATGCCAAGCAGCCACGCCATGGCGGTGGTGGGGCGCCGGTTTCCCGGAATGATTCCCAGGGCAAGCACCCTGATCGCCAGATCGGCGACGGCAAGCAGCACCACTACCCACATCGGCGCCGAGCCGGCAAGCGAAAATGGCCACAACACGAGAAAACCCCCGGAACATGGGCTCCCGGCGGGCGGTTTCCGGCCGGGGCACTCCGCCCAGCTTATCCGCGCGGCGCCGCACTAAGCTGGAGCCATGACCTCTCCAGCTTCCGTGGTTCTCGTTTTCCTCGACCCCGCTTTCCACGACGGCCGGCTCGCCGACGCGTCCAAGCCGCAGCTGATGGTCACGGACCAGGGCGCCACACGGGGTGACGGTATCTTCGAAACCATGCTGGCCGTGGGTGGGACGGTCCGCAAGCTGCAGGCACACCTTGACCGGCTTGGCGGTTCCGCCGAGGCGATGGACCTCAGGATCCCGGACCAGGACGCATGGCGGCGTGCCATCGCGACCGGCCTCGCCGAGCACCGGTCCCAGCACCCGGCGGCCTCTGCCTCCGAGGATGAGCTGGTGGTCAAGCTGGTGGTAACCCGGGGCGTCGAAGGTGCCCCCAACCCCACCGCCTGGGTGCAGGTGTCACCCGTGGGAGCGGCGGGGCGCCGGCAGCGCGAAACGGGCATCGATGTCATCCTCCTTGACCGCGGCTACGACAGTGACGCCGCCGAACGTGCCCCCTGGCTTCTCCTCGGTGCCAAAACCCTCTCCTACGCCGTGAACATGGCGGCCCTGCGCCACGCCCATAAGCAGGGCGCCGACGACGTCATTTTCTTCTCCTCCGATGGTCGGGTCCTGGAAGGCCCCACGTCCACCGTGCTGCTGGCCCATGTGGAAAAGTCCGACGGCGGGGCTTCCGTTAAGCGCCTCATCACGCCCCAGTTGGACAGCGGCATCCTGGCCGGGACATCCCAGGGTGCCCTGTTCAACGCCGCCAAGGCCGCGGGCTGGGAACTGGGTTACGGCCCGCTGGAACCCCAGGACCTCCTCGACGCTGACGCCGTCTGGCTCATCTCGAGTATCCGCATGCTTGCACCAGTGAACCGGATAGACGGCAAGGAGATCGGCACGCCTTCGCTCCAGAAGGAGCTGACCGCGGAGCTGAACGAATTGTTCGCCGGTATTCAATAACGATTTCCAGGGCCGTAGGGTGTGGTCATGACTACTCACGAGCAGCCCACCGGGAACCTGACCTTTGATGAGTGCTGGGACTTGCTGGACAGTGACACCCTTGGCCGCTTGGCCGTTGTGGTGGACGGCCACCCCGAGATCTTCCCGGTCAACTACGTAGTCCACCGCCGGAGCATCGTCTTCCGCACCTCCGGAGTCACCAAGCTCTGGAACGCAAAGGAGGAGCGGCCCGCTGCCCTCGAAATCGACGGTTACGACCCCCACACCGAAGAGGCCTGGAGCGTAGTGGCCCGCGGCGGCACCGCGGTCATTGAGGACCAGGCTGACAGGGACGCCGTGGACAGCCTGGGGCTGGAGCCATGGCAGCCGGGCGAGAAGGTCCACTACATCCGCCTGTCAGCACGCGCACTTACCGGCCGCCGTTTCAAGGTCACCCGGCCGGATGTCTGGAACACGCGCGTTCAGGACCGGAGACGGGCCTCGTTCGAGTAGGTGCGCAGGTGGTTCACCGCCACAGGCCGGGCAGCTAAGCCGGGGAATGCGCAGGCTGCAGCGAGAGCTGGGATTCCAGCCCGGACAGCAGGATAGTGAGCCCCTGGTCGAGTTCGGCCGAGCCGTCGTACTCCGCGAGTGCCGGCGCCAGCGCGCGGAGCAGGGGGAATTCCTTGGCAGGCAACCGGTGGAGCCCCAGCCGCAGCAGTACCTCGTTCTCCTCCGGGTCCACCACGAATTCCTGCAGCTCGTTCAGGATGTGCCCATACAGGAAGCCGTAGTACGCGCGGTAGACGTGCAACGCGTCCGGCGGCGAAAATCCTGCCCCGACCAGCAGCGCGAGGATCTGTTCGAGCGGCCGCAGGGTGCCGAGCGGCCGGAGGCCCAGCGGCGTGGACAGCGGCCGGGTCACCAGCAGCGGCACCACGTTCGGGTGCTGCAGCGCCAGCAGCCGAAGATTGTGGGCAATCTGCCGGAGCTGGGCTTTCCAGTCCGGGTCTTCTTCGTGGACAGGGAGTTCGTTGAGCACCAGTTCGGAGACCCCGTCCAGCAGTGCGGCCCGGTTCTCGGCGTAGCGGTAAAGGCTCATGGGATCCCGGCCAAGTTCCTGGCCGAGGCGGCGCATGGTCAGCGCGTCCAGGCCTTCGGCGTCCACGAGTTCCAGGGCCGTGGCCAACACCAGTTCCCGGCTCAGCCTGGCCTTGCGGTCGGCGGCCGGAGCGCTTTTCGGGGAAGCCATTGTTTCCATCCTGGGAGGGGCGGTGCAGGTCCAGCGGTAATTCCAGACGCTTGCTGTATTTGTAGTCTACGAGTAAAGTCTACATTGTAGATGCGGCGTTGACGCCGCATCCGGACCTCATTTCTTTCGGGGCCCACCTCACACTCCATTGCCCCGTGCACGGCAGTTGAGGCTTGCTGCTGTAGCCGAACGGCGGCGCCACGCACTTAGCGAAGGGACGCCGTCATGGCTAATTCGCAGTTCGACCTTTTCCTCCATGAAGCCACCTACATCGACCAATCCTCCGACTCAACGCTGGACCAGGACCGCCTTTACGGCCTCTACACCAGCTGGTGCTTCATCAACCAGCAGGCCCCAGGTCCGGAGTCAAAGTTCTGGGCGGCCATGAAAAACAGGATCACGCCAGGGCACAACGGCCTGCGCATGAAGGGCCCCGCCGCTGCGGACTACATCATGACCAGCTACCCCGGACTCGTCTAAGAGCCCACACAAAAGGGCGTGAACCGCCGGCAGTTCACGCCCTTTTTGCTACTTGCCTGCCGGTGCGGGGTAGGCGGCGTCCACTTCCACCTCCACCAGCCAGCCGCTGACGGGCAGGTTCTCGATTTCGAGGGCAAAACGTGACGGCCGGGCAGCGGTGGTTACGAACGGTTCGGCAGGCGCGGCCGAACCCAGCGGAACCTTGATGGCTGACCCATCGGCGAGGCTGGTGTTCGCAAAGTACTGCCGGTACGCGCGGTTCCACCCGTCAAAGTCGGCCTTGTCGGCCCCCGCCGGATTCTGCAGGAAGACGCGCATGGTGATGACGTCGTCGTAATCCAACCCCGCCTGCGCCAGGTTCTCGCCAATCCGGCGGAGAACGTTGATGCCCTGCGCCTCGGTGATGGTGACGCCCGGCGGCAGGACACCGCCGGGGAACACTCCGGTATCCACGTAGCGCTGCTCACTGCCGGCCGGAGCGGCCGTATTTAGGGCGGACGGCCCCAGTCCACTGGTTTTGTAGATGGCCGTGTTCGCCCCGATGGCCACCCCGCTGGCGATCATCGGATTGTCCTGGCCGGCCGGGAGGTTGGACACCGTAGTGCCGGGCTTGGGATCCGTAAGGTCCTTGAAAACTGCGGGAGCGGCGAACGCTGCGGTTGCCGTAAGGGCGACACCGGCGGCGCCGGCTGCGATCAGGGAAAGACTGCGACGGAGCATGGGCTGCTTTCTGCTTGTGGCTTGTGGTGCGGCTGTGAAGGGGGCCCGGGTCATCCGGCCACCATTGCTGCGGCGCGGGTGTGAAGCGACGTAACGGCGGCACGGGCGGACGTCATGGCACCGTGCTGCCAGGCGATGGCGTGGCTCAGGTGGTCGCCGGCGAAGTAGATGTTCCCGGAGGGCTCGAGCAGTTTGGCGTACTTGGCATCGGTCTGTGACGGCCATCCCACCCAGGCACCCTCGGAGAAGGCGGCGCTCCCCCAGTCCACCGAGAACGACGCCGCCACATCCTTCCGGTACACGTCGCCATGGATCCGTGCGCCTTGGTCGAGGGCCCGGCTGAGCCGCTTTTCCGGGCTGAGCTCCTTATAGACACGGGCGCTGTTGCCCGTGTTGTAGTAGCCCACCATGGTGCCGCGCTGGCCGTGGAACCCGGTGGACGGGTACCACATGTTGCCGAGGTCGATGTTGGTGTTGGTGATGCCGCCGTAAATCCGGTGGTCCTCCTCCCACCAGCGGCGGGAGTACTCGATGCCGATCTTTCCGGCGTCACTGGGGGTGGCGAAGTTGAGGGCGTCCAGGACGTCTGCGGGGAGGTTGCCGGGGATCTTGGCCGCGATGTGCGGGGGCAGGGTGCAGACGGCGAAGTCCGCCTCGATCCTCTTGGTTTGGCCGCCGGGGTTGGTGTAGTCCACCGCGACGCCCGCAGCGGTGTTGTTCATGGACAGGACCTGGGCCCCGTACACGAATTTGTCCTTGCCGATGGCAGCCTCAAAGGCGTAGGGGATGCGGTCCATGCCGCCCACGGGCTGGAACATCATCATGGCCTGGTCCCAGCCGAACTCGAAGGAGAAGTAGTTGCCCACACCGCTCGCGAAAACGTCGGACAAGGCATCCGGCGCAAGCGGTGTCCCGGCTTCCAGCCCTGCGCCCGGCACTACTGAGTAGCCCTTGCGGCCCGTCCCGGTGTACTTGAAGCTGGCGGCCGCATCACCCGGCACCTTGCCGCCGATGGCACCGAAATTCCGGAGGAAGGTGATGAGGTTTTCCTTGTCCGCCGTGCTCATGTAGCTGTCCAGGGCGCCCTGGTCCGTGGCCTTGGCCAGCAGCTCCGAGACATAGCCGTAGACATCCGCCTTGGCTGCACGGTGCCGGACCGGGGTGTTTGACAGCTTGGTGTTGCCCTCCCGGAAGAGGTATCCGTCTGCGTTCTGGTTGGTGAAAGGCTCAATGGCCACCCCCAGTTCCTTGCAGTAGTCCATGGTGATGTGGTGCTGGGGAATGCGGCCCGGGCCGGCATTCATGTACTGGTCCTTTGAGAACGTGGCCCGCTGGGTGACTCCGCGCAAGTCCGTTTCCTCGGTTCCCCCGCGCACAGTCCAGTTGCGTCCGCCGGGCCGCATCCGCGCCTCAAGGATGGTCACTTTGTAGCCCGCCTTGCCGAGCTCATAGGCGGTGGTCAGGCCTGCGATGCCGCCGCCCAGGATCACCACGCTTTTGCCGCTGCCGCGCAGGTCGTCCGCCCGGGGTGCGGCGTAGGCAGGCGCAGCCGTATCAGGAGCCAGGCCCATCGCTGCCATCGTCTCGTACATCACCCCGGCTCCCCCCACCATGCCTACATAGCGGAGGAAGTTCCTGCGAGTCGCATCTGTCATTTTTTCCCTTTCACCGGAGTGTTACGCGGTGATCGTATGGGTGAAATGTTTCGTCAAATGCTGTGACAGTGTCGGTGTTGTACCGTTCATATTTCCGCGAAGTAAACGCTTCCCGGATGCGGGGCAACTCCTCGGATTTTCTACGTGGGAATGATCCGGAAGAGGAACCTGGTCCGGACCATGACCCACAGGAGTCCCAGTACCGCGGCGTAAGCGGCAGTGTTAAGCAGCACGTTCTCCTGCTGCAGGGCCGGGATATTGGCCACGACGGCGATCAGCACCACGTGCATGATGAACACGTAGAGGGTGGCGCGGCCCAGCGGAATCAGGAACCAGCCGAGCGCGCGCTGCACGGGTTTCCAGTACGCCGTGAGGAAGGCGTAGGCCGCCACCACCAGGACCAGGACGTTGAGCAGCCGTCCCGGTGCAAGGTACGTCCGGGCGAACAGCAGGTCATAGAGCGACCGGTACAGGGTGTCCGGGATGATGCCGAGGCGGGTGTCAAAGCCGTTGGCCAGGTAGGGGTTGCCCCAGGAGAGGAACGCAAACAGCAGTGCGACGGCGGTGCACGCGGCCACCACCCAGAGCCTCGCCGAGAGCCAGGCGACGATGCTGCGCCGGTGGTACCCCGCCACCAGTCCGATCACGAACAGCACCTGCCACACGAGCAGCGGGAACGAGTCCTCGAACTGCGACGGCAGGAGCCGGAAGCGGGTCAGCGAGCCTACGGCGTAAACTGCCAGGGCAGCGGCCAGCACCCAGACCACCTTGCCGCGGTTGAGCGCCGCGAGGATTAGCGGGCTGACCAGAAGCAACACCACGTAAAGTCCCATCACGTTGAACTGCCACGGGCCAAACTGCAGCAGCAGGATGGCAGGGAGCACCTGTGGCGGCACCGGGAATTGGAACAGGGACTCCATGCCCGCGTAGAGGTCGTAGGTGCGTCCCGCTCCGTCGTGCCCCGCGCCGCCGGTTCCCTGGTCCACGAAGGTGGTCAGGGCGTCGGTCCGGAAGATCGGCAGCAGCGAGGCCAGGAAGACGCCGATGAGGACTATCAGCGCGGTCAGGTAGAGCTTGCCCGCCCTCCGCGAGGTGTGGTCCACCACCGTTCCGAAGTCGTCCTTGGCCCTGGGCCCGTACACCATGCCCACCACCAGGCCGGAGAACAGGACGAACAACTCGGCGCCTGAGACGAACCCCACCGCTTCCTGCGTGAGCAACTGGAACAGCGAGGTCATGCCCAGGTGGTTGACCACAACAAAAACAATGGCCAGGCCGCGCAGCATATCCACCCGGGAATCCCTGCTGGACGGGTCTGAGTATCCCCACGCCGTTGCGGCATTGACCCGGCGGGGAATCTGCCACAGGGCAACCAGGAGGATGAGGAGCGCCGCACCCACTGTCCACGCAGCCGCCCCGGTGAGGGTGTTTGCCCGCACGAACGCACTGCCGGAGCTGACCTCGGTGACGGGGCCGGTGACGATGGGGGACGCTTCCAGCCTGCCCAAGGCGGCCTTGGCGATGCCGGGGTTTCCGGTGAGCGGCCAGTCGATGCTTGCCACTCCGGTGTCCCGGGTACTGGTGCGCTCATCCCACACCACCGCCCCTGTCATGCGGAACCCGGCATCAGTGGCAGTCCCCACCACCTGGTCCCACCAGCTGGTTTTGATGTCCGCTTCCGGGGCTCCACCGGAAGCCGGGCTGTAAAACGCGGCGGTCTGCAGGAGGAACGGCTTGTCGCGCCCCTCCGAATAGGTGGCGTAGAAGTTTTCCCCGCCGGAGGCCGTCAGCATCTCCTGCAGCTCCCCCGCGCGGGGGACGGTATTGACCGCGGCACCGCCGGCAGTGTCGTCGTGATAGGCCGTCAGGCCCACCCAATCCACCGCATCGTCCCCGGGATAGTAGGGGGCGTAGGCTGCATCTGCGCCGTCCCACTGGCCGTCACCGTTGGTGTCAAGCAGCGCGAACCCTTCACTTCCCTGCGCAGGCGCGTTCCGGTTCCGGCCGAACGGATAGTCCGTGCCCAGGTACGGTTCCCAGACCATCACCGTGCCGCCGCCGTTGGCCTCCCGGAACGCCGCCGTGACGGCCTGGAACGCTGCGCGGTAGGCAACGGGCTGCTGTCCCCATTCAACCCAGCTTGCGTTCATGTCCGGGGCAAACCGGATCAGCAGCTGGCCCTTGAAGGTGGAAGCAAGCTCCCGCACCTCGCCTGCGAAGGCTTTCGCGGCCGCGCCGTCAATCTGATCCAGCGGCACCGTGGGTTTCACCGTGAGCATCGCGTGGGCGCCCTGAAGTGAGGACTGCTCCAGGAAGCCCTCGATGTCGTCCTCCTCGGACGGGCGGTAGGGGAAGGCAATGTCATGGCCAAAAACGGCCGGCGATGCACCCAAGCGGCCCGCGAAATCGGCGGCGGTATCCTCGCCCCATTCAAGGACTGTGCCCAGCAGCGGCTTCCCCTCTTCCGGAAAGCTCCTTGCGGCTTGTGCGGGCGCGGCAGGCAGCACTACGGCGATGAGTGCCATCAATACCACCGCGAGGAATACCAGGGTTTTCCGGTGGAGGGGCACGCTGGATGAACCGGCGCTGACTCGAGGCACGGTTGTGCACATGCTGATGGGACCCCCACTGCTGACGACCTGGTGACGGGGCGTTGCCCCACGTGAACTCTATCGGGACGCAGGGCCGGCGCACGGTAAGGAAAGCGCGCCCACCTGCGGTGATACCGCCGTCGGACGTCCCCTCGCTTAAGTGCGCAGCGCCGCACGCTGCGCACCGTATGGTTCAGTTACGGAACATGACGACGGCGGCGGTGCGGCTCCGCCTGCCAGATGTTACGTTTTTGGGGAGTAATGAGTACCGGCGCCAAGCCCTGACTGGCCGGTCGGCAACCCTCCCTTTCGCGGCGGGGTGCCTCAGGTGAATACTCGGCATATCGACCGATTCGAGCTGCAAGCGTGAGAGAAGGAGATCCGTCGTGTCTGACGCACCTGCCCCTGAAGAGAGACTGTCGTACCGGCTTGTCACCGGCCCGGATGACAGGTCTTTCTGTGAACGGATTTCCACCGCCCTGGCCGAGGGCTATGTCCTGCACGGCAGCCCGGCAGCAACGTTCAACGGCACCACCGTCATCGTTGCCCAGGCCCTGGTCCTGCCGGCGGCCATCGCCTCGGCGGATGCCGCCGTCGCGACCGCCGTGGACAACCTGGAGTCAGGCACCGAAGACCTCGAGTTCGACGGCGAGGGCCACGCATGAGCTACGCAGGAGACCTGACGCCTGAGGAAGCCTGGGCCAAGCTGGAGCAGGGCGCCATCCTGGTGGACGTGCGCACCGAGGGCGAATGGGCCCACATCGGCATTCCGGACACCAAGGCCACGGACAATGATCCCCTGTTCATCCAGTGGACGTTCCCGGGCGGCATTCCCAACCCCGATTTCATCAAAGACCTGAGCCAGCAGGCGCCGGAGGACAACGGGACCGAGCTGCTGTTCATCTGCCGCTCCGGCCAGCGCTCCATCTCCGCGGCCATCGCCGCCACCCAGGCCGGTTTCACCTCGTACAACGTCCTGGAGGGCTTCGAGGGTGAGCCGGACCGCTACGGCGAACGCACCGTCAACGGCTGGAAGAACCGCGGCCTGCCGACCAACCTGGGAAAGAATTAAGTGACCTTCAATAACGACGCCGCCGGCTGGAGCCCTGACACCCAGGCCGTCCGCGGCGGGCTGGACCGCACCAACTTCCAGGAAACCAGCGAGGCCGTGTTCCTGAACTCGGGCTTCGTGTACGAATCCGCTGCCGCCGCCGAGCGGGCATTCACGGGTGAGGACGAGCGCTTCGTCTACTCCCGGTACGGCAACCCTTCGGTGGCCACGTTCCAGGAGCGGCTCCGCCTGCTCGAGGGCACCGAGGCGTGCTTTGCGACGGCGTCGGGCATGTCCGCCGTCTTTACTGCCCTCGGCGCGTTGCTGGCTGCCGGCGACCGCGTTGTTGCCGCCCGTTCGCTGTTCGGGTCCTGCTTCGTGATTTTGAACGAAATCCTGCCCCGCTGGGGCGTGGAGACGGTCTTCGTGGACGGGCCGGACCTGGAGCAGTGGCGTGAGGCCCTGTCCCAGCCCACCACCGCCGTCTTCTTCGAATCGCCGTCCAACCCGATGCAGGAGATCGTGGACATCGCCGCGGTCAGCGAACTCGCGCACGCCGCGGGTGCCACCGTCGTCGTCGACAATGTCTTTGCCACTCCCCTGCTGCAGCGCTGCGGCCAGCTCGGAGCCGACGTTATCGTCTACTCCGGCACCAAACATATTGACGGCCAGGGCAGGGTGCTGGGCGGCGCCATCCTGGGCACCAAGGAATTCATCGACGGACCCGTCAAGCAGCTGATGCGCCACACCGGCCCGTCGCTGTCTGCGTTCAACGCGTGGGTCCTCACCAAGGGCCTGGAGACCATGTCCCTGCGCGTCAACCACTCTTCCGCAACCGCCCTGCGCCTCGCCGAGTGGCTGGAGCAGCAGCCCGCGGTGAGCTGGGTGAAGTACCCGCTCCTGAAGTCCCACCCGCAGTACGAGCTTGCGGCCAAGCAGATGCGCGCCGGCGGTACGGTGCTCACTTTGGAGCTTGCTCCGTCCGGCGGCCGGTCGGGCAAGGAAGCCGCCTTTGCGCTGCTGGACGGGCTGCGCATCATCGACATCTCCAACAACCTTGGCGATTCCAAGTCCCTGATTACGCACCCTGCAACCACCACGCACCGTGCTATGGGGCCGGAAGGCCGTGCCGCCATCGGCCTGAGCGACGGCGTGGTGCGGCTGTCCGTGGGGCTTGAGGACGCCGACGACCTGATCCGGGACCTGGAACAGGCCCTCAAGCAGATCTAGTTCTGTGGAGCATTGTCCGGCTGGAAGTCCAGCCGGACTTCCACGGTGTCCCCGGCGCCGATCCCGGCTTTGTCCCTGACGGTTTTCTTGACCGGCAGGAGATAGGTGCCGCGTTTGGTGTCGGGGAACAGCGAGGTCTGCCAGGAGTGGCCTCCGATATCGGCTGTCACCTTTACCGCTCCGAAGGCCCTGCTGCTGGCAGCGGTCCGCTCCTTGATGTCATCCGCCACGTCCGCAGGCAGGGTGACGAAATGCCAGCCCGCTTCGCCGGGATTGAGCCATACCTCGGCGTGGATTTCGTACGACGGCGTCACGCGCCTGAGTATGCCACGTCGCGTTCCCGGCGCGCTACGACCGGCGGCCCTGCCAGTTAACGGCCAGGCACCGGTTACCCTGACCACCGGGCTGGATGGGCTGCCCCATGCTTTGTCAGACCCTCCTGTCATAGTTTTCCTATGGCGGGCAGGGCGGCATTGGAAGCGTTGGAGGTCCTTGAGGCGTCCCTTGCTGAGCTGGGTGCTGTGCTCCGTGGGACCGGTACGGGCTTTGATCCGTTGCGGGAGCAGGCTGATCGGAGCCTGGACGGGCTCGCCGGGGTGGCCCGGCTCGAGGCCGGGACCGCTGCGTTGAAGGTGCATCTGGCCGCAGGGTATGCAGAAGCGGCCAAGGCTGTGGCGTCACGGGCCACGGTGCCGTGCGGGGCGATGGCGCAGGAAGCGTCGATGGTCGCCGAAGTCGCCGGTGTGTTGACTATTGGTGCGCGGGCTGCCGGTGTGCTGCTGAACGAGTCGCAGGTGCTGGCCAATGTTTTGCCGTTGACCCTGGCGGGGTTGCAGGACGGGAGCCTGTCGTGGGCGCACGCGAAGGCGATGGTGGAGGAAACCGCCACCCTGGATCGGGCCGGGGCCGCCGCGCTGGAGGCGCATTTCCTGGGCCCGGACGCACCGAACCCGGCACGCGGGTGTGCGGGGCCGGGGGAGTTGGTGCCGCACCGGTTCCGGCACAAAGCCCGGACCTGGCGCGAACGCCACCACCCCGAATCCCTTGAAAAGCGCCACGCCAGGAGTGTCGCGGAGCGGCGGGTCGAACACCGCCCGGACCTGGACGGGATGGCCTGGTTCCACGCCTACCTGCCTGCCGACACCGCGTCGGCGATGTGGAACCGCACCACCGCCCTGGCCCGGGGACTGCAGGGCCCGGACGAGTCCCGCACCCTGCCCCAGCTCTGCGCCGACATCTTCGCCGACGCCGTCCTCAGCAACGGACAGGACGGGCGCAACGGGCAGACCGTGCAGGATTCCGGCGGTACGGTTGCGGAGGTCCGCACTCCGCACGCGGAGGTCCTGGTGACGGTGCCCGTGTTTTCGCTTATGGGTCTGACGGATGAACCGGCCATGCTTGACGGCCACGGCCCGATCCCCGCATCGATGGCCCGGAAGCTCGTCGCGGACGGTGCCGGCTCGTTTTACCGGGTGCTGGTGGATCCGCGGGACGGGGCGCCACTGGAAATCGGGCGCACCAGTTACCGGGTTACGAAGGCTATCCGCCGCTGGCTGCGTTTGAGGGACGGGAAGTGCACGTTCCCGGGTTGCAGCAACAACTCCCTGGACAACGAGGCAGACCATTTGTTGGCGTGGCATCACGGCGGGACCACCGGGGTCAGTAACCTGGGCCAGCCCTGCCGCAAACACCACCGCCTCAGGCACACCAGCGGTTGGACACCCACCCCGGCCACGAAACACGAACCACCCGGCTGGATCTCACCATCGGCTCGGCGCTATAAGAGCGAACACCAGGACTGGGAACCACCACAATGGCCGGAAGGGTTCTGGCCCGAAGGGTTCTGGCCCGAAGGGTTCTGGCCCGAAGGGGGCGACGACCTGCAGGGTGGCATGCCTCAGCCGCGGGTTCCGCAGGACTTGCCGGTCAAAGATCTTCCCCCGCTCGGGAATCTGATGTATCCGGCCCCTCCACCAGAGGAACCATCCGGCGACAACTTCCTGGACATCGACGAACTGCCACCCGACGATCCACTGTTGGAGGAGTTCTACGCCATGCCCCTTGTCCTGCCGGAGGACCCGCTCCGGGTTTTGATGTACCCGGCACCTCCACCAGAGGAACCACCTGGCGACAACCTCCTGGACATCGACGAACTGCCACCCGACGATCCACTGTGGGAGGAGTTCTACACCATGCCCGTTGTCGCGCCTGAGGACCCCTGCAGAGACTGGGAACTCCTACCCTCCTGGGTGCCTGTGCCGGCAGGCCACAGGACCGTTGACCCAATATCGAGCAAGGAGTAGCTTCGGCCTCATCTGGCCGATACCAGTGCTTCTTTCCACGGCCAGGGCGGGAGTCAAAGGAGTCGGGTTGTGAGCCAGCTGGAACCGTACCGCCGGGCAGGAACCGTTATCGCCGCTGCGAGCGTGTGCTGGGGGCTGGGAATCGCCATGGTTGGCAATGTCCACGCCATCCATGACCCTGCCGTCAGGCTGTCTACCCTGGAACGCCACCGCGGCCTCTGGATTCTGGGCCAGTTCCTGGCCGCTGCCGGCACCGCCGCGGCCCCCCTGGGCTTCGCCAGGTTTGCCCAACAGCTCGGGCGGACCCAACAGCACCAGTCCGGCCCGGTGAAGGACTCCGGAGCCGGACCCGGACCAGCGCAAAAGCTGGCCATTGCGTCGGCCGCTGCATTCCTGGCGGGCAGTCCCATGTTCGTCGTGACCCTCGCCGGACGGGCCGTTGACATCGAACGTTTCGCTTACCGGCGCGGCCCGGCCTGGCCATTCCTCAGCTATGCGTGCCTGCAGACCTTCGGCATTGGCGCGCTGGGCGGAGCCCTCCTGCTTTCACCGCTCAAAGGGCCCACGGCCACAGGCGCAGCCGCGAGTGCCCCGCTTTTCGCCGCCATTCTCCTGCGCTACAAAGACCTCCCGCCTTTTGTTTCTACGCCGTGGAACTCGCCGCAGGAATCAGGCTGATGCGCTATGCAGCGGGACCGGAAACTGCTTCCCCTAGGATTGCCGCACCCGCAGCAGCTCCGGAACCGCATCAGCCTCCGGTAAATCCGCGGCTCCGCTCATAGTGATGTTCACGGCGTGCCTGACCACTGCGCCGAAACCCATGTCTTCAGGCGGTGGTCCTGCCAGGACCTTGTCCCGCACGCGGCGCTGTTCGGCTGCCCCGGTCCCCCGGGCAATGATGTCTTCCACGCTTTGCCGTACCAGGCCGAGCTCTCCCTGTTCGTCCAGAACCGGAGCGAGGTAGTCCACCAGGGAGCGCACCACGTCGGCCGCAAGCTTTGGCCGGAAGTTCCCGAAGTCCAGGAGGTCACCGCTGAGCCCGGCGCTGCTCGCCTGCCACGACGCCATCCGAAGAAGCACCGTAGGTACGGGGGCCGGCTCGACGCCGGCATGCCACTCCCTGCTGGCCGACTCGACAAGTGCACGCACGAGCAGGGCGATGAGGGCAGCATCCTCGGCACGAAGGCAGACGTCGGCCACCCGGACTTCCACCGTGGGGTGATTCCGTGAGAGCCGGGCGTCGAAGTACAGCATCCCTTCATCCAGCATCACGCCGCTGTCCAGCAGCCGCGTGACCACCCTGCGGTAGGCCGGATAGGTTCCGTAGATACCTGCAGGACCGGCCGTGGGCCACCGGTTCCACGCCTGCGTGCGGTAGCTCTCGAAGCCCGTCTGGAGGCCGTTCCAAAACGGCGAGTTGGCGCTCAGCGCAGTCAGCACGGCAAGTTTGTCGCGGATGCGGTCCAGCACCGCAACACCCTCCTCGGGCGACTCCACGTAGGTGTGGACGTGGAAGCCGCAGGTCAGCTGCTCCTGGGCAGTGAGTCCAAAGCGCTCCAGCATCCTGGCATAGCGCGGATCCGGGGTGGTGTGGGTGGTCGAAGCCAATGGCGAGGTTGCCAGGGCTGCCACCCGCGCATCGTTCTTCCGGGCGGCCTGGTCAGCCAGCGCCCGCCCCGCACGGATCTGGTCAAGCAAGGTGCCGTAGTCCAGGCACGGCCTGGTCTGGGTCTCGATCTGCTCAAGCTTAAGCTCGGCACTCAGGCCCATCTCGTCGTCGTCATAGACGGTCGTGTCTTCAGTCTCGAGGGCATGCGGATCCCGCGGTGAATCATCGGCTGCCATGCGCCGCCCGGACAGCAGCGCGTCGGCCAGGGCAAGCGGTTCCCCGGTCTCCGGATCAACGATCAGGAGTTCTTCCTCGACGCCGAAAGTACGCATACTCACATTCTGCGGCAGTCACGGGATATTTAGCGGGACCTGGCCCTTCATGACGAACCGTGAAAGGTCAGTCCTGAAAGTACTCGATTTTGGCGCCGATAGTGTTCAGCCGCTCTGCCAGGTCCTCGTACCCACGCTCGATCACGTAGATGTTCCGCAGTTCGGAGACGCCGCGCGCGGCCAGCATTGCCAGCAGCAGGCAGGCGGCAGGCCGCAGCGCCGGCGGGCAGCCCACTTCCGCTGCACGCCACCGCGTGGGTCCGTTGACGTAGATCCGGTGCGGATCCAGCAGCTGCACCTGCGCCCCCAGCCGGTTGAGCTCGGTGAGGTAGATGGCCCGGTTTTCGTAGACCCAGTCGTGGATCATGGTCTGGCCGCTGGCGTTCGCTGCAATGACGGCGAAGAAGGGCAGGTTATCGATGTTGAGGCCGGGGAACGGCATGGGATGGATCTTGTCTTCGGGTGCCCGAAGCTCCGACGGTTTGGTGGTGACGTCCACCAGCCGCGTGCGGCCGTTGCGTGCCATGTATTCGCCGGAAACCTCCAGCTGCTGGCCCATCTGGCCAAGCGTTGCCAATTCGATCTCCATGAACTCGATGGGGACGCGGCGGACCGTGACCTCGGAGTTGGTGACGATGCCGGCGGTGATGAGGCTCATGGCCTCGATGGGATCCTCGGACGGGAAGTATTCAATCTCGGCGTCAATCTGCGGGCGCCCGGTGATCTTCAAGGTGGTGGTGCCCACGCCCTCAATGGTCACCCCCAGCATCTCCAGGTAGAAGCAGAGATCCTGGACCATGTAGTTGGGGCTGGCGTTACGGATGACGGTGGTGCCCTCGCGGTGGGCGGCCGCCATGATGGCGTTCTCGGTGACGGTATCCCCGCGCTCGGTCAGGACGAAGGAACGGTCCTGCCTGTCTGCGGACGGCGCCTGCACCGTGTAGAAGCCGGCGGTGGCTTCCACCGAAAGTCCGAACTGGCGCAGTGCCTGCATATGCGGCTCAACTGTACGCGTGCCAAGGTCGCAGCCTCCGGCGTAGGGAAGCCGGTACTCCTCCGACTCATCCAGCAGCGGACCCAGCAGCATGATCACGCTGCGCGTCCGGCGGGCGGCGTCGACGTCCATGGCTTCCAGGTTCAAAACGGCCGGGCGGCGGAGCCGGAGGTCCGTGTCGTTAAGCCAGGTGCACTCCACGCCGATGCTGCTCAGCACCTCGACAATCCTGTTGACTTCCTCGATCCGCGCCAGGCGGCGGAGCACTGTTGTTCCCCTGTTGATCAGGCTTGCGCAGAGCAGGGCGACGCCGGCATTCTTGCTGCTGTTCACGTCCACCGCGCCCGACAGGGTCCGTCCGCCCTCCACCCGGAGGTGCGTCATCTGCGGTTTGCCCACGTTGACGATGCTGCGGTCGAAGATGGCTTCCAGGCGCTGGATCATTTTCAGGCTCAGGTTCTGCTTCCCCTGCTCCATCCGTGCCACCGCACTCTGGCTGGTTCCGAGTTCGGCGGCCAGCTGGCCCTGGGTCCAGCCCTTCTCGTTGCGGGCGTCCCGCAGCATGGCGGCCACGTGTTCAGCGGTTTCCTGAGTCATGCAGCAAATATATCATCCATGAGTTATAGCTGGCGAAATATTGGGGCTTCAGCCGCATCCGGAGACCGCTTACCCACTACATGCGATAGAAAGCGGCCCGGCCCGCTCCTTGTCCCGCCCCGCAGTCCGGAGGAAACTGGAGGGGAACTATCTTTTCGAGCACCTAACGGAGCCTACATGCCCCGGACGCCAGCCCCTCTGCCCGCCATCCGGCTTGCGTGGATGCTGGCAGCAGCCCTGATTCTGGTTCTTGCCGGTCCCGCGTCCGCCGCGCCGTCGCCGGATGAGGGAAGCCGATCACTCCTCGGCAACGACATCTCGTGGCCGCAATGCAAAAAGGAACTGCCCAAGGGCCAGGCTTTCGGCATCGTGGGCGTCAACAACGGCCTGGCCAACAACACCAACCCGTGCCTGGAGGAGCAGCTCGAGTGGGCAGAGAGGTCACCGGGCCTCCCGACCCAACCGGCCGTGTCGCTGTACGTCAACACTGCCAACCCCGGCAGCGCAGGATCCTGGTGGCCGGTCAGCGACGAGTACCCCATTGGGCGGCACGTCCACAACCCCTACGGACCCTGCGAAGAAGGGGACTACGGCACGGCCTGCGCCTACATGTACGGCTATGCCAAAGCCTACGACGACGCCTACATCCGCGGAATCAGCAACCCGGCGGACTATGTCTGGTGGCTGGACGTTGAGACTGAAAACACCTGGTCCAGCGACAAGGACGCCAACCGGGCTGTCCTGGAAGGCATGACGGACTTCTTCCACAGCATTGGGGTGGAAGGCGTGGGCCTCTACTCCACCGCATTGCAGTGGGGCCGGATCGTGGGCAGCGTCAGCAGCTCCAGCAACCTCTACCCGCTGCCGAGCTGGCTGGCGGGCTCCCGCAACGCCTACCGGGCGGCCGGCGCTTGCTCAAAGGCTCCGCTAACGGGCGGCGGCAAGGTGGTCCTGACGCAGTTCGTGGCGCGGGGTTTCGACTACAACCATGCCTGCAAGCAGGAACCCTAGCTTCCCAGCCACACCATGTTCCACGTGCCCGCAGAGAGAGCCGCGGCAACGGCCAGGCCCGCCACGAGCAGGCCTCCCGCCAGCACCCAGGCGTCCAAAAGGCTGTAGGTGGACTCGCGGGCCCACGTCCGGCTTCCACCGCCGAAGCCCCGCGCTTCCATGGTGACAGCCAGCCGTGACGCCCGGCGGATCGCCTGCACCAGGAGGCCGAAGCTCTGCCCCAGCGTCGCTTTCACGCGCTGCACAATTGTGCCCCGCGAGCCCACGCCCCGGGCCCGGCGCGCCATGCCGATGGTCTGCCATTCCTCAGCCATCAGGCCCACCAACCGCATCGCGGCCAGCGTGCCCAGCACAAAACGGTGGGGCAACCGGGCCTTCTGCGCCAGTGCATCCGCGAGGTCGGTTGGATCCGTGCAGCTCATGAGCAGCACGGCCGGCAGGGCAATGGCCAGGCCCCGCAGCATGAACCCGATTCCCGTCTCCAGGGAACCCTCGCTCATGGTCCAGATGCCGACGTCGATCAGGGTCCGTCCGCTGTCCGCGGCAAGGATGGAGGTGCTCCAGCCGCCCACGGCAGCGGCGAGAATGAGCGGCCAGCCACGCTGCCACAGCAGCGTCAGGGTCAGGCCGGCAAGCGGAAACAGCAGGAACTCAAAAAACAGCGCCACCGAGGCCGAGACCCAGTCGATGGACAGTGCCAGCACCACCGTGATGAGGACGACGGCGGCCACTTTGCTGAGCGGATTGGCGCGGGTGAGGAGGGCGTGGTTGCCACGCAGGTTCAGCTGCTGCCTCATGGTGCCACCCGTTCCGCTGCAGCCATCCGCAGCTCCGTCCCGCCCAGCGCGGCGGTGAATTCGGCATCGTGGGTCACCGACACCACTGCGGTGCCCGCGTCCAGGAGTTCGGAGAGGAAGGATGCCAGTTCCGCCCACGTGTTGGCGTCCTGGCCGAACGTCGGCTCGTCCAGCACCAGGACCTGCGGGCTCGCTGCAAGGACCGTAGCCACGGAGAGCCGCCGCTTCTCCCCGCCGGAAAGTGTGTACGGGTTGGCGTCCACCAGCGCGGTGAGCCGCAGCCGTTCCAGCAGTTCGTCAACGCGGTCCTCGCCGTGCCCCAGGTGCCGGGGCCCGAACAGCAGTTCATCGAGCACATTGCCGGTAACGAACTGGTGCTCGGGTTCCTGGAACACCGTCCCCACCCGCTCGATCAGCTGCTCGGCTTTCCACTTGTAGGGGTCGATTCCCGCTCCCCGGCTCAAGTCGGTGGTGGCGGAAACCTTGCCGGCAACCGGCTCCAGGAGCCCCGCGAGGGTCAGGGCGAACGTAGATTTTCCCGCACCGTTGGGTCCCACCACAGCCAGCGCCTGGCCGGACCGCACCTGCGCGGTGATGTCTTCCTGCACCGGGACTGGCGGGATCCTGCGGCACCCGCTGCGGCGCGGACGTTCCCGGGACACTGCCAGCTTTTCGGCGGCGAGCAGGAGATTTCCCGTCCCCGCGGCCGGCACGACAGCACGGGCACGCGTGGCAGGCACATAACCGGGCACCCACACTCCGGCGGCCATCAGCAAGGTCCGCGCCTCACTCAGCACCTGGTCCGGAGGCCCGTCCAGCAGTACCGCAGGATCAGAGGCCGAGCCGGGCTGCAAGACCACAATCCGGTCCACCAGGTCCTTCCAGACCGACACCCGGTGCTCCACCACCACCAGCGTTGCGCCGGTCTTGTCCAGGCACCGGGCCACGGCGTCGCGGACCTCCAGCACGCCCGCCGGGTCCAGGTTGGCGGTGGGCTCATCCAAAAGGATCAGCCCGGGCCGCATCGCAAGGATGCCCGCCAGCGCGAGGCGCTGCTTTTGGCCGCCGGACAGGGCCGACGTTGGATGGTCCAGCGGCAGGTGGGACAGGCCGACGTCGTCAAGCGCCTCGTGCACGCGGGTCCAGATGGCATGACGGGGCACGGCAAGGTTTTCGGCGCCGAAGGCGACGTCGTCGCCTACGCGGGAGAGGACCACCTGTGTTTCGGGGTCCTGCTGCATCAGCCCGGCATGGCCGCGCTGCCCGCGGGGGGACGCGCCGTCGACGAGCAGCGAACCTGACTCGTCCGAATCACCCGCCTCGCCGTCGTCGTTCGCGTCGCCCAGAACCCCGGCAAGGGCATGCAGGAGGGTGGATTTGCCGGCACCGGAAGGGCCGAGCAGGAGCACCCGCTCCCCCGGCGCGATGTCGAGGTCAAGGCCGTGGACCGCGGGCTTGGGGCGGCCGGCATGCCGCCACCCCCAGCCGCGAGCCGTGATGGCCGCCGGCCGCACTGCTCCGGCCCCGGCCTGGTGCGAAGGTGCCTGCATCAGGAGAGGACGGGCTCCGTTGCTGCCTTGCGCGAGGCGAAGGAGCTCAGCACCCCGGTCTTGGCCAGTCCCCGGGTGGCGATCCAGGACAGTGCACCGGCAATGATGGCACCGGAAATCGCGGTGAAGATGATGTAGGCCAGCTTGTCGCCGCCCGAGTAGGCGATGTTCCAACCCCACGGGGCGAAGGAATCGTTCAGGCCGCAGAAGAGGCCCGCCGCCGCGCCTGCGAGCAGCGCAACGGGCAGGTTGAACTTTTTGTACACGAAGATCGCGAAAATGATCTCCGCGCCAAGGCCCTGGACAAAGCCCGAGAACAGCACCGAGGCGCCGTACTGCGATCCCATCAGGAGCTCACCGGTGGCCGCGACGGTTTCGCAGAACAGTGCCGCGCCGGGCTTGCGGATGATGAGCATGCCCAACACCGCCGGGATCATCCAGCCGCCGGCGATCAGCCCGGTCAGGGGCGGGTAGACGGCGTTCATCGGCGCGGAAACCGCGGCCGCACCCTGGGACCAGGCCCAGAAGATGACGCCGCCGGCGATGGCGATCAGGGCCGCCACCACGATGTCCACGACACGCCAGGACTTGCTGGTGGTCTTTTTGATTGCTGCAGTGCTCATGTGATCCTCCTGGGAAACAGGAGGGGAAAGCACGGCAAGCGGCTACTGCCGTTGCCGGACTTCGAGAACTCGACTCCCTTGCGCCGGTACTAACCGGATCAGGTTCGAGGGTCTGCGGCTGTCCGCACTCTCAGCGCCCACCTGCGGTTCCCGGCCTTGGCCAGTGCCCGACGGCGGCGCTCCCCTGTCGTTAAGTAATGCTCTGAATGGAATGATGCTTGGGTAGAACTGCCCTGCTGGGCGGAGTCCAGTTTACACCGGGACAGGGGTAGATTGTGGGCCATGACTGCTAATCAGCCGCATGTGACCGACTTCGATCCGGACTCTGACGCCGCGCAGCCGGAAGGATCGCTGCAGGCCCTCATCGGCCGCATCGAGGGGGAGATCCATGAGCTCCAGTTCCCCGGCTTCTCCCTGGACGACTCGCTGAACCTTGGACTTCTCCTTGTGGAACTGGGGAAGGAGCGTGGCCTGCCCATCGCGATCGACATCACCAAGGGCGATCAGGTCCTGTTCCATGTGGCCCTGCCCGGCGCCACCCCGGACAACGAACACTGGATCCGGGCGAAGCAGCGCACCGCCGCCCGGTATGAGGTTCCCTCGCTGCTGGTGGGGCTTCGCGGCCGGCTTCGGGGCGGTCGGATCGAGGACCAGGGCTGGTTCGACCAAACCCTGTACGCCGCGCACGGCGGGTCCTTCCCGGTCTATGTCTCCGGTGTGGGCGCGGTGGCCACCGTCACCGTTTCCGGGCTCCCGCAGATGCAGGACCATGACCTGGTGGTGGAGGCTATGCGTGAGGTGCTGCGCCCGGCAGGGGCAGACGGCTCGGCATGACCGGCAGGCCCGCTGACAATGCCGTCCGGGCGGCACTGGACAAAGCCGAGGACGAGATGATCTTCATCGGCCCGGACCATCCCTACTATCCGCTGCTGGCCGAACTGGTGTCCGCCGTCGGCAAGGCATGGCAACAGGGGTACGAGCAGGGCCGCACTGCCGGGCAGCACCCCAACCCCTACACCTGGACCGGTCCGGCGTAAGAAAAGGCCGGAACGGGGAATGTTTCCGCATCCCTCAACGCAGAAACAAAGCCTGCTTAGCTTTTATTAGTAATCATGCTTACTATATTGTTTCAGGCGTGAGAGGAGTACAGGACATGGCAGTCAGCACCCGCCCACCGGGCGTCCGAACCGCCCTGCAGTGGTCTGCCGTTGCCGCCGGCGCCGTATTCCTGCTCGTTGGCATCCTGGGATTCGTCCCCGGAGTTACCCGCAACTATGATTCCCTCGGTTTCGCAGGGCCCGGTTCAGGGGCGCTGCTGCTGGGCGTGTTCCAGGTATCCATTCTCCATAACCTTGTCCACTGCCTCTTCGGCGCCGCCGGCCTGCTCATGGCGCGGACCCACCGCCAGGCCAGGAACTTCTTCACGTACGGCGGGGTCATCTACCTGGTGCTCTGGCTGTATGGCCTCCTCATAGGAGACAACACGCCGGCAAACTTCATCCCGGAGAACGGTGCGGACAACTGGCTGCACCTCGTCCTGGGCCTGGCCATGATCGCCCTGGCCATCATGCTGTCCCCGCGCACTCCCGCCGCCGGCCGTGGCAACTGACCTTTCTTGACGGGCCGTCAATGCAGACGGCACCGCACCGGCACACCGCCCGAACCCAAGGAGCACCATGAAACTTCCGGAACCGAGAGGCCCCATCAGCAGCGCCCTGTTGGGGGTTTTGGCAGGAGAGCCGGGCAGCGCCGGCGAGTCCCTTTCCGGGCTGCGCCGGCTGGTCGGCGGGAAGCTGGCCGGGGTCACGGACATCATCGGCGACGATGATGTCCAGCTGGCCCTCTTCTGCCTCTACGAGCTGCATTACTCCGGCCTGGAAGGCGTGCAGGACGAGTGGGAGTGGGAACCCGGGCTGATCCAGGTGCGGCAAATGCTGGAGAAGCCCTTCGAGGAAGCCCTGCGCCTCGCCGCCCGGGAGGCCGGCGGGGATCTGGACCTTCCGGCCGGCTCCGACCTGACCAGCGACGCAGTTGCCGATGTCCTGTTCGGCCTGGCGGCCCGGGACACCGGCCCCAGCGTCTCCCGGTTTGTGGCAAAGAAGGCAAGCCTCGGGCAGCTCAAGGAGTTCCTGATCCACAAATCCATCTACCAGCTCAAGGAAGCGGACCCGCACACCTGGGCCATTCCACGGCTGAGCGGCCGGGCGAAAGCCGCCCTGGTGGAAATCCAGGCAGACGAGTATGGCGGCGGCCGGCCGGACCGGATGCACAGCGCCCTGTTCGCCCGGACCATGCGCGGCCTGGGGATGGACGACCACTACGGTGCGTACGTGAACGCCGTCCCGGCCATCTCCCTGGCCGCCGTGAACCTGATGTCCCTCTGCGGACTGAACCGGCGGCTCCGCGGCGCCATCACCGGGCACCTGGCCATCTATGAAATGACGTCCTCCCAGCCCAACCGCCTGTACGGCAACGGCTTCCGCCGGCACGGCTTCGATGCGGACGTCACCCACTATTTCGACGAGCACGTCGAGGCAGATGCCGTACACGAGCAGATCGCCGGCCGGGACCTGGCAGGCGGCCTCGTGGAGGCCGAGCCCGGGTTGCTGGATGACGTCATTTTCGGTGCCACCGCGGTGATGGCGATCGACACCAGGCTGTCCGCCCACCTCCTGGCGTCCTGGGAACACGGCCGGTCTTCGCTCAGGGCGGCAGTGCCGGCGGCAGCATGACGTCCCAGGCCATGGAGCAAGGCCTCGACGCGGCCGAGTACATCCTTCCCCTGCGCTGGGCCGACGACTCCGGCCTCCCTGACCTGGTGGCCTACCTGCAACGCCTGGCCACCTGGATACCGGTCATTGTGGTGGACGGTTCAGCCCCGGACCTGTTCGCCCGCCACCGGGAGCAGTTCCCGCCGGAGGTCCGCCACATCCGCCCCGATCAGCCGGCGGGACCGGGAAATGACGGCGGGCAGCACGGCAACGGCAAGGTGGCAGGGGTGATGACAGGCATCCGCGCCGCCACGGCAGAGATTCTGGTGATCGCCGACGACGACGTCCGCTACACGCGCGCGTCCCTCGCCGCCGTCGTGGGTCACCTGGGGACGGCGGACGTAGTGCGCCCGCAGAACTATTTCGACCCCCTGCCCTGGCACGCGTGCTGGGACACGTCCCGGACGCTGATCAACCGGGCCTGGTCCGCCGACTTCCCCGGCACGCTGGCCCTGCGCCGAAGCGCCCTGCTGGCCACGGACGGCTACGAACCCGTCCTGTTCGAAAACCTTGAGCTGATCCGGACGGTGACAGCCGCCGGCGGACGGGAAAAGATCGTTCCGGACCTGTTCGTGGCGCGCCGGCCGCCCCGCGCCAGGCATTTCCTGAAGCAGCGCGTCCGGCAGGCGTACGACGACTTCGCGCAGCCCCGTCGCCTGGCCGCGGAACTTGCCCTGCTCCCGGCCATCCTCGGGGGCACCCTTCTCCCCAGAAGGGCGCGCCTCACGGTTTTCCTGTTACTGGCGGCCGCCGCGACGGCCGTAGCAGGGATCGGACGGTGGCGGCTCAACGGAACGGACGTCTTTCCATTGCGTGCCGTGTGGTTCGCGCCGCTCTGGGCCATGGAACGGGCCGTCTGCATCTGGTGGGCAGTGGCTTTTCGACTGTCCGGCGGCGTGCCGTATGCCGGCGCGAGGCTACGGACGGCCGCCCATACCGAAGCCGAGCTTAGGCGCCGCCACCAGGGCAAGCTGCATGCATTCCGGCAGCAACAAACAACCACATCAACAGCAGCTACAAAGGAGCGGATATGAACCAGGAACCGGCCGAGAGCTCCATTGTGGTCTGCCCCGACGGACCGTTGATCATCAGGGGCGACTTTGAGATCGTCACGCCGTCGGGCACCCCCGTGCCGCGCGACCGGAAAACGGTGGCTCTGTGCCGGTGCGGGGCCTCGGCCATCAAGCCGTACTGCGACGGGACCCACAAGATGATCAAGTTCCGCACGGAGCCGCCCGCCTCCTGAGCACCTCCTGCGCCCGCGCCTGCCCGTACGGCCGACAGGTCCGGGGCGGTTGACAGCCAAGATCATGCCAACAAGGATGGGACCTTGGAAAGCGTTTTCTGACCGAGGAGGGCCAGCGCTGTGTACAGCCGGCCGACAGCCATCGACCGCAAGGCCCTGGTCCGCCGCCACGCCGTGGAACAGGACAGCCTCGACCCCCGGAGCCCGGTGTCGGTGGGGAACGGGGAATTCTGCTTCACGATGGACCTCACCGGCCTGCAGTCCCTTCCGGCAAAATACCCGGTGGTCGCCCGCGGCGGGCTGCCAGCCGGCACCCTGCTCGGAACGCAGGCCCAGTGGGGCTGGCATTCCATCCCTCCGGAGCAGGATTACACCCTGGCCGGTTCCACCGTCCTCTACGACTCTCCCCGCGGCCCGGTCCCGTACGTGGACATGGCGGGCGGGCTCGTGGACGGCCGCGAAACGGAGTCCTCCCGCGCTGAAACCTGGTTGCGGGCCAACCCGCACCGGCTGGACCTGGGCCGGATCGCCTTCGCCCTGCCGGGACGCGACAGCCCGGGGCTGGCCCCGGAAGACGTTGCCCACCCGCGGCAGGTGCTGGACCTGTGGACCGGCACGGCCACCAGCCGCTTCACCCTGCACGGCCAGCCCGTCGGGGTCACCACCGCGTGCCATCCGCACCGCGACGAACTCGGCTTCCGCATTGAATCCACGGCGCTGCAGCAGGGCCTGGCGATCTCCCTGTCGTTCCCTTACGGCTCCGAGGCCTGGCATAACGCCGCGGACTGGACCCGTCCCGAGGCCCACAGCACCCGGGTGGAAGAGCTGCCCGCCACCGGCAAGGGACGGGAGTGGCTGATCTCCCGTCGCCTCGACAATTCCGGATACCAGGTGGCTGTTGCCGGCGCGGGCCTGGAACTGGAACAAACCAGCCCGCACGGGGTGATCCTTAGGGCAGCCAACGGGGCGGATGTCCTGGACTTCAGCGTGCACTTCATCAGCACCGGCCAGGGCGACTGCCTGCTGCGCGGCACGGGAGGCGTCGGCTTCGCCAGTGCCAGTGCCACCGGCAAGGAGAAGGCGCCCGCGCCGGGTACTGAGGTGATCGAGGCGTCCCGCACCGCCTGGCCGGACTTCTGGATGTCAGGCGCCGCCGTCGAACTTTCCGCGACGGAAGACCCACGCGCAAAGGAACTCGAACGCCGGGTGGTCCTCTCGCAGTACCTCACCGCCATCAACTGCTCCGGGTCCCTGCCGCCCCAGGAGACCGGGCTGGTCTGCAACTCCTGGCGCGGGCGGTTCCACCTCGAGATGCACTGGTGGCACGCTGCCCACTTCGCCGCCTGGAACCGCACTCCGCTCCTGCTCCCGGCGCTGCGCTGGTACGCCTCCATCCTGGAACCGGCACGGCAGACTGCCAAGGCACAGGGGTTCTACGGCGTCCGCTGGCCCAAGCAGTCAGGACCGGACGGGCGCGAGAGCCCCAGCCCCATCGGCACCTTCCTGGTCTGGCAGCAGCCGCATCCCATCCACCTCGCGGAACTCGCGTACCGGGCCGAACCCTCGCGCGAACTGCTGGAGGAGTTCGCGGAGATCGTGTTCGAGAGCGCGGATTTCATGGCCAGCTTTGCGCACCCCACGGCCCGCGGATTCGAATTGGGCCCGCCCCTTGTTCCGGCCCAGGAAAGCTACGAATCAATCAGGGGCACGGTCAGCAACCCAACCTTCGAGCTCGCCTACTGGCAATGGGCGCTGCGCGTCGCCTGCACCTGGCGGGAACGGCTGGGGTTGCCGCCCCGGGATACATGGCTTGCCGTGGCCGACGGCATGGCCCGGCCCAAGGTAGTGGACGGCGTCTACGCGGCGATCGGCGTCGAACCCTTCACCATCCGCACCGACCATCCCTCCATGCTCTGCGCCCTGGGCGTGCTGCCGCAGACGGACATTATCGACCCCGCCATCATGCGGGCCACCCTGGCAGACGTGATGGCCGGCTGGGACTGGGACAGCACGTGGGGGTGGGACTACCCGGTGATGGCCATGACCGCGGCCAGGCTGGAGGATCCGGAGACCGCCGTGGCGGCGCTCCTGCAGGACGCGCCCAAAAACCTGGTGCTGCCCAACGGGCACAACCGGCAGACCGACTCGCTGCCGCTGTACCTGCCCGGCAACGGCGGGCTGCTCGCGGCCGTGGCGCTGATGGCGGCAGGCTGGGACGGCGGACCGGACCGGCACGCCCCGGGGTTCCCCGCCGATTGGACAGTTGACTGGGAAGGACTGGTCCCGGCACCTTAGTTCGGCCTGCCCCGATAGCGGCACAGGGACGGTTAGGCTGGGTACAGCCCGTTTTCCGCCCGCAAGGAGTACTAGGAATGAACCTCTTCATCAAGCTGCTCGGCACCGGTGTGAGCCTCGGCGCCGGCCTGGTCGGCACCAAACTGGTCAATGCCATCTGGGAAAAGACCACCGGCCGGAAGCCGCCCACCGGCAAGGACGAGGACGTCCCCACAAGCCTCCACTCGGCCCTGACGTTCGCGCTGATCTCAGCGTCCGTAAGCACCATCATCCAGGTGCTGGCAAACCGCGGCACCCAGCGTGCCATCACCCGCTTTGCCAAGAGCCAGGACATTGTCTAAGACAAGGACTTAGTTTGGCGGCTGATCCAGCCCCTGGCTGAATACACCTAGCGCGCTGAGCCGTCGCCGGAACCGTCCTCCTGGGCGGCTTTGGCGGCGGCTTTTTGCACGGCTGCCTTCTGGCCAGCTGCCTTCAAGACGACGGCTTCCAGCTCGTCCGAGGTCAGCAGCTCCCGGTGGAGGTGCTTGGTGCGGTAACCGGCCCTGCCCACCATGTGCGCGGAGACGGGCACGGTGAGGAGCTGGAAAATCCACGCCACCAGCAGTACCGGCCATACCCACCAGGTGCGCATCTGCAGCCCGATCGATGCCAGCAGCAGGAACAGGCCCAGTACCTGCGGCTTGGTGGCGGCGTGCATGCGGCTCAGCAGGTCCGGGAAGCGCAGCAGGCCAATCGCTGCGCCCAGGGACATGAGGGCACCCACCACCATAAAGACGGCGGATACCAGGTCGATCCAGCCGTCCACGCCGGACACATCAGGGTTGGCAACATTAGGGCTCATGGGGCTGTTCCCTCCGGTCTGCCACGAACCTGGCCACCGTCACGGACCCGATGAAGCCGATGACCGAAATGGCCACCACCAGCATCAGGTTGTTGAGGTGCCGGTTCACGGCCATGTCGATGCACAGCGCCCCGCCCAGGATCGCGAGCAGCACGTCCGCCGCGAGCACCCGGTCCAGCAGTGACGGGCCCCGGGCGATGCGGATGATTGCGCCGCCGGCGGCGAGCGAGAAGATCACGGCCGTGATGGCCAGGACGGCCTGCATCATGCGGCTGCCTCCGATCGGACGGCTTCCAGCTCTTCGGCAGTGCCCATGATGCGGATCAGGCCGGCCTCGATGGAGCGCACCTCATTGCGCAGGTTTTCCACGTCCTGCGGGGAGCTGATGTTGATGGCGTGCAGGTACAGGGTGGACGTGGAACGGTCCACCTCCACCACCAGGGACCCGGGAATCAGGGAAATGACGTGCCCGGTGGCGGTGACCATCAGGTCCTGGTGGCTCCGCAGGGTTACCGCCACCACAGCATTGGTCACCGCGGGTCCCCTGGCAATGGCCAGGTACAGGATCTGGGCACTGGCGATCACCACCTTGGCCAGGAACACCAGGGCGAACGGGATGGCGTACAGGATGTTGAAGCGGCCGCTGAGCTCCACGGGCGGGAGGTAGAACAGCCTGGCCACTGCTATGGCCAGCAGCGCCCCGAACAGCAGGTTGCCGGGGCTGAAGTCCTGCCAGAGGGCGCCCCAGACGATCACCAGCCACACCAGGAGCGGCAGTTCCTGGCGCAGCGAAATTCGTTGGCGGCTCATTGCCCTCCTCCCCTGGTGCTGACCGCCGGAACAACGGTGTCCTCACCCATCACGGCATGGATGTAGGGGGACCGGTCCAGCATGTCCGCGGCGGCGCGGTCGGACAGTCCGAACAGGGGCCCCGCGAAAACGGTGAGTGCCACGCCCAGCGCCACAAGGCCCAGGGTGGATCCCACCATGGTCCTGGGCAGGAGTGTGGCGGGACGGGGCGCACCGGCGCGCGGCGAGGCGCCGGCGAGCCGCTGGACGCCGGTGCGCGCAGCAAGCATGATGCCGGTCCGGCTGCCGGCGCGCTGGACCGCGTCCTCTGCCCGGTCCGCTTCTTCGGGAACCGCCAGCAGCACCGGGTCCGGGTGCTCGGCGTCGGATGGCCGGCGCCAGAACGCCCGGTTCCAGACCCTGGCGATTGCCAGCAGGGTCAGCAGGCTGGTGAGAACTCCGCCGATGACCAGGGCGTAGGCCAAGGGCGTCCCGAGCTCGATCCCGGCCTGCATCAGCCCCACCTTGCCCAGGAATCCGGAGAAGGGAGGAATGCCGGCCAGGTTCATGCCGGGGATGAAGAACAGAATCGCCAGGAGGGGCGAGAGTCTGGCCAGCCCGCCCAGCCGGTCCACCGACGAGCTGCCGCCGCGGCGTTCGATAAGCCCGGTGACAAGGAAGAGGCTGGTCTGGATGGTGATGTGGTGGGCCACGTAGAACACGGCAGCCCCCAGCCCCGCCACGGAGGACATCGCGAGCCCGAACACCATGTAGCCGATATGGCTGACCAAAGTGAAAGAGAGAAGACGCTTGATATCGCTCTGCGCCAGCGCACCGAGGATTCCCACCACCATGGTCAGCAGCGCCGCCACCATCAATGGTGTGTTCAGCGAGTCGCCGGGGAAGAGCAGGGTTTCCGTGCGGACCATGGCATAGACGCCCACCTTGGTCAGCAGGCCGGCGAACACCGCGGTGACCGGGGCCGGCGCGGTGGGATAGGAGTCGGGGAGCCAGAAGGACAGCGGGAAGACGGCCGCCTTGATGCCGAACGCGACCAGCAGCATGACGTGCAGGAGGGTTTTGGTGCCCTGGTCCAGTTCGCCCAGCTTGATGGCAAGGTCGGCCATGTTCACTGTTCCGGTTGCGCCGTACACCATGGCGATGGAGATCAGGAACAGCACCGAGGACACCACGGAGACCACCACGTAGGTGACGCCGGCGCGGATGCGCGGGCCTGTTCCGCCCAGGGTCATCAGCACGTAGCTTGCGGTCAGCAGGATTTCGAAGCCCACGTAAAGGTTGAAGAGGTCGCCGGAGAGGAACGCGTTGGACACCCCGGCCACCAGGATCAGGTAGGTGGGGTGGAAGATCGAAACCGGTGCGTCATGGTCGCCGTCGGCCATGCCCTGCCCTGTGGCGTACACCAGCACGGCCAGGCTCACCGCCGACGAAACCACCAGCATCAGCGAGGAAAACTGGTCCACCACCATCACGATGCCCCACGGCGGCAACCACCCGCCGATGGTCACTGCCGCCGTGCCGGCGGTCCACACATGGGCCAGCAGGAGGCATTCGAGCAGCAGCGTCAGGGACAGCAGGCCGATGCTGACCGCCCGCTGCGCCCGGGAATGCCGGATCAGCAGGAAGGTCAGGGCAGCGCCCAGGATGGGAAGTACGACGGCGAGCGGGGCAAAGCTTGCGATGTTCACTTTCCGCCTCCTTCCGGGCCGGGGGCGATGTTTTGGGAGCCGGGCTTTTCTTCCGCGGCGGCATGTTCGGCAAGCATTTCGCGGCCGCCCGCGAGGAGGGTGGCCGTGGCAGGTCCCCCGTCTCCGGACGGCCGGTGGTCCGAGATGTCGCGTCCGTTGCCGCCCAGCATGGTGAGCGGGAACTCGGAGGTCTCGGCGGGAATCTCGGCATCGTCCTCGGCATCGAAGCTGGGGGTTTCGGCAACGCGGAGGTCTTCCACGTCATCCTGGATTTCGTCGCGGCGGGCCAGCACCCAAGTGCGGTAGATGATGCCGAGCATGAAGGCCGTCACCGCGAAGGAGATGACGATTGACGTCAGGATCAGCGCCTGCGGCAGTGGGTCGTTATAGTCCCCTGCCGCGATGTCCTTGGAGTACAGGGGAGCCAGGCCGGCATAGCCGCCCGTTGCCAGGATCAGCAGGTTGGTGGCGTTGGCCAGGAGCATCAGGCCCAACAGGACACGCGTCAGGCTGCGTTCCAGGATCAGGTAGATTCCGCAGGCGTACAGGGCCCCCATGACGATCAGCAGGGTCAGGTTGACGCTCATGCTTTGCCCTTTGCGGTGGTTTCTGCAGGAATGCCGTCCGGCTCCTGGTCTTCGGCGGGTGCCGCGGACCGTTCCTCGAAGTGTTCATCAATCTCGGCGCCGAGGCTCCGCAGCACGTCCAGCACCAGGCCAACCACCACGATGTAGACGCCGATGTCGAAGATGGTGGACGTGACGAACTTGATGTCCCCGAACACCGGCAGCCAGAACTCGATGATGGCGGTCTGGAACACCTGGCCACCCAGGAGCAGGGGCACCGCGCCGGAGGCTGCGGCGACGGCCAGGCCGATGCCCAGCAGGGCGCCGGCGCTGACCGGTGTGGCCTCGCGGAGTTCGAACCGGCCGCCGGCCAGGTAGCGGATGGTCAGGGCCAGGCCGGCCGTCAGGCCGCCGGCGAAGCCTCCGCCCGGAAGGTTGTGCCCGGCCAGCAGGAGGTACAGGGAGAAGATCACCAGGGAGTGGAAAACCAGCCGGGTGACCACTTCGAAGATGATGGAGCGGCGTTCCGGCGCCAGGGTCCGGCCGGCAACCAGCCAGGCGTCACGGGCAGAGGCTGCGAACTTGCGGCTGATGGCCAAAGCGGCGCCGTCGCGGGAACCGGGGTCCACCCCGTGGTGCCGGCCCACCGTGCCCTCGGCGATGCTGGCGGAGGTCCGGATCCGGTCGCCGCGGCCGCGGACAAAAATGAGGCTGGCCACTCCGGTGGCGGCCAGGGCAAGGACGGTAATTTCCCCGAAGGTGTCCCAGGCGCGGATGTCCACCAGCGTCACGTTGACGATGTTCAATCCGCCGCCGCCCTCGTAGGCCAGGAGCGGGAACTCCAGCGAGACGGGGGTGGCGATCCGTGCACCCATGGCGAAGATCGCGGCGAACACCATGGTGACGCCGAATCCCAGGCCGATGATCACGCGCACCACCCGGTATTTGCCGCCGGTGCGGTCGCGGAGCTCGGCAGGCAGGCTCCGCATCGCCAGGACGAACGCCACCAGGATGATGGTTTCCACCAGCATCTGGGTCAGGGCGAGGTCAGGGGCGCCCTGGAGGGCGAACATCAGCGCGATGCCGTAACCGGTGACGGAGACCATCAGGACGGCCAGGAAGCGCTTGTTTGCCTTCACGGCGGCCAGGGCACCGATCACGATCCCGGCCCCCACCACAAGCTGGAGCGGGGAGCCCGGATCCACCAGGTAGATGCCCTCGGGCAGGGGCTTTCCGGCGAGCAGGATCACCGCCAGGGGCAGCACGAAGGCGACGCTGAGGATGACGGCCAGGTAGTAGTACAGCGAACCGCGCTGGGTACGCCCGGTAACCCAGACGGCGACGTCGTCCAGCGCGCCGATGGTCAGCTGGTAGGCGCGGTCGGCGTCCACCCACGGCGGCACCAGGGACTGCAGCCGGGCCACCGCGTTCCGGCCAAAGTACATGGCAAGCCCCAGGGCGAACGTGACGGCAGTCAGGCCAAGCGCCGGCGTGAAACCGTGCCACAGCGCAAGGTGCCCTGCCTGTTCAGCCGGCGTCCCGGCGTCGGACGCGGTGGAGGCAAACAGCGCCGCGTACGGCTGGATCCAGGCATCCACGGGGACGGGCCACACGCCGTAGGCAATGGTGAGGATGCTGAGGATGGCGGGCGCGGCGAGGAAGGAAGGCTTGATGGCCTTGAACGGAGTGGGCTCCACGCCGGGCTTGGCGGCAAAGGCACCCCACATGAAGCGGGCGCTGTAGGCGAAGGTGAGGACGGACCCCAGGACCAGGCCGGCCAGGACGACCGTTCCCCACGGCCCTGCGCCGGGATCCGCGGCATGGTGTACAAACGCTTCCAGCACGGATTCCTTGGCGACGAAGCCGGCAAGCAGCGGAAACCCCGCCATGGATGCGGCACCGATGCCGGCCACAATGCCCAGGGCGCGGGAGGAGCGGAAGACTCCGGAGAGCTTGCGGACGTCACGCGTTCCGGACTGGTGGTCGATGATGCCCACCACCAGGAACAGGGTTGCTTTGAACAGCCCGTGCGCCAGGAGCATCGCGAGGCCGGCGAGCGCCGCGTCAGGCGTGCCCAGCCCCACCACCATGGTGAGGAAGCCCAGCTGGCTCACCGTGCCGTACGCCAGGATGAGTTTGATGTCCGTCTGCCGCAGCGCCCGGTAGCCGCCAACCAGCATGGTGGCCAGCCCCAGGCCCAGGACCACAGGCTGCCAGTACGCGGTCTCGGAAAAGCCCGGCGCCAGCCTGGCCACCAGGTAGATGCCGGCCTTGACCATCGCGGCGGCGTGCAGGTAGGCGCTGACCGGGGTGGGCGCGGCCATGGCGCCCGGCAGCCAGAAGTGGAACGGGACCAGCGCTGATTTGGTGATCGCGCCAACCAGGATGAGCACGACGGCGGCACTCACCATGGTGCCGGATGCACCGCCAACCAGCGCGGGTGCCTGTTCAAGGATGGCGGAGATACGGTAGGTTCCGGCGGCGTGGCCCAGCATGATCAGGCCCACGAGCATGGCCAGGCCGCCTGCGGTGGTGACCATCAGTGCCTGCAGCGCCGAGCGCCGGGCTGCCAGCCTGGTCCGGGCGTAGCCGATGAGCAGGTAGGACAGGATGGTGGTCAGTTCCCAGAAGATGAAAAGGAGCAGGAGGTCATCGGCCACCACCAGGCCGAACATGGCACCCGCGAAGGCCAGGAGCTGCGCCCCGAAGGCGCCCAGGTCCTGGTCGCCTGCCTTGAAGTACCGTGCACAGTAGACCAGCACCAGGGAGCCGACGCCCAGCACCAGGAGGGACATCACCCACGCCAGCGCATCCATGCGGAAGGCAAGCTCCAGGTGGAGGCCGGGAATCCAGGGAATGACCTCCGCAACTGCCCCCTGAGCCGAGTAGACCGGGGCGTGCTGGAAGAGGAGCCAGGCGAAGGAGGCGGCCGGCACTGCTGCCAGTGCGTAAAACGCATTGGGGCCCCACGTCCTGAACAGTAGGGGCGCCAGCACAGCCACCGTAAAGTGCACGGCAAGGACTGTGATCACTGGTATCTCCGCAACGTCAGGGATTCGATTGTCAAAAGTTGGAGCAGGCGGCAAAAGTAAGGTTCGGGAGTGGACAGTTTATCAAGTCCTTATACCTGTTCCGTCGGCTTGGCAGCCGCTGACGCCGTCCTCCCCCGGAGGCCCGGGGGCCGCGTCCGCTGGATGTTCGCCACCGGCGGATACGATGCATCGTATGAACACCGCCAGCGCTCCCGGGGCCATGCAGCCGGCCTCGGAACTTGAATCCGGGCACCACGCGTCCAGCAAGGGCCGGATCCTGGCCTGGGCTTCCTGGGACTGGGGCTCCGCGGCCTTCAACGCCGTGATGACCACGTTCGTGTTCACCGTCTACCTGACGTCCAGCGCCTTCGGCGGGGAGGACCAGGCATCGGCGGTCCTGGGCGGCGCCCTGGCCGTGGCGGGCTTCGCCATCGCAGTGCTGGCCCCCGTCACCGGGCAGCGCTCCGACGCCGGCGGCCGGCGGAAGCTGTGGCTGGGAATCAACACGGCTGCCGTCGCCATCCTGACAGCCCTGTGCTTTTTTGTGTTTCCGCGCCCTGAATTCCTGCTCCTCGGGGTATCCCTGATCGCCCTCGGAAACGTCTTTTTCGAATTCGCCGGCGTCAACTACAACGCCATGCTCGCCCAGATCTCCACGCCCCGGAACATCGGCAAGGTCAGCGGGTTCGGTTGGGGCGCGGGATACCTGGGCGGCATCGTGGCGCTGCTGGTGGTCCTGCAGCTGTTCGTCCAGCCCAGCTTCGAATGGTTCGGCGCCTCCACCGAGGACAGCCTGAATATCCGGCTGGTTGCTCTCTTTTCGGCCCTGTGGTTCTTCATTTTCGCCCTGCCTGTGCTGTTTGCGGTCCCCGAACTGCCGAGGACCGGCCAGGCGGCGCGGCTGGGCTTCCTGGCCAGCTACGGACTGCTGGTCCGGCGGATCAAGGCCATCTACGCCACCAGCCCCCACACCATCTACTTCCTGCTGGCCAGTGCGGTGTTCCGCGACGGGCTGGCGGCTGTTTTCACGTTCGGTGGAATCATCGCCGCCGGTACCTTCGGCTTTGAGCTGTCACAGGTCATCTTCTTCGCCATCTTCGGAAACGTGGTGGCGGCCGTGGGCGCGATGATCGGCGGATTCCTGGATGACCGGGTGGGACCCAAGGCAGTGATCATCGGCTCCCTGGTAGGCCTGCTGATTGCCGGCACGGTCATCCTGGTCCTCGGCAACGGCGACTACGTCTTCTTCGGCATGGACTGGGCCGGCAGCACCACCTTCTGGGTGTTCGGCCTCTTCCTCTGCCTGTTCGTGGGGCCCGCCCAGTCCTCCTCGCGGGCTTACCTGGCACGGCTTGCCCCGCATGGCGAATCGGGCGAGCTCTTCGGCCTGTACGCCACCACCGGGCGGGCCGTCAGCTTCCTGGCACCGGCCCTGTTCACGCTCTGCATCGCGGTGGCCACGCCGATGGTGGCAGCCGGCCAGGCGCAACGCTGGGGAATCCTGGGCATCATGGTGGTCCTCCTCGCCGGGCTCCTTGTCCTGCTGCCCGTGAAGTCTCCGGGGAAGGCGTCCATCGCGGTTGTTCCGGCCGCCTGACCGGACGGAACCACCCGTCGGCGGCAAAGCAGGACAAGCAACAGATTCCTTATCGGAAGCATTGACTCCTTTTGTTATCGATCACATACTTGTGGGTGATAATATTTTGAATGCTTTCAATGACGAGGAGCACTGCCCATGGAACGGACCTCTCCACGCCCCCGGGCCGGAATCATCGGTACCGGCGGGATAGCCCACGCCCACGCTGAAGCCCTCAAGCTGGCCGGGGCAGAGCTGGTGGTTGCCGTGGACATCGACCCTGACAGGGCCGCCGCCTTTGCGGCAGAGACCGGCTTCGCGCAGACCGCGCCAAGCCTGGCTGCGGTCGCCGACGCAACACTGGACGTGGTGGCAATTTGCACGCCGCCGTCGTCGCACGCTTCCCTTGCCCTGGAGGCACTCGCCCTGGGCCTGAACGTGGTGCTTGAAAAGCCGCCCGCGTTGTCGCTGCGGCAAATGGTTGAACTGCAGGCGGCGGAGCGGGCATCGGGCAAACACGTCAGCTGCATCTTCCAGCACCGCTTTGGCACGGGCGCGCGCAAACTGGCAGTGCTGCAGGAATCGGGGGTCCTCGGCAACCCGCTCACCGGCTTCTGCAACACGCTGTGGTTCCGCAACCAGGAGTACTTTGACGTTCCGTGGCGCGGCCTCTGGGATGTTGAGGGCGGCGGGCCCACCATGGGGCACGGCATTCACCAGTTCGACATGCTGCTCCACCTGTGGGGCCCCTGGCAGGAAGTCACCGCGTTCGCGGGCCGGCTTGCCCGGCGCACGGAAACCGAGGATGTGTCCACGGCCATCGTGCGGTTCGAATCCGGCGCCCTGAGCACCGTCATCAACTCCGTCATCTCCCCCCGGGAGACGTCACAGCTAAGGTTCGACTACGAGAACGCCACCGTTGAGCTCGAGCACCTCTACGGCTACGACGACTCCCACTGGCGTTTTACCCCCGCGCCGGGACAGGAGCACCTTGCCGGCCTGTGGGCAGACGGTTCCGCCGCCGTCGCCAGCGGGCACCCCGCCCAGTACTCGCACATTGTGGAGGCCATCGGCTCCGGAGCCGTCCCGCCGGTCACCCTCGCCGAGGCCTACCCCACCATGGAGCTTGCCGCCGCCATCTACGCCTCCGCCATCACCGGCAAGACGGTGCGCCGCGGCGACATCATTGAAGGAAACCCGTTCTTCGACCGTGCCGACGGCCGGCTGGAACCCTGGAAACTCGAAAAGAGCAATGCATGAGCAGCACCGCCCCCGCCACAGGCACCTCCACCACCGGCGGCCCGTTCAGCTGGATGGACGACGGCGCAGCCGTCACCGTCACCCTCGACGGCGTCCAGGTCCTGACCTATATCTATGCTGCCAATGACCCGCAGGAGGAGTCCCCGCGGCCGTACTTCCACCCCGTCCGGACCAGGACGGGGGACCTGGTGAGCGCCTACCGCCCGCACGACCATGTGTGGCACAAGGGCATCGCCTGGTCACTGCCGCACCTTGGCCCGGACAATTTCTGGGGCGGGCCCAGCTACCGGCGGGGGCAGGACTACCGGTGGCTGCCGAACAACGGCGCCATGCGGCACCGCGAGCTTGGCCAGGCAACGGACGACGACGGCACGTTCCGTTTTGCCCATTCCCTGCAGTGGGTCACGCAGCAGGGCTCCCTTGTGGTGGAGGAGGAGCGGTCCTTCCAGGTGGTGCCGGAGACTGACAGCAGCTACACCCTGGTTTTCGACACGGCCATGACCAACGTCTCCGGGGAACCCATCCACATCGGCTCGCCCACTACGGAGGGACGGGAGAACGCCGGCTACGGCGGCCTGTTCTGGCGCGGTCCGCGGTCCTTTGCCGGTGGGTCCATCATCGGACCGGGCGGCGCTACCGGCGAGGAGCTCCGCGGCCAGCGGGCACCCTGGCTTTCCTTCGTTGGCCAGCACGATGAGACCTGCCGCTTCTCCACCCTGGTCATGGTGGATGACCCCGGCAGTGAACACCCCGAGCCGGAATGGTTTGCGCGGTCGGAGCCGTTCGCCTGCATGGGGCCGGCGCCGTTTTTCAGCGAGGAAGTCCTGTTCGAGGCCGGCACCACCCTGCACTACCGGTACGGGGTGGTAATCGCCGACGGGCAGTCCGACGCCCAGCGGTCCGAAGCCCTGGCCCTTGCGGCACGGGAACTCCTGGCCGCCACCCAGGGCCGGAACGGTCAGTGAACACTGCAGGCGTTCCCGGCTTACCCGGCTTTCCGGGCGGGACCGCGGTCAGCGGCCTCCGGGTCTATGACTGGGAGGCCGCTGACGGGCTGTGCGGAGGGTCACCCCACCTGCACACCGTCTCCACCGAGGCCTATGTGGTGACCGGCGGCACCGGCCAGGTACACACCATCTCCATGGCGGGAGCCGCGGAACATGAGCTTGCCGCCGGTTCACTGCTTTGGTTCAGCCCCGGGACAGTCCACCGGCTGGTCAATTCCCATCAGCTCACCCTCAACGTGATCATGTCCAACGCCGGGCTGCCCGAGGCAGGGGACGCTGTCCTCACGTTTCCCCGGGCCATCCTGGCGGATCCGGACAAGTACGCGCAGCACGCGGTACTGCCACGCGATGCTGACGAGGCCGTCGTCGCCGCAGCCGCCCGCAGGCGCCGGGACCTCGCCATGGAAGGATACGCCGAGCTGCATACATCCGTCCTGCGTGAGGGCCCTGATGCCCTTGCCGCTTTCCACCGTGCAGCCGCCGTCCTGGTACGCCCGCGCGTGGAGCGCTGGAAGAAGATCTGGTCGGAAACGGTCCGCAGCCAGGTTGACGCAACGGAGCAGGCGCTGGAGGACCTGGCGGACGGCTCGGCGCGGCCGTTGGCCGGAGCGGCAGTGGCCACCGCCGGCCGCCGCCCCGGCGAGGGGTACGGCATGTGCGGAAGGCTGACCACCTGGGATGATTCCCGGGTGGTATGACTCCCGCGCCAAGTGCGTCCCGGGAGACTAGGCTTGGTTCATGAACGTGGATGAGACCAACCTTCCGGGCCTGGGCCGGCGGAAGGATTTCATGACAGCATCCGGGCGCCGGATCGGCGTGGTGGAGCTGCGGGAGGGCCAGACGGAACTTATCGTTTCCACCTGGGACGATCCCGATACCTGCCAGGCTTCAATTCCGCTGACCAGCGACGAAGCAGCCACCCTGGGCAACCTTCTGGGAGGGCAGCACCTGGCCATGAAGCTGACGGAGGAGCACAAGGATGTTCCCGGGATCGTCACCCGGCAGTTCTCCATCGCTCCCGACTCCCCGTTCCAGAACCAGCCGATGGGCAAGGCCTGCATCCGCACCCGGTGCGGCGTGTCCATCGTGGCCATCATGCGTGAAGGCGAGGTGCTCCCGTCGCCGGGACCCGACGTCGTGCTTCACACGGGTGACCTGCTGGTGGCAGTCGGAACCCAGGAAGGCCTCGACTCGGCGGCCGACATCCTGCGCCACGGATAAATCCTATGGATCCGCTGGCCCTGACCCTCATTGAACTGGGGGCCGTTGTGTTCTGCCTTGGCCTGTTGGCCAGGCTGGCCGGACGGATTGGAATGTCGCCTATCCCGCTCTATCTCCTGGGCGGGCTCGCTTTCGGTGCCGGGGGCATCGTCAAGCTCGAAGGCATGCACGAGTTCGCACACCTTTCCGGCGAGATCGGCGTCATCCTGCTGCTGCTTATGCTCGGGCTGGAATATACGGCAGCGGAGCTGTTTACCGGCCTCAAGCGGTCATGGCAGGGCGGTGTCCTCGACCTCGTCCTGAACTTCCTGCCAGGCGCCGCCCTGGCGTACTACCTGGGCTGGGGCGGGGTGGGAGCCATGGTGCTGGGCGGCGTCACCTACATCTCGTCGTCGGGGATCGCTGCGAAAGTCATCACCGACCTCGGCCGCCTGGGCAACCGCGAAACTCCCGTGGTGCTGTCCATCCTGGTGTTCGAGGACCTGGCCATGGCCGTCTACCTGCCCATCCTGACGGCCATCCTTGCCGGCGTCAGCTTCCTGGGCGGCCTCACAACGGTGGGCATCGCGCTGGCGGTGGTAAGCCTGGTGCTTATGGTGGCCCTGCGCCACGGCCACAGCGTCTCCAAGGCCGTCCACAGCGAGAACTCCGAGGTCTTCCTCCTGAACGTCCTCGGCGCCGCCCTGCTGATAGCCGGGGTGGCGTCAGCCATGCAGGTTTCGGCGGCGGTAGGCGCGTTTATGCTGGGCATCGCCATTTCCGGAGCCACCGCCCATAACGCCACGCGCATCCTTGAACCGCTGCGTGACCTGTTCGCGGCCATCTTCTTCGTGGCGTTCGGCCTCAATACGGACCCCACATCCATCCCGCCCGTACTGGGGTGGGCCCTGGTGCTGGCCGTCATCACGGCCGTGACCAAGATGGCCACCGGGATCTGGGCGGCGAAGCGGGCAAGTATTGCACGTCCCGGCCAGTTCCGTGCCGGGGCTACGTTGATTGCGCGCGGGGAATTTTCCATCGTTATCGCCGGGCTGGCCGTGGCCTCCGGAGCCATTCCCGCGGAACTGGCTGCCTTGGCCACCGCCTACGTGCTGATCATGGCCGTGGTTGGACCGCTGGCAGCCCGCTACGTTGAACCGCTCGCCAGGATGGCGACGGGGAGCCCGGGCGTCGCCGCCAAGGCGTAGCCTCCGATACCTGCCCTAAATGCTGGTGCGGTGGAAGTTCAGGTGGCTGCGGCTGGCTGTGGGCCCGCGCTGGCCCTGGTAGCGGTTGCCGTACCCGCCATGGCCGTACGGGTACTCAGCGGAGGACGTCAGCCGGAAAAAGCACAGCTGGCCGATCTTCATGCCCGGCCACAGTTTGATGGGCAGCGTGGCCATGTTGGACAGCTCCAGGGTCACGTGGCCGGAGAAACCGGGGTCAATGAACCCGGCGGTGGAGTGGGTCAGGAGCCCCAGCCGCCCCAGGGAGGACTTGCCTTCCAGGCGGGCCGCGATGTCATCCGGCAACGTAACAGTCTCGTAGGTTGAGCCCAGGACGAACTCGCCGGGGTGCAGGATAAAGGCTTCGTCCTGCTCCACTTCCACCAGCCGCGTCAGCTCAGGCTGCTCCTGGGCAGGGTCGATGTGCGCGTACTTGTGGTTGTCGAAAAGCCGGAAGAACTTATCGATCCTGACGTCCACGGATGACGGCTGCACCATCGCCGAATCGTACGGCTCCAGCACGATCCGTTGGGAGTCTATTTCGGCACGAATATCGCGGTCAGAGATCAGCACCGTCCCAAATTACCGTATGCGTTATCCACACCTATATTTTCCCGTTGTTGCTGTGGCCTAGTGGGGCTAATGTTGCCTCAGATGCACAGGCGCCGGATGGTCTCCCGGATGGCCCAACAGAGCTGGGGATGTTGTGAATAAATTGGTTGCGCCCTCTTTTATTGGTGTGCTCTGCGCCCTGGCGCTGGTCTCATCATCAGCGGGAACACTGTCCGTGCCTGCGCCCGCCAGCCAGTCGGCCGGCGCAGCGGCTCCGCTGGGCGTCTCACTGGAGCCTGCGGTCAACGACGGCGGTGCCTCCGCCGGCGGTGGATCCGCCGGGTCCATCCTGAAACCCGCTGTGGAACCGGACATCCGCCCGGCATCACCTGCTGCTGCGACAAGCATGGTCACCGAGCCCGCCGTCAGCCCGTCCACAGATGCCCCCGCTGCACCTGCGCCCACGCCCGCGGTTACCGGAGAACCTGCTCCGGCCGGCTCTGCAGACCCTGTCCCCTGGATCCCGCCGCTGTGGGCGCCGGACGAGGAATTGGCCACACCCCCGGCCACCCGCCTGGCGGCCCCCGAGTCCGCCACGGCGATGCCCGCACCGGAGGGCCTGGTCCGGGACAGCAATACCGCAGCTGTCCTCACGGTGTTCAACCGGATCAATGAATACAGGGTGGCCAACAAGCTGAACCCGGTGAAATACCATGCCACCGTTGCCGGGTTGGCGCAGGAATGGTCCGACAACATTGCCTCGCGTGAGGTGATTGAGCACCGCGCCAGTTTCTGGACGGATCCGCGCGCCATGAATCCGAACAACGGCGCCGGCGAGGTCATCGCCATCCGCACGGACCGCGATGCCGCTCAGCTGGTGGAATGGTGGAAGGGTTCCCCGGGCCACAACGCCATGCTGCTCGACCCGCGTTTCAATGTCATGGGCGCCGGGATCTCGTACACGGACAGCACGTACAAAATCTGGGGCGTGGTCAACTTCTTCGGCTACACAACACTTCCGGCAGGCACCACCGATTCCCCCGGCGGCGCAGGCTCAGGCAACGCCTTCCCGCCGCCGGTTGCCAGCATGTGCGATGCCCCCGTCAGGCATATGCCGCCCACGCTTGACCTGTCCGCCGCCGCGATCAAGGGCCCGGCAGACCTGGTAACCGTGGATTCCGCCGGCCAGCTCCTTAACCGGTCCTCGCTGGGCGCGCGCTCCTACGCTCCGGCCAAGGTGATCGGCTCCGGGTTCAGCGGCGCCAAGGAGGTCTTCGTGACGGACTGGGACCGTGACGGCGCGTATGACCTGCTGACGCAATGGACCAACGGGAACCTTACGCTCCACCGGGGCATCGCCACCGGTGGATTCCAGGCTCCTGCCACGCTCGGAGCGGGGGGATGGCAGTCCCTGACCTTGGCGGTGGGTGGCTGGTGCGCCAACAACCGGATGCCCCAGATCCTCGCCCTGGATACTGCCGGCGGCCTTTACCTGTACCCCAACAAGGGCACCGGTGACCTTTCCGGACGCACGCTTATTGCCAGCGGCATCACGGCCAGCCGGCTCTCCATGGTTGATTACGACGCCGACGGCTTCCAGGACATCCTGGCAGTGCGGTCCGATGGTGCTGTGCAGCTCTATCGGGGCTGGGGAACCATCGCCCTGCGGGCGGAAGCGAGGCCGACTGTCGCCACGGGGTGGCAGGACGTCACGGGCGTCAAGGCGCTGCGGGACGTCACCGGACTGAACTCGACGGGACTGGCGCTCCGCCGGGCGTCGGACGCGGTGCAGTACTGGGACCTGACCGGTGGAACCCTTGCCACGCCGTCGAACATCGCCGGGCCGTGGTCCGGACAGCGGCTGGCACAGTAGGCCAACCCGGGCGGCGGATGCGCGACAAGCTGCGGCCGCCTACTGGGTGGCGGGCTGAAGTTCCAGGACGTCCTTGAGCCGGTCCAGCTGGGCAACCTCGGAGCAGACACTTCGCTGGACCATCCGGTTCAGGAGGCCGAGCCGGTCGAGGAAGCCGAATGAGCCCTCCGGCAATGCTTCCAGCGCGAACCGGACGCGGGTTCCCGAGCTCTCGGTGCTGAGGTAGTAACCGCCCGTGCGGTTGGCGGGGCCGGAGGTGACCTGGAACTCTATCTCCGCCCCTGGCCTTGCCTGGGTGATTTCCAGGTCGGCCGGAATGCTCAGTCCGGACCGCCCTGCCACCATCTGCCGGTACACCGCGCCCTTGCTCCCGGCCGGGCCCTGGAGCAGCTTGACGCTGCGGACACCGTCGCGCCAGAGCGGAAGATTGGTGGCGTCGAGCAGGTACAGGTACACAGCCATGGCGTCACGCCGGATGAGGACCTCGTGCTCTGCGAATGCCATGAAATTCTTCCTGTGGTTGACGTCGGCCTGCCGCAATAGCCGCCTCCCCCTGACGCCCGCAGCTATCCGGTTCAGGTTAGCCAGCGCACTGTGTCCCCACCTAGCCAGGCAGGGGGACGTTATTGAAGAGTTACTGGATGACGCCGCGGGTAAGGGGACACGGCGGCGCGGCTTCGGGGTTGGGCGGCACGCCGCCGCAACTGCGCTAAGCTAAGTTCTGCCCCGCGCGAGTGGGGGCGATGCGGCTGTAGCTCAATGGTAGAGCGCTAGCTTCCCAAGCTTGATACGCGGGTTCGATTCCCGTCAGCCGCTCCACTCTTGCCCTTGGCGGCACCTGCAGCCCAGGAGTCCCGTTAGGCGCCCAGGTGTATCGTCAGTAGTCAGGAACCTTTTCGGTTCCGCTACAGGAGCAATCATGGCTGACAAGTCCCCGCGTCAAACGGCATCAAAAAAGTCCGGCAAGTCCATCAAGGAAAAACGCGCAGATAAGAAGGCCGCCTCCGCACCGGCCAGTTCCCTGGACATCACGTCCGGCAAGGCTCCCAAAAAGAAGTGACCGGCCACCAGAGCCAACTGAGCCTGGGAGTCCTGGCATCAACAAGGAAACCGGACGAACTCCGCCTCCCCATTCATCCCCTGCATTTTGAACGCATTGCCCCGGCCCTGCGGCGGCGCATCATCCTGGAGCACGGCTACGGCGAGCGCTTCGGCGTTTCGGACCAGCACCTCGCCACCCTTGTGGGCACGATCGCCAGCAGGGAAGAGCTGCTGGCGGAAGCGGACATCGTGCTGCTGCCCAAGCCGCAGCCAGAGGATCTCGCCGAACTGCGTGACGGGCAGGTTCTGTGGGGCTGGCCGCACTGCGTCCAGGACCGCGCCATCACGCAGCTGGCCATCGACAAGAAGCTCACGCTGATTGCCTTCGAGGCCATGAACCACTGGGCCAGCGACGGCGGGTTCGGCCTGCACGTGTTCCACAAGAACAACGAACTGGCCGGGTATTGTTCGGTTCTGCATGCGCTCTCCCTGACGGGTTCAACGGGAGATTACGGGCGGCGCCTGAGTGCCGTGGTGATTGGCTTTGGAGCCACCGCCCGTGGCGCCGTCACTGCGCTGAATGCGCATGGGATCCACGATGTGCAGGTGCTGACCAACCGGGGAGTCGCCGCCGTTGGCGCCCCCATCCACTCCGTGAACATCGTGCAGTTCGACCACGACGACGAGGCGCCCTTCCTGAGCCAGGTCATCACCGAGCGGGGCCGGGTTCCGCTCGCCCCGTTCCTCGCCGAAAGCGACATCGTGGTCAACTGCACCCTGCAGGACCCGAACAATCCGCTGACGTATCTGCAGACCGAGGACCTGGACGCCTTCGCCCCGGGCAGCCTCATCATCGACGTGTCCTGTGACCCCGGCATGGGCTTCAGCTGGGCGCGTTCCACCACCTTTGCCGAGCCGATGGTGACCATCGGGGACCACATCAGCTACTACGCGGTGGACCACAGCCCGTCGTATTTGTGGAATTCCTCGAGTTGGGAAATCAGCCAGGCCCTGCAGCCGTTCCTGGAAACGGTCATGGGCGGGCCCGATTCCTGGGCGGGAAGCGACACCATCACCCGTGCCATTGAAATCCGCGACGGAGTGGTGCGCAACCAGGACGTGCTGGAGTTCCAGCAGCGCGATGAGGCGTACCCGCACCGTGTGCTGCAGGTGCAACCGGCTTTGTAAAGCGCACCTTCGTTGAGCGATGCCGGCACGCAGGAAACGCGCCGGCATCTGCATTCTCAGGCGGCGGCGGCCGCTTTCACGATGCGCACCGGGTGGCTCCGGTCCTTGAAGTCCACCTGCAGCTTGAGCGAACCCTTTCGCGCCAGGACGACGGCGACGGTCAGGGCCGCGAGCACCGGCACCCCGCCGGAAACCAGCAGGGCCACGTGCGGGTCCGCATGTTCAGCGATCCAGCCGAGCATGGGTCCGCCGAGGGCCTGGCCGCCGATCAGCACCATGATGTAGAGGCTCATCACGCGACCGCGGATGCCCATGTTGGAGCTGACCTGGACCAGTTGGTTGGAACCCGTGAGGAACATCAGGCACCAGAATCCGGACAGGACCATCGCAGCGCCAAACCAGGCCATGGAGGGCGCCCCGGCGGCGAGGCACAGCATGGCCCCGTACATTCCTGCGCAGAACACTACTGACCGGAGCCGGAGTTGCCGGCGGCGGGTGGAAGCCACGGCCCCCGCCAGGGCGCCCAGCGCCACCAGTGCATTGAGCAGGCCATAGCCGCCGGCACCAACCTTGAACACGTGGTCCGCGAAGGCGGCAAGCACCACGGGAAGGCTCATGGCGAACACTGCAATGAAACCGGCCATGAGCCAGGGCCAGTAGATGGTGGGCTTGCTCAGGGCATAACGGAGACCCTCGCGCAGCATCCCCTTGCACTTGGGCGCCGGCGGGCTCACGAAGAGCTGGTCCTTCCGGAGGACCAGCAGCATGGCCACCGTTGAGCAGCAGGCCACGGCGTTGGCGGCAAAAGCCCAGCCGGCACCCACGGCTGTCAGCAGCAGCCCGGCAAGGGCCGGGCCGATCAAGCCACCCAGCTGGAAGGTGGTGGAGTTGACGCTGATGGCGTTGCGCAGGTATGTGGGTCCTACCAGTTCGTTGACGAACACCTGCCGCGCAGGCTGGTCGAGGACCGTGACCAGGCCCAGCACCAGTGCGATCACATAGACGTGCCACACCTGGACGGCTCCGGTGAGCGCAAGGGCTGCGAGCGCTGCAGCCAGCACCGCGGCAAGGCTCTGGCAGAGGATCAGGATCTTCCGCTTGGCGAAGCGGTCGGCCACCATGCCGCCCCACGGCCCCAGGAGGAGCGAGGGCAGGAACTGCAGCGCCACGGTGATCCCCACGGCAGTCACGGAACCGGAGAGCTGCAGCACCATCCAGTCCTGGGCGATCCGCTGCATCCAGATCGCGATCACGGCGATGAAATGCCCTGCCGCGAAAATCCGGAAGTTGGGGACTCTCAGGGAGATGAAGGTGTGCCGCCAGGGAAGGCGTTCCGAGGCAACCGGCAGCGGCTGGGTCTGGTTGTCCGGCGGAGCGGTGCCCGCGGAATCGATGACGGGCTGGGTGACGCTTGCCGATGACGGCGGTGGGGGTGCCACAGTGGTGTCCTCAAAATTGCGGGCGGTCCGGGATGCCCTTAACGCTAGGCTGGGCCCAACGGATTATGGAGTCCTATTCTCCCTATAACTCGTATTGCGAAGCACAATGAGAGATCCGGCGGTGCCGGCCGAAGGAGCCCGACGTGTTCGAACCAGCCCAGTTGCGTTCTTTCCTGGCCGTTGCCGAAACCCTCAGTTTCACCAAGGCCGCCGAGCGGCTGGGCCTGGCCCAGCCCACCATCAGCCAGCACATCCGGAAGCTGGAGACGGCAGCCAAGCGGGTGCTGATCACCAGGGATACCCGTGACGTCCGGCTCACTGACAACGGGGATGCGATGGCCGGTTTTGCCCGGAACATTCTGTCCGCGCATGACTCTGCGGCACGCTATTTTTCCGGTTCCGCCATGCGTGGGCGGCTCCGCTTCGGCACCGCGGATGATCTTGCGATAACCGGACTACCCCGGATCCTGCGGGAGTTCCGGCAGATCTATCCCCAGATCAACCTGGAACTCACGGTGGGGCAAAGCGACCAGCTGTACCGCAAGCTGAATGCCGGCCAGTTGGATCTGGTGTTCGTGAAATGGGTGGCAGGCGCCAAGGACGGCACGGTGGTGCAGCACGATTCCTTTTCCTGGGTGGGACTTGAGCAGACCACGCTGGAACCGGGCCATCCAGTCCCGCTCATCGCCTACCCCTCCCCCAGCCTGAGCAGGAAACTTGCCATCGACGCCCTCGAGGCGCATGGCAGGACCTGGCGCATCACATGCACCACCCGCCAGATCAGCGGGGTGCTGGCCGCCGTCCGCGCGGGAATCGGCGTGGCCGTCATGCCGTCGTCGCTGGTTCCCGAGGACCTGAAAATCATCACCCGCCGGTTCGACCTTCCGGCCGTCGGGGACGTGGACTTCACGCTGATCCGCAACCCGCTGGCCAACACGGAGGTGATCGATGCCCTGACGCAGTCGATCGTGGGCCGGACCATCAACCGCCAGGGCTAACAGGCGGCCTTAGCACACGAGACAACCCGTTCTCCATTGATGTCGGAACGTTGCATAATCTATGCTGGTTTTCCAGGTCAAGCAGCTGGCCGGTTCAGCAACACGAGCGCGCCTGAATCACAGTGAACGCGCCCGGGACAGGCAGCCAATGACGACAGCCAGGAACACCCATTTCAGTGCGGCCCATGCACGTCCGCACACCACCGCGCGGCCTTCCACACGCCAATCCACCCTGGGCGCCGGAATAGCAACCACGGATTCCGGTTATGTGGGTAAGCCAACCTGCGACAAGTGCCGCACCGACGAGTTCGTCTACCTCGAGTCCTACATCCCGCCCACCTACCGCCGTGACGGGTCTGTGGCTACGCTCGGCGAAGTCGCCTACACCTGCACGCGTTGCGAGGATTTCTCAGCCCACAGCGTCCCGGTGACGTGGTCACCTCCGGGGTGGTACCTGGGCTAATTTTCCCAAGGTCTCCTGCCGCGCAGCCGGCGCGGACACATGACATCAAGAAGGCCGGACGGCCCCCTAAGGGTGGCCGCCCGGCCTTCTGCTTGCCCTAGTGCATCATCCCCGGACCTAGATCAAGGCGTCCGAGAGGTGGTTCGGTGTGCCGAAGCGGTGGGCAGTGATGCTGACGGCCTGCTCGTGCAGGAACGGCAGCAGTTCAACGCGGCCTGCCTCGGTGACGGGGTGGGCGTAAACCGCCAAGTCAGGACGGCCGCCCGTTGCTTCGGCGAGCGCCGTGGCGTCGCCGCCGATGAGGCGGATACGCGCGCCGGACAGCCTGCCCGCTTTGGCGAGCCGGCCCGCGGAAGCCAGCCAGCCGGCATCGGACTCCACCGTCACGTCGATATCCAGCGCGGTGAGCACGGGGCGCAGCTGGGCGGGAAGTTCCACGGCGGTGGACACCGTCAGCTCCGAGCCCGCCAGCACGCCGGCTGCGACGGTCCGGACGAGGTGCGCCAAGGGCGCGTCTTCTGAGAGACGGATGGTCACGGGCAGGCTGCGGTAGCGGAAGATGTTGCGTTCCGCGCTCAGCCCGGACACGTCCTTGGCGGTGCCGAACTCCTCCGCCCAGGCCTCGGCGTCGGATGCCAGGGCGCGCTGGACGGATTCCAGCTCAGCAGGCTCCAGGGCGGCGCCGGCGGCGTTGATGATCCGGCGGACACCGGGGTGGGTGACGGCAGCCGTTGCCGTGCTGCGGGAGGAGACCCAGTCACCCAGGCCGGCCAGGTAGTTGGGCCCGCCTGCCTTGGTGCCGGCGCCGACTGCCGACTTCTTCCAGCCGCCGAAGGGCTGCCGCTGCACGATGGCACCGGTGATGCCGCGGTTGACGTAAAGGTTGCCGGCCTGGATGGAGTCCAGCCAGATTCCCAGCTCCTCCGGGTTCAGCGAGTGCAGGCCGGCAGTCAAGCCGTACTCGATCTGGTTCTGGATGGCAATGGCTTCCTCGAGGGTCTCGGCCGTCATCACGCCCAGCACCGGGCCGAAGAATTCGGTCAGGTGGAAGTAGGAACCGCGCTTGACCCCGTAGCGCACCCCCGGGCTCCAGAGCTTTCCGGTGTTGTCCAGCTTCTTGGGTTCAACGGCCCAGTTTTCGCCGTCGCCCAGGGTGGTGAGGGCGTTCAGGAGCTTGCCGTGGGCAGGCTCGATGATGGGCCCCATCTGGCTCGTGGGGTCCTCCGGGTAGCCCACCTTCAGGGAGGTGACGGCGTCGATCAGCTGGTTGTGGAACCGCTTGGACTTGGCCACGGAGCCCACCAGGATCACCAGTGAGGCGGCGGAGCACTTCTGGCCGGCGTGGCCGAACGCGGAGTAGGCCACGTCCTTGGCTGCCAGGTCCAGGTCTGCACTGGGGGTGACGATGATGGCGTTCTTGCCACTGGTCTCGGCCAGCAGCGGCAGGTCCTGCCGGAAGGACCGGAACAGTTCGGCGGTTTCATAGCCGCCGGTGAGGATCACGCGGTCCACGGCCGGGTGCGAGATCAGCTGCTTGCCGAGTTCCCGTTCGCCGAGCTGGACCATGGTGAGGACGTCCTTTGGAACGCCTGCTTCCCAGAGGGCTTCGACCATGACGGCGCCGCTGCGAGCGGCCTGCTTGGCAGGCTTGATCACGACGGCGGAGCCGGCGGCGAGTGCCGCGAGGGTGGAGCCGGCCGGAATGGCGACCGGGAAGTTCCACGGCGGCGTCACCACGGTGAGCTTCGCCGGAACGAACGTAGCGCCGTCGACCTTTTCCAGCTTACGGGCCGACTCGGCGTAGTAGTGGGCAAAGTCCACCGCCTCGCTGACCTCGGGGTCACCCTGGTCGATGGTCTTGCCGGTCTCGCTGGCCATGACCTCGAGCAGGTCGGCCCGGCGGGCCTCCAGGACGTCGCCGGCGCGGTGCAGGATCTCGGCGCGCTCGTCGCCGGAGAGCTGGCCCCAGGCCTTGCCCTTGTCCAGGGCGGTCTGGATGACGGTGTTGAGTGTGGCCTCGTCCTTGATGGATGCTGCCGCCACGGATGCGTTGCCGAGGGTGGAGGACGGGACGCGCTCCAGGATGGCCCGGCCCCAGTTGCGGTTGGCCGGCAGGGACGGATCCGTGTCGGGGGTGTTGTCGAAGCCTTCGTGCGGCATCGGGGCCGGGGGCAGGCTGCGGTCCTGGCGGCGGTTTGGCAGGGGAACGCTGTTGTCCAGGGCCTCCAGGGAGGAGAGGAAGCGCTGCTTTTCACGTTCGAAGAGGGCTTCGTTTTCGCTGAGTTCGAACACGGCGGACATGAAGTTGTCCTGGCTGGCGCCCTCTTCGAGGCGGCGGATCAGGTAGGCGATGGCGACGTCGAACTCGGACGGGTGCACCACGGGTGTGTACAGCAGCAGCGAGCCGACGTCCTTCTTGACCGCTTCAGCCTGGCCCTGGGCCATGCCCAGCAGCATTTCGAATTCGATGCCGGATTCCACGCCGCGCTGCTTAGCCAGGAGCCAGGCGAAGGCGATGTCGAACAGGTTGTGGCCGGCGACGCCAATTCGGATGTTCTTGATGCGCTCCGGGTGCAGGGAGTAGTTGATGACGCTCTTGTAGCTGGTGTCGGAGTCCTGCTTGGTGCCCCAGGTGGCCAGCGGCCAGTCATGCAGGGAGGATTCCACCTGCTCCATGGGCAGGTTGGCGCCCTTGACCACGCGGACCTTGATGCCGGCGCCGCCGTTGGCGCGGCGTTCGGCAGCCCAGTCCTGCAGGCGGATCATGGCGGAGAGTGCGTCCGGGAGGTAGGCCTGGAGCACGATGCCGGCCTCGAGGTTCTTGAACTCCGGCTTGTCCAGGATCCGGGTGAAGACCGCGATGGTCATGTCCAGGTCCTTGTACTCCTCCATGTCCAGGTTGATGAACTTGGCCTTCCCGCCATCGCGGGCAAAGGAGGCGGCGCGCTGGAACAGCGGGGTGAGCTTCTCCACGACGTGTTCCACGGCTTCGTCGAAGGCCCAGGCGGAGTGCGGTGCCACGGTGGAGGAGACCTTGATGGAGACGTAGTCGACGTCGGGGCGTGCCAGCAGGGTGTGCGTTCCTTCGAGCCGGCGGGAGGCTTCGTGCTCGCCGAGGACGGCCTCGCCCAGGAGGTTGACGTTGAGCTTGACGCCGTCCTTGCGGATCTTAGCGATGGCCGGGCCCAGCTTGGCGTCGGTGGCGTCCACGATCAGGTGGCCCACCATTTCGCGGAGGACCTTGCGGGCGATGGGGATGACAACCTGCGGCAGGACCGGTGCCATAGTGCCGCCCAGCTGCACTGCGCTGCGCATGTACCAGGGCAGGAACGCGGGAACCTTGGGGGCCAGGGCGGCGAGGTTCCGGGCGGCGACGTTCAGGTCTTCGGGACGGACCACGCCGTCCACGAAGCCGACCGTGAATTCCAGGCCGTTGGGGTCCTTCAGGACGCCGGCCAACTGCTCGGCGGAGGCGTCGACGGGAACCTTCGCTGCCTCGGTCAGCCAGCGGCGGACCAGGGCGACGGCGTCGTTGGCCAGTGCTTTGGCCTGGGGCACGTCGACGTCGACGGTCTGCGGCGCGAGGCCGGTTGCAACTGCCGGTTCCATTGCAATGTGGGTCATGGCTTTTCTCGTTCTTTCCTGGGGATTCAAGGAGGTCTTAGAACCAGTATGAGCTTGCTGTCACATAAGATAAAGCGATGTTTTCTAAGCAATACAGGTTAGAAAACATGAAGCTTTTGGAGCCTCGTGAAGGGCGTCCCCATCCGCCCGCGAGCGCACCCGATGCCCGCCGCTTTTGTTCGTCTTTCGAACATTTGTACGTTCAATGAACCGCGCTGTACTCTGGCTGACCGTAAGCATGCCGCAGGTCACGCCACCGTGTGTCGGGGCTCTCAGCCGGCTGCGCTCCCATCTGTCCCTAATCAATGAGGATTCCATGACAACTTCCCCCTCCACCTCCCCGTCACGGTGGCCCGTGTGGCTCTGCTGGCTGGCAATGGTCCTGGACGGTTTTGACCTCGTGGTGCTCGGCACCGTCATCCCCACCCTCATCAAGACGGGCGAACTGGGCTTCGACGCCGTAGGCGCAACGTTCGTGGCCACCATTTCCCTCGTGGGTGTGGGCCTGGGAGCACTCTTCATCGCCCCGCTCTCCGACCGCTTCGGGCGCCGCAACCTGCTGATTGCATGCGTGCTCTGGTTCTCGATTTTCACCCTCGCGGTGGTGTGGGCACCGAACGTCGCCGTATTTGGTGCCTTCCGGCTTCTTGCAGGGGCCGGTCTCGGGGCCTGCCTTCCGGCTGCCCTTGCCTACATGAACGACTATGCCCCGGCAGGTTCCGCCGGCAAGTCCACAACCCGTACCATGACGGGATACCACGTGGGCGCCGTGGCCACCGCCTTCCTTGCATTGATCGTCATCCCGGACTGGCGCACCATGTTCGTGGTGGGCGGCATCGCCGGCCTGGTTCTCCTGCCGTTCCTGTGGTTCAAACTTCCCGAGACCCTGCCCTCCGTCCGGACTGCAAGGACGGAGGAGCGGACGGGATTCCGGGATCTGGCCAAAAAGCCCTACCCCCTGGTCGCCGCGGCGATTGCCGCAGCCTCGTTCATGGGCCTGCTGCTGGTCTATGGCCTGAATACCTGGCTTCCGCAGCTGATGGCCTCCGCCGGTTACCCCGTCAGCGCAGGGCTGTCCCTGCTCCTGGTCCTGAACCTTGGCGCCGTTGCCGGCCTCATCATCGCCGGCGTCCTGGCGGACAAGCACGGCACCAAACCCATCGTGCTGCTGTGGTTCGGCCTTTCGGCGGTGTGCCTCGCCCTCCTGAGCATCAAGGTGGACAACGCAATCCTGCTTAACGCCCTGGTCTTCGTCACGGGAGTGTTTGTCTTCAGTTCCCAGGTGCTCGTGTACGCCTGGGTCAGCCAGCTGTTCCCGGCCCGCCTTCGCGCAACGGCACTTGGATTCGCCGCAGGCGTGGGCCGTATCGGCGCCATCGCCGGACCTGCCGTGACAGGCGGGCTGGTCGCAGCCGGCATCGCCTACCCCTGGGGGTTCTACATCTTCGCAGCGGCCGGCGCCCTCGCCGTGGTTGCGCTGCTGGCGGTTCCGCACTCCATGGCTGCCAGCCATGAGAACGCCGTCGCCCAGTAGGCCTGCAGCCCGGAAACCAAAAGAACCCTTTCCCACAGGACTGTGGGAAAGGGTTCTTTTATTTCCGCCGAACGTGAGAGGGCGTCGCGTGAAAACCTGCGGAAGCTGAGAGAGCGTCCCGAGGGCCGGTCAGCGGAGGGGGCGGTGCATCTCCACGATCTCCTCGTGCCGCGGGCTGGCGGGGTTCATCAGGGAGTTTTTCTTGCCGTAGAAGAAGTAGATCGCCAGGCCCACCACCAGCCACACCCCAAAGCGTGCCCAGGTTTCCCAGTGGAGCTGGAACATCAGGAATGCCGATGCCAGGACGCCGAAGGCCGGAATGACAGGCATCAGCGGCAGGCGGAAGGTGCGCGGCGCGTCGGGCCTCTTGTAGCGGAACACGATCACGGAGAAACAGACCACAACGAACGCCGCCAGAATGCCGATGTTCGTCAGGTCAGCAACAGCCTTGATGGGGAAGACGCCCGCCAGCAGGGCCGAGGCGACGCCGGCAATCCACGTGACGCGCTGCGGGGTGCCGTGGCGGTCGGTCTTGGCAAACCAGCCGGGCAGCAGGCCGTCGCGGCTCATGGAGAACCAGACACGGGTGACGCCCAGGAGGAAGGTCAGCATCACGGTAAGGATGGACAGGACGGCGAACACGGAGATGATCGTGGCAATCACCGGCAGCCCAACACCCGTGAAGGCCGAGGCGAAACCGGCCGTGGGGTCGATGTCCTTGTAGTTCTGCATGCCGGTCAGCACCAGCGTGGCGGCTACATAGAGCAGCATGGCAATGATCAGCGACAGGATGATGGCCTTGGGCATGTGCTTCTTGCCGTCCTTGGCCTCTTCGGCGGCGGTGCTCATGGCGTCGTAGCCGAAGACGGCGAAGAAGACGGTGGCCGCGCCGGCCAGGACGGGGCCAAAGCCGCTGGGCATGAACGGGTTGTAGTTGTTGGTGTCGATGTAGAAGACGCCCAGGCCGATGATGAAGAGGATCAGGATGACCTTGATAGCCACGGCCACGAGTTCGAACCGGCCAAACGCCTTCGTACCGCGGGAAAGGATCCAGGTCACCAGGAGGCACACCACGATGGCCGGGATGTTCACGATGCCGCCCCGGCCCTCGTCAGCGGTGGAGGTCATCCAGAGGGGCATGTTGATGCCGATGCCGGAGAGGAAGGCGTCGAAGTAGCCGGAGATGCCGATGGCCACCACGGCCACGATGGCGATGTATTCCAGCAGGAGGTCCCAGCCGATGAACCAGCCGATAATTTCGCCCAGGGCCACGTAGCCGTAGGTGTAGGCGGAGCCGGCGCGGGGGATCATTCCCGCGAACTCCGCGTACGACAGTGCAGCTGCTGCGGAGGCAAGCCCGGCAACAAGGAACGAGATCAGCACAGCCGGCCCCACTCCGGGTGCGCTTTCACTTCCGGCGGCCACCAGCCCCGCGAGGGAGAAGATGCCGACGCCGATGATGCCGCCTACGCCAATGGCGGTCAGCTGCCACAGCCCGAGTGACTTGAAGAGGCCACTGTGTTTGTTCTCTTCCTCAATGTCATCGATGGGCTTGCGCCGCATGACCGACTGGCTCATATCTCTAGTACTCATCAGGAACTCCTGCTTGGGGTGCGACCCCGCCGCGGCACGCCGAAAATCGGCTGTGACGGGGGTAACTCGGTCCCAACAGTATGCAAGCATGCTTGCATTAGATAAAGTGACTACTTCTAACCTATATTCGTTAGTTTCGGTAAGGAATTCCTCATGCTTGATGTCCGCAGGCTTCGGCTGCTCCGGGAATTAAGCATCCGCGGGACCCTTGCGGAGGTGGCGGACGCACTGCAGTACAGCCCGTCGTCGGTGTCCCAGCAGCTTGCCCTCCTGGAAAAGGAGGTGGGTGTGGAGCTGCTCCGGAAAACCGGCCGGCGGGTGCAGCTGACGCCGCAGGCTGAAGTGCTGGTGGCCCACACGGAGCAGCTGCTCCAGACGATGGAACAGGCCGAGGCGGACTTGGCGGCGTCACTGACAACCGTCACCGGAACCGTGCGGATCGCGGTCTTCCAGTCGGCAGCGCTGGCGCTGATGCCGGACACCCTCACACGGATGTCCGCCACATACCCCGAGGTCCGGATCGAGATGATCCAGCGTGAGCCCGAAACGGCGCTCCACGAGACGTGGGCACGGGACTTCGACCTGGTAATCGCCGAGCAGTACCCGGGGCACGCCGCGCCACGTTATCCCGAGCTGGACCGCGTACGCCTGACCAAGGATGCCATCCGGCTGGCTGTTCCCCCGGCGTCCGACGGTGGCCCGGCCATCCGCGGGCTGGCGGACACCGCGGAACTCGCGTGGGTCATGGAGCCACGGGGTGCCGCGTCGCGCCACTGGGCGGAGCAGGCGTGCCGCAGCGCCGGCTTCGAACCGGACGTCCGCTTCGAAACCGCGGACCTGCAGGCCCAGATCCGGCTGATTGAATCCGGCAACGCGGTGGCCCTGATGCCGGACCTGGTGTGGACCGGGCGCGGCACCTCTGCCCAGCTGCTGGAGCTTCCGGGCAAGCCGCACCGCACGGTTTTCACCTCGGTGCGCCGTTCAAGCGCACAGCGGCCTGCCATCCTCGCAGCCCGCGAAACCCTGGCGGCGGCTGCGGCGGCCGTGGCGCGGGACGACGCCGCGTAACCACCCGCCGTCGTACATTACCCTCAGCGGGTGCTGCCGAGTGTTCCCTGCGTCACTGCGGGGAAGCGGGGCCGGCGCTAGACTTGTGCCGTTATGAATCGAACAATGTTCAAGTCCAAAATCCACCGGGCCACCGTCACGCACGCCGACCTGCACTATGTAGGTTCGGTCACCGTTGACCTGGACCTGCTGGATGCTGCCGACATCCTTCCCGGTGAGCTCGTGTCCATTGTGGACGTCACCAACGGCGCCCGCCTGGAGACGTACACCATCGCGGGCGAGCGCGGCTCCGGTGTCATCGGTATCAACGGTGCAGCGGCGCACCTCATGCACGAGAACGACATTGTCATCCTGATTACCTACGCACAGATGACCTCCGAGGAAGCCAAGGCGTACGAGCCCCGGGTGGTCCACGTGGACGAGAACAACAAGGTCATCCAGCTGGGCAACGACCCCGCCGAGGGGCTTACCCCCGGGATGATGCGTCCGCCGTTCGCCCTTAACAACGCCGCACTCTAACCCGGAGCGTGAGCCCCGGTAGACAACTCCGCCGCGCCCGGCAGGTTGCCCCGTGCTAGGAGTGCTGGCGGGCTTCTTTGTGGTGTGGTGCATCATCCTGGTGGGCTGGTTTGTGGGCCGGCGGAAAATCCTCGGAGACAACGCCCGCCAGGTCCTCAGCTCCCTCACCTTCTTCGTGGCCAGCCCGGCGCTGCTCTTCGAAACGCTGAGCAAGGCCCGCCTCCAGGAAGTCTTCGCCGAACCACTGCTGGTGACGGCGGTGGCCGCCATGTCCACAGCGGTTATCTTTTTTACCCTCGCCAAGTTCTGGCTGAAACGCTCGCTGCCCGAATCCCTGATGTCCTCCATGGCGGCGTCGCTGGCCAACTCGGCGAACCTCGGCATCCCCATCGCCGTCTACGTCCTGGGCGATGCCAGCTATGTGGCCCCGCTGCTGATTTTCCAGCTCGCCTTCTTCACCACGCTGTTCCTGATGATCCTGGATTCGAGCACCAGCTCGCACCGCACCACTCCCCTCAGTTTTATCGTGATGATCCTGCGGAACCCCATGATCGTGGGTTCGGCGCTGGGGCTGGTGGTTGCCGGGACCGGCTTCCAGGTTCCGGCGCTGGTCATGGAACCCATCCACCTGATCGGCGGGGCCGCGATCCCCGCGATGCTGATCGCGTTCGGGATGAGCCTTAACGGCAGCCGGCCACTGCAGGCCGCGGCGGCCCGGCGCGTGGACACCCTGCTCGCGAGCGGCTTCAAGCTGGCCGTCCAGCCGGCACTGGCGTACCTTTTCGCCCGGTTTGCCCTGGGGATGGACGGCCATGCCCTGTTCGCGGTGGTGGTGACCTCGGCGCTGCCAACCGCGCAGAACGTCTTCGTGGCCGCCAGCCGTTACAAGACCGGACTTACAGTGGCAAAGGACACCGTCCTGATTACCACCATCGTGGCTGTGCCTGCGATGATCGGCGTCGCGCTGCTGCTCACGTAGGAACGCACTGACTGCACAACCCGGACCGAGAGAGCAATTGGAGAACCATGCACACCATCCTTGACACTGTGGTGATCGGCGGCGGGGCCATGGGCTCGGCTGCCGCGTGGGCGCTCTCGCGCCGGGGCCGCCACGTGACGCTGGTGGAACAGTTCGGCCCGGGGCACCGGATCGGCGCTTCGCACGGCACCACCCGGAACCTGAACCCCGGCTACCACCGCCCGGAGTACGTGGCCATGCTGGCCGAAGGGCTGGCCCTGTGGGACGAACTTGAGCAGGACAGCGGCGAGAAGCTGCTCACCCGGACCGGCATTGTGAACCACGGCCCCGAGCCGATGCTTCCCGACGTCGCTGCCGCGCTGACCCAGGCCGGCATCCGCGCGGAGTTCCTTCGACCGGCCGAGGCAGGGGAGCGGTGGGGCGGCATCCGGTTCGACCAGCAGGTGCTGCACATGCCCGACGGCGGCCAGCTCAATCCGGAGGCTGCACTGCCCGCCTTCCAGCGGCTTGCCGTCGCCCGCGGCGCCGATATCAGGCACCACACCAAGGTGGTGGACTTCGAGGTGATGGACGACGGCGTCCGGCTGGGTTTCGAGTCCGCAGCGGGCATGGAGGTGGTCACCGCGGCCCAGGTGGTGGTGACGGCGGGCGGCTGGACCGAAAAGCTTTTGGGTGCCGTTGGACGTACGAAGCTGCGGATCCCGAAGCTCACCGTCACGCAGGAACAGCCCGCGCACTTCCGGATCACCGACGGGCAGGCTGTGTGGCCCGGGTTCAACCACTACCCCGGTACCGGCGGGGACTACCAGGGCTGGTACTCCCCGGTGTACGGCATGCATACCCCGGGCGAAGGGATCAAGGCCGGGTGGCACGGCGTGGGGCCCGTGGTGGACCCGGACCGGCGGTCCTTCCAGCCCGAACCCAGGCAGCTCGCGGCGCTGCAGGACTACGCCCGGACCTGGCTGCCGGGTGTGGACGCCGATTCCTTCGAGGCGATCAGCTGCACCTACACCACTACCCCGGACGAGGATTTCATCCTGGACCGGATCGGACCGGTGGTCATAGGCGCCGGATTCTCCGGGCACGGCTTCAAGTTTACGCCGGTGGTGGGCCGGATCCTTGCCGACCTTGCCACCGGCACCCGCCCGGCACCGGAGATCTTCCGCGCCTCCCGGTAAGCACTGCCGCTATTGGGTGCTGTCCTCCGCATCGGCGAGGACCTGGTCCGGCCCCTTCCCTCCGCTGGTGCCGGCGCGGACAGCGGGCATGGCCAGGACCGCGGCGACGGTGACCAGTCCGGCCACCAGCGCGGCCAGGAAGACGGCACCGGAAGCGGCCACCACCGCCGGACCGCTGCTGTCCCCGCCCGGGGTTCCCGCGTAGATTGCGTTGGCCACTGCCCCGAACACCGCCACGCCCAAGGCGCTGCCGATGGACCGGGCGAACATGTTGGTGCTGGTGACCACGCCGCGTTCATTCCAGGGCACGCTGGACTGGGCGGCGATCAGGGTGGGGGTGGCCACCAGCCCCAGCCCGAGTCCCACCACGAAGCAGCTGCCGGCCACGGACGCCACGTTGGGTACGGTTGCCGTCAGGGCCAGGACCAGGAGTCCCGCCACCGTCACGGAGACGCCGATGAGGGCCGTGGCCTTGAAGCCGATCCGCAGGTACAGCCGGCCGGCCTGCGAGGCGCTGATCGGCCAGCCGACGGTCAGCGCGGCCAGGGCCAGCCCGGCCACCAGGGGTGAGCTGGACAAGGCCCCTTCCAGGAAGGTGGGCACGAAGGAGGTCAGCCCGATCAGCACCGCCCCAACTCCGAAGGACACCAGGGCGGTAGTGCCAAGAAGGCGGCGGGACACCACCCAGGACGGCAGGACGGGCTCCGCTGCCCGCCGCTCCACCATGAGGAAGAGGGCCAGGAGCACGCCGCCCACCGTAAAGACGCCGATGCTGGCGGGTGAGTTCCACTCCCATGCCTGGCCGCCCTGGAGGGCGCCAAGGATCAGCAGTCCCAGGGAAACTGCCAGCAGCGCCGCCCCGGCGAAGTCCACCCGGTGCTTGGCCCGCTCCACGTTCTCGTGCAGGGTCCGGAGCAGCATCCATCCTGCCAGCAGGCACAGGGGGACGTTGACCAGGAAAATCCCGCGCCACAGGCCCAGGGACGCAAAGATTCCGCCGAGGCTCGGCCCCACCACGGAGGACACGGCCCACACGCTGGCGAGGTAGCCCTGCACCTTGGCGCGTTCCTCCAGGGAATAGATGTCGCCGGCGATCGTGATGGACACCGGCAGCACCGCGCCGGCGCCGAGCCCCTGCAGGGCCCGGAACGCGATCAGCGAGGGCATGCTCCAGGCGAGGCCGCACAGGACGGAGCCGAGCAGGAACAGTCCGATGCCGGCCAGGATAATGGGCTTGCGGCCGGCCATGTCGGACAGCTTGCCGTAGATGGGCACGGAGACGGCCTGGGCCAGCAGATAGGCCGAGAAGAGCCAGGGGAATGACGAGAACCCGCCCACGTCCCGCACGATTGACGGGACGGCGGTGGCCACGATGGTGGAATCAATCGCGACGAGCCCCGTGGCCAGCATGAGGGCGATGAGGATGGGCCCGCGTTCGGAGCGGAATCCTACGCCCTGAGATGTGGTTGTCATGGTGGGTTTCCTGCCTTGGTCTCCGTTGCCGGAACCGTCCGCTGCAGGCACCCGGAACTTCCACTCTAGGCAGCAATCAGGACCAGCGGCTACCTTCTGCCCTGCAGGGCGTCCAGGAGGCGGGCACACCGGATGAAACCGAGGTGGGAGTACGCCTGCGGGTGGTTCCCCAAGTGGGTCTCGGTGCCGGGATCGTATTCTTCGGGCAGCAGCCCGGTTGGCCCGAAGAGGTTCACCAACTGGTCGAAAAGGTCCCAGGCCTCCTCAACCCGCCCCACCGCAACGTACGCCTCAATCAGCCAGGTGGTGCAGATGTGGAACCCGCCCTCCAGGCCCGGCAGGCCGTCGTCGTACCTGTAGCGGAACACGGTGGGACCCACCCGCAGTTCCCGTTCCACGGCCGTGACCGTATCCAGGAAGCGCTGGTCCGAGACGTCCAGCAGGCCTGACAGCCCGATGTGCAGGACGGCGGCGTCCAGATCGGGGCTGTCATAGGCAACGGTGTAGGAGGATGCTGTCTCATCCCAGCCTTCACGCAGCACCTCGTCCCGGATGGCTGTGGCAGTGGCTTCCCAGGAGGGGTCGGGGGTGCGCCCGTGCCGGGCGGCGGTTTGCAGCGCCCGGTCCAGGGTCACCCAGCACATCACTTTGGTGTACACGTGATGCCGGGGAGCGCGCCGCGCCTCCCAGATGCCATGATCGGGTTCGTGCCAGCGGGCCAGCACCGCGGAAGCCATCTGGACCATCAGCTCCCAGTGGCCGTCGGTCAGCGCCGACTCCTTTTCGCTCAGGGCATGGATCAGTTCCGCGATGGGGCCGAAGACATCCAGCTGGACCTGGTGGTCCGCGGCGTTGCCGATCCGGACCGGCCGGGAGCCGGCATACCCGGGGAGACTGTCGATGACCGCTTCGGTTGAGAGCGGCGCGCCCGTCACGGAGTAGAGCGGATGGAGCCACTCCGGGCCGGGGGCGTGCTCCAAAATCCGTCCAAGCCAGCCCAGGAAACCGGCTGCTTCCTGCGTGGAGCCAAGGTCCACCAGCGCGTTGACGGTCATGGACCCATCCCGCAGCCAGCAGTACCGGTAGTCCCAGTTGCGGGTGCCGCCGATCCCTTCGGGCAGTGACGTTGTGGGCGCGGCCAGCACGGCGCCGGTGGGTTCGTGGACCAGCGCGCGGAGCACCAGGGCGGACCGGCGCACCAGGGAGGGCTTGACGCCGGGCAGGTCCAGGCTCTGCACCCAGCTCCGCGAGTGGAGTGCCACGCCCGCCCGCCGGTCCGTTTCGCCGCCGGGATCTGCGGGCTGGTGTTCGGTGTCGCCGCACCGCAGGTTGAGCACCACTGGACCGTCCTGCAGGTTGACAGCGGCCGTGGCCGTGGCGTGCCGGCCGTCCGAGGCGATGGCGAACTTCACGCCCGGGGCGTAGAGGACAACGGGGTCCGAGGTCCCCGCAACATGCAGTTCGTCGCCGCGGGCCTCCATGCTGAACGGCGCGTTGGCGTAGTCAGGGCGGGGGGCGAAGACGATCCGGGCTGCACCGCTTCCGGACAGGACCCGTACCAGGCTGGTGATGCCTTCCGGGGCAGGTTCAAGGTAGTCCGTGACCGTGACGTCCGCCCAGCGGGTCTCCACGATCATGGTGCTGTCCACGTAGCGCTGGCCCAGTACCTGGGAGGCCTTGACCGGCTCGATGGAGAAGTGCCCTGCCGCATCGCCGCCGAGGATGTGGGCAAAGAGTGACCCGGAGTCCGGGAGCGGATGGCTCATCCAGCAGATCCTGGCGTCCGGGGTGACAAGGGCCGTGGAGGATCCGTTGCCGATCATGGAGTGCCGCTCAAGCCCCACGGCGTCCTCGCCGAACAGCCACGCCCGGCGCAATTCGAAGAGGATGGCCAGGACCCGGGCAAAGCACTCCGGGTCGCGGAGCCGGTGCGCGGCGCGGGTCTCCCCCGGGCCCACCCGCAGGCCCATGTCCGGCCCGCGGAGGGTGGCGATGGCGAGCTCGTCGCTGTAGGCGTCGCCGGCGTACATGGCAGCGCTGGCGCCGAGCCGCGACCGGAGGTTTTCCAGTGCCTCGGCCTTCGCCGGTTCCACGACCGAAAGGTCCAGGACCGACCCGTCCACAATGAAGAACAGTCCGTGGCTGCGGGCGATCTCCCGGGCGGTTTCCGTGACAGCCGCGACGACGTCCGCCGTAGCAGGCCGGGTGTGGACCGAAACGGCCACAGGCTTGCGCTCGATCCAGATTCCCTTATGGAAGCCCACAGCCTCAGTGAGTGCTGCGTTGACTTTGTGCAGAACCGCTTCGGTGGCCAGGGGCTGGACATGCGCGAACTGCATGTCCGGTTCGGCACCGTGCGAGCCGATGAGGTGCACTTCCGCGGGCAGGCGGGATACGGCAGCCAGGTCACGAAGCGAACGGCCGGAGATGACGGCGGCATGGGTGTTGGGCAGCGCCGCGAGGGCGCGCAGGGCGATGGCAGCGCTTCCCAGGGGGAGGGTTTCCGTGGAGATCCCCTCGGCATCGCAGAGCGTCCCGCCGTAATTGCATGCAACCAGAAGCCCCGGAACCCGGGCCAGGACCTTAAGTTCCGCCAGCAGGGTGGGAGTCAGCCCGTCGCCGGCCGCGTCAGATTGGATGAAGGAACGGAGCAGCCCCAGCGGGAGGGACCGGGTAAGCAGCGCGGAATCCGCCACGCTTTGGTTCAGCGGCATCGCCATTCGTGCACCCCTTAGGCAGGACGCACCCGGTAAGGCAGCCGCGGGATGGCCCGCGGCGATCGGGTGGTGCCCCTCCCCGGAGGTCCGCCGGAACTCCGGAGGGGACATCCCTCATGGTCCGCCCGGCCGGTTTCCGCCGAAAGTCCCCACCATTGCGTATGTGTAAAAGCACTGCGTATGTGGAAAAGTCCGGCGGCGGGTGGCCGCCCCCAGCTACACCCGGGCCAGGCCGGCCGCCTGGGCAAGCAGCTCGACGGACCGCAACCGGGCCTCGGTGCCGGTGCTTTGGTGGGCCACGATGAGTTCGTCGGCGTCGGCGTGCCGGCCGAAGCTGTCAAGATACTCCATCACGGCGTCGGGCGTGCCCACCGCCGAATAGGTCATCATCTGGGAGACGTGCTGGCCCTGCGGTGAGTCGAGGATCATGTCCGCCTCGTCGTCGGTGAACTCCCGCCCGCCGCCGAAGAACAGGGAGACCCTTGCGCGCTTGGTCTCCTGCAGCATGGCCTGCGCTTCAGAGGCGGAATCAGCGGCAATAACATTCACGCCGGCAATCACGTGCGGCGCATCCAGCTGGGCGGAGGGCTTGAATTCCCGGCGGTAGATGGCCACGGCATCCTGCAGCGCGTTGGGCGCAAAGTGCGAAGCGAAGGCGTAGGGAAGTCCCAGCTGGGCGGCCAGCCGTGCGCCGAACAGGGATGAGCCCAGGATGTAGAGCGGCACGTTGGTGCCCTTGCCCGGGGTGGCTTCCACACCCTGGATGCGGGTGGGGCCGGTGAGGTAGCCCTGGAGCTCCAGGACGTCCTGCGGAAAGCTGTCCGCGGACATCGGGTCCCGCCGCAGCGCACGCATGGTGTTCTGGTCGCTGCCGGGTGCGCGGCCCAAGCCGAGGTCGATGCGCCCCGGGTGCAGGGTTTCCAGGGTGCCGAACTGTTCGGCGATTGTCAGGGGCGAGTGGTTGGGCAGCATGATGCCGCCGGCGCCCAGCCGGATGCTTTCCGTGTGCGCGGCCACGTGGGCGATCAGCACGCTGGTGGCGGAGGAAGCGATGGAGGACATGTTGTGGTGCTCGGCGTACCAGATCCGCCGGTACCCCAGCCGCTCGGCGCTTTGCGCCATGGCCACGCTGCCTGCGAAACTCTCCGCCGCCGTCTGGCCTTTGCCGATGGTTGCCAGGTCAAGGATGGAAAGCGGAAGAGTCACGTGAGGTGCCGGCCTTTCGAAGCGTTGCGTAGTTTTGCCCGCCGGGTCACGGCGGGCACGAAAGGCATAACCATGGCGGTACCCGTCTTATTTCTGTGATGTTCGGAATACTCAGCAAACTGATGAGGCTGGGCCAGAACCACCAGTCCAGGGAGGACGTGGCGAAGGAAGTCGTTGAGGCTCTGGGTAGCCTCCTGGAGCAGACACGAAGGGGCCAGGCCTGACGGCCTGGCCCCTTCGCTGCGGCGCACATCATTGGGCGCCGGTCTTCCACGCCGTTAAACGGCGCAGCCTCCGTAGCCGATCTGCGTGTCGATGGCATTGATCTTCGTCTGCACTGCCCCCAGTTGATCCTGCAAGCTGCGCACCACTGCCTTCTGCACATCAATGGCTTTACTGTTGCTCCCCTTCCTGCCCGCCAGGCCGGCCAGCACACCCTGGGCTTCCACCAGCTGCCGGTCAAGCGCGTTCAGCTGGAGCTGCAGGTCCTTGAGCGCTGATTCCGCCGCGGTGATCTCACCTTCCAGAGCGGTGAGCTGGGCCAGAAGCGGCGTCACCCTGCCCTGCAGCACGAGGATCTCCGCTTCCTTGGACTGGATTTCCGCGTTCTTCAGGGCCAGGTCAGCCACCAGCTTGTCCATGATCGCGTTCAGGCTTTCGATCTCTTTCGTCTTGCCGGAAACCAGACTCTGCGCTGCATCAACAGCCGCCTGAAGGGCCGGAAGTTCGCCTTTGAGACCTGAAATTTCCAGCTGTTTTGCTCCCACCGCGGACTCCGCTGCAACACGGGCCGCCTCGGCCTCCGCCAAAGCCACCTTCCTTGCCTCCACCACGGACCTCTGGCCGGCAATGGCTTGCTCGGCAGCGGCGACGTTCCCGATGAGCGCCGGCAGCGCCGCTTCCATATCCTCCAGAATTGTCTCCTGGGTGGAGAGCTCGCCTGATGCCACAACGGCTGTCTCCGTAAGCATGGTGAGCTGCTGTTGCAAAGCGTCCAGTTCAGTCTGCTTCCCAGCGACGGCACCGTTCGCCTGGTCCACGGCGCCCTCAAGCGCGGGAAGTTCGGCCGTCAGCTTCGCGATCTCGCCTTCCTTGGCCGTGACGGCCGCATTCGCAATCGTCAGGACCGACTGCAGCGGCACGGACAGCGTCTGCAGCGCGCTGCTTTCCTGCTGCCTGGCCAGCAACTGACTGTTCAAGGATGACACCTGCGCATTAAGGGCCGCCAGGTCCCCTTGAAGTCCGGAAATCTCGGCGTCTTTGTCGGTGATCTGCGCGCTGACGGCAGCAAGCAGCGTCAGCTTCTCAGCCCGTTGGGTAATAAGGCCGTTCGCGCTGCCATTGTTCTTGTCTATTTTCGCCGTTAAAGCCGCGATCTCTGCTTCAAGGGCGCTCTTGTTGGCCTCCAGCTGGCCCAGCTGGGCCTGGGCCGTTGCCAGCTCACCCTGTATGGCCACTATGGCGGTATTTATGGTGCTGATTCGGCCCTGGAATACCGCTACGTCTGCTTCAGCCGCAGCGATGTGGTCATTGTTGGCTTTCACCGCGGCCGCCGCGGCCGCTGCCTCCGCCTCCAAGGTGACGAGGCGTGCCTCGGCCGCAACAATCTCGGCGGTCTTGGCTGCGCGCGCTGCCGCTGCTGAGCCGGCGGCAGCTTCACGAACCTCCAGATCCGCTTCGACGGCCGCGATCTCAGCTTTCTTATCTGCCACGGCTTTGTCCGCTGCCGCCGCCGTTGCCTCCAGTTCCGCGAGCTTCTGCTCTGCCAGCCGAATGGCCTCCCGCTGCGCCTGCAGGGCTTCCTCAGCGGCTTCGCCTGCTGTCTCCCATGACGTGAGGTCATTCTTGGCTGCGGTCAGTTCGTCCGTTGCGGTGGCAACCGCCGCGGCGGCTTCTTGCGCCGCGGTGGTCAGGGTTGTGAGATCGTCCTCTGCCGCCTCGATCTGGGCTTCCTTGGCCGCCACTTCAGAGGCCGCCTTCCCGGCCGCCTGCTGAAGGACCAGAAGCTCGCCGGCAGCGGCATCGATCGCGCGCTGGGCACCGGCCATTTCTGCGGACAGGGCAGCCGCTTCGGCGCGAAGACCGGCAGCGGCCGCTTCAGCCGCAGCCTGCTGCTCAAGCAGGGGTGCGAGCTCGGCTTCGACCCCGGCCTTGTCGACATGCAGGATGGCCAGGGCCTCCCGGGTGTCTGAGATGGCCGCCAGCGTTGCGGTTTTCTCCCCTTCAAGCCTGGTGATGTCGCCGTCGGCAGTCTTGACGTCTTTCGCCAGCTGCTGTGCCTCCGCCTCGAGGGCCGCCATCTCCGTATTCACGGCAGCCATCTGCTCCATAAGTGCCGCCTGCTGTGCCGCCAGCCCATCACGTTCAGCCTGCAGCCTGGCAATGACATCGGCGTTCTTTTTGGCCGCGGCTTTCAGCAGGTTTTCCTGGACGGTCCCCCGGTGTGCCAGCTGGTTCACCACGCCATTGCAGATCGATCCGTTGGACGATGTCCCGGCGACGGCCGGCTGCACCAGCACCAAGCTGGTGGCCAGCAGGCCCGGCAGGACAACGGCAGCGGCGAGGCGGCGTGGAACCGACGGCTTTGACGGGGAAGTGCGCATGTGTGCTCCTGAGACCGGTGAACGGCCCCCATTGGCCGCTGCTAGCCCAACGGTAGGTTGCGGCAGCTGCCAAGCACACGCGTAATCCCACACCTGTCTTTAGGCCCCAGGTACTCGTTAAAAGGCGACACCCGGCGCGCGCTACTTGGTTCTTGACTCGGCAGAGGGCCCGAATATGACCGCCGCGGTCGCCCGATTAACCGGCGTTACGCCCTGTATCTCCGGGTTGCGGCGGCCTTTGATTCCCTTCGCGGCGCTGGCGGATAGTTGCTGCAACGAGCACACCCGCTGCATCTGCTACCTACTTCCCAAGGGGGAATCTTGGCCATCACCAGAACGAAACCCGCCGCCGTCGCGGCCCTGACAGCAGCAGCATTGCTGGGGCTGGTTGCCTGCGCTGATCCGGGCGCGACGGCGGCGACAGCACCGTCGTCGTCCTCCGCCACACTTGCGGGGAAGCAGTTCAACCTGTCCCCGGAGCAGGACCGCTTCAAGGTCAGCGTTGACCCCGCTGCGGCGGCACTGGTCCCGGAGGCCATCAAGGCCGACGGGAAGCTCACCATCGTGAGCACCGGAGGCACTGCTCCGCTGAGCCTTTTCGCGACCGACAACAAGACCCTGATCGGCAGCGAGGTGGACATCGCCTACGCAGTGGGCGAGACGCTTGGCCTGGAGGTCGAAGCCCTTCCCGTGGCCTGGGCCGATTGGCCGCTGGGCGTTGAATCCGGAAAGTATGAGGCGGTGCTGTCCAACGTGACCGTCACCGAGGCCCGCAAGGAAAAGTTCGACTTCGCCACCTACCGCAATGACCTGCTGGGCTTCTACGCAAAGAGCGACTCAAACATCGGCGAGATCAAGGAGGCCAAGGACGTGGCGGGCAAGCGGGTCATCGTTGGCTCCGGCACCAACCAGGAAGCCATCCTGGTGCGCTGGGACGAGGAAAACAAGAAGAATGGCCTGGCGCCGGTCGAGTTCCAGTATTACGACGACGATTCCGCCTCGTCGCTTGCCCTTCAGTCCGGCCGGGCGGACCTGACCTTCGGACCCAACGCGGGTGCCGCCTACAAGGCTGCGCAGGATGGAAAGAGCAAGCAGGTGGGCACGCTCAACGGCGGCTGGCCGCTGACGGCGGAAATCGCCTTCACCACCAAGAAGGACAACGGCCTGGCTGTGGCTGCCCAGGCAGCGCTGAACGAACTGATCGAAAACGGCACCTACGCCAAGATCCTGGACCGCTGGGGCCTGTCATCCGAGGCCATCCAGAAGTCCGAGCTGAACCCGGCAGGCCTGCCTAAGAAGTAAAGGGTCCTGCCGACGAAGGAATCCCCGCCGGGCACCAGCCCGGCGGGGATTTTTCATATCCAGTTCCGGCGGTGGCGTGAACGCCGGAAACTAAGCTGTGATGGAGCAGTTCCAGGCCCACGGAAGCACGAAGGAAGCACGAAAGGAACGAGCCATGACGGATGGGAAGTATGACATTGACGGCCGCCTGGCGCAGCTGCTGGCCGCAACCGTCCGGCTCGACCCCGATGCAACAATCGAGCTGACTGTTGTAGTTGACGGCACCATCATTTCGGGATCGGTCGCGTCCGGGCAGACCTGGGAGCGGCGGCAAAATGACCAGATCCGCGTCGGCAGCCCGGCCATCGCCGACGTGCTCGCCTCCGTTGCCTCACCCGCGGACGAACAGAAACTGAACGACGATCCGTACGTCCATTTTCTTGGCCCCGTGCTCGTGACAGGGGGACGCCAGGTCCGCCTGCAGGCAACCAGGGTCGATCTGCGTATAGTCGCGGCCTGGAGCATCGGCCGTGTGCCCGCTGATCAGGAATGGCACCGCCCTGCCTACGACTGAAGTCCCACCGCGACCGCAGGAACTAAAACGGCGGCGGTTCCGGCGGCTTGCCTGGATCAGGCTCCGGATGGACTTCCACGGGTTCGCTGATGTGGACGCGGCCGAATGGTGATTGCCACTCGAGGTTGCCGGACCCAGGCAACTGCCTGTACTTCCAGGCCCCTATGGACTTGAGCGCGTGGTGTCTTCGGCACAGCATTGCAAGGTTTCCGGCGTCAGTCGTCCCCCCGTCCTGCCACTCAACGGTATGGTCGGGTTCGCAAACAGAGACCGGGCGGGTACAGCCCGGGAACCTGCAGGTGCCGTCACGGCTGTGCAGGTACCGTAGCAACGCCTTCGGCGGACGGTAAGCCGTCCGCCCAACCCCGAGGGCTTTGCCGGTGGTGCAGTCAGTGAAAAGCCGCTGCCAGTTGGGGGCCAGTGCCGCCAGCTGTCGGGCGGTGGGAGCGTCAAGGGGCCCGTAGCCGGCAAGTTCCGCGGAGTCCAGTGTCGCTTCGCTTCCTGTGCCACCCCCGAGTGCCAGACCTAGGGGAATGGTCACTACCACCTCGGCCCGGAACACCCCGAACTCTAACTCCCCCGTTCCGCCGAGGAGACGGTGGGCCAGTGCATCCGCCCGGAACTCCGGGAGCGTGCTGGAGCCGGACCGGACACCGTCCCCAACAATGGCGCCTGAGTCACGGCTATGTTCTGCAACCTTGGCCTTGATCAGCCGTGCGTCGTGGTCGAGCCCGTTGAAAATGGCCAGGCCAACCTCTGCAGGAAGGGAGGCGGTGAGGGTGCACATCCCGTCCGGCTCGGGTGAGAACCACACACCGCGTTCGCGGTGGGCGGCTGCTTTCCGGGCCGCGAGGCTCTCTGGATGGAGCCGCTCACGCAGCCTGCGCAGGCAGCTGCGCAGTTCGACGGCGGTGCGGAGACGGCCGTGGCGGGTCCGCGTCCGTTGCAGGGCCACCCGCGAGAACTTTTCAGCGTGCCCGGCAGGCAGGAAGCGCGCCTGTTCGAGGATGGTCCGTGCGTGCCCGTTGGAAATCTTTCCTTCTTCAACCGCTTCAAGAACTTCCCATTGGGACGTGGTCAGTTCTGCGGCTTCATTCAAGGAGCGTGCGGCTGAACCTTCGGAGACGGCGCAGGCGGTAGCCACCTCTGTGACGGCGAGCGCATGGGCCTCGTCCCCGCCAAAACGCACTGGCTGCTCCTCCCGTCTCACCGGGGTCTCTTCGCCAACGGCCTCTTCGACCCGGGCCAGGGCACGCGTTTTCATGGCCGTTCCCCAGGCAATGAGCCGGTCAGCTGATGCGACGAGCCGAAGAGCCTGGTCAGCCGAGAGGAAGGAAGGGAGTGGAAAGCTTACAGTCCCGACCAGAAGCGGATCCCCATCCCCGAAGGCGACAGCAGGAACCCAGGCATCATCAACCTCCGGGGCCGTTTGATGCCGCATGCGCTGCCCTCCTCCTGAGACGTCGGGTTTTCCTTATCCGGACGCTTCCAGCCTAGGTGCGGGGTCTGACAAACGCCCTACAGATGCTGCTCCCACACCGTCAGCTGCAGCTGTACAGCCCCAGCGGAAGGCTCGACGACGGCGGCACCCTCCTCGCCGTCGTCGGCCTTTCCACCGCGGTGCCAATTCATCAGGCGCGGACCGTCTCGGCGGAGCGCACGGGCGTCTCCAGCCCCAGGTTCTCCCGCAGGGTGGTGCCCCGGTATTCCGTGGGGTAGACGCCGCGTTCCTGCAGTTCGGGCACGAGATGGTTCACGATGTCGTCCAGCCCCGTTGGAATGAGCCACGGTGAGATGTTGAAGCCGTCCACCGCGCCCACGCGTGCGTACTCGGCCAGCTGGTCGGCCACCGCAGCGTAGGAACCCGTGAAGGTGGAATCCACGCGCGCGGTGCGGGACGTGACGAACTGGCGGATGGAGAGCCCCTTGTCCTTGGCCTCGGCCCGCCACTGGTCCGCCAACTGCCGCGCCTTCGCGCCGTGGAAGCCGCTGCCCCGCGTTTCGGAGGTTTCCTCTACCACGGGATCAATGTCCGGAAGCGGGCCGTCGGGATCGTAGTCGGACAGCTCCCGGCCCCAGAACTGTTCCAGGTACGCCACCGCCTGCTGCGGACCGATCTGCAGGCTGCGCACCCACTCCTTCTTCTCCGCCGCCTCTTCCGCGGTGGGAGCCAGGATGAATTCGCTGGCCGGCATGATCTGCACGGCATTTGCCCCGCGGCCGGCGGCAAGGGAGCGCGCCACGAGGTCCTGGCGGAACTCCACCGCGTCATCGAACTTGGGGTGCGCGGAGAAAATCACGTCGGCCTGCCGCGCGGCGAAATCACGGCCTTCCGGGGAGTCGCCTGCCTGGAACAGCACCGGCCGGTACTGTGCACTCCGCGGCAGGCGCGGGGTGACGTCCACCGTGTAGTGCTGCCCCTCGTGAAGCACCCTGCGTGCGGGGCCGTCCGGGGTTTCCCAGGAGTCCCAGATCCGCTTTGCCGTCTCCACGAACGCCTCGGCGTGCTTGTACCGGTCCGCGTGGTCCAGGTAGCCGCCGCGCCGGAAGTTCGCGCCGGTCCAGGCGTTGTCCGTGGTGACGATGTTCCATGCCGCCCGGCCGCCGGAAATCAGGTCCAGCGAGGCGAGCCGGTGGGCCAGATCCGCGGGATCGTTGTATGTGGTGTTCTGGGTGGCCACCAGACCGATGTTGTTGGTCACCGAAGCCAGCGCCGCGAGCATGGTCTGGGCGTCCGGCCTGCCAACCACATCCAGCGCGTGGGGCCGCCCGAGGTGTTCCCGCAGGCGGAGCCCTTCACCCAGGAAGAACGCGGCGAACAGCCCGCGCTCGGCGGTCTGGGCGATGCGGCGGAACGATTCGAAGTCGGTCTGCGAGCCGGATTCCGGGGCCTTCCAGATGGTTCCCGAGTTGACCCCCTGGAAGAAAATGCCGAACTGCAGCTTCCCTGTCGGCGTGAAAACATTGGATGTAGCACGGCTGTGCTGCGTCATGGTTTTTCCCTTACTTTCCGGTGCCGGCAGCGGCGGATGCATAGCGGTTGGTCGGACGTTCGAGGCCCAGCAGGTCGCGGAAGGTGCCGTCCTGGACGGGAGAACGGAGGGCACCGCGCCGCCTCAATTCCGGCAGGACCAGCCGGGCCAGTTCCCCGAGGTCCACCGCGAGCGACGCCGGGTGGAGCCGCACGCCGTCGGCTTCTGCGAGCAGCGGCGCCAGGAGGTCAACGAGGGCTGCCGCCGGGCCGGCGTACCTCGCCCGGCCGCTGTCGGCGCCGGCCCCGCGGTCCCCCGCAGCCTGCCCGTGGGCGTCCAGGACGACGTCGAGCTCGGCAACCACCGCCACCGCAGCTCCGACGCGGGTGCGGACGTCGCGGATCTCGACGGCCAGCAGTTCAGGGGTCGGCGCGCTCACCAGCACACCGTCCACGGCGTCCGCTGAAACCCCGCGCAGCAGGGACGCCGGAACCAGCACCGGCAGCTGCCCCTGGAGCGGCCTGGGAATAATGGACGGGCCCTTGACTGAATAGGCCGGGCCCGCGAAGTCCGCCGGGGTTTCAAAGTCGGCGTAGTGCAGCTTGTCCACATCGATGTAGCGGCCGGTGGCGACGTCACGGATCACCGCATCGTCCTCCCACGAGTCCCACAAACGCCGGGACACCTCGATGGAGGCAGCGGCTTCCTGGCCGAGCGCAGCGCCGCTCACAAATTCGCGTCCGACGGCGGCAGCGGCTTCGGGTGATTCCCCTGCGGTAGCGATCCATCCGGCGCGTCCGCCCGCCACGTAGTCCAGGCTCGCGAGCTGCGTGGAAACGTGGAACGGCTCGGTGTAGACCGTATCCACCTCCGGCACCAGGGCTATGGTCCGAGTGATGGGGCCGGCGTAGGCCGCACGCTGCAGGGCGTTGACGCGCCCGGGTGCCGGTTCATCGGTAAAAGTGGCCACGTGGAACCCGGCGGATTCGGCGGCAAGCACGGCTTTGGTGAGGCTGCCGAAACCGGCACCGTCCCACCCGGCGCCGTCGAGTTCAATCGCCAGGAACCCGGCGCGGGCTGATTCGTTGGTGCTCACTTCTGGTCCTGACGTTCGCAGGGGATCTTCTCGCCGGCTTCGATGGCAACGGGCAGCCGGTTTTCGGCCGGCGGCAGCGGGCAGGTGGCCAGGTCCGTGTAGGCGCAGGGCAGGTTAACGGCCCGGTTGAAGTCCAGCTCCACCGAACCGTCCGCGGCCGGCACCACGGAGAGCGAACGGTTGGCTGCGTAGGTGGTTTTGCCGGAGGTCTGGTCCGTAAACAGGACGGACAGCGAACCGGGTGCGTGGCCGTTGAACGCCGTCAGCGCCAGTTCCCGGCCTGCCAGTTTGAAACGGATTTCACCCGGGGCCTCGTAGACATGCTGGATGCCTTCGACGGCGGCCCCCACCGTGGTGGGCCGCGGCGCCTCGAAGGGCACAAAGGTCCCGCGGACGGCGTAGGCAGCGTCCGGCGAGTAGGCAGGGGTGCCCTGGTATTCGCGGAGCAGTGCGTTCTCCGGGTTCCGCGGCCGCACAATGTACTCGCCGCCGCGCTTCGCCACCTCAATGACCGTATCGCCGGACGCCAGGTTGATCCCGCCGCGCTCCTCGATGGATCCCAGCTCAATGGTGGCACCGGAGCCGGCGTTCAACTCCTGCCCGTCCCGCTGCAGGCTTTCGCCTGCCTCCAGAACGATGCGGACGGCGTCGTCCACTGCACTCCACGTGCCCGGAACACCGTCCAGCCGCCTGGCGGAGGAGTCCAGCCAGTGCAGGTGCGTGACGGCGAGGAAGCCGTGCGGGTGGGCGCGGTGGCGTTCGTGGGCGGTGTGCCATTCCTGCCAGTCGGCGTCGAAGGACTCGAGGGCGGTTTCAGTGTGCGTAGACAAAGTGGCTCCTTGTGGTGCTGGTGCGGGCGGATTCGGGGCGGTTGCCGTGGATGACGTCCCCGTCATGGGGTCTTCGCAGCCTGTGTTGGAGTAGCCTGGGCGGCCGCGAAGGTCTCCTCGGTGATGGTCTTCGACTCCGGCAGCGCCTCCTCGGACAGGCCCCAGCGCTCCAGCACCTCTGCGTACGAACCGTCCTCAATGGCCGAGTTCAGGGCCTCGGTGATGACCGGGGCCAGCCCGTTCCCGCGAAGGGTGGTGGCTGCCACCAGGGTTTCCGAGGGCCAGCCGGCGTTGACCTTGCCCACCACTTTCAGGTCGTCCCGGGTGTTTTCCCGGTACACCGTGGACGGGTAGGGGGCGATGTTCAGGTCTGTCCGCCCCGAGGACAGAGCCAGGATGGTGTCGGCGTCGGACGAGTAGTACTGCAGGGTGGCGGGCGCCTTGCCCTTGGCCTCGAGTTCCTTGTTCCACGCGAGAAGGATCTTCTCCTGGTTGGTGCCGGACCCCACGGACACCTTCAGGCCGGAGATGTCATCCGCGCCCTTGATGTCATAGCTGGCGGACTTCTTCGCCTCGAAACCCATGAAGGCGGCCCGGTAGCTGGCAAAGTCGAAGAGCTTCACCCGGTCTTTGTTCACACCCACGTTGGAGAACACAGCCTCGAAGTCGCCGGACTGGGTCTTCAGCGGCCAGTTGTCCCAGGAGGTGACCTGGACATCCAGCTCCAGGCCCAGCTTGTCCGCCACCAGTTGCGCGATGTCCAGCTCGGATCCGATCGGCGTCTTGTCGTCCGTGGCGTGGAAGGACAACGGAATGGAACCGGCTGTGGTGGCGATGGTGAGCTTGCCGTCCTTGCCAATGAGTTCGGGGACCTTGGCGGCGAGCGCCGGATCCTTCTCTGCACGGATGCGCTGCTGGTCCGGGGACGCGTTGTAGACCACGCCGTTGCGTGCCGCCGTCGTCTCAGCTCCGCCCGTGGCAGAGCCCGCAGCTGTTGCACCGGGATCGGCGCAGGCAGACAGCGCGGCTGTTCCGAGGAGTACGACGGCGGGCAGCGCCGCCAGGGTGCGCCTGTTGCGGAAGCGCGGGGTGCGGATGCCGGCGAGTGAAGAGAATGCCATGGGAGGTCCTTAGATGTTGAAAGCCGGTTCGAGCACCTTGGAGAAGAAGCTCCTGGTGCGCGGTTCCTGGGGGTTGGTGAAAATCTCCTGCGGGGTGCCCTGCTCCACGATCTGGCCCTGGTCCATGAACACCACGGTGTCCGCCACGTCCCGGGCAAAGCCCATCTCGTGGGTGACGATGATCAGGGTGGTGCCGGAGGTGGCGAGCTCGCGGATAACGTCGAGCACCTCGTTGACGAGTTCAGGATCCAGTGCCGAGGTGGGCTCATCGAAGAGCAAGATCTTGGGATCCAGTGCCAGGGCCCGCGCGATCGCCACGCGCTGCTGCTGGCCGCCGGACAGCTGCCGCGGGTAGGCATCCGCGCGGTCCTTCAGGCCCACGCGGTCCAGCAGCTCCAGGCCACGGCGCTTTGCCTCTTCCTTGGAGGGCCGTGCTTTTCCGGGACGCTGCGCCACGACGGGCGCTTCGGCCACGTTCTCCAAAGCGGTGAGGTGCGGGAACAGGTTGAAGTTCTGAAACACCATGCCGATCTCGGTCCGCTGCTTCAGGATGTCCTTCTCGCGCAGCTCATGGAGCCGCCCGCCCCGGACTTCGTAGCCCACCAATGTGCCGTCGATTGAGATGTGGCCGCCGTCCACCTTTTCCAGGTGGTTGATGGTGCGCAGCAGGGTGGACTTTCCCGAGCCGGACGGGCCGACGATCACGGCCACGCCGCCCGGCTCAACCGTGAGGCTGACGCCTTTGAGGACCTCGGTGGCCCCGAAGGACTTGCGCACGCCGGTGATTTCCACCAGGCCTTGGGTGGCTGTAGCAGCTGTAACGGTCATCAGAGGCTCCTGGTCCGGTTGGCCACTGCGTGGGTGGCGAAGAATTTACGGGCTTTCTGCAAGGGGGTCAGCGGCAGGTTCCGCACCGCACCCTTGGAGTAGTGCCGTTCGATGTAGTACTGGAAGACGCTGAGGACCGAGGTGATCACCACGTACCAGAGCGTTGCCACCAGGAGCAGCGGGAGGACCTGCTGCGTGCGGTTGTAGATGACCTGCACGGTGTAGAACAGCTCGGAGTAGGCCAGGACGTAGACGATCGATGTGCCCTTGACCAGGCCGATGATCTCGTTGAAGGCGGTGGGCAGGATGGCCCGCATCGCCTGCGGCAGCACAATCCGGGTGGACCGCCGCCAGGCCGGGATGCCCAGGGCCGCCGCGGCCTCCAGCTGCCCCTGGTCAACGGAGAGGATTCCGCCGCGGATGATCTCGGCCGAGTAGGCCGCCTGGTTCAGGGTCAGGCCCAGCACTGCGGCCGCGAACTGGCTGATCAGCGTGGTGGTCTGGACCTCGAAGAACCTCACGTCGGTGAAGGGGATGCCCAGGCTGATCTTTTCGTAGAGGTAGCCCAGGTTGTACCAAAGGAGCATCTGGACCAGCAGCGGCGTGGACCGGAAGATCCAGGAGAACGTCCAGGACACCGAGACCAGCAATGGTGAGGCGGACAGCCGCATGAGCGCCAGGATGAAGCCCAGGACGAACCCGAGCAGGCCCGAGATGGCCGTCAGCTTCAGCGTTTCCAGCAAGCCGTTGATCACGGACTGCGCGGTGAACCACTGCGCCACCACGCCCCATTCCCAGCGCGGGTTCGTGGCAAGGGACCACGCCACCGCCAGGACACCAAGCGCGACGGCGGCAGTCCCCACCCAGCGCCAGGGATGCCTGGCTGCCACCACCGGGTAGCCGGAGTAGTCCATGGCGGTCCGGGCAGGTGGCTGTGCCGTCTGTGCCGGCTGTGATTGTGCTGACTGCGCCACCTTCGTTGCTGCTGAACTCATGCGCCACCTCGCTTCTCGATTCGGGTTGGAGCCCGCTGCCCCGGTACCGGTCCTGGCTGGCCCGGTTGCTGGCTGCAAATCTAGGACCGCCCGGAAGAGGCCAGCAAGGCGCCAGGTTGCATATCGTCACGGGACTTAGCGCGGCGTCATGAGTCGGTTTTTTGCGTCCCTTGACGCGCTGTGACGGGGAGTTAACGGGCGTGACCAGGCGCTCGACCGCCGTCGTCACCGCTGCCTAGCATGGGCACTCCGGCGGCCCTTCCAAGGCCGCCGCGTCCCCGTCCGCCCCGCACCGCCGTCAGGAGTCCCATGCCAGCGAACATTCCGGCCGTCGTCTTCATTGGGGGCGGCCCCCGGGCGGCCGGCGTGCTTGAGCGGATTGCCGCCAACCGGCCGGAGATCTTCGCCGGCGCCCTGCAGATCCACGTGGTGGAGCCGTACGTCCCCGGATCCGGCCGGATCTGGCGGTACGACCAGCATCCCGGGCTGCTGCTGAACTCGACGGCGGCCGACGTCACCATGTTTACGGACGCGTCCGTCGCCTGCGAGGGTCCCCCGGCATCCGGCCCCGGACTGGCGGAATGGGCGGACGGCGTATTGGACGGATCCATTACCGACGTTCCGGACTTCCCTCGGCAGCTGCGGGACCAGCTTCACTCCCTCACGGGCTCCTCGTTCCCCACCCGCCAACTTCAAAGCCAGTACCTCGAATGGTTCTTCCGCCGCACTGCCCGGTCCCTCGGCAAGAGCGTGACCGTGCACCGGACCACGGCGGTGGACATCGCCCCGCTCGGCGACGGCGCGCATGCCGTGGAACTGGCCAACGGGCGGACTTTGCATGCCGGCATCCTGGTCACCGCGCTGGGCCACACCGACTCCCGCCCGGACGCCGCCTCCGCCGGCTGGTCCCGCTTCGCCGCCCGCCACGGCGGGTTCCATGCGGCGCCCAGCTACACCACCGACGTCGACTATTCAGCCATCGCCCCCGGGCAGGACGTGATCGTCGCCGGCATGGGCCTCGCGTTCGTCGACCTGCTGGTCCTCCTGATGGAGGGCCGCGGCGGGCGCTTCGAGGAAACATCCGACGGCGGGCTGCGCTACCTTGCGTCCGGCAGGGAACCCCGGCTGTGGGCAGGGTCGCGGCGCGGCGTGCCGTACCACTCCAAGATTTCGTCTGCCCTCCGTGGTCAGGCACCCGGTCCGCTGCTGTTCTTCACCGCGGACGCCGTCGAGGCCCTGCTCCGGCGGCACGGCGAACTGGATTTCCGAAGCCACCTCTGGCCGCTGATCGCCAAGGAAGCCGGGTACGGCTACTACCGGGAGCTGCTGACCGGCAGCCCGGAGCGGGCCGCCATGGGCTGGGAAGAGTTCGCCTCGCGCTACTCCGGCCTGGACTGGTACAGCACCGCGCGCGTCGAACTCGTGGCTGCCGCCGTCCCGGATGCCGGCCTGCATCTCGACCTCGAGCGGCTGGACCGGCCCTTTGACGGGCGCCGCTTCGCCGGCCTCGGGGAAGTACAGTCCGCCGTGGCAGGGTACATCGGGCACGACCTCGCGCTGCGGGACAGCCCGGACCATCCGGAGACCCTGGCACTCTTCCTGGCACTGCTGCACGTTTACATGGAACTGGGGCGCGTGGTGCCTGCGGAACGGCTCAATGCACGGTCCCAGCAGACCGTCCACGGCTGGTGGCACGGGTTCTTCAGCTTTGTCGACTCCGGCCCGCCGCCCCACCGCCTGCGCCAGATGCTGGCCCTGCACCGTGCCGGGCTGCTCCAGTTCCTGGGTCCCGGCCTTGAGGTGACGGCCGACGAGGCCACCGGGCTGTTCCGGGCAACGTCCCCGCACCATCCCGCCGCCATCACGGCCAGCGCCTTCATCGAGGCCCGGCTGCCGTCCACGTCGGTCACCCGGTCGCTCAATCCCGTGCTAGCGTCCCTGTACGGCAGGGGGCTGGGCACGGAGCAGCAGCTGCTCACGGCCGACGGCATCCACTCCACGGGCAAACTGCTGGTTTCCGCCCGGCACCAGCTGGTGGATGCCGCCGGAACCCCGCAGGAAACCGTGTTCGGCATCGGGCCAGGAACGTCAGGCTGGGGTGCGGGAGCGTTTGCCCGGCCCAATACCAACGCGGCACCGTTCCGGGAGAACGATGCCCTGGCGCGGACCATCCTCACCGTTGCCCGCGGCCTGTCCGCCGAAACCTCCGCCACAATAACTCCAGAACCAGCCGCCGTCGGAAAGTACTGAACCCGTGACCGCAGAACCCGAACTCAAGCGCAGGCCCCTTGACCCCGCAGCCCTGGCGGTCCTGAACCTGCCCATGCACGATCCCCGCGTCCGGCCGCTGCTGGACGAACTCGCCGTCGAATACGACACCCGCTACGGCGACCTTTTTGGCCGGGGCGCTGCCGCAGAGGAGCTGAACCGGTACCCAGCCGCCGAATTCGAGGAGCCCCACGGTGCGCTCCTGGTGATCCAGGAAAACGGCGAATCCATCGCCGGCGGGGCGTTCCGCCAGTATGACGCCACCACGGCGGAACTGAAGCGGATCTGGACGCACTCCGCACACCGCCGTCGCGGCCTTGCCCGCATGGTACTCACCGAACTGGAGGCCCTGGCTGGCCGCCGCGGATACACCCGGCTCTACCTCACCACCGGTCCGCGGCAGCCCGAGGCCAAGCACCTCTACCTCACCACCGGCTATGAGCCGCAGTTCGACCTGGCCGCCGACCCCGAGACCATCGGGCCGCTGGCGTTCACCAAGGAACTTCCGGCCGCGCAGAACTGACCGGCGGAGTGCCGCCGCGCAGGCACCGGGCGCCGCTAAGCTGGCGCCATGGCCAACAAAACCACAGCAGAGAAGCTTGCCACCATCCAGAAGGGCTACGCGCTGGACGGTGCCACCATCGAACTGGGGGCCGCCATCATCGACGGCGAACTCCACAAGGACGCGCCGGTGCGGCTGCCGCTGGCCATGATGAACCGGCACGGCCTGGTGGCCGGTGCCACCGGTACCGGCAAAACCGTCACGCTGCACATGATGGCCGAGCAGCTCTCCACCGCCGGCGTCCCCGTCTTCCTGGCGGACATCAAAGGTGACCTCTCCGGGCTGGCCACCGCCGCTACCGGCAGCGCTAAGCTCACCGCCCGCACCGAGGGCATTGGACAGGCTTGGCAGGGGAAGACGTTCCCGGTGGAGTTCCTGGCCCTGGGCGGCGATGGTAACGGGGTCCCCGTGCGGGCCACGGTATCGTCCTTCGGGCCCATCCTCCTCTCGCGCATCATGGAACTGAACGACACGCAGGAATCCAGCCTGCAGCTGGTGTTCTACTTCGCGGACAAGAACGGCCTGGAACTCATCGACCTCAAGGACCTCCGGGCCGTGATCCAGTTCCTGACGTCCGCCGACGGCAAGGACCAGCTGGAGGAGCTGGGCGGGCTGTCCAAGGCGACCGCCGGTGTCATCCTGCGGGAACTGGTGAACCTCGAGGCGCAGGGGCTGGAGAAGTTCTTCGGCGAACCCGAGTTCGATACCGCGGAGCTGCTGCGGACCGCGCCGGACGGCCGCGGCGTCATCACCTGCCTCGAGCTGCCCACGCTCCAGACCAAACCGATGCTGTTCTCCACGTTCCTCATGTGGCTGCTTGCCGATCTCTTTGAGGACCTCCCGGAAGCAGGGGACCTGGACAAGCCGAAGCTGGTGTTCTTCCTCGACGAGGCCCACCTGCTTTTCAACGGCGCGTCCAAGGCGTTCCTGGAGGCCATCACCACCACCGTCCGGCTCATCCGGTCCAAGGGCGTGGGCATCTTCTTCGTCACCCAGACTCCCAAGGACGTTCCGGCCGACGTCCTTGGCCAGCTGGCCAACCGGGTGCAGCACGCCCTGCGTGCCTTCACCCCGGAGGATGCCAAGGCGCTCAAGGCCACCGTGTCCACGTTCCCGGTCAGCGACTACGACCTGGAGGAAACCCTGACCTCCGCGGGGATCGGCGAGGCCGTGGTGACGGTCATGAACGACAGGGGCGCGCCCACTCCTGTGGCACTCACCCGGCTGCGGGCGCCCGAGTCGGTCATGGGACCCAGCGATGACGCCCTGGTCCGGAGCACGGTGGCCGGCTCGGCACTCCTGCCCAAGTACGGAACCGCGGTGGATAACCATTCCGCCTTTGAGAAGCTGACCGGCAAGGCTGCCGCACCCACCGGTTCCGCGGTGCCGGGCGGGCCGCCGGTTCCGGGTTCCGGCGACGCTGCGGACGTGGACGCCGAGGCCCGCCGGATTGAGGAGGAGATCCTGGGCCGGCCCAGCAGCAGGCCGGCTCCCAGCCGGAACACTGTTCCCCGTACGCCGACCGGGACGCCCCGGTCTTCGCGGCCGGAGTCGGGCGGCGGGATGATGGACGACCTTGGCGGCGCACTCGGTGGCGCCTTGGGCGGCGGCCTGAAGAGCATGGCCCGGTCCATCGGCACCCAGCTGGGGCGTGAACTGCTGCGTGGTGTGTTCGGCACGTCGTCCCGGCGGCGCCGCCGCTGACCCGACCCGCTCCCAAGGGGCTGCGGACGCCTGTTCCGGCTTCCGCCGTCGGGCCTTAACACCGCGCCTCTCCCCCACAAAGGGTAGACGCCGACTTCAGTGCGCGTTCGCACTAACGTTAGTGTAAGGAACGTGCAGATGAGTCAAGCGTTGGTGAGGATAGCGGCCGGATGGCTGCTGGGCCTCATGCTTGCCGTGGCCGGAGCCGTTGTTGCCGTGAACCTGGTGAACAAGACGGTGGCGAGTCCGCAGCAGCCGGTGCGTGAGTATCTGGACGCGCTGCAAAGCGGCGACGGCGGGAAGGCGCTGGGATTGTTGCGCGCCACTGTACCGCCCAGCAATGCCGCCATGCTCGACGGGACAGGGCTGCAGACCGCCGCGTCCCGCCTGGCCAACGTGGAGATCGGTGAACCGGAGGAGCGTTCCGGCAACCAGGTCATGGTGCCCATGGAATACACCATCGACGGCAGCCGGCTCCGCACGGAGTTCATGCTGCAGAAGACCGGCACCGAATGGATCTTCTTCAACACCTGGGCGTTCGTCCCGTCCCGGCTGCCTACGGTGGACATCACGGTGGTCAACGGCAGCGAGGCCAACGTCAACGGCGTGCCGGTGAACATGCCCAACGGCAGGAACTCCTTCGCGGTGTTTTATCCGGGTGAGTACGAGGCCGCCCTCAACGGCCAGTACTTCTCAGCCCCCGCAACCCGCGCCACAGTCACCGCCCGGGACGTCCCCGTGGCGCCGCTCAACCTGCTGACCCAGGCTACTGCCAGCCTCAAGAAGGACGTGGCGGACAAGGTCAAGGAGTTCCTGGACGGCTGCGCGGCGGAAGCGGTCAAGGAGCAGAAGCTCCAGCCGGACTGCCCGTTCTACTACGCCAGCAACAACAGGGTCCAGGACGGCACCATCAAGTGGACCGTCACCGAGTATCCGAACGTTGCCATCGAACCCTTTGACGGGCGGTGGGTGGTGGCACCCCTGGACGGCAAGGCCAAGGTGGAAGCGCTGCAGCAGAACTCCTTCACCGGGATCTGGTACCCGCTGGAAGAAGAAGTGGACTTCAGCTTCACCACCCGCCTGGACGTCTCCGGCGGTGCGGTGAGGGTCACCCCGGTACTGAGCTTCTAGGCTGCGCACGCTGCTCTACAGTCACGGGCCGCACGTCACGCCAGGCATGGTTTTGGCCACCTGTTCAGCGGAGGCCCTTTGTATTCCGGGCTTTTAGGGCCGGCACCCCCACAAAAGCATGTTCAGCGTGACGCAACGGCCGGCTGATGAGGACGTTCTACCTCCGCCGCCCCAGGACAGCCTGGACCTGGGCAACCATCTCAGCGGGGTGGTGCACCACATCGGCGTAGTAGTAGCGCAGCGCTGTATATCCCTGGACGACGGATTCGTTGTTCCGCCGATGGTCCTTCTTGACCTGGCTCCACTCTGCATGGTGCCGGCCATCGAGCTCCACCACCAGCCACCCGTCCAGCAGCAGGTCAACATAACCCACCCGTTCAAGGTAAACCTGGGTCTGCACGAAGATGCCGGCTTGGCGGAAATAGGTTCGCGCCAGCGTCTCGAGGAGGGAGTCGGCGCCTCTGTCCACCCACGCCAAAACTTCGCGGGTTTTGCCGTTGCGCCGGCCCTCGAGCCGCTGGCGGAGGAAGTCTACGGTCATGTCACCCCGGGAGACCGCGCTTTCGACCATAACCAGGGACTCAGCGAATGGCAGGCAGCGCAGGGCGTGGACCAGTACGTCGGCGAGGGCAACGACAGGATGAAGCCGGGAAGGTGGCAGCAGCAGCCCTGCGTGGTGGATGGCCGAGTCACCCACTGCAGAATGCCGCTGGTGGTAGACATGCCGAAGACCTGGAGGATGCAGGCACCAGAGGCCGTAGTGTGCTGCGGCGCTGGAGCAGGTGAGCAACTCCCGGTTCCGCAGCACGGCAACCAGGTCCGGGGGCGCCGTCGGAAGCGCGTAAAGTCCCCGGTCCGGCTGCAGGATGCCCCTACGCACAGCGCGTCTGAGCGCGGCGTCGTCAACACCGAGCCGGGCAAGGGCAGGACGGCGGGCGGCTCCGCCGCAGCGTGCGAGTGCATCTGGGACATCCATTCGGCCATGCTGGCCGTGCCCTTGGGCGTGCGGCACCTGGTGGCAGCCCTATGTGGAGAACTGGCGTACGTCACGTCAGGCACGTTTTTGGGTTCAGCTAGCAGCGGCATTCGCGCGAATCCGCGGTTCTTGCCAGGGTACAGCCACAAAAGGCTGCCGCCCGTGACGTTAGGGTCACGGGCGGCAGCCCTGTAATACGCGGACGACGGCGGCGCGTCAGTCCATGCCGCGGAGGTCCAGTACCAGCTCGGTGTCTCCGTCGGCCTGCAGCAGCACGGGGATGCCCCAGTCCTGCTGGTACAGGTGGCAGGCGGCGTGATCGGGGATCTCGCCGTCCTCGGTCTCCGGCCCGTCGCAGGCGGCCGCGCGCGCCGTGATGTGCAGGATGCCTTCGGGCACGTCCTGGGACAGCTCAAGGGTCCGGAGAAGCCCCACCGATGTTCCGCCGCCGGATACCAGCAGCTCGGGGGGCGTAGAGGAGATCTTCAGCTGCGTGGGATCGCCCCAGCGGTCATCCAGCTTCTGCCCGGTGGGGGCGGTGAAGCGGACGGTCAGCTCCAGCGGGCCGGGGGCCACCGGGCTCTTGGGCCGGTGCGTCTGGGATGCGCCCTCGTCCACTTGCTGTGCTTCCTTGGGGATGGGGACGTACACCAACTGGTGCTGGTTCGCCTCAACCACCACCAGCAGCGGCTCGGAGCCGGCTGCCTTGGTGTGGTCCACAATCACGTCGGAGGGTTCGGCGAGGCCGCGGGCCAGCGTGGAGACGGTCTTGGTGGTGGGGTCGTAACGGCGGACCGCGCCGTTGTAGGTGTCGGCGATTGCCACTGAGCCGTCCGGCAGGACCGTCACGCCCAGCGGGTGCTGCAGGCGTGCCTCCTCGGCGGCGCCGTCCCGGAAGCCGAAGTCGAACAGACCCTTGCCGACGGCGGTTTCCACGGTGATGGCGCCGTCGTCATCCATGGCCAGCTTGCGCAGGGCAGACGTTTCAGAGTCGGCCACCCAGATGCTGCCGTCGGCGTCCTCGGCCAGGCCCGATGACTGGGCGAACCAGGCCTCGTGGGCAGGGCCGTCCAGCAGTCCTTCGAGGCCGTTGCCGGCAATAATGTCCACTTCACCGGACACGGGGTCGAAACTGAAGATCTGGTGGGTCCCGGCCATGGCCACCACCACGGCGTTGAGCTTGCGCGACCATACCAGGTCCCAGGGCGAGCTCAGGGAGACTTCCAGGGGATGGTCACTGAGGCGGCCCGTGAACCCGGCAGCGTCCTCGTCCACGCGCGCGGGGCCGGTTTCCAGCAAACGCTGGACGCCGTTGCCGGCCAGGGTGGAGGCCTTGCCGTCTGTCAGCGACAGCCCACGAAGGCGGTGGTTGACGGAGTCGGCAATAACGACGTCGTAGCCCACCTTGGCTGCCACGTCTTCCGGCAGCAGGACCAGGCCCTGGGGTTCGTTGAACTGTGCGGTCGCGGTGTCACCGGCGGCCGGACCGTCGGCGTAGCCCTTGGTGCCTGAGCCAAAGGTGGCCAGGACGGTATGGAAGTCGGTGCCGAGCTCCACGAGGCGGTGGTGCCCGGTATCGGTGACCAGCCATGAACCGTGCGATGCGGCACCTGCTGCCGCGCCGCCGTCGGACGCTTCATCCGCGACGGAACCGCGGCCGGCGGGAAGGAAGAGCGCCTTGCCAGGGAACCTCAGGGTGCCGGACGTCGGCTCGGGCGCCACGTACGGGCCGGAACCGCGGTGCAGGGTGCCCTTGGCCTCGTGTTCGGCGATGAGCTCAGGGATCAGCACGGCCAGGCCGTCCGCGTGGCCCTCGCCGGAGAGGTGCGCCACGATGTAACCCTCGGGATCGATGACCACCAGCGTGGGCCAGGCACGGGCGGTGTACGCCTTCCAGGTCTCCAGCTCCGGATCGTCCAGGACCGGGTGGTGGATCTCGTAGCGCTCCACAGCGGCGGCCAGCGCCACCGGGTCCGCCTCGTGCTCGAACTTGGGCGAGTGGACGCCCACGGTGACCAGGACGTCCGAGTACTCTTCCTCCAGCGGGCGCAGCTCGTCCAGGACGTGCAGGCAGTTGATGCAGCAGAAGGTCCAGAAGTCCAGCAGCACGATCTTGCCGCGCAGGGCTTCGAGGTCGAGGGTCTTGCCGCCGGTGTTCAACCAGTTACGGCCCACCAGTTCGGAGGCTCGGACCCGGTGGTGGGTGCGTACGGTTTCGCTCATCAGCGTCCTTCCAGCTTGTTGCGGTCAGCCAGCTCGGCATCGCGTTCGGCCAATTTGGCAAACATATCGTTGTAAGCGGTGAGATCGGCGTCGTTATTCCTGTCGGCCGCCCGGTCCACCCGTTTGGTTTCCCGCGCGTCGGACCGGGACCACATGATGGCGACGCCGATCGCCACCAGGAGGGTGGGCACCTCGCCGATGCCCCAGGCCACTGCGCCGCCGGTCTGCTGGTCCATCAGTGCGGACTGTCCCCAGTCCCGGCCCAGGTTGCCGAAGTAGTCGGCGGCCAGGAGGTTGGTGCCGCCCATGATCGCCACGCCGAAGAACGCGTGGAAGCCCATGGTGGCCAGGAGCAGGAGCAGCCGCATGGGGTACGGCGCCCGGCGCGGCAGCGGGTCCGAACCGATCATGCTCAGCACGAAGATGTAGCCCGTGAGCAGGAAGTGCACGATCATCAGCTCATGGCCCACATGCTCGCGCATCGCGAACCCGAACAGGTCGGAGTAATAGAACAGCACAATGGAGCCGGCAAAGTTGGCGGCCGCGAACAGCGGATGGGTAACCACCTGGGAGAACTTCGAGTGCACGAAGACCAGGATCCACTCCCGGGCTCCGCGTGAACCGTCGCCGCGGGGTTGCAGGGCGCGCAGGGCGAGCGTGACCGGTGCACCGAGCACCAGGAAGATGGGGGCCACCATGGTCAGCGCCATGTGGTCCACCATGTGCGCGGAGAACAGGACGCGGCCATAGACCGACGGCGGCCCGGAGGTGATGTAGGTGAGCACCAGAAGGCCGATCACCCAGTTCACGGTGCGGAACCACTGCCACGTGTCGCCCCGGCGATAGACCTTTGCCACGCCGAGGAAGTAGGACACCAGCCCGAAGAGGGCCACGGCTATCCAGAGCCAGTCGAGGCGCCATTCCGTCAGCCAGCGTTCCGGCGTCAGTTCGGGGGGCAGTTCGTAGCCGGTCAGGATGAAGGCCGGCGACGCGTCCGGCGCATAGGTTGTGGGCTCCGGCGGGGCCGAACGCCCCAGGGCGACGGCCACGCCGGAAGTCAGGCCCATCACCAGGAGTTCGGCCAGGACCAGCTGCCACAGCACGCGCCGCGAGGACATTGTGGAGCCCTTGCGGCCCAGCTGCGGGATGACCCATTGGCGGTGCATGAAGCCGATCCCGCCCAGGACCAGGGTGGCTGCGGATTTGGCCAGGATCAGTTGGCCGTAGGCGGAGCCGAAGAGGTCTCCCCAGTTGGTGATCCGGATGCTGGCATTGATGACTCCGGAGGCGAATACCAGGACAAAGGCGAAGCCGGCCAGGGAGGAGAACCGGCGGAGGGTGGATTCAGTGATATCACCGGCTGCCCCTGCCTTGGAACCGGTGAGGATGCCGGAGAGCAGGGCCAGCAGGATGATGCCGCCCACCCAGGTGCTGACGCCCACCAGGTGCAGGCCGAGGGAGTTGATGGCGCCCTCGTGGTCTGACGAGCTTGAGGAGTGGCCAATCAGCGCCGTGGGGACCAGCCCAATGAACGCCAGGACCAGGGTCAGCGCCAGCCCGCCGAGGGACCGGACGCCGAACAGCGCTGTGGTGACTACGGCGGCGATGATGGTGACGGCCAGCCAGGCGCGCCCCGTCTCGATGTCCGTCATGAAATACACCAGGGCCTGCGTGAACTCGGCGTCTCCCGAGAGCGCCTGCCCGGCGACGTCCGCGTACGTCAGGACCAGGACGGCGATTGCGGACAGGGTCCAGGTTGCGCCGGCGGCGGCTGCCACGGCCAGAGCACGGCTGAAGGCAGGGTGCTCCGGGCCGCCGTCGGCTTCGGACGCTTCCCTGGCCCTGCTGCGGGGCGCCAAGCTCCTGGGCAGGATTCCGACGGCGAAGATCAGGCCGCCGATGACCGTTGCCAGCGAAATGTTGTGGATGGCCTTGCTGGCGGGCAGGCCCCAACGCACCAGGGCGCCGGGGTCAGCGACGCCGCGGGTTGCCGCAGCACCGGAGAAGATGAGGGCGGCAACAAGGCCAAGGAATACTGCGGCCAGTCCGGCAAGCTGCCAGGGGCGTGAGATGCCGGAGGCGCCGCTGTCCTGCCCCTGCGCTCCCTTGCCGGGAGCGGACTGGGGGTTTGTGGAACGGGGTTTTGCGGCAGAAGACACCATTCCATTGTCCGCTACGCCTGCCCGGGCCGCGAATCGGCCTTAAAAGCAAAAGGAGCGGCAACCTCCCGGTCACCGCTCCTTTTCCACGCCGGCTCTGGGCCGGGGAGGAAGAAGCTTACTTCTTGTTGGAAACCGCAGCCTTGAGCTTGGAGCCGGCGGTCAGCTTGACGCTGTGGCCTGCTGCGATCTGGATGGTTTCACCCGTCTGCGGGTTGCGGCCGGTGCGTGCTGCACGGTCGGTGCGCTCGACGGCGAGCCAGCCCGGGATGGTGATCTTCTCGCCCGCGGCGACAGAAGTCTCGAAAACCTCGAACAGTGCGTCGAGGACGGAGTTGACGGCTGCCTGGCTGGTGCCGGCCTTGCCCGCTACCTCTGCAACAAGTTCACTACGGTTCTTAGCCATTTATGTCCTCCTGGACGGTCATCTTTATGGAGCCTGCACGCGGCATGCGCACAAGCCACTGTTCGAAAACTTACCAGCTTGGGCGGTCGAGGTCCGCAAATTCCGCGTGTTTCCGCGACTTTTTGAGGTTAATCACCGGATTTTGGGGGGTTTTCAGCCCCGATTGTGCCCTCAGCGGACGCTCTCTCACCTAATGCAGGTTCCCCGATGACGCTCTATCAGCTGTTGCGGGTTCCCGGGCGACGCCGCATCACTTGTCCTGGGTTCGCTGTGGACGGCTTATCACCCGGGCGGATTGTCCGACGGCGGGACGGTGCCTTGGTGCCCCGCGGCGTGACCCGGGGTGGGTTGCTCTGTCAGTTGTGGTTGTCATCCGGGGTTTTTGGGTGCGTTATCTGATAGGGCATCCCGGGGCGGTGTTGTTTAAATGCGGGAGGCCCCAACCATTTCTGGTTGGGGCCTCGACCTTAATGGTTGTCCGGCGGTGACCTACTCTCCCACACCCTCCCGGGTGCAGTACCATCGGCGCTGTGGGTCTTAGCTTCCGGGTTCGGAATGGGACCGGGCGTTTCCCCCACGCTATGACCGCCGTAACCCTTGCTCCACACCCCCGCGGGGGTGGGAAAACCTGGTTACAACATTCGTGCTCGTGTTCGAGCAGTGTGGTGTTGTTATTCAGTTGGTGTTCCCTGCAACAAACGGGTTTGTTGTTTGGGAACCACATAGTGGACGCAAGCAGTCTTGTGTATCTTTTTACCCGCCCCGGGTGCAAACGCTTTTGAAGTTCGTTTGCGGGGTGGGTGTGTGGTGTAAGTTGTTGGCCTATTAGTACCGGTCAGCTTCACGAGTCGTTAGTCCTCGCTTCCACATCCGGCCTATCAACCCAGTGGTCTGG